>NZ_BAAARW010000003.1:0-328687 GCF_039532545.1 Actinomadura vinacea | reverse complement strand
CTGGTGGTAGGCGCCTTCGAAGGCGACGTCGCCGAGGCGGCCGACGGCCCGGAACTCGGCGCTGCCCGCCTTGGCCTCGACCTGGGAGCCGGCGGGTAGCTTGACCGTCACCTCGATGGATCCTGAGGGGCCGAGGTGCTGGTTCTTGGCCGGGGTCTGGATCCGCAGGACTCCGTCGGCGTAGTCGACCGTGGTCTGCTCGGCCGCCTTCACGTCGCGGCCCTTGGAGGCGTTGGCGGGCAGGACCTCGACCGTGGTGTCGGCCCGGTCGGCGGCGAGGAACTGCACGCGCCCGGCCGGGATGTCCAGGACGGCGGCGATCGGTGCGGGGGTGTCGAACTTGTGCATCGTGCTCTCCCTGTGCTCTGCGCCATGTCGTTTCGAACACTGGAAACGCTACGTTGCTTTCCAGATCTCTGCAACAAGATCTTTGCACAGGAGAGCCATCTATGCAGGTAAAGGTACATCAATCATTGCAACGACCTCCCGTTTAATGCAACGACAGACGGTCGATCGTTGCAACTAACTGAAGGTGAACGCTATGGTGGCGGCGTCGAGGAACACCGAGCAGCACCCGTGGGGCCTGACCCAGTCGAACCCGCCGTTCTGGCCGGTCGGGTCTGTCGAACCACTGACGACGCCTCACCGGCTGGTGGTGGGCGTGCGGACATACCATTCGGTTCCGACGAGCCAGCGGAACGCCGAGGTGGGCAGGGCGAGCAGGGCTGCAAGGGTCCGTACGGAGTCGCCGCCTCCGGTCTGGCTGACGTGTGCGGCCATGCTGGCGCGTTTGGCGGCGGTGTAGCGGCGTACGTCGATCCGGTGGGTGATGGCGCGCTGGGGGGTGTAGGCGTCCGTGAACGTGCGCGGGTCGAGCGTGGGGACGAGTCCGCGGAGCGGCGCGGCCAGCCGCAACAGGCGCATTAGCCGGTCGCGGTCCATGGTGGCCTGGAGCAGGATGGGCGTGCCGGCCAGCTCGGCCGCGCGGGTGGCGACTTTGTGGACCTGGATGTGGTCGGGATGGCCGTATCCTCCGGCCGGGTCGTATCCGGTGAGCAGGTCGGCCTCTTCCTCGCGTAGCAGGTCGGCCAGGCGGGATGCGGCCGCCTCGACCGGCACGCGGGAGAACGGGAGGGGGAGTCCGTCACCGGCGTCTCGCCGAACATGCCCGAGTCGCGGTATCCGAGGAACTCCACCCGAGCACAGCCCAGGGCACCGGCCGACGTATGGGTTTCGGCGGTCCGTACCGCGCTCAGTGGCCGTGAGCCCAGCAGGCCGGGAGCGGCCAGGCCGCGTTCGCCGACTGTCGCCAGCACGAGCACGACCCGGTGTCCCTCGGCGGCGAGGCGGGCCATCGTGCCGGCGGTCAGCAAGACCTCGTCGTCGGGATGAGCGTGGAAGAAGACACAGGTTCGCCGTATCTTAGGCCGGTCCTGGTATCTGAAGGCAGCTCGGGATTCTTGAAGACCCGTCGTCTCGGGCGTTCGTCTTGCCGGCTTGGCGAAGGCGACGAGGCCCGCGTTGAGCCTGCCTGCCGTACGGGAGCCCGCCGCGACGCCTGAGGACCTGGAGGCGCTGGAGACCGACGCGCTGACCGGGTTCGTGCCCGTGCGGGCGGCCGCCGGGCTTGCCGACGGCACGATCGCTCGGACGTGGTGCTTCTGGAGGTTCGGGCGGGGCAGCGGAGTGCCGCGCTCACACGGGGATCAGGTGTGCCGTCGCACCGAGGTCGTATCGCTTGTCAGTGGCGATCCGTTCGCCGCCACGGGCAGGAGGTCGGGTACGCGGGCACCGTTGCCGTCGACCAGGACCGAGTGCGTCTCGCCCGCCTCGAAGGCGTGGCGTTCGCCCCACTGCCGCAGCGTGACGATCACGGAGAAGAGGTCCTTGCCCGCCTCGGTGAGCGCATACACCCTGCGCCTGCCCGAAGGGGCGTCGACCTGGGTGAGCAGGCCGCGGGTGGTGAGCTTGCGGAGCCGGTCGGTGAGGATGTTGCGGGCGATGCCGGTGCGCTGCTGGAAGTCGGTGAACGAGCGGGCGCCGTCCATCGCGTCGCGGATGATGAGCAGGCTCCACCGGTCGCCGACCAGATCGACCGTGCGGGCGACCGGGCAGCTCGGGTCCGTCCACTCGGGGCTTTGTCCGTCGGTGTCGGCGCGTGCCATCACCCCTCCAATCAGTTGCGCAATGAAACCATTCTGGCCTACCCTTCAATTAGTTGCAAATTGCAACCGAACGGGGGTGTGTCTGTGCACTGGAGGACGAGGCTGCTGCTGGCGGTGGTGTGCGGGGTCGCGGTGGCGAGCGTCTACGCCGGGCAGCCGGTGCTGGGCCCGATGGGGCGCGACCTGGGCGTTCCGGTCGACTCGCTCGGCTGGTTCGTGGCCACCGGCCAGCTCGGCTATCTGGCAGGCCTGGTGCTGCTGGTGCCGTTGGGCGACGTCCTCGACCGCAGGCGCTTGATCGCCGCGCACCTCGCCCTGGTGGCCGCGGGAATGGCGATCACCGCGGCCGCCCCGGCCGCCTGGGCGGCATTCTCCGGACTGGCCGCGGCGGGCGTGTTCGCGGTGGTGGTGCAGACCGCCGTCGCGTACACGGCATCGATCTCCCCGTCCGCCGAGCGCGGGCGCAACCTCGGCATCGTGACCTCGGGCGTGGTGATCGGCATCCTCGGCGCACGCGTCATCGCGGGAGTCCTGGCAGACCTGTGGGGTTGGCGGAGCATCTTCCTGACCCTGGCGATCCTCGCCGCCGTCCTCGCGCTGCTCGCCCTCACCCTGCTGCCCGCGGATGGTCGCCCGAACACGGCACGGTACGGGCGGCTCCTTCGGTCCTTCGGTGGGCTGTTCGCCCAGCCGGTGTTCCTCAGCCGCGGGCTGATCGCCTTCTTCCTGTTCGCCTCGTTCGGCACCCTGTGGAGCGGTATGGCCCTCCCGCTGGCCGGTGCGCCGTGGCACCTCAGCGAAGCGCAGATCGGGCTGTTCGGCGTCGCCGGGCTTGCCGGAGCTCTCGGTGCCGCCCGGTCCGGACGCTGGGGCGATGCCGGGCACGCGCGCCGGGTCACCGGCATCGCACTCGCGCTCCTGCTCGCCTCCTGGGCCGCGATCGGACAGCTCCCGTGGTCGCTGCCGCCGCTGATCCTCGGCGTGATCCTGCTCGACTTCGCCGTTCAAGCCGTGCACGTGAGCAACCAGCACACTCTCACCACCGCCTACCCCGGCCGCGCCAGCACCGCCATCGGTGCCTACATGGTCTTCTACTCCCTCGGTTCCGCCCTGGGAGCAGCCGCGACCACGGCCCTGTTCGACGCCACCGGCTGGATCGGCCCCACCGTCCTCGGTGCGACGCTCGCGCTCTGCGCACTCGCTACCTGGGCGTTCAGCGCGCAGACGGCGAGTCGCGCCGCCCGTCTTACGCCGACCAGACCACCGCCTCCTGCCCCGGCCCACGCGCGAACGCCTTCATCCCTCACCAACCATCTCGGGCCCGAGCCCAGAGGGGGGACCGCCGAGACCCGTGATCCCGCGTCCCACGCGGACCCGTGAAACCACAGGGACGTCGACCGCCGTGGGCGCGTGGCGGGTCCGCGCGGACGATCGGCAGGGGCCAGTGCGGATAGAGCGACGCCAGATGGATGAAGCCGTGCTCGCGGCGGCTCGCGACGACTTCGCCGAGAGAATCCACGGTCTGTGCCACTCCATGGCAAAAGCGGGCCCGATAGCGGGATCAAGATCGGCCGAGACGCCGGGCTAGTGTGCCGCCGCGTGGATGGACGACGTGTCGTGCGTGAGAATGGCGTGCTCCAGACGTTGGAGTGCGGGACTCGGGGCGAGACCCAGTTCGTCGGCGAGGGCCCGCTGGCCCGCGCGGCAGACGTCGAGCGCCTCGGCGGCGCGTCCCAGCGCGTAGAGGGCCTGCAAGAGCCGGGCTCGGGGCCGCTCGTGGAAGGGATGGTCGGCGACGATCCCGTACAGCTCCCCGACGACCTCGGCGGGCCGGCCGAGAAGGAGCTCGGCGGACGCCCACTCCTCTGTGGCGGCGAGCCTGAGTTCGGTGAGCCGGAACGCCTCCGCGCGCGTCGGCGACAGGTGCTCTTGGCCCTCGTACGGAGCGCCGCGCCACAGGGCGAGGACCTGCCTGATCGCCGCGGCTCCCTCGTCGAGCAGCCCGTCGGCGATGGCCGCGCGTCCCGTGCCGATGGCGGCGGCGAAGGTCTCGGCGTCCATCTCCCCGGGCCCGACCACGACGGCGTAGCCCGGACGCCGCGACTGCAGCCTGTGGGTCCCCAGGTGCTTGCGCAGATGGTGGACGTAGCCCTGGAGCGTCTTGGACGCCGTGCGCGGCGGGCCGCAGGGCCACAGCGCATCGATCAGACGGTCCGCCGAGACCATGCGGTTGGGATGGCAGAGCAGAACCGTCAGCAGATCGCGCAGCTTGGGCGGCAGCGAGAGGATCCCGTCCGCCCCGTGGATCTCCAGCGGTCCCAGCACGTGAAACTTCATGACCTAGCCCCCTCAGGTCCAGAAATGCGCCGGGTTCGCCCGGCTCCTCTGTTCTAGGGCGGCCGGGCGTTGTCCGAAATGCGTGCGGCGGCGTCTCCGGACGGTCCGGAGCGAATTCCGGACACGCAGGTCACGGACCCTTTTCCACCGCGCCCCAGTCTGCTCGCAGGCCGATCCCAACCTCCCTGTCCGACCTTGGATCCGACGTCGGCACCACAAGGAGGAGCCCGCAGATGGAGTCCGGAACCTCACGCAGATCCCGCTGGGCGGCCAAGCTCATCACGCTCGCCGCAGTCGTCCCGGCCCTGGTCGTCACCGTCCAGACCGCGCCGGCGCCCGCCGCGCCCGCACCGGCCGCCGCCCAGGCGGCCGACGCTCCCAAACGCGTGGACTCGAAGAACCGCGCCGTCTACTTCGTTCACGGCTACCAGAGGAAGGAGGGCAAGGGGATCAACTGCCAGATGTGGAACAAGACCAAGGACCACTTCAAGAAGAAGGGGTGGACCGGGTCGCTCATCACCTGGGGCTACTACAAGGCCGACTCGAACTGCACGTACGAGTACCCCGGCACCCAGGAGACGGACCTGAAGTACGTCTCCCGTTCGCTCGCCTGGAACATCTACAACCGCTACACGTCGAAGGGGAAGACGGTCGACGTCGTAGCCCATTCCCTGGGCGGGCTGGTCATCCGGAACGCCATCGCGCGGGTCAAGCGCGGCCATGACGGCTTCCCGCCGAAGCTGTACGTCGAGGACGTCGTCACGCTGGGCACGCCGCACGGGGGCTCGGACTTCGCGGACTTCTGCGGAACCAAGCAGTGCAAGCAGATGAGGGGTCACGCCGGCCACCTCAAGTGGCTCAACGGCCTCCCGACCGGCAACTTCCAGGCGACCGGCGGCACGAACTGGACGCTGGTGGGTTCGTACAACGACAACAGCGTCACCGCGTTCCAGGCGACCTCTTTCTACGGCAAGCACAAGGTCAGGTACCTGGCGAACGAGAACGTCGAGCACAGCGACTACTACAAGACGGGCGTCGGCAACGGGTGGAACTGCTACCGCAGCTCGGACTACGGCAAGAACTTCAAGAAGTACACGGCCGCCTGCGCGGGTCCGATCAACTCCGCCTACATCGGCGCGTACTTCCAATCGGCTCGCTGACATGACGCCAGACCGCCCGGGCGCCCGACGCCCGGGCGGTCTCCCCTGTTGTGTTTGAGATGACCGTCTCTCTAGGCTCCTCGGCAAGTAGGGGCGACCTGGACGACGGGAGCGGACGTTGGGGCGACCTGAGCAGCCGCTGGACTCCCTCGCCGGCCCCGTCGAACGGCTCGCCGCCGAGCTGCGCCGGCTCCGCGACCGAAGCGGGCGGCCCAGCTACCGCGAACTGGCCCGGCGCACGCACTTCTCGCGGAGCACGCTCGCCGAGGCGGCGGGCGGTGTGCGCCTGCCGACGCTGGAGGCGACGCTGGCGTACGCCGAGGCGTGCGGGGGCGACCGCGCCGAGTGGGAACGCAGGTGGCACCTGGCCGCGGACGAGCTCGAACGGACGAGCCGCCGCAGCCCGTACCCGGGGCCGTCCCCGCTCGGCGCCGAGGACGCGGATCTGCTCTTCGGCCGCGACCGCCTGCTGGAGGATCTGCTGAAGGCGGCGCAGCGGTCGCGGCTGACGGTGGTGACCGGGGCGTCCGGCAGCGGCAAGTCGTCCCTGCTCAGGGCCGGGCTGCTGGCCGGGCTGTCCGCCGAGGGGACGCCCGCCCGGCTGGTCTCCCCGGGGGCGCGGCCGGTGTTCGACGCGACCGAGGGCGTCCTGATCATCGACCAGTTCGAGGAGGCCTTCACGCTCTGCGCGGACGAGCGGGAGCGGGACGCCTACTTCGGCCGGCTCGGCGCCGCGGTCGCCGAGGAGGACGGCCCCGCGGTGGTGATCGGGATCCGCGCCGACTTTCACGACCGCTGCGCCGGGCACCCGGGCCTCGCCGCGGCCCTGCACGGAAGCGCGCACGTGCCCGTCGGCCCCATGTCCGAGGACGAGTTGCGCGCCGTCGTCACCGGCCCGGCGTCCCAGGTCGGCCTGGTGGTGGAGCCCGGCCTGGTGGCCGCCGTTCTGACCGACGCCGCCGGCCGGACGGGAGCGCTCCCGCTGGTCGTCCACGCGCTGCGGGAGACCTGGAGCCGCCAGCGAGGCGACGCCCTGCGCCTGGCCGACTACCGGGACGCGGGCGGTGTGGCCGGCGCGATCGTGCGGACGGCCGAGCGCCTGTACGCGGAACTGGACGCCGTCCAGCGGGACCTGCTCCGCGCCGTCCTGCTGCGCCTCACCGCGCCGAGCAGCGGCACGGCCGATGCCCGCCGCAGAATCGAGCGGGACGAGCTGACCGGGATCGAGCCCGCGGGCGAGCTGGACACGGTGCTCGACCTGCTCGCCGCCGCCCGGCTCGTCGTCGTGGACCACGACGCGCTCGACATCGCGCACGAGGCCCTGATCCGCGCCTGGCCCCGGCTCCGGGATTGGCTCACCGAGGACCGCGACGCCCTGCTGCGTCACCAGCGGCTCGTCCACGACGCGGTGGAATGGGAGCGCAACCGGCGTGGCGGCGACTACCTCTACCGGGGCGAGCGGCTCGCTGCCTGGGACGACGCGGACTTCGCTCCGCTGAACGACCTGGAGCGGTCGTTCCTGGCGGCCTCCCGAGCGAACGCGGACGTCGAGCGCACGGCGGCCCGCCGCGGGAGGAGATTTGCCATCGGCGGGCTCTCCCTCGGGGCGGCGCTCGTCAGCGTCCTCGCCGTCGTCGCGCTGGCCCAGGCGGGGCAGGCCGGCGGCGCCCGGGACCGGGCCGCGTCCGCCCGCCTCGCGCTGGAGGCCCGCCGCCAGCTCGCGCAGGACCCCGAGCTCGCGCTTCTGCTGGCGATCGAGGCGTACGAGGCCGAGCCCACCCGCGAGGCCGACATCGTCATCCGCCAGGCCACGGTGGACGCGCGGCTCCGCGGTTCCCGGCCGGCGGGGCTGCGGCGCGCCGACGGCATGGCGGTCGCGTCCGACGGCCGCAGGGCCGTGATCTGGGGCGCCGGGACCGCGGCCGACGTCGAGATCTGGAGCTTGGACGGCCCCGCACCGCGCCGCGAGCGCCTTTCGGCCGCCCGCGGCGTCCTCAGCGCCGGTTTCGGCCCGGACGGACGTCTCGTCACCGGCGACGCCGACGGCGAGGTGACGCTGTGGGACGCCGCCGGCGAACCGACCGTCTTAGGGACCGTCGAGGGAGGCGTCCACGACGTCAGCGTCGCCCCGGACGGCCGGGTGGCGAGCGCGCACGACGACGGAGTGCGGATCTGGGACCCGGCCGGACGCTCGGAACCGGTCAAGCTGAAAGTCCCCGGACGATCCGTGGCGAGCGTCGCGTTCAGCCCCACCGGACAGCGGCTCGCCACCGGAGGAAGCGGCTCGCCCCTCCACGTGTGGTCCATGACCGGGGAGCGTCCCCGACTGATGCGGGCGGCCCCGCGCGGCGAGCCGCGCGAGGTGGCGTTCAGCCAGGCCGGCCCGTGGGCCGCGACCGTCGAGGGGAACGTCCCGCGACTCTGGAACGTCCTGGAGGACCTGACCCCGGTCGAACTGACCGGCCACTCCGCCCGCCTGAACGGCGTCGCGTTCAGCCCGGCGGGCGACCGCATGGCGGCCTTCGGCGCGGACGGCCTGATCCGCGTCTGGAGCACGGCGGGCGAGACCGACCCGCTGGTGCTGCGCACACCCGGCGGCGACCCCCGCGGCGCGGCGTTCGGCCCGTCCGGCAAGACGCTGATCAGCGTCGACGCGAACGGCACGCTGCGGCAGTGGGACGTGGCAGTCGGCGAACACGCCCCCGTCAACGGCCGGCTTCTAGCGCTCGGCTCGGACGGCGCGACGCTGGCGACGGCCGCGAGCACGATGCCCCTGACCAGGCCCCAAGACGTCCACGTCCGGATATGGCAGGGCTCGAGACGGCTCGACGTACGCGGCCCGAAGGACGCCGCCTACCGGATCGCGCTGAGCCCCGACGGCCGGCGGATGGCGGGCCTCGGCCGGGCCGGGACGCTCTCCCTCTGGAACCTGGCGACCGGCACCAGGACCACCGCGCCGGCCGCCCTCCGGGGCCTCCCCGTCGACCTGGCGTTCAGCCGGGACGGCAAGCGCCTCGCGGCGGGCGCCCACAGCACCGAACCCCAGGTCTGGCAGGTCTCACCGTCCGGCGCCCTGACCCGGGTCACCGGCTGGGAGCACCGTCCCACCGGCGACGCGGACGGCGACGTGGCGCTCAGCCCCGACGGCACCCGCCTGGCCGACGCCCGTGACGACGGCACCGTCGTCATCTGGGACCTGACCGGCCGCTCCGAGCCCAGAATCCTGCGCGGGCACCGGGGCGACATCACCGCCGTGACCTTCGACCCCGCCGGAAGGCGCCTCGCCGCCGCCGCGTCCGACGGCACGATCCGCCTCTGGAACACCACCGGCGGCGAGCCGACCGCGGTGCTGCGCGGCGCCGCCAGTACCGTCCGCAAGGTCCGGTTCAGCCCCGACGGCGGCTGGCTCCTGACCGACGAGCCCGACGGGCGGCTTCGCCTCTGGCGTCCGTCCGGCGGCGAGCCCGTGGACCTGACGGGCTGGGGCCAGACCGGCGGCCTCGCGACCTTCACCGCGGACGGCACCCGCATCGTCCGCGGCCTCAGCCCGCGGATCCTCCCCGTGATCGGCACGAGCCGCACCCTGACCCGGGCTTGCGAGGTGTGCGGCCCAGGCGGGCAAGTCCTCGCCCTGGCCAAATCGCGCCGCACCCGGGACCTGACCCCGGAAGAACGCCGAACCCACCTCGGCTGACCCAGGGCGTGTCTCATCGCCGGACGGCGGTCCGCGGCCGTGGAGCATGTGACCGCACGCGGCCGCGATCCGGGAAAACTGTTAGGTTTCCTTCCAATTTTGTCGCTCCGAGGTTACGATCACCCCGCGCACCCCCGCCCCTCCCCCGATGCGGCCCCGCGGCCGCCGGAGAAAAGAGTGCGATGATGCGAACCTCCCTGAGCAGTGCAGTGCGGCCGGTGGTGGCGACCGCCGGGCTTGTGGCGCTGGTGGCGTCCGGCCTCGCGGCGGCGGACCGGCAGGCTCCCGTCCGGACGGTGAGCGCACGGCATGCCGCCGCCCCCGCCACGTTCCGGCACCCCGGCGTCCTGGTCGGCAAGGCCCAGCTCGACGTCGTCCGCGACAGGGTGAACGCCGGAGCCCAGCCCTGGACGGACGCCTACGCCGGCATGAACGCGAGCTCCTACGCCTCGCTGTCGAGGACGGCCAAACCGCGCGAGGTCGTGGAGTGCGGCCCGTCGTCCAACCCCAACCTCGGCTGCAGCGACGAGCGCGGTGACGCGCTGGCGGCCTACACCCTCGCCCTGCGGTGGTACGTCAGCCGCGACGACCGGTACGCGCGGAAGGCGATCGAGATCATGGACGCCTGGTCGGCCGTGCTCAAGGACCATTCGAACAGCAACGCACCGTTGCAGACCGGCTGGTCGGGAGCGTCCTGGGCGCGCGCGGCCGAGATCATCCGCTACACCTACACCGGCGGCTGGTCCGGGTTGAACCGCTTCGCCGGCATGCTGCGCACGGTGTACCTGCCCGAGATCGCCGACGGCGCGCCGAACAAGAACGGCAACTGGGAGCTGATCATGATGGACGCCGCGATCGGCATCGCGGTGTTCCTGGAGGACCGCGCCGCGTTCGACAAGGCCGTCGGCATCTGGCGGAATCGGGTGCCCGCCTACATCTACCTGACCTCCGACGGCTCCCTGCCCAAGACGCGGCCGGGCAGCAAGTACGACACGCGCGACGAGCTCATCGACTACTGGCAGGGGCAGAGCACGTTCGTCAACGGGCTCTCCCAGGAGACCTGCCGGGACTTCGGCCACACCGGCTGGGGCATCGCCGCCGCCGCCCATGTCGCCGAGACCGCGTGGCACCAGGGCGTCGACCTCTACACGGAGATCAAGGACCGGCTACGGCACGCCCTGGGATTCCACGCCGACTACCAGCTCGGCACGGCGGCTCCGTCCTGGCTGTGCGGCGGCTCGGTCAAACTCGGCCTGGGGCCGGTTACCGAGGTCGCCTTCAACCACCTGCACAACCGGATGGGCATCTCAATGAGCAAGACCGAGACCCTCACCGAGCGGCAGCGTCCGGCAGGCGCAAGCTACTTCCTCGCCTGGGAGACGCTGACCCACGCCGACAACCCCTGACCGGCCCCGGCCGATCCCCGGGCCCCATGGGGGTCCGGGGATCGGCCGGTTGCCATCATGCTTCGCCGACGGGTGCGGTTCGTTCTCTGGCAGGAGATGAGCGCTCAGGTCTGGCCCCACCAACACAGATCATCACACCGGAGGGCTGCGCCCCGTCCTGTCGCTGCCGCTGGCGGCCGTGGTCATCGCCGCCTATCTGGCCGGTGTCCCGGCGGCGACCAGCCAGATCCGGGTCCTGTTCGTCCAGGCCGCGGTGGTCGCCGCGATGATGTGGCTGCTGCGCCGGGGCGGACGGCGCGCCGACGCCATCGTCGCCGACCGGGACCTCGACCGGCGGCAGGCCATGGTGGCCGCCGCCCGCCGGGCCGACGAGCGCCATCACCGGATGCAGATGCACGACTCGGTGCTGGCCACGCTCGCCATGGTCGCGTCGGGCGCCGTGCGGGCCGACTCGCCCGGCCAAGGCAGGTCGCGAGGTGCCGACCAGCGTCGCCCTGTACCGCGAGGCCCTGCGCGACGGCATAGTCGACGGCTGACGCGCCCCGCCGATCCAGCCGGCCTGAGCCCACTAATCGCATACAGAGGGCGCTACCGGGTAGCGGGAAAGTAAAGGCTATGACTTCGGGAGGCGGTTGGAAGCGGTGAGGAAGGCCTGAATCCCCGATGGCCGCCCGCCCACTGCCGCCAGCCTGATCCGGAGGAGGTACGTCATGCCTCAGCAGGCGTGGAGCGATAAGCGGGAACGCCAGTACGAGAAGATCAAGGAATCACAGAAGGAGCGCGGCTCCAGCGAGCGGCGCGCTGAGGAGATCGCGGCGCGGACCGTCAACAAGAATCGCGCCCGGGCCGGCGAGTCGCGCCAGGCCAGCCGGATCTCCACGCAGACCGAGTCGCCGCAGAAGCGGGGAGGCCGTCGGTCCGGTCGGCGACTGGGCCCCGGCGGTCCGACCAAGGAGCAACTTTACGCCGAGGCCAAGCGCCGCAACATCCACGGCCGCTCCCAGATGACCAAACGCGAGTTGGAGAAGGCCCTGGGCCGCTGAGCCCCGCCATTCAGCCGGGAGGAGTGGGCAGTCGCCCCCCTCCCGGCTGCTTCTCTCAAGCCGGACTCGGCCGCTCACAGAAGCCGTCGATCCCGGTGGCATAGTTCAGGTCCCCGCGCCAAGCGCGATCATGCTGTGATCGACAGGCGCTCACTTGCGGCCGAAAACGGCTCATTCAATCGCGTGAATGTCATCGACAAAGAAAGCGTCGATCGTTTACTGGACGTCATGGCGTCGCAAAGAAGTCATAAATCCAGAATCGGCCGGTTTCGGGCCATTTGCCCAGGGTACGGCGCGCTGCGTAGCATATCGCGACCCGCTGTGGTGGCCACGTTTGAAGCAGTTGACGGTTCATTTGCTCAGCCGTTGATGCGGGGGCCTGAACCGGTGGGCGCGTTGGGGGCCGGAGACGTTCGTCATTGGCAGCCGCAAAGCCGTCGTGATGCGATCTCGCCCCGGCTCGCCCGCCTTGTGCCATTGCCCCACATCCTGCTCTGGGTCGCGCAGAGAGGAGAAGGGCATGAAGTGCGGAAGTCGGATGGCGGTCGCCATCGTCGGGGGTTACCTGCTCGGACGGGGCCAGAAATCGCGCTTGGCCGCGGTGATGGCGCTGCTGGCGGCGGGCGGGAAGCTCCCACTGGATCCGGGCGATCTCCTTCGCCGCACCCCTCTGGGAGCCGCGGGAGGCCCGTTGGAGAAGTTCACAGGCGACTTGAAGCCTCAGTTGGTCGACGCGGGCAAGTCGCTGGTCATGGCGGCCGCGAGCAACCGCATCGACTCGCTCAGCGACAAGCTGCAGGAGCGTGCGGACCGTATGCGCACCCCTGACGTCAAGGTCGGCAAGGGACGGGCGGAGGACGAGGAGTCCCGTCGCGAGCGGCCAGAGCCGGAAGAGGACGAGTACGAGGAGTACGAGGAGGAGTCCTACTCCGACGAGCCCGAGCCTGAGGAGCCGGCGGCCCGGAAGGCGCCCCGCCGCTCGGCTCCGCCGCCGCGGCAGGAACCTCGCCGCAGAGCGGCCAGAGGCGAGGAAGCACCTCGGAGAACGAGTACGAGTGCCAGGACCCCGAGAACGCGCGCCGGGCGATGAGGTGATTCTGCGATGACGATGACCGAGCGGAAAGGACCCGCCAAAGGCACCGAGCTGACCGAGGGGCTGCCCACGGAGAGGCTGGCGCAGGAAGCCCAGAACTTTCTGAACGCCCTCGCGGAGAGGGCGCTGCTCTCGATCAGTGACAAGCTCAGCGAGTCCACCGACCAATTGGTGGACCACCTGGAACAAGGTGGTCCGGGTATCAAGTCGGCGGTCAGTGGCCTGACGGCGCTGGTGGCGGGCAAGTCGCCTTTCCGTGCGGCGGCGAGTGCCGGGGCCACCGGACTCAAGGAGAAGGTCAAGAAGATGTTCGGCGGCGGAAAGGGCGGCAAATCGGCACTCAAACTCACCAACATCGTCGAACAGATGGACGTCGGCGTCCCGATCCGCCTCGCCTATAACCAGTGGACTCAGTTCAAGGACTTCCCGAGCTTCATGAAGAAGATCGAGGGTGCCGAGCAGGAATCCGAGGAGAAGGTCAACTGGAAGGCGCAGATCCTCTGGTCGCACCGCAACTGGGAATCGACCATCGTCGAACAGGTGCCCGACGATCACATCGTGTGGCGGTCCAAGGGACCGAAGGGCTATGTCGACGGGGTGGTGAGCTTCTCCGAGCTGGCCCCGAACCTCACGCGGATCATGCTCGTCATGGAATACCACCCCCAGGGGTTCTTCGAGCACACGGGCAACCTGTGGCGCGCCCAGGGGCGGCGCACCCGCCTGGAGATGAAGCACTTCCGGCGCCACGTCATGGCGCACGTGATCCTCGAGCCCGATGAGATCGAGGGCTGGCGGGGCGAGATCCGTGACAGTCAGGTCGTCAAGACGCATGAGGAGACCCTCGACGAGGAACGCCGCCGTGAAGAGGGCGAACCTGAAGGCAGGGCGGAGGCCCCGGAGGCCCCGGAGGGCGAAGAGGTCGCCGAGGAGAGGGACGAGGAACGAGCCGAGCCGACGGAAGAGGAGCCCGCCGAGGAAGAGCGGGAACTCGTTGGCGAGGCCGATGAAGGCGAGCCTCCTGAGGAGAGAGAGGAAGAAGCCCGGGAGGCGCCTGCGGAAGAGCCCGAGGACTCTGGCGGCGCGGTCCGAACCCGAACCCGGAGAACCACCAAAGCGTCCCGCGGAGAAGAAGAAGAGGAAGAAGAGGAGCGGGGCGAGGAGGAGGCCCGCCCAAGGCGTCCACGTGCTCCCGCACAACGGCGCGCCGAGCCGACCGCTCGGCGCGGCCAGGACCGTGACGTGGAGGAGGACGAGGTCCAGGACGAGCGCGACCGCGAACGCGCGACATCACGACGGAGGAGTGGTGCCCGATGACCGTCTCTCAGGTTCCGGGCTCTCAGGTGGAACGGTCGTCCGGCGGCACCCTCGCGGATGTCGTCGAGCTGATCCTGGACAAGGGGCTCGTCATCGACGCGTTCGTTCGCGTGTCGCTGGTGGGCATCGAGGTGATCACGATCGACGCGCGCATCGTGGTGGCGAGCGTGGACACCTACCTCCGGTTCGCGGAGGCCACCAACCGGCTCGATCTTTACGAGAAGGGCGGCGGGGGCCTGCCAGAACTCGCCGAGAGCGTGACGGAGGGCACCACTCGAGGAGGGGCCAAGGGCAAGACCAAGGGCGTGCTCGACGCGGCCGGGGAGACGATCCAGGAGGTGTTCTCCGATCGTCAGGACGATCGCGAGGAGGAGGAAGTCCCGCGACCGCGCCGCACCAGGCCACGGAGGGAGCGTGAGCGGTGACCACGCAGCCGGACGCCCAAGCCCGGGAACGCCAGGTCCGGGAAGAGGCGATGTACGTGTACGCGATCGTGCCCGCCGACACCGAGGTGCCGGAGGAACTGAGCGGCACCGACGGGGCCGAGCTCTCGCTGATCCGACATGGTGATCTCGCGGCGGTGGTGAGCGAGGTCGGCACGGACAGGCCGTTCGGCGCCCGGGAGGACCTGCTGTCGCACGAGCGCGTGGTGGAGACGCTGGCGGGGGAGACGACCGTGCTGCCAATGCGGTTCGGCGCCGTGGTCCGCTCCGCCGACGCGGTGACCGATGAACTGGTCGCTCCGCATTACGACTGGTTCGCGAGCGTCCTCGCGGACTTCACCGGCCGTGCCGAGTTCATCGTCGTCGGCACCTATGTGGAGGACGCGGTCCTTCGTGAAGTGCTCGAGGAGAACCCGGAGATGATGCGGCTCCGGGAGAGCGTGCGGCAGAAGCCGGAGGACGCCGGATACTACGAGCGCATCCGGCTGGGAGAACTCATCGTCCAAGCGCTGGAGGCCAAGCAGGAGGCGGACGCCGCGGTCCTCGCGGAGGCGATCACGCCGCACGCCGTGGCGGTGACTCCGCGCCGGCCTGCCGGCAGTGAGATCGCCGCCGACGTGGCCTTTCTCGTCGCCGAGGGGGAACGGGAGCGGCTTGAACAGGCCGTGGAAGATCTCGGCCGTCGCTGGGCCGGTCGTATCCGGCTGCGGCTGGTCGGTCCACTCGCGCCGTACGACTTCGTCCCGGCGCCCCCGCAGGAGGAGGCCGCGACATGGGGTTCATAAGCGGACTGCTCACCTTGCCGCTGGCACCCGTACGCAGTGTCGCCTGGCTGGCGGAGCGGATCCGCGACCAGGCCGAACAGGAGTTGTACGACCCGGCGGTGATCCGGCGCCAGTTGGCGGAGGTCGATTCGGCGCTGGCCGCGGGCGGGCTTTCCGAGGAAGAGGCCGCGGCGCTTCAGGACGAGCTGCTGGCCAGGTTGCAGACCGGGACGTCCCGGGCGGGCATGTGATCATGCGGACCGGCCGCCCGGCCGGCGGAAAGGCCCCGCGAGGGGAGCACCACCCGGCCGGGCGCCTGCTCGACATGATGCGCCGCGCAGAAAGATGACGGTTGAGCGAGGAGAGTGACGTGACGGATCCGATGGAGGTCAGGCCGACCGGCGCCCGGTCGCCGACTCCGGCACGGAGCCATGAACCGGCGAATCTCGCCGACATCTTGGAGCGGGTGCTGGACAAGGGGATCGTCATCGCCGGCGACATCCAGGTGAACCTCCTCGACATCGAACTCCTGACCATCAAGCTGCGGCTGATCGTCGCCTCGGTCGACCGGGCCAAGGAGATGGGCATCGACTGGTGGGAACACGACCCCACGCTCTCCTCGCGCAGCAGCGAGCTGGCAGAGGAGAACCGGCAGCTGCGCCGGCAGGTCTCGGCTTTGGAAGCCGGTGACGAGCGCGTGCCGACGGCGCGTGCCGCCCGGGAGGACCAGGAAGAGCCGGTCAGGGGGCGGCGTGGTGACTGAGACGGGCGTCTACGTCTACGCGATCAGCCGTGATCTGCCGGAGAAGACCATCGAGCGGGCCCAAGGCGTCAGCGGGGCACCGGTGCGCGCCATCAGCCACGAGGGAGTGACGGCGCTGGTCAGCACCGTCGACCTTGCGGAGTTCGGCGAAGAGGCGCTCCGGCGGAACCTGGAGGACCTCAGGTGGCTGGAATCCACGGCCCGCGGCCACGACACGGTGGTCGCGAGCGCCGCCGCGCTCGCCGTGACCCTCCCGATGCGGCTGCTCACGGTCTACCGGAGCGACGCGCGCGTCAGAGAGGCGCTGCGGGACCGGCAGCAGGAGTTCGCCGAGGCGTTCGGCCGGATCAGCGGGCGCAGGGAATGGGGCGTGAAGTGCTTCGCGGAACTGCGTGAACTCATGACGGGTGACACACCCGCGGAGAGCACCGACTCCGCGCGCCCGGGGACCAGCTATCTGCAGCGCCGTCGCGCCGAGCGGCACACCGAGGAAGAGGCGCGGCGCGAGGCGATGCGACGTGCGAGCGAGATCGACACCCGGCTGAGCGAGATCGCCGTCACGCGGCATCTTCATCCGCCGCAGAACCCGGAGCTGTCAGGACACAAGGGGCTGATGATCCTCAACGCGTCCTACCTGGTCGATGACCAGAACGTGGACGAGTTCCAGAAGGCGGTGGCGTCGCGCGGAGAGGCGCGGGGGATCACCGCGCAGCTCAGCGGACCATGGGCGCCCTATTCCTTCGCGACGGAGGAAGAGCCGTGGACCGGCCGTTGACCGGGGTGCCGGTGCCGCCGTCCGAGCGGGTGGAGGCCGCACCGGCTGAACGCGTCGCGCTGGTGGACCTGCTGGACCGATTGCTCGCGGGCGGCGTCGTCATCACGGGCGATATAACGATCTCGATCGCGGACGTCGATCTGGTGCGCATCTCGCTGCGTGCGATCATCGCCTCGATCCGCCCGGAGATGGAGCGGTGCCTGCTCGATCAGGACGGGCTCAGGCGGGATGAGGGCCCGCCGGGGACATAGCGTGGCGGACGCACCCGGGCCACGGCGCGACGGCAGGGTCGCGCGACAGCCGAGGGCCTCGACCGGCGGGAGGACCGGCCGGCTGCAACAGCGTCTGGAGACCGATTCGGAGCAGGTACAGCGTGACCTGGTCCGTCTCGTCCTCACCATCGTCGAGCTCGTGCGGCAGCTCATGGAACGACAGGCCCTCCGCCGGGTCGAAGCCGATGATCTGACCGACGAACAGGTGGAGGAACTCGGGCTCGCCCTCATGCGGCTAGAGGACGCGATGACGGAACTGCGACGGCGCTTCGACCTCGACGTCAGCGATCTCAACCTCGATCTGGGCCCGCTGGGGCCGTTGCTGCCCCCTGACTGATCCCGCCGGAATGCGCGTCTCACTCCCCGCCGTTCGCTTGGCCTGCGGCCTGCGAGGTGACGCGCTGGATGGCCTGGACGGCGAGATCAGGCTGGTCGAGGTAGATGTAGTGCCCGCTCTTGGCGGCCGTGCTCGGCTTGCTGCGGCCGGACAGCGCGAGCCACTTGCGCTGGCCGGCGGTCCACGCCTGCTCCAGGCGCGGCCCGAACTCGGGGACGGCCGCGAGGTAGGGCTTGCCATGCTTGATCACCTCCACCGGGATGCTCCCGGCGGACCGGACCTTCCCATCGGTGATGACCAGCTTCTCCGGGTTCTGCCCCTGGAAGATCGCCAGGTTCTGCGCACGCACCTGCGCCGCCGGACCCGTGGCGGACTCGGGGATCGCCGTCGTGATGTCGCCGACCATCGTCGGCGACGTGGTGTCCAACAGGACCAGCCCCTTGACCCTGTCCCGATGGTCGGGGGCGTACCTGGCTGCGACCAGCCCGCCCAGCGAGTGCCCGGCCAGCACGACCGGAACGTCCCCGGCGATCCGGTCCAGCACCCCGGTCAGGACCTTCCCGGAACTGGCGAAGTTCTGCGGACCGTCCGGCTTGTCGCTCGCACCCGCACCCAGCCGGTCATAGGAACAGACCCGGTTCTTCCCGCTCAGCGTCTTCTGGATCGCCGCCAACTTGTCCAGCCCGTCACCCCCGCCGTGCATCAGCACGATGACCGGCCTGCCCTTCGCCTGATCACCAGAGCACGACACGTTCACCGACTTCCCCCCGACCTTGATCTTCTTGGTTCCGGAGATCGGGGCGGCATCGGCCTTCGGCGTATCGGGCGCGAACGGATCCCAGTCGTCCCCCCAGTCGTCCGCCGAGGCGCCCCCGCACCCGGCGAGTCCCGCACCGACCACGGCGCAGCACAGCGCGGCCACCGCGGATGCCTTGATCTTGCGAAGCATGTCGTCCTCCAGTGAGTGAACTGACGCCGCCGAAACGCTATGGAGTCGACGGTGCGGAAATCGTCACCACTCGGTGGACATTCGCCGGTAGCTCGCATGGGGGACAAGCGCGCCGCGTCTCGACGGTGCGTGAGCGGCGGTACCGCTACGCTCTCCCCGTGATCGATCTCCGGCAGGTCCCGAACCTGTGGCGGCGATTGGACGTCACGCTCCGGGATCTCCCGCTCGCGCTGCTGCTCATCGTCGCGTCGTTCCTGCCGGTGCTCCGTGGCCACGAGACGCAGGTCGGCGACCTGCCGCCCCGCCCCTTCGACGCGCCGGCCGCCGTGGCGCTCGCCCTCATGTGCCTCCCGCTCGCCGTCCGCCGGCGGTGGCCGGCCGTTTGCCTGGCCCTGGTGACGCTCGGCTTCGTCCTCGCCGAGCTCGGCGGCTACCACCTGGTCGCGGGCACCGCGCTGCCCTGCGCGCTGCTGAGCTCGGGCGCCCATCTGGAACGTCACCGGCGCGCCGCCGCGATCGTCCTCTCCATGGCGTATGTGTCGCTGGCGGTCGCGCTCGCCCGCCTCGGCTCGACCGAGGGGCTGGACGGATTCGCGACCTTCTACGTGATGCTTGTGGTGACGTGGTGCATCGGGGCCTGGCTGCGCTCCACCCGGGCGGCCGAGGCCGAACGCCGCCGCCGCGTCGCCGAGGCCACCCGCACCGCCGAACGCACCCGCATCGCCCGCGAGCTCCACGACGTCGTGACCCACCACGTGACGGCGATGGTCGTGCAGGCCGAGGCGGCACGCTACCTGACCGCCGCCCCCGATCGCCTTGACACGACCCTGAGCGCCGTCAGCGACACCGGCCGACGGGCCATCACCGACCTGCGGCACCTGCTCGACCTGCTCAACCCCGACCACGACACCGCCGGCGAGCTTCACACGCTCGTGGAGCGGACGCGCCGGGCCGGGCAACCGGTGGAGTTCACCGAGGAGGGCGGTCCGGCGGCGTCGGCCGGCAGCGCCGAGTCCGTGACCTACCGGGTCGTGCAGGAGGCACTGACGAACGCCCTCAAGTACGCCCACGGCAGCCGCACCATGGTCCATGTGCGCTATGGCGAAGAGGAGGTCACCGTGGAGGTCAGCACCGACGGTTCCGGCTCGCGGACCGGCTCTCCCGGCGGGAGCGGGCGGGGCCTGGCCGGGCTCCGCGAGCGGGTCGACGCCCTGGACGGCGAGTTCAGCGCGGACCGGCGGGCGGACGGCGGCTTCGTCGTGCGGGCGCGCATCCCCGCGGGGAGCCCGTCGTGAGCGCGCCGGTCCGGGTCCTGGTCTGCGACGACCAGGCGCTGATCCGCACCGGATTCGCGACGATCATCGATGCGCAGCCCGACCTGGAGGTGGTGAGCGAGTGCGAGGACGGTCGCGCCGCGGTCGACCTCGCCCGCCGGCTGGACCCGGACATCGTGGTGATGGACGTACGGATGCCGGTGCTCGACGGCATCGAGGCGACCCGCCTGCTGGCCGGTGCCGGGGTGGCGCATCCCGTCAAGGTGCTCGTGGTGACGACGTTCAACCTGGACGAGTACGTGTACGAGGCGCTGCGCGCGGGGGCGAGCGGGTTCCTGCTCAAGGACGCCCCACCGGCGCAGTTGCTGCACGGCATCCGCACCGTCGCGGCGGGTGCCGCGCTGCTGGCACCCGAGGTGACGCGGCAGCTCGTCGGCAGGTACGCGGCGCGGATCCGTCCCGCCGAGGACACGCCGGACGACATCGCGCTGACCCCGCGCGAACTGGAGGTACTGCGCCTCATCGCCGACGGCCGGTCCAACAGCGAGATCGCCGCGACGTTGGTGATCAGCCAGGAGACCGTCAAGACCTACGTCTCGCGCATCCTCACCAAGCTCGACCTGCGCGACCGCGTGCAGGCGGTGGTCTACGCCTACCGCAGGGGCCTGGTGACCTGAGACACCGGCCAGCCCGGATTCAGGCAAACCGTGCGTGCCCGTTGCCGAGTACCGGGGCTTCTTCCAGGCCCCCTTTAGAGCCAGTCGCGTTCGCGTGCGTACCGCGCCGCTTCGTGCCGGGTCCGGGTCTGGGTCTTCTGCATCGCGTTGGAGAGGTAGTTGCGCACCGTCCCCTCCGCCAGGTGGAGCTGGGCGGCGATGTCGGCGACCGAGTAGCCTTCGCGGGTCTCCCGCAGCACGTCGACCTCGCGGTCGGTGAGCGGGCAGTCGTCGACGACGGCGAGCGCGGAGACATCCGGGTCGATCCACCGCTTGCCCTCGTGCAGGGTCTTGATGACCGACGTGATGTGCGCCGGTTCCGCGGACTTGCTCACGAAGCCCTGGACGCCGAGTTTCAGCGCCTTGCGGAGCACGCCGGGCCTGGCGTGGCGGGTCAGCATGAGGATCACCTGGTCCGGCCGCGCACGGCGGATCGCCGCCACCGCGCCGAGCCCGTCCAGACCGGGCATCTCCAGATCGATGACGAGCACGTCGGGCCGGTGCCGCAGCGTCGCCTCGACGGCCTCTTCACCGTCCTCCGCTTCGGCGAGCACGGTGATCTCGCCCTCGAGAGGGAGCAGCGCGGCCATCGCTTTGCGGAGGAGGGCCTCGTCGTCGGCGAGCACCACGGTGGTCATCGGCCCTCCCCCGTTTTGGACGGAAGGTTCGGGAATGCCGCGGTCGTCAGGAAACATCCGTCCTGATGCTCCACCGTCAACTCGCCTCCGCTGCCCGCCACCCGTTCCCTGAGGGTGGCAAGCCCTCTGAGTTCGGGAAGCGGAGCCTCCTGCACGCCGTCGTTGACGATGGCGATGCCCGACCTGGAAAGAGTGATCCGCACCTGCTCGGCCTGCGCATGCCGCAGGATGTTGGTCGTCGTCTCCCGGAGGACCTGGCCGAGCAGCTCGTTGGCGCGCGCGTCGACCTCGGCCTCCCGGTCGACGCGCACGCCGATGCCCGCGGCCTCGAAGAGGTTCTTCGCGTTCTCCAGCTCCGCGGAGAGGTTGAGCCGCCGCTGCGCGTAGGCGAGCTCCTTGGTCTGGGTGATGGTGTCGCCGACCAGTGCGTACACCTCCCGGAGCTCCTCCGCCGCCCGCTCGACGTCAGTGCGCACCAGCTTCTCGGCCAGCGCGGTCTTCAGCTTCACCACGTGCAGCGTGTGGCCCTGGATATCGTGCAGATCACTGGCGAACCGGACCCGCTCGCGGATGACGGCCAACTCCCCTTCGCGTTTCCGCGCTTCCTCCAGCTCCCCGACGAGGTCGTAGAACACCTGGCCGGCGAACATCGAGCCCGTCACCACCGCTGTGATGCCTGTCGGGAGGAGGACGAACTGGAACAAGACCTCGGGCACGTCCGGTGACACCAGCAGCCTCGTCGCGCCCGCCACGGCGACGAAGGCGATCAGCCCGACGGCGGCCACGCCGCGGTGGCGCGACAGCTTCGGGGCGTAGGTGGGGCCTACGACGGAGATGCCGTAGAACGCCGTGAAACCGTCCACCACCAACGCTCCGGCGAGCCACACCACCGCGCTGACGATCAGGCAGGGGAGTACGACGCGGGAGATGCCGCGCGACGTCCACCGCACAGCGGCCACCAGCGCCGCGACGACACCCAGGCTCAGGACGACGGCATGCCACCACGTCCGGGAATCGATCGTCACCAGCAGCGCCCCCACAGGGGGAATGACCACGACCATCGTGAAGACGTTCAGCCTGTGCAGCCGTCCCCACGGCCCCTCATCGTGCTCGGCGAGCACATGCGCCTCCCATCTCGGCCTCACCGCTGAGCCTTCAGGCTGAGCAGCGGGATCGCCAACGCGCTCCCCACGGTAAGGGCCACGCCCGTCCACATCAGCCACTGGTTGTCGTCCAACCATGACTGCATGCCATCAGGGAAGAGGCCGAGATCGAGGTAGTGGAGGAGGAACGCCACGCAGACCAGGAGGAAGACGGCCATGTTGGCCATCAGCAGTATGCGCAGCGGTCTGGTGTCCAATGTGGCTCTCCGGGATCGAACAGCGAGTTCGTCCTCCAGCATTCTTCGGGTCCCGTGACGCCACCAGTGACACTGCGTCATGGCTTCACCCGAAGAAACGTCATGGCGAAGTGGTGACGCAGTCCCACTGCCCTACGGCGGCGGCGACGGCTGGAATCAACGTCATGACCTCCACACCAGTCATCGACGTCGAACGCCTGAACCTCAAGTACGGCGACTTCCACGCCGTGAAGGACCTGTCCTTCCAGGTGCGGCACGGGGAGCTCTACGCGCTGCTCGGCACCAACGGGGCGGGTAAGACCTCGACCCTGGAGACCATCGAAGGCCACCGCGCCGCCACCTCGGGCACCGTGCGGGTCTTCGGGCAGAACCCGCGCGATCGCCGCGCCGTGCGTCCCAGGATGGGCGTCATGCTGCAGGAGAGCGGCTTCTCACCGGATCTGACGGTGCGGGAATCCGTCCGGCTGATCGGAAAACTCACCGGGCGCACGGACAAGGTCGAACGCGTGCTCGGCATCGTCGACCTCACCCATAAGGCCGGCACCAAGGTGTCCCAGCTGTCCGGCGGCGAGAAGCGCCGTCTGGACTTCGCCACCGCCGTGTACGGAACCCCTGAGCTGATCTTCCTGGACGAGCCCACCACCGGCTTGGACATCCAGTCCCGGGACGATCTCTGGAACGCCGTGGACAAGATGCGCGAAGACGGATCCACCATCGTCCTCACCACGCACTACCTGGAAGAGGCGCAGCAGCGCGCCGACCGCATCGGGCTCATGCACCAGGGCACCTTCCACCGGGAAGGGACCGTCTCCGAACTGACGCGGACCCTCCCGTCCACCATCCGCTTCTTCCTTCCGGACTCCGCACCGGAGCTGCCTCTGCGGGCCACGCTCGACAGCGACGGGAAGCTCCGCATCGAGACCTCCGACCTGCCCAAGGACCTGTACATCCTGCTCCACTGGGCGCACCACAACGGCGTGGAGCCGCAGGAACTCGAAGCCGGCCCGACCCGGCTCGACGACGTCTTCCGCTCCATCGGCAGCGAGTGAAGAACCCCCCGGCAGAAAGGACCTTCCCAATGCTTCCGATCGCGCTCAGCGAGCTGCTCCAGATCTTCCGGAACCGGCTGGTCCTGGTCACCAGTCTCATCATGCCCGTGGTGGTCAGCGCGTTTTTCATCCGCCAGCACGAAGCCTTCGCGAAGCTGGGCAGCCTCGGATACATCGCGGCGATCCTGGTGTTCACCGTGGGGGCGTTCAGCCTCTACACCTCCACGGTGACCACGCTGGCCTCCCGCCGGCAGAACCTCTTCCTCAAGAGGCTGCGCTCCACCGCGGCGAGCGACACCGGCATTCTCTCCGGACTGCTGCTCCCGGTCACCGTCATCGCGCTGGTCCAGGTGACCGTGCTCCTGGCCGTACTGGCCGCGGTCGCCGACGAGCCGGCCAACGTCCTCCTCCTGACAGCCGCCGTCCTCTCGACAGTGATCATGATGCTCGGCCTGGGACTGGCCACGGCCGGGCTGACGAACTCCCCCGAGCACGCCCAGGTGACCACGCTGCCCGTCAGCCTCGGCACCATCGCCGTGGCCAGCTGGGTGGGGATCAGCGGCACCGAAGAACTCACCCTGCTCAAGCGGCTGCTCCCCGGCGGCTCGGCCACCGAACTCGTCGTCGACGCCTGGAACGGCGGCGTCCCGGTGGCGGACTCCCTGATCCTGCTCGCCCCCACGCTGAGCTGGGTCATCGTCGCCATCGCGCTGGCGTCCAAGCTCTTCCGCTGGGAACCGCGCCGCTGACGACATCCGCACAGCACCTGGGAGGACGGAAAGACCATGACCGACCACAACCGCATCAACGAGACCGCACTGCTCGACCAGCTGGGCGGCCCATCCGGGCTGGTGTACACCGCGGTGCCGGTCGCGGCGTTCGTCGCGGCCAACGCCTTCCTCGGCCTGCCGGTCGCGATCGGGATCGCGATCGCCGCCGCCCTCGTGGCACGTCAGGAACTCCCTCACTGGCACCACCAGCGGTTTTCTGGGTAGTGACGGGGTTCGCGGGCGGCCCGCCCGCCTGACCGACGAGGGAGACATGATGGAGATCTTGAAGCGGCCACCGACCATGAAGCTGCCCGAGCAGTGGTTCACCGGCGATGCCTGGGCGGATGTGATCTACCGGGGCGAGCGGTTGGAGCACGTCACCGACGCCGAGTACGCCGGCCCGCGCGTCAGCACCCGCGGCCTTCCCTGATCGGGCCGGCTCGATCATCCGCACGGTGGCCGCCTGCGTGTGCGGCTGGGACTACCGCGGCTGGTGAGGTCAGCGCGGCGAGGCCTCGGAGCCCCTGGTCAGGGGTGCTGATCTACCCAGAAGCGTCGTCCATTTCGAAAGAGCCGAAAATGTGCGCGACCTGGTCGGAGACTCGCGCAAATCGGGGTCCTCCCGTCGCTTTCTCTCTGCTTGGGCGTCCACACAGGTTTCAGTATTGCCGACCACCACGACTAACGAAATACTCGTTGGCGGGATCAGGCGTGCGCGGCCGGCGAAGGATTGGCACGCGTCGTTTTCACCCGCGGCGAAGAGCAAGGTTGTACTGGAGGTCGTCCATGATCAGTGATGATCAGTATGTCGTGCGTCCGATCGGATGGGTCGAGTCTTCGCTGACCGATCCCGAGACGGCCCCGAGGCAGGGTGACGAGCAGGGCGCCCCCGATGCCTGGCTGGTGTTCGAGGAGGGTGTGCGCGAAGGCCTGCGCGACCTCCGGGCCGGCACCGACGTGATCCTTTTGACCTGGCTCGATCGGGCGCGCCGGGACGTGCTGACGGTTCATCCCCGGACGTTGCCGGCGACGGGGGTGTTCAACACCCGGCGTCCCGATCGGCCGAACCCGGTGGGGCTGCACCGGGTGCCGATCGTGTCGATCGAGGGCACGAGGATGCTGGTGCGAAACCTGGAGGTGCTGGACGGAACGCCGATCGTGGACGTGAAGCCCGTCCGCGACCACAACGGCACCACCGAGCGCTGACTCCGCCGAGGTCACTCGTCTGGTACGGCGACGGCCAGGTAGTCCTTGGCGGCGGCGGCCAATTTCCGGGTCGCGCGGCTGCACCGCTTCTTGACCGCGTCAGGGCTCAGCCCGGTTTCGGCGGCGATCCGCTGCAGGTCGCCGATGTGTTTCCAGGAGTGCCGCCGGCCGTCGGCCTCATCGCCGTATCGGGCGACGAGAAGATCGGCGTCCTGTGCACTGATGACCCGCCGGGCCACCGCCCACGTGAGCAGGTGCGCCAGCTCTTCACTGGCGTTGACCTTGGACCTTCGCAAGGGCTCGACGGTGTCGGATGGAAGCTCCCTGACCTGCGCGAGGACCTCCTTGCGCATCGCGTGATGCGCCCCCCACGCCAGGTGGGGAGGCACATGATGGGTGACCCGCGGCGGGAAGGTGCGGATCACGTTGTACATGCACCACACGGCGAGTTGTTCGCGTTCGTCGCTATCGGGCAGCAGCCAGGCATGGGCGCGGGCTATCCGCGCGGTCTTGGGAAGCATTAGTTGCAGTACCACGCGGGCGGCGATCGCCGCGTCGGGGCAGGTCGAACTCGCGCGCCGCACCAGCGCGGCCAAAAGGGAATCGATTCGAGCGTCGACCGGCCCCGCCTTTGCCCGCTCGATCAGTGTGAGGCTCGACAACCCCGCCAGCGCGGGCTCGTCTCGGGCCCAGGACGCGACGATGCCGTTGATGTCCGGGGCGTTGCGCAGTTCTGCCCATTCCAGGTTCAGCTTCGCGAAGACGCTGCCGCCGGTGCGGCCCTGACGCCGCCCCTGGCCGGATACTGCCATGGCGTCCACCGTGAACTCCTTAAGGATAAGAAGCCGACGGACGTCACAGTGCAGGGGCCACCTTGCCCAGATCCTTGCCCAGACCCTTGCCCACGTATAACGATTCGGCAACGAGGTCGGCTGAGTCGGGCGGGTCCGAGAGCGGTTTCACACCGGTTGACAAGAAGGCGCCTGATACGACCTAAATAGAAACCGCACCTCCGGTCGGTGACTCGACACGATATCGCTCTTCCCGGGGAGGAGTCGATGGATAAATCCACTTCCGCAGTTCGGGTGATGGCGATAGTGCGCACCTATCTGCCCTACCAGAACGCCGGCGCCGAATGGATGCTGCACACCATGCTGCGAGCGCTCGCCGATCGCGGGTGCACGGTGCAGGTGCTGCTGGAACGCGTGCGGCCGGGAATGACGGCCGGCCATGAGATGCACGGCGTCGCCATACTTCCCAGGCGCGGTGAGGATGATTTCCTGGACATCTTCCGCGATCCGGTCCGCCGTCCGGATGTCATCGTCACGCAGCAGCCCGCCACCGGGCCGGCGACGTCGCTGGGGGAACGGTTCGGCGTGCCGGTGGTGCAGATCGTGCATAGCGCGAGCCCGGACAGCATCACATGCTGCGACAGGGCCGCACTCGTGGTGGTCAATGCCGAGTGGATCGGCGACGCGATCGGCCTGCGCGATCCACTGGTGATCCACCCGCCGGTGCCGGCCGCCGACTACGCCACCATTCCCGGCGAGTGCGTGACTCTGATCAATTTGAAGCTCACGAAGGGTGCGCAGGTCTTCTACCAGCTCGCCGAGCGCTTTCCGGACCAGCGGTTCCTCGGTGTCCGCGGCGGCTACGGCGCCCAGGTCATCCGCGCCGACCTGCCGAACGTGGAGATCATCGATACCGTTCCGGGCGACCGGATGCGCGATGCCGTGTACGCCCGTTCGCGGATTCTCCTCGTGCCCAGCCTCTACGAGTCGTACGGACGGGTCGGCGTCGAGGCCATGTGCTCGGGCATCCCGGTCATCGCCAACCCCACCCCCGGCCTGCGGGAGTCCCTGGGCGACGCCGGGGTGTTCCGCGACATCGACGACCTCGACTCATGGGCGGAGGCCCTTGCCGGGCTGCTGGCGCCCGAGGGCTGGCACGAGGCCTCCCGCCGGGCCGTCCGGCGTGCCCGTGACCTCGATCCGGCCGCCGACCTCGAACGGTGGTGCGCGGCGATCCGCTCGCTCGCGGAGCGCTGAGCGTCCCTAACTCCTCCCCTGGAGCGTGGGGTTCGACTCCGTCTTCAAGTCGAGCATCCGCTTGGCGCCCTCATGCTTGATCAGCTCGCTCCGGACGACGATCTCCAGGTCGTGGAAGAAACGCTCCCGGTCGTCGTTCACAAGGACGTAGTCGTACACCCAGGCCCAGGTGAGCTGGTCGGTGCGGATGCGCAGCCGCTGGGCGGCCTCGCTGCCCTGGCCCCGCAGCTGCAGCCGGTGGTGCAGCTCCTCCTCGGAGGAGGTGGTGACGAAGATCCCGATCACGCGGCGCTGCGATGCGGTCCGTACCCGGACCAGGCCGCTGGGGTCCAGTTCGGTCAGCAGGGCGTCGGGGTCGTCCGCGGCCAGCAGGCGCTTCGGCGAGCCGTAGTAGCTGGCCGCATAGGTGCGGGTGTACTCGAAGATCACACCTTCGTCGTGCAGCTTGAAGAACTCGTCCTCGACCACGAAGTTGTAGTCGACCCCGCGCGTCTCGTGCTCGCGCGGCTCGCGTGTCGTGTAGGTCGGGACGCGTCGCAGGAGGGAGCGCTCCGTGAGGAAGCGCAGGGCCGTCCCCTTCCCGGCCCCGCTGGGTCCGGAGATGACGAACAGCAGCGGCCGCGCATCCAGGTGTGTCATTCCATCGCTCCCTCGGTCTGTGCCCTACGACGCCCCGGCAGGTACCCGCCCCGTCGGACGACGGTCATCGCGCGAGGTCAGCGGGAGTGCACCGACCGGTCTCAGCGGTCAGACCAAGGGTATCGGGAGAATCGCATGAGGATGCTGGCGACGTCCGTTCCCGGGAGGCGAACGGGGATTATCACGGGCTCCCATCGGGCGCCCAGCCCGATCCTCCTGCCGCCGCATCCGACTCGTACTTCTCTATCTGGGCGATGGTCAGGTCGAACATGTCAGGCGCGGACCGTTCGTAGTACGCGCGATACCAATCGGCCGTCATCTGCAGGCATCGTTCGACGGACCAGACGGATTCCCACCCCAGTACCGACCCCGCTTTACTCGAATCCAAGCGGAGGATCGACGCCTCGGGGAAGGCTTGCGGATCGCTTCCGAAGGTGATCGGCCCGGAACTTCGCCCCCACTCCCGCACGAACCGCTCGGCGACCGTCCGGACAGTTTGCGATTGTGCTGCCCGCGGCCCGAAATTCCAGGACGTCGACGCGCACGGATCGCCCTGGAGAAGCCGGGCGCCCACCATCAGATAACCGCTGAGCGGTTCCAGTACGTGCAGCCATGGACGAGTCGCGTCCGATCTACGCAACCGCAGTTCCCGTCCGCTCACCAACGCCCGCACGATGTCCGGGATCAGCCGGTCCGGCGACCAGTCGCCGCCTCCGATGACGTTGCCCGCCCGGGCCGAGGCGATGCCCATAGGGCCGCCACGGGCGTCCCGGTGATCGACGGTGCGCCGGTATGCGGAGACGGCGAGCTCGGCCGCCGCCTTACTGCCGCCGTAGGGGTCGTCGCCACCCAGCGGGTCGATTTCCCGATAGCCCCATGACCAACCGTTGTTCGCGTAGCACTTGTCGGTGGTTATGAACAGAGCACCGCGGACCGAATCGGATCGAGCGCATGCCTCGAGCACGTTCACCGTGCCCATCACGTTGGTCTCGAAGGTCTCCACGGGGTTCGCGAAACCGATCCCGACGATCGCCTGCGCGGCCAGGTGGAACACGAGTTCCGGCTCGGTCGCGCGGATCGCCGCCGCGACGCTCGCGGCATCGCGCACGTCCCCGTCGATATGGCGGATCCGATCGGCGAGCCGGTGCGCGTCGTAGCCGTTCGGTTCGGTCAACGGCCCGTTACTGAAGCCGATGACGGTGGCGCCCTCCTTCACCAGCCAGCTCGCCAGCCAGGACCCCTTGAAACCGGTGTCTCCGGTGACGAATACGCGTCGTCCCCGGTACGCCCCTTGGAACGACACCACCGCTTCCTTCACACGGACTCGTGCAGTTCTGGCCCGGCAGCGCGCCAAGGCGCCCGATCCGCAAGACACGCGTCGTTGAGCTCGCCGAAGTCCTGCTCGGTGTCCGCCGCCTTGAAATAACCATCATGCGGATAGGCGTAGAGTTGGCCGGCCGCCGCCATACGCGGCAGTATCTCTTGTTCCAGACTTCGTTCGCTGAAATACGGCCACGCCGCCGATTCGAAAACCAGGAAACCGGCATTGATGCGCACCACCGGTTTCTCCACGAAGTGCCGCACCATATGACCGCCACCGGTCTCCACGGTTCCGAACTGCGACTTCAGCGGCACCGTCGTCATCGTCGCGGCCCCGGGATGCCCGCGGTGGAACGCGAGCAGCCGCTCGACGGAGACGTCGGCCAACCCGTCCCCATACGTCAGGATGAACGGGCGGCCGCTCAGCAGTTGCTCGCATTGCAGGACGCGAGCGCCGGTGGGGTCATCGGGCAGCCCCAGCACGACGTCGATCCGCCAGTCCCGCCGCTTCGACTCGATCTCCGCGAACTCGGCGAGATGACCTCCCAGGTAACCGGCGCAGAGCACGAACTCCCGCAGGCCCTGGGCGGCGAAGATCTCCATGAGATGGGCGAGAAGCGGCTTCCCCGCGACCGGAAGCAGTGCCTTCGGCCGTTCCTCGGTCAGCGGCCATGCCCGTCGCCCCCGCCCACCGCACAGCAGAACCACCTTCATCACGGCCTCACGCCGTGCAGAGCCCCCAGCGGGAGGTCCTTCTCCGCCTCCTCCTCGACCCGCTGGGAGAAGGCCCGCCATCGCCGCACCTCGGAGCTCCGCCCGGCAAGCTCGCAGAACCTCGCCATGGCCAGGTCGAACCGATCCACTCCGGACACGAAGGAGACGGCGAAATCGTGGGGGTTGACCCAATCCGTCTGGCGGTAGATCAGCGGGTTGCCGAGCCAGGGATTGAGCCGGAGAGCCGCCTCCAGGTGTTCCACCACCGCGTAGGGATCCCGCTCGCCGATCAGGTGGGCGACGTTCAGACGCATGTCCGCGGACTTCGGCCACAGCGCCAGCGACTCCTCGCACAGCCGCAACGCTTCCGCGCGGTCGCCCCGTCGCACCGCGACCTCGGCCAGGACCGCCAGGAAGCACACCTTCGACCGGGCCTGGACGCAGGACTCGATCCCCTTCCTGGCCGTCTCGCAGGCGCCCTGCACGTCGCCTTCCCGCAGCGACAGATACGCCAGGCCCAGTTCCACTCTGGACGGCATGAAAAGACCGGACCGAAGCGATTCCTCCAGGGCCGCCCGAGCCTTGTCGTACCAGCCCAGCGCGATGTATTCCACGCCCAGATGAAACAGCGCCTTCGGATCGTCCGGATCCTTCTCCAGGATCCCCAGCAGATACGACTCGTTCCGCTGCCGCTTCTCAGCCGTCTTCGGCAGCAGTCCGTCCAGATGGTGGATCGGCGCATACAGGTGAACGAGTTCCCCGACCCGTTCCGCTGCGGCCCGCACCGAGGCGTGAAACGAGCCCTCGTACCGGATCCGGGGATCGTTCCGCACCAGCCTGGGAAGAGTCTGCGTGCTCGCCCATCTGGCCGAACCGAAGTAGTCGAGACGGGGCAGGATGTACCCCGAGACATGGTCGGGAGCCTGGGCCACGGCCGCTCTGACGGCGGCCCCGTCGATCAGCCGCTCGTCGGCGTCCAGCAGGCATATCCAGGTGCCCGTCGCGGCGTCGAGCCCCATATTGCGCACCTGCTCCCATTCGAAGCGGGTGTTCGGCTCGACCTTCGCGCCGAGCGAGCGCGCCGCCCGCGCCGAGTCGTCCGAGGACTTGTTGTCGACGAAGATCACCTCGTCGCAGAACCGGGAGAGGTCGGCCACGCATCCGCGCAGCAGGTCGGCCTCGTCCTTGGCGACCACGCAGCCGGTTATGGTCGGGGTCGTCATCGGCCTCGCCCGCTCTCCTCCCGGAGGGGATCGTTCAACAGCCATCCGCTCCTCCCCGCCGCGAGGTCGATCTCCGGTGTCACCGGCCGGCCGCGCGACGCCGACCGCATCGCGTAGTAGGCACTGGCGACGATCTTGATCGGCAGCTCGTGGCCGGCCAGCGCCGCGCGCCGGTCGTCCTCAGCGAGGAAGTCGGTCAGCAGCTCCTCGCGGGCCGACTCGAACTGGCCCAGGTAGTCGCGGTCCCGATTGCCCTTGCGGGCGATGTCGTCGGTGACGTCGAACCTCTCGAACGGCGCCCCCCCGACCAGGGCCGAATTGCGGTAGAAGTGCACGTCGATGTGATCGAAGTCGCCCGGGAGCGGAGGGCGGTTCCGGGCCTCGGACGCGATATGGGTCGACTGGTAGGTGTGGAGCTGGACGTTGAGAAGATGGCCCACCTGGACCGTCAGCCGCTCATGCCGCACCCGTCCGTTTCCCCGGTAGGTGTCGGCCGGCAATTGGAACCAGGACCGGCGTGAGAACGACGTCTGCAGCAGGTTCAGGGAAACCGTGGTCATGACGGCGTCACCGCGCCGGAACTGGCCGAGCATGAAGACGTCGGTCTCGCCGAACTCCCGCAGTTCCGCCATGGATTCGGGGCTGAAGTACGGGGCGACGGAATCGCCGGCACCGAAGAAGGTCTCGTAATGCCGCCGTCCCACCTGCGAAAGGAAGTCGTAGGGGCGCTGCCGGCGCGTGCAGATCTCCAGCCGGTCCGGGGCGGTCGGGGGAAGCTCGTCATTCAGCGAGGTCAGCCAGGTGACGGTATCGATCAGATGGTAACCGGAGTGCATGATCTTGCCGTAGCCGTACTTGTACGGATGGTTCTCGCGCCCGAAGAACTCCTCCGGCATGTTCCACATGCCGTCCGCGTGGTAGACGTCCACATAGGTGATGGGAACCCCGAAGGTGTGCAGGAAGTCCCGGAGATAGTCCCGTACCGTCTGGTAGCCCAGGTGGGCGCGCCGCTGGGTCTGCACCAGGCAGTTCGCGCCCGATCGCCGCGCCGCGTCCCGCAGGTCGTAGAAGTCGTCCACCAGCCCGAGCGCCGATTCCGGCGATGCGGCACGGAGGTCGAAGGCGGTGACCGGCTTGTCCAATAGCGTGTGCAGGCCTCGTTCCAAGGCCCACTCGGTGTACATTTTGCGCGCCCGGGGCTCGCAGGCGATCAGCAGGCCCCACAGATTCGGCGCGCCCGCCGACTCGACGGCGTCCAGGAAGTCGGGATGCAGCCCGGCCCCGTCCCGATTGCCGTCCGGCAGATAGACGACGGCCTTGGGCTGAAGGCTGCGGCCGGCCAGGTAGTCCTCCACGACCCGGCGCTGGTCGGAGAGCTCGACGACCAGCGACAGCTCGATGTCATATCGCTCCGAGGCCCGCTCCAGCATCGGATAGTAGATCCGCCGGGCGTGCGGACCGAGCCCGACGAGAACTATGCGGCGCAATGGCCTGGTCACGAAAACGCCCCTGTCACGAGCACATATTCCTCCCGGTCGGGACGGCGTCTTCCACACGGCGGGGAGCCGAATGTCCTACGGATGCTCGCATGGCGCATTAATGCTCGACAAGAGGCCGTCGAACAGCCGTGGGCCGGTGACCTCCGGAAACGACGAAGAATCTCCCGTGCGGTCGCCTGGACAACCTCCGGACAGCGCGAGAGAATCGCTGCGGAAAGTCGCCGATACGCGGAGTCTGTCGTGCCCGAGAACCGGCTGGACTACGACCACATCGTGCTGGTCTCGATCGACACCTTGCGCAGCGACGCCATGGCCTCCAGCCCGGTGCGCGCATGGCCCGCCAAATACCGCACGACCCGCCGGCCGCGGCGCTCGATACTGGACGAACTCGCGGCATCCTCCGCCTGGTTTCCGAACTGCGTTTCCGCGGCCCCGTACACATCGGCGTCGCACGCGAGTTTCCTCACCGGGCACTGGCCGCTGAGACACGGCGTCCATGAACTGTTCAACAGGGCACTGCGGACGCCGACACTGCTGGCGAACGCGCGGGCCGCCGGCTACCGGACCATGATGAAGGTGGACTTTCCGCTGATGCTGGGTGAGCATCTGGGTTTCACCCGCGAAATCGACGAATACATCGTGCGCGACGACGACGCCGCGGTGCGCTTCATCGAGGGAAATCGGCGGGCCTGCACCTTCATTCATTTCAGCGGGGCGCACATCCCCTACGGATTCGGCGACCACGAACTCTCCACGGGCGAGTTCGCCCGTGTGCTCGATGCGGTCGAGCAGGAGTGCGGCACATCCCGGCGCCGCCCTCGCACTTCCGCCGGCTCCGCGGCGGCGGGCCCGTACCAGCGCTATCTCGATATCGTCGACCACCTCTATCGGTCCGGCGACTACAGCACCCTTTTCTCGATGTACCTGGACGGCGTCGACAGGTTCCTCGTGACGCGCTTCGCCCCCGTACTGCGCAGGATCCTCGCGGCGCTCGACGGCCGCCGGGCCCTGCTCGTGGTGTTCGGCGACCATGGCGAGGAATACGACGCGGAGAGTTTCGCCCACCAGAACAGCCTGTCCGACGGCGTTCTCCGAGTTCCGCTCATGATCCACGGGGACGGGGTCGCCCCTGGGTGCCACCGGTCTCGCGTCCGCTCCATCGATCTCGTCCCGTCGATCCACGATCTGGTCGGGCCGCTGCCTCCGGCCGAGGCGGACGGGGCGTCGCTGGCCGCGACCATCGCGGGCGGCGACGCCTACCCGGTCCGCGACGCCTTCGCCCAGAGCTACATCGCCGACGGGCGGGAACACGCCCGGCAGGTGAAGCAGGCCCTGCTGCGGCCGGGATCACGTGGGCCCCTTCCGCACACGCTGATCGGCGAGGCGGCCTACGTGGGTCCGTGGCGCGTGGTGCGGAGGCTCGGCGAGCAGTATCTGGAGGACGGGGCCTGGAGAGTCCGCCCGGTTGAGCCGCGGGTGCGTTTCGAAAGGGAGCGGCCCGACTCCACCTGGGAAGCCGTGGCGCACGCCGAACCCCCTCCAGACGTGCTCGCCCGTCTCGACCGGTACAACGCGCTCGCCGGGGAGGCACCGGCCGACCGGGCGGGTGCCGCCGGGACCGCCGACTCGGCCTTGCGCGACCAGCTCCGGCTGCTCGGATACCGGATCTGAGGCGTTCATGACCCTCTTGAGCCCGGTTCCAGGCCGCCGAGCCCCGCGTCACCGAGTTCCGTGCCGTTCGGTCCCGTGCCGGTGAGTCCTGGCCCATGCGCCCTGTTCGGCGCCGGTGCGTCCGTCAGGTAGGACTCCAGAAGGGGATCACCGAAAGGGTCGCCGCGGTCGGCCATGTACGCCTCGAACTCGGCGATGGACCCCACACCGGCGTCGAGGACCGCCTCGTAGACCATCCAGCTCCGGATCGTGCCGGGATAGCGGGGCCCGTCCCAGTACGGCTCCTTGATCCTCAGGATCGCGGCGCGCGACCGCTCGGTCAGGCGCTGGACGAACGAGTGCGCCTGGCGGACGGTGAGCTCGAAGGTGGCCCGGTCGACGGCCCAGATGTCGAACTTCCACGCCCCCCGGCGGGTGTCGCCCAGCCGTACACCCCAGTACAGGCCGCGGAGACGCCGGCGCGGATCCTTGTTCTCACGCGCTCCCGGCCCGTCGTGACTCCGGGACCGGGTGTCGGTGAAGAAGGACTTCCAGCCGCCCAGGCGCTCGGTGAGCTCCGCGCCGAGCGCGAAGAAGTCGCCGATGCTCACTTCCGGCGCGTCGATGTAGAGGTCGAGATCGCGCCAGGACATCAGATCGTAGAAGTAGCTGCCCGCCACGAACGTCTCACCGATGCGCTCCGCCATGGCGAGCAGTCCGCGGTCGTACAGCAGTTCGTCCGCCTCACGCCGCAGCGCCTCGGCTCGTGCCTCGTGGTCCATGGCACCTCCCGGTGTTCAAGTGGTGCTTTTCCTCGCTTGTACAGGTGCGTTCAGATCCACTCGGTCCGGTCGCCGTAGCCGAGCCGGTCGGCGACCTCCAGCTCGCGCGGGCCGAGCGCCCGCTCGATCGGGGCGGCTCTCGCCCGCCACCGGCCCGGACGAGGCCGGACCGTCGCGACGACCGGCCCGATGCCTTCGTACACGGCGCGCCGGAAGGCACCGTCCAAGGGGATGCCGAGCCATGCGCTCAGCCGTTCGAACGACGCGATACGGCTCTCGGGGCCGCTGATCAGGTCCTCGAAACGCATCCGCAGGCTGTCCGTGCCGCCGCGGGCGAGGTCGGCCAGCACCGCCTGGTGCGCGCTGCGCCACTGGAAGGCGCAGACGTCGAACAGCGGGGCACGGGTGAACTCCTGCCAGGCCGGAGGCAGGTCGAACTTCCACCACCAGCGGTTTTCCTCGGCCTTCTCCACGTATCCACCGATCTCCAGTGCCTCCGGCATCCGGCAGGCGTGGAATCCGTCGTACCGCCATCCGTCGTACAGCCCGCTGACCGCCGCGGCGGGATTGCGGGTCAGATGCAGGACGCGGAACCGGGCGCGGGGGAACAGGGCGCGCAGGAATTCGGGCCGGTACGCGTTCGCCGGCGTCTTGATCACCAGTGGCCTGTCCGGCGGGTGCCGGCGGTCGACGCCGCGCCAGGGGACGGTGAGCACGAACGGGGGTTCCTCCACCAGGGTGCGTCCGGGAGCGCGGCCGGTCGCGGCAGGTGCGGCGGGTGCGGCGGGTGCGGCGGCCCACCCGTCGCGGTCGCCGGGCAAGTCGTAGTAACGGGGATCAACGGGTAGGCCGTGCCCGGCCAAATCGGCCAGTAGCGAGCGGAAGTAGAGACCGATGTCGCGCACCTCTCCGTCCGCCCAGCGGTGCCGCGCGCGCAACCGCCGCAGCACCGACAGCGCGATGTCGGCGACCGCGGCCAGGTCCATCGGCAGGTCGGGCCATTGCACGGCGATCCGCCAGGCAACGTCGAGCACGTAACGGCCGTCGTCGACCGTGTCCGTCATGCGCCCGACGTCGCGGGCGAGTTCGGCGTTGAGCAGGTCGCGCGCCGCCGGTTCCAGAGCGGCCAGATGGCCGGCGTCCAGGCGGTCCGAGCCGGTGCCGCTGTCCGGATAACCGAGCCCGACCAAGCGCAGGAAAGGGTTGATCTCACCCCGCAGGTGCAGCAGATGGCCCGACCTGCGCAGGATCTCGGAGACCATGCTGGAACCGCCGCGCGAACTGGAGGCGATCAGTACGACCTCCCGGATCTCCGCGGTGAAGTCCACCCAGGCGGGCCCTCGCAGTTCGCGCACGGACGCCAGCCGATCGAGCAGCTCGCGCCGTACGTCGGTACCGGTGGTGAGAACACGCGACGTCATACGGCCGTCACCGCGGCTTCCGCAGCGAGTAGACGCACCACCGCCACCGGTCGCGGATCGAGCCGTCGGCGAGGACCTCGAAGGGATGGACGTCGCGAACCTCGCGCGGCGCCTGGTGGAACAGCCGCTGGACCTCCCGCCGGCGCGCCGGTGTGGTCTCGTGCGTGTCGATCCACCGGTCGATGCTCTCCCACAGCCGGTACTCCTCCATCCGCAGGCCGGTGAACCCGGCATCGAGCAGGAGGGAACGGAACTCCTCCTCGCGGAACATGTGCTGCAGCAGCGGCTGCTTCTTCTTGAAGACGCGGTACATCCAATAGGCGTCCTCGTCGGCGTACGGCACGATCTGCCCCACGATGAACTGACCGCCGGGACGCAGCACGCGGAAGATCTCCGCCAGCGGCCGCTGCGGCTGCGGCAGCAGGTGCAGAACCTCGCGGGTGACCACCAGGTCGAAGTCGGCGTCCGGATAGGGCAGGTCGTAGACCGTCCCCTGATCCACCCGGTCCAGGCGGGTGGACGCCAGTTCGACCATCTCCGGGGTGAGATCGAGGCCGATCATCTCGCCCACCCTGCCCTTGAACGCGTGGCCGACCACTCCGCTGCCGCAGCACACGTCCAGCAGCCTGGCGTCCGCCGGCACGTCGCACAGCGCGGCGTGCCCGGCGAGCAGGCCTTCGTCGGTCAGCCAAGTGCACGAGTCGTGCCAGTTCCGCGACCGGATGCCGAACTGCCGCCGGTAGTGGGAGTAGTCGATGCTCAGTTCCCGCGGCTCGAACCGCGCGCTGCGGCCGGCCAGCCGGGCGGCCAGCCGGGCCCGGGTCGCGTCCAGCACCCGCGCGACGATGCGCCGTCCCAGCCCCTCGTCGGCCTCCATGCGCGCGCTGAACTCGCGGCCGACGCACTCGTGGACCAGCCGGCCGACCTCGGGGCCGCGCAGGCGCTTCTTGGTCTGCCCGTCGAACTCCGGGCCGTCCATCCGCACCGACACGACGGCGGTGAGCCCTTCCAGGACGTCCATGGCGGTGATCGTTTCGCCGGTGCGCGTGTCCTGCATGCCGTGCGCGGCGGCGTACCGGTCGATGGCCTGGGCGAGCGCGGCCCGCAGGCCCTCCACGTGCACCCCGCCCTGCTCCGTGCGCACCCCGTTGACGAAGCTCCGGACGTCCTCCGCGTAGCCCTCGGTCCATTGGAAGGCGACGTCGAAGGAGACGCCGCCGCTCCTGGTGACGACCAGCACGGGATTGACCGTCGCCGCGGCGCGGTTGAGGTGTTCGAGGAAGCCGCGCACGCCGCCCGTGCAGACGAATTCCGTCCGCTCGCCGGTGCGCCGGTCCGCGAAGCGCACGGCCAGCCCGGGATGCAGGAAGGCGATCTCCTGGAGTCTGGCGCGGATCACCCGGGCGGAGAACTCGTGGCCGCCGAAGATCGCCGGATCGGGGTGGAAGACGACGGTGGTGCCCTGCCCCGTGCACGCCCCTTCCTCGATCACACCCGTGCGGGGTTCGCCGCGGCTGAACTCCTGCCGGTACCGGACACCGTCGCGCCGTACCTCCAGGCGCAGCCGGTCGGCGAGGGCGTTCACGCAGGACAGCCCGACCCCGTGCAGACCGGCCGAGTGGGTGTAGGCCGCACCGGCGAACTTGCCGCCCGCGTGCAGCGTGGTCAGCACCACCTCGCAGGCTGGACGGCCGGTCTCCGGGTGCGGGTCGACCGGGATGCCCCGTCCGTCGTCCTCCACCGCGCAGGAACCGTCGACGTGCAGGACCACCGACACCTCGCGGCAGTGTCCCGCCTCGTATTCGTCCACCGCGTTGTCGAGCAGTTCCAGGACCAGGTGATGCAGGCCGTCCGAGTCCGTGGATCCGATGTACATCGAGGGGTTGCGGCGTACGGCCTGCAGTCCCGTGAAGACGACGATCGATGACGCGTCGTAGGGCGCCGCCGGCGCGGTCTCCGTGGAAGGTGCCTCAGTCACTGGTCTCCTCCGTGCCGGGCGCACCGTTGAGAATGGCGGAGGTCGGCGCCGCCAGGTCCCGCAGTGCCGCGTCCAGCTTGGCGACGTGCGCCTTCTTCAGCGCGGCGAGGGTCGTCAGCCAGCTCGCCACGTCCGTCCGCCCCTCGCCGTAGGCGGCCGAGGCCAGCCCGGGATACCCCTCGTGGGCGTCCTTCATCGCCCCCGCCACCGACGTGGCCAGGTTCAGCCGGGTCTCACCGACGTCCCGCCCGGCGTCGGCCGTGTCGGCCGTGTCGCCGAGGACGTCCAGATGCCCGTGCGCGACGCACCCGATGCTCTGCGCCAGGTCGGCGAAGAGCACGGCGATCTCCGTATGTCCTTCGATCTCGGCGACCTGGGCGAAGTAGGTGTACCGCTGCACGGCCACCGCCTCCGCGGCGAGCGCGGCGCGCACGTCGGCGACGAGGCTTTCACTGCGTTGCACGATGGTGCTCCTCGTGGTGGGGCCGGGCATCACGGCTTCACGCCTACCGCGACGACGAACAGCATGTTGTCGACGACCCTGCCGTCGGATTGCCGGACCGCGTGCAGTGACAGGAAGTCCTGGGACGCCTTGCGGTAGGCCTCGCGGATCGCCTCCCGGCGCTCTTCCTCGATCGCCCCGTTGTCGGACCAGACGTCGACGTCCTCGGCCGAGCGGTACCGGTGTGCCTCGACCTTGCGGCATCCGGCCTCGCGCAGGAGGTCCGACAGGTCCTCGGGGAGGAAGAAGTGCCGCCGGACGGGGTTGCGCAGGCGGAGTATCTCGAAGTACTCAGCGGCGTCCTCACGTCCGTAGGCGCACAGATTGATCAGGACGATCCGCCCCCCGGGCCGGGTGACCCGCACCATCTCGGCGACCGCGTCGGGAAGCATCATGAACTGCACGCCCTGGCGGCATACGACAAGGTCGAACTCGGCGTCCTCGAAGGGCAGCGCCTCGGCGGGAGCGAGCACCAGGCGGTCCAGGTGCGGCCTGGCCTGCTCGGCCATGACCTTGGTGATGTCGACACCGACGACCTCGGCCACCCGGCCGTGGAAGAGCCGCGACACCAGCCCGGTCCCGCAGGCCACGTCGAGCACGCGGTCGGACGGCCGGGGGGCGGCGGCGTCCAGGAGGAGTTCGTCCAGGCCGCTGTCGGTGCACCAGGCGCTCGACCGGTCGTATCTGGAGGCCCGGCTGGTGAAGTGGTCGGTCACGTCTTCCTGACTGATGGCCACGTGAGCACTTCCCTTTCTCAAGTCTCTGAACGCTCCCTTCGCGCCCGGCGGGTCCGCCAGGCCGGGAGCGCATGCCTGGGCCTGTCTCGAAGCGACCTCAGGTACCGCGCGAGCGCGCTACCTGGCCGGGGAGGCGACGCCGGAGGCGAGCCTCACCGGCCAGATCGCGAAGCGATGCCGCGCTCGCACCAAGCACGGTCAGGGTGCGAGCCGCCAGGCGAGCGCCCTGAGCCGGGATTGAAATAAACACAGCGCAGCAACCGGACGTACAGGTCGCGGCGGAGGCGACGGGCACAGTTCCGGTCCTCCCGGATCGAGCGGGACTCGACTCGGAGGCGGAGAAGGGCGGAGCGCAGGGCGACGTCGAAGCGCGAGGGGTCCGGTTGGAACTCGCTGCGCGGGTCGATCCGGTACCCCAGCGACACCTTCACCGGCGCGGTCACCTTGTCGACCAGGAGACGTTCGGATTCGGACAGGCCGCGCACGTGGTGGCCGACGCGGCCGGTACTGATCGGCTCCCCGACGTGCCTCCACGACCGCGACAGGGCCGCCGTCTCCTGAGCGGCGGGCGATCGGTGGGGCTCCAGCATCGCGGTTTCCGACCGCTCGCCCAGGAAATCGCACAGCCGCGCCACCTCGCGCTCGGTGTCGGAGACGAGGTCCTCGTACTTGAGCAGGTGCACCACCTCCGGGCCCCATTTGGCGAGTGCCGTCCGGCCGCGTTCCTGCTGCTCGCGCCACAACCGCGCCATCCGGTAGGGGTGGCAGTAGCCGAAGACCGAGCGTTTGGCAGAGGACGCCACGTCGCACGGATCTCGGACGAGCCAGATGAACCGGGCGTTCGGATAGTCGGCGAGCACGTCGTCGACGTGGTTCACCATGAAGGTGCTCTTGCAGCCCCAGCGCGCCTTGCGTTCCGCTGCCCGGTGCTGGTCGTAGATGGCCGCCACTACGCCGAAGAGCGTCGGCTTCGCCTCGTCCACCACGCGGTCGGCGTCGACCGGGTGCGGCCAGGGGTGAGGGTGCCGCTCCAGCAGCGCCAGCGCGTCCTCGACCAGCCTTCTGCGATTGCCCTCGACCGCCAGGTCACCGTAGCGGTGGGCGACGGGAGCGAGGAACCGCATGAAATGCGGCGGATGCGGGATGGTGATACGGGAGTGCGCGTTGAGGACGAGGCGGAGCAGGTTCGATCCCGACCGTTCGGTGCCGATGATGAGGATCGGGCTCTCCGAGCCTGGCGACATCATTTCCCGCCGACAGCGGCCGACCGTTCCATCTCCTTGGCACCGCAGGTCATGAGGCTGCTGCCCTTTGCGGCGACCTCCTCGTCGGCGCACCGGTCGAGCGTGAAACGGTCGGAGCCCGGAGCGAGCGGGCCGGCCGCCGAGCTCCATTCGGCACGCCACCCGGATCCCGCGTACGAGGTCGAGCGGGCCAGACCGTCATCGGGCTGCGGGTGGAAGTACAAGAAGTTCTCCGGATAGTGCGCGAAGTCCATCACCGGTCCCGGCTCGTAGGAGTCGTAGATGGCCTTGTAGGCGTCCCGGCACACCTGCTCGGGCAGGCCGCTGACGTTGAGGAACTCGTCCTCGTGCAGGGCCTGTTCCACCGACAGCCAGTTGAGGTGGTCGACCTCCGAGCGGATCAGGCCGGAGGACACGGCCTGCTGGTAGACGGTGGTCCCCGGCATGGCCGACAGGTATTTGACCCGGGTGACATGGTTGTAGGTCTCGGCGAACTCGACCATGTGGCGCAACGACTCCTCGCTCTCGCCTGGCAGCCCCACGATCAGCAGGGAGCCGAACCGCACCCCGGCGTCGAAGGTGGTGCGCATGGCCCGCACCGTCAGGTTCTCGCTGCTGCCCTTGCGGGCCTCGCGCAGCACCTCGCTGCCCAGCGACTCGACGCCGTAGAGGATGATGTCCGCGCCGGAGTCCCGCATCGCGTTGATCCTGGGCACGTCCATGTCCGCGCAGCGGGTCAGGCAGGTCCAGCGGATGTCGTAGTCCTTGATGACATCGCAGATCTCGATCGTCTGGCCGCGATGCGAGCTGAACGTGAGGTCGACGAAGAAGCAGAAGTCGATGCCGTACCGGCTCTTGAGCCAGTCCATGTCACGGCTCATCTTCTCCGGCGACTTGGCCCTGACCTGCGGTGTCGTGCGGTAGCAGAACGAGCAGTCCATCTTGCAGCCGCGGCTGTAGGAGGAGATGATCTGCGGCTGGAGCCCCTTCGGCCCCTTGGACTGGGGCCACAGGTCCAGCCTCATCCTGGGCAGCGCGTCGAGGTCCATCATCTGCCCGCGGGGCGGCGTGCGCTTGGTCTGCCCTTCGGGTGTGCGGTACCAGATGCCCCGGATATGGGGCAGGTCCTTCGCCCATCGCCCGGCGGCGTGGCTCTCCATGAGTTCGAGGACGGTGATCTCACCCTCGCTGATCACGGCGATGTCGCACGCGGTCTCCGCCATGAAGACACCGGGCACGGACGTGACGAGCGACCCGCCGCAGACGATGGGAACGTCCGGCTCGGCCTCCTTGACCTTCTCCATCAGCTCACGGCAGAAGGGGAAGTTGTCCTCGAAGGTGCAGATCCCGAGCACATCGGTCTGGCCGACGATCTGCTCGTAGGCCGCCCTGAGGGGATCCAGTTCGTAGCGGACGTCGACGATGCGCACCGGATAGCCGGCGTTGTGCAGCACCGTGGAGATGTACGTGGCGCCTTCGTAGGGCGAGGTCAGGAAGAATTCCCAGCCTCTGGGCATGCTGAACGGGGAGGGCCCGACGACCAGGGTGAAGCGGGGGAGGGAAGGATCGGTGGGAACCGGACTGTCGTCCTGCTCCCGCATCTGCTGCTGGTACCTGCGGTCGACGGACTGGTCGGCGTTGGCGTAAAGCTCCAAGGCCAGGGATTTGCGGGCCATCGATGTCCCCTTCCAGGTCCTAGGTGTTCCGGTCGGCGGGCGGGTTCACCGGACGGTTCCGACGGGAACCGCGGGCGCCGCGCCTTCGCGACGGCGCTCATCCGAGTCTGCTCGGCGGCGTGACCGCGGTCCATCGGGCGGAGTTGAGAGAGCGGAGACGCAATTGCCTGGCGAGGTCGTCCCACAGCTTCGCGCAATCCTCGGCAAGCTCGGCGATCATGGGCGTGCAGTGCGGCGGGGCCTCGCCGACAAGGCGATCCCACCTTTCCGCGCACAGCGCCTGCGCGTCGAAAAGCCGCAACAGCGCGCGGCCGGACTCGGTGAAGCGAAGCGACGGATCCTTCTTCAGGATCCGCAGGAGCGCGGCAAGGTCCCGTTCGCGCGGGCCGCTCAGGCCACGTGGTTCCGTGGCGTTTCCCGAATCGGCGGCACCGGTGCCGTTCTCGCGTCTGACCTCGCCCCGCGGCGCGACCGGATCCTCACCGCGCCGCAGCCGCTCCCGCACGTCGGACGCCGTCCCCACGGAGATTCCGGCCGCCTTCGCGACCTCCCGGAGCGAGGCGCCCGAATTCTCGGCGAACAGCCGGCCCGCGTGCCGGCGCCCCTCTGAGGCGTCCAGCGGGCGGACCTTGCCGTCGCGGCCGATCCGGACGGGGGCGAGCGCGTCCTCGGGCGTCATGCGCCGGCGGGTCGCCGCCACCGTCTTGGGCGACAGTCCGCTGCTGGACGCGATGGAACGATCCGACCACCGGGGGTGCCACCTGATGATGCGTTCCGCCGCCGCGACGCGGTCCGCCTGGCTCAACGGCAGCCCGTGGGCGATGTTGCTCCGGACGCCGAAAATGAAGGCGGCGGTTTCGTCGCCGTCGAAGAAGCGGACCTCGATGTGGCGGTCGCCTCGCTGGGTGGCCGCCCGAAGCCGGTGCATGCCGTCGATGACCTTCATGGTCGGCCGGTGCACGATGATGGGCGGTATTTCCGCTTCGGAGCACATGAGCGACCGAATGTGATCTGCGGATTGACCGCTCAGCCGCGGTGAATCCGATGCCTTCAGCAATGCGATCGCGACGGTCTCGACAGTGTCCTCCAGGACTCCAGCACCGGCTTCTCCGTTTCGGGACACTAAGCCTCCCATGACAGGAACTCTGGTGAGCGGGCACACGGAAGCATCGTCGACGGCCCACGACGTCATGAAGTCTTCACAAGACGTCGGCGCCGTGGCACCTTCACTAGGAGAAGGGGGGCTGGCCGAAGAATCGTGACACCACACCGCCGACCAGGTCCGGGATTTCACATTCGCCGCTCAGGAAGGGAAGTCGTTGACCAACGTTCTGTTTGTTTCGCTGGACACCGTACGGGCCGACGTCGCCTACTCCGGGAAGATGCCGGGAATCGAGTCCCTACGGCGCCGGGGAACCACTTTCCGTCAAGCCATATCATCGGCGCCGCTGACCCCGATAAGCCATGCCAGCGTGTTCACCGGCCGCCATCCGGACGGGCACGGAATCCGGCACCTGCTGCGCGAGCGACTCTCCTCGGACGTTCCGACGCTGGCCGAGCGTTTGCGTGCGGCCGGCTACGCCACCGGCGCCGTCGTCTCATGCCCCGGCCTCAACAAGTGGTACGGCATCGACCGCGGATTCGATTTCTACGATGATGAGATCCCCCGGCTTCCGGACGGCACCGACCCGCTCACCGTCGGGGACGTCAAGATGCGCGGCCTCGCCCTGAAGCGCGCACCCCTCGTGGTCGAGCGGGCCTGCGAGTGGCTGGCCGAGCAGAAGGGCGATTTCATGCTGTTCGCCCATTTCTTTGACGCTCATTGGCCCTACGAGCCTCCAGAGGACGTCGGCGTGGAGGCCGACAACCCCTACGAGGGCGAGGTGGCCTACAGCGATCACTACTTGGGACGGCTCCTGGCCCGCATGGAGGAGATGGGACACCCGCTCGACGACACGCTGATCGTGACCTTCTCCGACCACGGCGAAGACCTGGCCGGCTGGTATCCGAACGACCATTCCGGGGAGCTCGGCCACCCCTACGAAGAGGGCCACGGCTGCCTGCTGTTCGACACCACCCAGCACGTCCCGCTCATCATCGGCGGCCCCGGCGTGCCGCGGGACCTGGAGGTCGCCGCTCAGGTCCGCCTGGTCGACATCGCGCCGACCGTCCTGGGCCTGCTGGGCCTGGAGGAGTTCGAGACCGACGGTGCCTCGCTCGCGGAGTTCTTCCCCACCGGCTCCGGCCCCTCACGCCCGGCGTACTCGGAGACCTACTATCCGGAGGAGCGCAGGACGGCGGACGACGGCTACCCCGACCTCCTCCCGCTCACCAGCGTGCGCCTGGCCGGCGACGGCAGCCGCCAGAAGGTGATCTGGCACGTCGGCGGCGACATGGTCGAGGCGTACGACCTGCTGAACGATCCCCACGAGCTGAACGGGCAACGCCTCATCGGCGGCGCCGCGCCGCCGAAGGACCACAGCTCCAGCGACGGCTAGGGGCTCCGTTCAACCGGCGCTTTTCCTCACTTGAAGGGCGGCGGCGCTCCCCGGACGCGGGCTCAACCGACCAGGTCACGGGACAGGATTCCGGTCGCGCAGGCCAGCCCGCCGGCGGCTTTGCGCAATTCGTCGATGCGCACCTGCCCGGCGACGGTGATTCCCTCCTGTTCCAGCCGTCGTCGGGTCTCCGGCGCATCGGCCGCCATCACCACCGTGCGCGGCGCGATGGTGACGAAGTTCATCGCCTGTGCTCGGCCGATCTCCGCGTCCTCGTCCAGTTCGATCAGGGACACGCCGAGGTCGCGCAGTATCCCGCGCAGCCGTGGTCCCACCAGTTCTCGCCGGACGACCGCCAGGTCGCGGTCCACCGGTTGCAGGATGCCGAGCAGATGCTGGATCCGCTTGGGCAGGACAGTGCCGGCGACCGTGACCCCGGAGGGCGTCAGGCTCTCGGCCACCTGGCGCAGGCCCTCGGCGTTGGTCCGGTTCCCGGTGCCCACGAGCAGGGTGTCCGCGGCGATCCAGAGGGCGTCGGCGCCCTCGAAGGTGCCGTTGCCAGCGATGGTGCGCAGCACGGGCACCTCCAGTTCCGCGAGGGTGCGGGCCGCGTACCGCTCCTCCCCCGCCCGGACGCTGCTGCCCATGCGGGAGACGATCGCCCCTTGCGGCGTCATGAAGAACAGGTCGCGGACGAACATCAGGTTGTGCCAGGGACCGTCGTCCGGGCGGGTCCGGCGTCCCGTTTCCAGGAAGTGGACGGCGATGCCGAGTTCCTGGAAGCCGGCGGCCGCGTCCAGAAGTTCACGATGGACGGCGCCGAAGTCGAGCGGGCGGAGATGCAGCACCCGGTCGGGGTCCTCGGGTGAGATGAGCGCGGGGTCGGGCGGGGCGAGGACGACGTCCCTCAGCCGTGCGTACTCCGAATCGCCGGCATGCCGCGCCCACAGGCGGCCCGCCGCCACCTCCTGCGCCAGCGAGGTCGTCCGGGGCCGCCAGCCCGCTCCGTGGTAGGCGGCGGGGTGCTGGTCCGCGATCATTACGGATTCCGTCTCTTCAACGCGGGCATAGGGCGGGGCAGGAAACGTGCAATTGACAGCGCGGGCCACGGTGTGTGGTCCATGGTACCGAAGTCGGAAGTGCTCAAATGAGCGACCGCGCGGGAGGGGCATTCTGACTAGGGTGGCGCCTGCGGGCCGCCGAATGGTGGATCACGAACGAAGCGGGCAGGAGATCCGATGTCTCACACCTTCGCCGACGACGGCTCCGGCGTGATATTCATCACCGGCGCTCCGGGCTCCAAATGGAGCGGGATAGCGCACGCGCTCAGCTACGCCGAACCGGTCAATCGATCGGACATCAGCGAAGACCGCACCTACGTCGGCGAGGTGGGCGTCGTCCACCTCGGCAACTATTTCGGCCCGGGCATGGAGCACGGCGAAGACTTCGACCGGCTGAGCCGGCTCGACAAGGAAGATCTTGTGACGGAGCTCGCGAAGCCGTTCTCCCGGCCGGGCGGGACAATGATCATGAAGAGTCATCTTTTCTCGCGCCATCTGGACCATCTGCGCGCACTGTTTCCCAAGGCGCGGATGCTGCTGGTCCACCGGAGCGAGGAGGAGTGCCTGGACTGGTGGATCGACTGCGGCGGCTTCGACATCTCCTTCCCGGACTATTCCTGGTATCAGAATCTGGACAACATGCGGGTGCAGATAGCGCGGGACAATTCCGCGCTCATGGACTTCACCCGCCGGCATGGCCTGCGCTTTCAGCGATATGACGACCTGGCCGTCGTCGCCGACGCATTGGGGCTGCGCTTCACCGAGGAGCGCGCCGACTCGATCAGCGCCCTGCCGTTCGAGAAGGAACACGGATTCGGCCGGGACACCGGCGGGCCGGCCCAGGTCCTCCGCTCCATCCGCCGGCACGCCAGGTCGACCACGCTGGCCTGGATCTGACCGCCGCGCTCACAGGCCGTTCTCGACGGCATGATCGAACGCCTTGCGGTCGTCTTCGGTCATCCACATGGTGACGGTGGAGTCGATATGCCCCGAACGGCAGGAGCCGAACATCGTACTGAGCCGTTTCCGGCTGGAGTGGAAGGCGTTCTGCCATTGCATGCCGCTGCCCAGCGTCGCGTTCTCACCGAAGGCGTTCTGCCGGACCTGCCACAGCGCCGTCAGTTCTTCCACCGCCTCCGCATGCCTCCACCAGCACGGCTGTATCTCCATTTGCAGACCGTAGCGGAACACCAGACTCTCGACGAAAGCGGCCAGCCCTCGCCAGGCGGCCGCCCGCTCCTTCTCCGAAATGGTGAGCCAGTCGATCGGCCGCTCCCGGCGCTCCTTTCGTTTCGCCGGCTCCGGCTGTTTCCGCTCCTGGACGAGGGCCATCAGCCGGTCGATGGCCTCCTGCTGGGCCTTGATGATGGTCAGCAGATGGTGCGGCTCGTTCACCGGTCCCCCGGCGCTCAATGCGCACCCGGGGCGTCCAGCGCGTCCCGTCCTTGGGCTCCGCCGCCACCGGACGGCGTCGCGGTGCGCCGGCGTTCGCCGTATTCGAAGACCAACTTCTCCGTCCGCTTCTTTCCGGCGGCGATCTGCTTGCCGTCCTTGCGCTGCCACCACGGCGTCAGCTGGACTTCCACCGGACGGGACGACCGGGCGACGACGACGGCCCTGCCGAACTCCAGTGTCCGGATCTCCTCGGGCTCCAGGACCCGTTGGTCCCTGATGTGCACGCCCTCCCTGCGTGTCCCGTCGGAATTGCGGGCGAAAGTCCTGCGCTTCTCCTCGATCTCGCCCATGAGCCGGGAGATGTCCTCAAGGTCGTCGACATTTCCGGCACCGCCCATGATGACCCGGACGGCGGCGTTGTCCCACATGATCATCGCCTCGTCCGAGCCCCACCGGGCCCGCGCCTGGGACAGCGACTGGAGATAGACGTGCAACGAGATCGAGAACCCGCCGGAGTCGCCCATGTACCCGGGCAGGTTCGGCAGCGGCGCGATATGGGCGGCCTCGTTGAGCTCGACGGTGAGCGGTGGATCGAGCCGGCTGCTGGGCATGCTCCCGGCGATCTTCCGCGCGTTGTCGAACATGTCCTCCATCATCGTGGTCACGACCGGGGCGATACTGGCGTTCTTCTGCTCCTTGCCGAGAATGTAAAGGGTGTTGCGGCCGGCCAGGAACTCGCGCAGGTCGAACTGTTCGTCGGGGCCGGGCGAGCACGCGTCCAGGACGCTGGGATCGGAGAAGCAGCTGAGGGTTCGCGCCACATTGGCCCAGATGATGGCGCGGTATCTGGCGTCGGTCGCCATGAGCGACTCCAGGTCGCCGGTCCAGCCGATCGCCGCCCTCCCCTCCGCTTCAGCGGTTTTGAGCAGTGCCAACGGCTCCAGGTTGCCCGGCTGGTTGGCCCAGCGCTTCACGTCCACCATGGTGCGTTCGCCATGCGCGGCGGCATGCAGGTAGCAGCGCAGCAGTGTGGACGCCGAGATGACCTGGGCGGCCGCGTCTCCCGACGCCTCGAAACCCATCCCCGCGACGAACGCCGCGGCACGGCTGGAGGCCACCATGGGATCCTCGCAGCCCGTGATGGGCGACCAGCGCAGTTTCTCGGGCCAGTTGGTCAGCCCTTGGGGGTCGAAGACGTGCACCTTCCCGACCTTGGCGCGCATGGCGTAGGTGTTGGTGAACGCGTCCGCCCGGGTGGAGGTGACGATGCACGCGCCGGGGGCGTCGATCGTGTAGGGCGCGCAGAAATGCACGTCCTTGCCCTGCCGTGGCGGAGCGAGGATGATGAAAACGTCCTCCGCCGAGGCGTACAGGCGCTGACGCGATCTGATGTCCCGGCCGAGATAGAAACCGACCTCCCGGGGATCGAACTTCCTGCGTTCCGCGTACGAAGGCCGCACCGACTTCGCCTTGCGTTTCACCGTCCGGGCGCTGAGCGTCTTGCGGATCTCATGGCCGGAGGCGAACCCGAGCCGCAACCGGCGGAACTCCCGCCGGCGCCGTACGTTCATCGCGAGCCTGACCGAAGCGAGCAGGCTCCAGATCAACGCGAGGACGAACAGGAGCAGGATGCCGTAGAGCAGCCAGGCGGGGCCGACGTCCTCCCCTCCGGACGGCCAGGCCGCGGCCGGGTCCCCCGGCTTCTCGACGACTCCCAGCAGGATCGACCAGATGTCGCCCGCCGAGGAATCCGGCCAGCCGTGCCCGGACAGCACCCCGGAGAGCTGACCCGACAGCCACAGCATCATTCCGGGGATGGCGGCCAGGGCGACGAGCCCGAAGCCGACCCAAATGGCGTACATGACCAGGTCGCCGAGCCAGTCTTCGCGGTCGTGCGGTCGTCTTGGATCGTAGTCGGTGTCGTATCTGTCCATGCGGTGCCCTTCAAGCACAATCGAATCGTCAAAGAATCAGCAGTTCCACGAACGTGGCAATGCGCCGACGTCGCGGCGGGGAGGCCGTAGCCGTTCAATCACCTGAGCCGTCTCCGGCTCCATTTCCAGCCCGAGCTCATGCAGAATGAAAAGCAGCCGTTCCGTCGCCTCCTCCATTCCCGCGACGTTGCCGGCGCGGCGTTCGGCACGCAGCAGGTCCCGGAAAAGCAGCTCTGAACCGGGTTCGATGTCCAGGGCCCTGGCGATGGCGGTGCGTGCCGCGGAGGCGTTTCCCGCCTGTGTGAGCTGGACCGCCAGGGCATGGGCCACCTCGACGATCGAGGAGATCATCAGTTGCTTGAGGTGCTCGGCCCAGACGTAGGAGGACGGGCCCGAACCGGCGAACGGTTTGCCCCGGACCAGGGACAACGCGCCCTGCAGGTCGCCGATGCCGCGGTCCCGGTCGGCGCCGGCGAGGCGGGCTGAGCCGCGTTTGGCCAGCCTCTGGAAGCGCTCCCAGTCACAGCACACTCCGGACAAGGTGTAGAGCCGGCCTTGCCCCCGCGTGGGAACGTGGAGGCGACCCTCGCGGTCCCGGCCGAACCAGGTTCGCAATCGCGACATGTTGCTGGCGCGGGTCGACTGGGACCATGCACCGCGCGGACCGCCGAGCGCGCGGCTGACCTCCTCGGCACCGCAGCCGGGATTGAGGTACAGGAACGCGGCCAGCTCGGGGAGCAGGTTGCGCTTGCCGGCTTCGAGATCGTGCACATCGCGTCCCGCGATCTCGACTCTCCCCAGCACCCTGATCTCCGGAGCGCCGGGGTCCAGTTGATCGATCTCTCTGAAGTGAAACTGTTCCGCGGCGCCGGCCTCGGCCGCCGCCCTTGGCGGCGCCGTTGAATCGGTTCCTCGTTCGGGACCGTGGGGGGCCGCGGTCGTGCCGCCCGGAGAGGCGGCGGAGTCGAGCGAATCGTGTGCGGATGGGCCGGGAACGCCGCGGGGGAGGTGACCACATGCCGCCGGTTCGGTCATCAGTCTCGCTTCCTGCGCGTAGGAGATGCGCAACGCCCGCTGGAGCGTGTGCACGCCGACGGAGGGGCGGCCACCGCCACTTCGGCGGCCGCGTCGATGAGCTCGGTGCCGGGTTTCCGGGAGTCACGCGGTTCGCCCGCCTTACGGCGCCGCCGCGGCGACCTCACCGGCACCGGTGATGTACGCCCGTTCCGCCGCGGAGTCGATCCCTGCGCTTCCAAGAGATCAGGGTTTGTTCCGCGTCCTCGATCCCCGGGCAGGTCGGCACGCCGCCCCTGCCGTCGTTTCCACCCGCCGGCTGATCAACCGTTGCCGCTCCGAACAGCCGTGTCGCTCGCGTCGGCCGAACCTCGACCTGCACCTTGTCCCCTTGACGGTCGCTCACCGATATGCACGCAAAATGGGCGCGACGCGACACGGCGCCGCGTTTTTCAACATTTGAAAATTCGCTCTTCAGCATGTGCCGCTCGGCGCGGCCACCGGCGGGCGTTTACCCCCTCCGGCCTACAGCCCTTACGCAACGTCACGGTCGCGCTCGCGAAATCGGGCACCGGCCGGGTCGAGCGCCAGGCCAGGGCGGCCTTCGTAACCATTGCCGAAGAGGTGGTCGCAATGCCCATCCGTCCGAACCACCATGCGCCTGCTTCCTCCTGGTGCGCCGGGAGCCGGTCCGCTTAACGGAAGGACTCTAGAAGATCTCGATCACCAGAACGGTCACCGCAGTCATCACCCGACACATCGTGATCGGTCGGATGAGGCCGTGGACGCCGCTGAATGCGCGAGCACGGGGAGGTATTCAGACCCTGCGCGAGGTGTGCCGAGCCTCGTCGGGCGTGACGCTCGGTCATAATGATCAATTCGGTGGCCGGAGCGGAATGCGCATGGTGTGATCGCCGGGGTGTCGTCGCCCGGCGCGCATACGGCGAGGAAGGGGTGGCCAGTGCGGATCTCGTTGCTCGGAGACTTGATCATCACCGACGACCAGGGCGAACGGATCGATTTAAAGGAGGGCAGCCGCCGCCAACGCCGCCTGCGCAATCTCATATGCGTCCTGGCACTGCACGGCGGGCCCCTGTCACCCCATCGGCTCAAGACCCTGCTCTGGGACCCCGACGAACGCGACTACACCTCCGCCCTGACCACCTTGGTCTACAAGGCACGCGCCGTCCTCCCCCAAAACCGCCTCGTCACCGAAGCAGTCCCCTCCGGAGGACAGCATTACCACCTCCTCCGCCTGCCCGGCGACGAGATCGACGTTGACCGCTTCCACGACGCCGTCGACTTCGGCCTCCAAGCACGCAAAGCGGGCCAACCCCAACGTGCCATCGAATCCTTCCAGGACGCCCTCGCCCTCTGGCGCGCCCAACCAGGCGACCCGCTACTACCCGATTTCCCCGACGCCCTCGCAATGAGACAACATCGCGAATCCCTGCTCGCCAGACGTCGCGCCGTCACCGAACAGTTGGGCGAGGTGCACCTGGAATTGGGCAGGCATGGCCCCGAGCTGGCCGAACAAATCCGAACATGGCTCATGTTCGACCCGGACAACGAGTACCTGTATCAACTGCTCATGGTCAACTGGTACCGCGCCGGCCGCAAGGGCCAGGCCATGCAGGCCTTTCAGGAGGCATCGCACGTCCTGGACGAGCTCATCAAAACGGGCCCCGGACCGGCGCTGAACCGCATTCGCGACCGTATTCGCAACGACGACCCCACACTGGCCTGGCAGCCGTAGAAAAGCGACCGCCCGTGAACCGGCGGACCCTGATAAGCCCGCGCTCCGCGGAACATACAATTACCTGACGCGAACGCCGCGCGGTTCCAGGTCGAGGCAGGCCACCGCGAGCCGCGCTCGGCTCATGGGTTCCGGCGCGGCGGCCGGCCGCGTCGGAGACCTGACGGTCGGCTACGGCTTGCGGACGACACCCGCCCATTGGTCGACCTCGTTGGGGAGACCGCCGCCGGGGCCTGGAGTGGGACGCCACCGGGAGCAGGAGACCCATCCGGGCTCGACGACCTCCATGCCTCGGAAGAACTCGGCGATCCGTTCCGGGCTGCGCAGTTTCAGCTTTGGCTGGGCGTCGATGTTCCAGGTCCGGACCGCCTCGGCGGTCAGTTCGCCGTTGACCGCGGTGGTGGTGTTGGCGACCGCGACGTAGCTGCCGGACGGGACGGCGGCCAGCAGCCGGTCGATGATCTCCTGGAGCTCGTCGTCGTCCTGGATGAAGTGCATGATGCCCAGCAGCATGATCGCCACGGGCTTGGTGAAGTCCAGGGTCGCTTCGGCGGCGGCCAGGATCTTGTCCGGGTCGCGCAGGTCGGCTTCCAGGTAGTCGCTGGCACCGCTCGGGGAACTGGCGAGCAGGGCGCGGGCGTGCACCAGTACCAGCGGGTCGTTGTCGACGTAGACGATCCGCGAGTCGGGCGCGATGCGCTGCGCGACCTCGTGGGTGTTGTCCTGGGTGGGCAGGCCGGTGCCGATGTCCAGGAACTGCCGAATCCCCTCCTCCCCCGCCAGGTAGCGGACGACCCGTCCCAGGAACAGCCGGTCGGCGCGGGCCAGCTCCGCGACCACCGGGAAGATCTCCAGGACCCGGTCGCCGACCCGGCGGTCGGCCTCGAAATGATCCTTGCCGCCCAGCCAGTAGTTCCAGATCCGCGCCGTGTGCGGGACCTCCGCCTTGAGCCTGCCTTCGGAACCGACCTCGTCGGCCTGGTCTGCCATCGGAGAGCCCTTCATACGCGGATGCACGGAGAAGATCACTTGCCCACAGAGTAGCCCGCGCCGGACGGGAGTGCTCCGGCCCCGCCTTCCGGGAACATGTGATCATTTCCACCCTCCGCCACTGAAATTCTCGACGCATCGAGAATTTCAGTGGCGTTCCTTCAGGCTGGAGGGGTGACCACATGGCACGCCCGAAGACGCACACGCTGACTGTTTTCGCGTGGCTGGAAATGCTCTCAGTGTCGGGCATGGCGCTAGCGAACGGGACAAAAGTCGACATCTTGGGACATGGACTCCCTTTTAGCGACATCCGCTTGCGGTTCCGGTGGCCACCGTGATTAAGCTGTGATCACGGTGACAGAGATCCACCAGAACGGCACCGATGGTGCCGTGTTTCCGGTGGGAGCACCGGCCACAGACGTGGCATGTACCGAATTGGCTGCGTAATTCCGCAGCGTCGTCCGCCTAGGCAGCCCCTCCCCGGTGGTGGCCTGCAGGGAAACCGTACCGAGCGGCTCCGCCCTCCCCGAGGGCTCAGCCGCGCATCCGGCATGCCCTCACCCAGCGCACGACGGCCGACTCCGTACTCACGTCGAACGAGGTCGTATGCATTCCATTCCGAAGGCCCGAAGACTCCGCTTCGCCCTGTCCCGCCGTTCCCGCCGGCCGTTCCCCGCACGCGGCCGGCGGAAGCTGCTGGGCCGGCTCCTGGTGGTCCTGCTCATCCCCGTCGTCCTGGCGGGCACCGCGACCCTGATCGCGTACTTCCGCACCCCGCTGCCGAACGAGCCCCAGAAGGGCGTCACCGACGAGGGCTCCACCGTCTACTACGCCGACGGCCGGACGCCGCTGTTCCGGCTCGGCGCCAACCGCGAGACCGTCCGGCACGACCAGATCCCCGACCGGCTGCGCTGGGCCGTCCTCGCCGCCGAGGAGCGCGGCTTCTACAGCGGCCACGGCGTCTCCCCCGTGGGCACGTTCCGCGCAGTGTGGAAGACCGGCTCCGGCGGCGAGGTCCAGGGCGGCTCCACCATCACCCAGCAGCTCGCCCGCAACTACTTCAAGGGCCTCAGCAAGGACCGCACCGCGGGCCGCAAGATCAAGGAGATCTTCATCTCGCTCAAGCTCGACCGGAGCCGGGAGAAGGACGAGACCCTCGACCTCTACCTCAACACCATCTACTTCGGGCGGCAGACGTCCGGGGTGCAGGCGGCCGCCCGCGCCTACTTCGACAAGGACGTCTGGCAGCTCGACGTCGCGGAGAGCGCCCTGCTCGCCGCGATGATCCAGCGGCCGGCCTACTTCAAGACCCAGGGCGACGACGCGCCCGCCCGCGCGCTCCGCGCCCGCTGGAAGTACGTGCTGGACGGCATGGTCTCGATGGGCAAGCTGAGCCGGGCGGACGCGGCCCGGCAGCGCTTCCCGGCGACACGGCGCGAGTGGAGCGGCGTGAGCCTGTCCGGCCAGGACGTGGCGGTCCGGCAGCGGGTACTGGACGAGCTCTACACGCTCGGCATCCCGGTCCAGAGCGTGATGAACGGCAAGCTGAAGGTCTACACCGGGCTCGACCGGCGCTGGATGGCGTACGCGGAACAGGCCATGAAGGAGGCGCGGGAGCCGCGCTGGCCGGCGGCGGTGCGCGGCGGGCTGATCGCCGTGGACCGGGACGGCGCGGTCCGGGCCTTCTACGGCGGGGACCCGGCGCGCAGCCAGTACGACTCGGTGTTCAACCCGGTGGCGCAGGCGGCGTCCACGTTCAAGCCGTACGTGCTGGCGGCGACGCTGCGCCGCGGCTTCACCGTCAAGTCGCAGGTGAGCGGGCGTTCTCCGGTGAAGTTCGCCCCGGACGGCAGCCTCACCCCGATGACCGCGCCCGGCTACCTGGTGGACAACGACGAGAAGATCGGCTCGCTCGGCAGGATCGACCTGGTCCAGGCGACCGCGCTGTCGGTCAACACCGGTTACGTGAAGCTCGCCTTCGAGACCGGGATCGCGAACGTGCTGCGGACGGCGCAGGAGTTCGGGGTCCCGGCCACGGCGCTCCAGCCGTTCAAGGGGCAGGCCGGGATCGCGCTCGGCGTCGCCAACGTCTCCGCGGCGACCCAGGCCGCCGGGTACGCGGCGTTCGCCAACGGCGGCACGGCCGTGGCACCGCACCTGATCACCAAGATCGTCGACGCGAAGGGGCGGAACGTCCCGGTGCCCTGGCGCGGGCAGGGACGCCGCGTGCTCACCCAGGAGCAGGCGGCGCAGGTGACCCACGCACTGCGCGCCACCGTCACCGGCGGGACCGGACGCAAGGCCGCCCTGCCCGGCAGGGAGACCGCGGGCAAGACCGGGACGAGCGACAACAACCAGGCCGCGTGGTTCGTCGGGTACGTCCCCCAGCTGTCGGCGGCCGTGGTGATGGCCGATACCAAGGGCAAGCCCCTCAAGGGGCTCCCCGGGTTCCCCGGCACCGTCGCCGGGGACAACGTGCCCGCGACGGTGTGGCGCTCGTTCATGGAGAAGGTCACCCGCGGCATGCCGGCCGAGGTGTTCCGCCGGCCCGCGTTCTCCGGCGTCACGGCCAATTGGGACACCGATCCCCGTACAGGCGGCAGCACAGGAGACGCCGGCGCGTCTCCGTCGCCGTCCGTCTCACCTCCAGGGCAGGCGAAGCCGCAGAAGACGCCCCCACCGACCAGCGACCCGGGCCGGCTCCCCGCCGCTGGAATTCCTGAAAAGTCCCCGCCGGCCGGTGCCGTCCGGCCTTGACGGAGAGGTATGCCGTCAAGAATTTTTGACGGCATGACGATGAACGAAGTTCCGGGTCCGGGCGGACCGGTCGCCGGCGGGGAGACCGCGTCGATCGCCCGGGCCGCCGTCGAGGACGCGCTACGGGCCGGCGGGCTGGAGCGGGACGACCCGGCCGCGCGGGTGCACGCGGCCGCGTCCCTGCTGGCCGCCCTGGACGACGTGCTGGGCGAGACCGTGCGCGACGCGAACGAGGAGGGCCTGTCCTGGGCCGACATCGGCCGCCTGACGGGGATCACGAAGCAGGCCGCGCACGCCCGGTTCAGCGCCGCACGGGCGCCCGGGCGGCACGGCCTGCCGCGGCCCGCCGGCCGAGGGCCGGCCCCGGCGGCGCCCGTCGACCGGTCGCCGGCCCGCCACATCGCCGCGGCCGCGCCGCGCGGATGCCTGACCATCGCGCCGAGCGACGCGGTGACCCGGAGGCTCAAGGCGTCGGAGATCGTCGCGCGGGACGTGGTGCATCACATCGTCACGCAGGGCCTGAGTCCGGGTGACGGCCTGCCGGGTGAGGCCGCGATGCTGTCGCTGTACGGGGTGAGCCGCGAGTCGCTGCGTGAAGGGCTGCGGCTGCTCGAGGTCCAGGGGCTCATCACCATCCGGCGCGGGCCCCGCGGCGGTCCGGTGGTCGGCACCGTCGACCCGGCGAACCTCGGGCGCATCTGCACCCTCTACTTCCATCTCGCCGGCGCCACCTACGACGAGCTGTTCAAAGCCTGGGTGCTGTGCGAGGCGATCCTCGCCGAGCACGCGGCGCGGAACCCCGACAGCGCGGCGCGGGCCGCGGCGATGGCCCCCTACCTGGCGCAGAGCGCGCACGAGGCGCCCGCCGAGCTGGAGCAGTTCGTCCACACCCACACCCGGTTCCACGCGGCCGTCGCCGCGCTCGCCGACAACCGGGTGCTGGAGCTGATCCTGCAGACGACCGGGAAGGTCGTCAGCCGGCACGCCGCCGTCACCGAGGACCCCCGCGAGCTGCGGGACATGATCGCCGACGACCACCTGAAGCTGGCGAAGGCGATCGCGGCCGGCCACGGCAACCGGGCGGCCGCGATCGCGGAGGAGCACAGCGCCGTCCTCGCCCGGTACTGCCGTGACCACATGGGCGGCCGGGCCCACGACTACATCGAGTGGGAGTGACGCGACGGTGGACTATTCCTCATGAGAAACCTTGACCCCGGCTGCGTCTCCGTGTTTGACTCCCACCTGTGAGCGACCTCACAACCACCGAGTGAGGTCTCGCCGGCACATCCGCTTGCCCGGCACCACGCGGCTCAACTCAATCGGAGGTCGACCCGTGTCCATCGACTCCCCGGAAGCTTCCTCGCAACTGTTCGCGAACATCCCCGGCACCGCCGGCCGTAAGCGGCTGGAGTTCTTCGACCGCACGGCGATGCCCGAGGTGGAGATCGAGAACGGGGAGCAGTACTGCGAGTATCCGGAGAACGTCCCGGAGTCCGCCGACCTGCACGCCTTCCACGACGGGCTCTGTGCCGTGCAGACCCTGTACGCCGACCATGAGGAGAACGGGCTCAGCCTGGGCTGCTACTACTTCCCGCCCAACATCGAGTTCCCGCGGCACTGGCACGACTGCGACCAGATCGTCGTGGTGGTCGAGGGGTCGGTGAGCCTCGGCCGCACCGTCCTGAAGCCCGGCGCCGGCTACTACACCAAGGCCGGAACGACCTACACCTTCAAGGTCGGGCCCGCCGGGGTGCGCATCCTCGAGTTCCGGGCGGTCTCCAACTTCCGGACCGTCTTCGTAGAGGACAAGCCGGAGAAGTACGTCAAGCCCTGATCCGGTCAGCTCGCGGCGGGGCGTCCTCCGGAGAGCCGGTGCGGTCCCGCGCGCCCTCATTCCCCTCTTCGTACCAACGCGAAGGAGCTCCGCCGTGAGCGGACCCGCAGAACCCCTGCGTTTCGGCCTCTTCATCGCGCCGCACCACGACCCGCGCGAAAATCCGACCCTCGCGCTCGAGCGGGACGTCGACCTGATCCAGCACATCGAACGGATCGGCTTCGACGAGGTCTGGGTGGGCGAACACCACTCGGCCGGCTGGGAGTACATCGGCTCGCCCGAACTGTTCCTCGCGCACGTCGCGGCGCGCACGTCGCGGATCAAGCTGGCGACGGGCATGGTCACCTTGCCGTACCACAACCCCCTGTGGTCGCTGGAGCGGATGGTCCTGCTGGACCACCTCTCCCGAGGCCGCGCCATCTTCGGAGTCGGCCCGGGCAGCCTGCCCACCGACGCCGCGATGATCGGCCTCGACCCGCGGGATCTCCGCCCGCGGCTGGAGGAGGCCGTCGACGCGGTCATGCGGCTGCTCCGCTCGGACGAACCGGTGACCATGAAGACCGACTGGTTCACCCTGGAGGACGCGGCACTCCAGCTCCGGCCCTACACCTACCCGCACTTCGAACTCGCCGTCGCCGCGGTCGCGTCCCCGGCCGGCCCGCGGGTGGCCGGAAAGCACGGGCTGTCCCTGGTGTCCATCGGCGCGACCATGAAGGACGGCTTCGACGCGCTGGCGATGCACTGGGACGTGATGGAGGAGCAGGCCGCGCACTACGGGTCCACCGTCGACCGCTCCGGCTGGCGGCTGGTGGGCCCGATGCACATCGCGGCCACGCGCGAGCAGGCGCGGCGCGAGGTCGCGCACGGCATCGAGGGCTGGTTCCACTTCATGAAGGACGTCAGCGCCGTGCCGCAGTTCGCCCTCGCCGGCGACACCGTCGACGAGATGATCGATTTCTTCGTCGAAGGCGGCGCGGGCGTCATCGGAACGGTGGACGACGCGATCGAGCAGATCGAGCGGCTGCGGGAGCAGTCGAAGGGCTTCGGCACGTATCTGGTCATGGGGAACAACTGGGCCACCCCGGCCGACACCAAGCGGTCGCTCGAGCTCATCGCCGAACGCGTCATCCCGGTTTTCCGGCGCCCGTCGAACAGCCTCGCCGCCGCCGAGGAGCGCGCCTTCCAGCGGCATGACGAGCTGTTCCGCCGGCAGGAGCTCGCCCTCGCGCAGATGAACGAGCGGCACGCCGCCGAACGAGCCGAGCGCGCCAAGCGCGCCTGAAAGGCCGGTCCCCGTCCGACAAGCCCGAGGAGCCCGACGTTGAGCGACGAACTGCGCGCCGGCAACATCAAAGTCACCATCGACTACATCAACGCGATCAATACCTGGGACTTCGCCGCAATGGCGACGCTGCTGCACCCGGAGGCCGCGCTGGTGATGCCCTACGCTCCCGACGGATTCCCCCGGGAGACGCGAGGCCGGGACGCCGTCATCGACTTCATCCGGCAGGTACCGGATCTCATCGACCCGGAGAACCTCCACGACGTCGTGATACACGGCTGGGGCGATGACCCGAACGAACTCGTCGCCGAATACAAGAGCGCGACCCGGGTCAAGGCGACCGGGCTGCCGTACGCCAACGACTACATCGTGCGGATCACCTTGGCGGACGGCATGATCATTCGTTTCGCCGAGTACTACGACCCGATCAAGCTGGTGGTCGCGCTGGGCGGCGGCGTCACCCTGCCGACCGCCTGAGACAAGGTGCCGTTTCTCTGGTCTCGCAGCGCTCTGACGCTCATTGCCCTGCCCAGCCCCGAGTCCAGGTCAGGGGCTGGGCAGGGCATGGACCCAGCAGGTCGATCAGCTCACGGCCAGCGGGGAGACCGTGATGGTGCCCTGGTCGCAGACCGGGCCAAGGTCCCACTTGGAACCGACGGTCTGCGGCCGGCTGTGCCCCGGGATGCCGACGTCCACGGACGCCGGTGCGGACTGGCACTGGCCGCCCTGCTCATCCCCGGTGGGCACCACTCCCCACTCCAGCTCGGCGGCCACGGTCTCGAACGGCTCCAGCTCGACGGGCCGCGGCGTGGTGCCCTGCTTGTGCTCGACCCGCGTGGGCAGCGGCCGCCCGTTGGAGTCGCGCAATTGCAGCCCGACGTAGCCGTTCAGCGTGCAGGAATTGTCGGAGGTGTTCCTCAGCTTCACCTGCCCGTACCGGTGACCGGCGCCCGCCTCGGTGGACACCGCCGTGGCCTCCAGCTGGGACGAGGCGCAAATGGACGTCCCGGCCGGCTGGTCGGCCAGCGCGCCCGCCTGCCCGGCGAACAGCGCGGCGGCCGCCACCGCACCGGCTCCGACCGTCCAGCTGACGCCCCGGCGGATCCTGCCTGATGGCTGCATTTGGCCCCTTTCATTTGCGTCAGTCCCGATTTTGCTTCGTCGTACGACGCGACGCGGTCACGCTGAGTTCCGCGCCGAGCACCTCTTTTCGAGGAGATCATCCGGACGTGCCGGCAGAGGCGGTGAGCCCGGCGATCAGGAAGCGCATGCCGTGTTCGAAGTGGGTCTGCCAATCGCTGTACGGCGTCGGGGGGTGGGCGGCGAGCGTCGGGTAGCGGAGGGCGGCGCTTTGGACGTGGTCGGTGAGGGCGCGGCGGGCCGTGCTCTGGTCGTGCCGTCCCCAGGAGGCCTCGGCGGCGACGGAGCCGATGACGTAGTTGGAGATCGCGGCCGCCGCGGCGGTCAGGGCCGTCCCGCTGAATCCGGCCCTGACCAGCGCTGCCTGGACGGATTCGGCGTGGTCCAGCGCGTGCGGGCCCATCAGCGGGCGGGCACTGGCGAGCGCGCCGGCCCAGGGGTGGCGTAGCAGCGCCTCGCGCAGGCCCGTCATGTACGCGGCGATGTCGGCCTGCCAGAGGCCGGGGTCCTTCCGCGGGGCCTCGACCTCGCCGAAAACCGCGTCCAGGGCCAGATCGAGCAGGTCGTCGCGGTTGGCCACGTGCCAGTACAGGCTGGTCGCGTGCACGCCGAGCGCGTCGGCGAGTTTGCGCATGCTGAGGCCGCTCTGCCCGTCCTCGTCCAGGATCCGCACGGCGGCTGCGGTGATGCGCTCGATGCTGAGCGCGGGCGTCCGCGTGCCCTGCCGCCGTTCACGCAGCCATACCGCTCCCGGGCCGGACGGGCTCTGCTCGGCGCGCTTCGGGCTCATCCCCCAAACCTAGCCGCCGATCAACTTCCCCTACAGTGTAGGACTAATCAAACAGTGTAGGAGAATGGAGCCGGCGTTGACCTCTTCAGACCAGCAACGGAAGATCTTGATCGCTGTCAGCGCGGCGCTGCTGGTGGTCGTGGTCGACAACACCGTCGTCAACGTGGCACTGCCGTCGATCGCGATGGCCTTCCATGCCTCGACCGCGCAGCAGCAGGCGGTGGTCGACGCCTACGTGGTCGTCTTCGCCGGGCTGCTCATCGCCGCCGGCGCGGTCGGCGACCGCTACGGCCACCGGCGCGCCGCCCTGGCCGGGCTGGCGGTGCTCGGGGCGGCCTCGGCCCTGGCCGCCGCGGCGTGGTCGGTGTGGTGGCTGGTGGCGATGCGGGGTCTCATGGGGGTGGGAGCCGCGCTGGTCATGCCCGCCACACTGGCGGTGCTCGTGCACGCGTTCCCCGCCGACGAGCGGCCCAAGGCGTTCGCGGTGTGGGGCGCCGTCGCCTCCGCCGCCATGGCCGCCGGGCCCGTGCTGGGCGGCTTCCTGGTGGGGCAGTGGGGCTGGGGCGGGGTCTTCCTGGTCAACGTCCCGGTGGTCGCCGCCGCCATGGTCGCGGTCGTCCGCTGGGTTCCCGGAACGCGCGCCCCGCGGGACGCGCGGGTCGATCCGCTCGGCGCCGTCCTGGTCACCTTGGCCATGGTCGCGCTGACCACCGTCGTGATCATCGCTGGTGAACGCGGCCTCGCGGAGCCGGGCGTCATCGGCGCGGCCGTCGCCGCGCTCATCGCGTCGGGGCTTTTCGCCTGGCGTCAGAAGCGTGCCGCGACGCCCATCGTGGATCTCGCCCTGTATCGCGACCGGCGCTTCACCGGAGGAAGCGTCGCGGCCACCGCGCTCACGCTGGGAACCGGCAGCGTCCTGTTCATCCTGGCCCAGCACCTGCAACTCGTCATGGGCCATGCCCCTTGGCAAGCCGGGCTGGCCGTGGCGCCGGTGGCCGTCGGCACGGTGCTCGGTTCCCTCGCCGGTGGCCGGGCGCCCGCGCGTATCGGCCCGCGGCGATGCATCGTGACGGGGTTCGGCGTGACCGCCGCCGGCTTCCTCACGCTCGCCACCCTGACCCCGTCCAGCACCTATCTCGTGGTGGCCGCGGGGCTGCTCCTGTGCGGGGCAGGGGCCGGGTTCGCCGCGCCCGCGACCACCAGCGTCGTCCTGTCGGCCGTGCCCAGCACGCGGGCCGGGATGGGCTCAGCCCTCAATGACACCCACCAGCAACTCGGCATCGCCCTGGGCGTGGCCGGCATGGGAAGCCTGCTGTCCACCGCTTACCGCAGCAGGCTCCCCGACGCGCTGCCCGAGAATGCGCGCAGCTCCTTGTCCGCCACCCTGACTCATGCCACAGGCGATGCCGATCTGACGCAGGCCGCTCTGGACGCATTCACCTACGCCCAGAGCATCACCATGCTCACCGCTGCCGGATGCGCGGTGGCCGGAGCGGTCGTCGCGGGGCGGGTCCTGCGCTGAATCAGGCCGCCTCGGGCAGGGTGCATTTGGCCAGGCGGCCCTCCTGCATCACCAGGACCACATTGGACGGCTCGCCGAGCACGCTCATGTCGGCGAGCGGATCGCCGTCGCACACCACCAGATCGGCGGTCTTTCCCGGTTCGACGGTGCCCAGGGTCTCGTCCAGCCCGAGCAGCTGGGCGGCGTTCAGGGTTCCGGCGCGGATCGCGTCCAGCGGCGACATTCCCAGCTTCACCATGTGGTCGAGCTCGCGGAGGTTCTGCGCGTGCGGGCCGACGCCGGAATCGGTGCCGAGCGCCACCTTCACCCCGCGCCGCACCGCTTCGCTGAGCCGCGGCATCGCGGCCTCGACCATGCGGGCCTTCTTCTCGTAGGCCGCGGCCGTGAAGTGCTCGCGCTCGACGTGGAAGGTCGACAGGGTCGGGACGAGGAACGCGCCGTTCTCCAGCATGAGGTCGATGCCCTCGTCGTCGATCAGATAGCCGTGCTCGATGCTGGTCACGCCGCCGCGCAGCGCGTTCTTGATCCCCTGCGCGCCCTGCGCGTGCGCGGCGATCGGCCGGCCGCGGTGCCGGCGCGTCTCGTCCGCGATGGTGGCGATCTCCTCGGCCGTAAGGCCCTCGTCCTCGGGCTGGTCGCTCGGGCTGTTCACACCGCCGGTCGCGCAGACTTTGATGACGTCAGCGCCGTCCTTGAGCAGCCGCCGGGTCGCCAACCTGACCTCGGCGCAGTCGTCGGCCAGCTCGCTGAACCGGTCGGTGACCCCGGACGGATCGAACCCGCTGGGCAGGCTGAAGTCGGCGTGCCCGCCGGTGTGGCTCATCAGCCGCAGCGCGACGTGCAGCCGGGGCCCTTCGATCAGGCCCTGCGCCACCGCGTCCCGGTAGCCGGCGTCGATGCCGCCGAGGTCGCGCGCCGTGGTGACGCCGCAGAGCAGTGTTTCGCGCATCCGCTGCGCCCGTTCGAAAACGGTGACCGTCGGCCGGTTGGTCAGCAGCCTTCCGGTGAGGTCGGCGTTGCGGTCCATGAGGAAATGCACATGGCAGTCGAAGAATCCGGGGAGCAGGGTCCGGCCGCCGAGATCGACGGTCGCGGCGCCGTCGACCCGCGGCTCGGCCCCCGACGGACCGGCGTAGGCGATCTTGCCGTCCCGCACCACGACGGCGGCCGATTCGACGAGGGCGGCGCCGGTTCCGTCGATCAGCCGGGCGTTGGTGAACACGGTCGCGTCGGTCATGGGTCCCGCTCCCTTGCTGTGGGTCTGGCTCACTGGGCGAACACCGGCGGCCGCGCCGAGGCCCAGGGCCGTTCGGTCTCCAGTTGCGCCGCCACCGCCACCAGCAGGTCCTCCCGTCCGTAGGCCGCGGCGAGCTGGATCCCGATCGGCTCGCCGGCCGCGGACAGCGCCGCGGGGACCGCGATCGCCGGCTGCCCGGTCGTGTTGAACGGCGCGGTGAAGTTGAGCACGTCCACCGACTTCTGCAGGCCGTCGGGTTCGTTCCACGGCCAGCTCACCGGCTTGGGCGGCGTCGCGAACACCGGGCTCAGCAGCAGGTCGTACTCCTGCCACCAGTTCGCCATGGCGGCACGGAACCGGCCTTGCCAGAGCAGCGCGTTCGCGAGCTCCAGTCCGGTGATCTCACGCCCGCGCCGGACCCAGAACCAGGTGATGGGGTCGAGGTCGTCCGGGCCCGGCTCCTCGCCCAGCTCCGCGCTCAGCGCGTCGACGGCCTGGACGGCGGTGACGCTCAGCGCGTCGAAGAACGACTCCAGGCACTTCGGGTCGAGCATCGCCTCGGGATAGGCGTCCTCGACCTTGTGTCCCAGCCCTTCGAGGATCCGGGCGGTGTCCAGGACGGCGTCCCGGACCACGTCCACCACCTGCGGCGCATGGTCGGGAGCATGCGTCAGGACGCCGATGCGCAGCCGCCCCGGGTCCCGGCCGACGACCCCGGCCAGGCCGCCCGGTGGCAGCGGCGCGGGCCCGCCCAGGTCACCGGGTGCGCCGCCGCTGACGGCGTCGAGCACGGCCGCCGTGTCCCGGACGGTGCGGGTCACCACCGCGGGGTTGCTGTGCCCCCACCGGTTCGGCGTGCCCGGTCCGGCGCTGATCCGTCCCACGGACGGCTTCAGGCCCACCAGGTGGCAGAACGCGGCGGGCATCCGGATCGAGCCGCCGCCGTCGCCGCCCTGCGCCACGGGCACCATGCCCGCGGCGACCGCCGCCGACGCACCGCCCGACGAGCCGCCGGAGGTGAGATCCGTGCGCCAGGGGTTCCGGGTCACGCCGTGCACCCGGCTCTCGCTCACCGACACCAGCCCGAACTCCGGAGCGGAGGCCTGGCCGACGATGACGAACCCGGCCTCGCGGAGCCGCCGGTTGATCACGGCGTCGGCGCGGGCGACGCGGCCGTGCCGGGCCACCCATGCGCACGCGGAGTTCGCCGGGTCCCCCGCACTCTCGTTGATCGCCTTCGAGAGCGTGGGAACACCCGAGAACGGAGCGTCCGCGGGTACCCGGTCCGCTTCGGAAAGGGCCTGCTCGTACCGCCGGTGCGTGATCGCGTTGATGTGCGGGTCGGTCCGCTCGATGCGGTCGATGGCCGCCTCGACCAGTTCCCGCGGCGTCGCCTCCCCGCGCCGCACGAGGTCGGCCTGCTCCAGCGCGTCCATCGTCATTCGGCCCCCTCCTCGACAGCGGGGAAGTGGCAGGCCACCGCGTGCCCCGCGAGTACCTCCGACAGCTCCGGAACGTCCACCCGGCATCGGGACTCGGCCTTCGGGCAGCGCGCCGCGAACGCGCACCCTTGGCCACGGTCGCCCGAGGTGTCCTCTTCCGCGGTGTCGGCGGGGCCGCCCCGCTCCCGCGGATCCGGGGAGGGGACGGCGGCGAGCAGCGCCTTGGTGTACCAGTGCGCCGGAGCCGAGAACAGCGCCTCGGCGTCGGCGACCTCCACCACCCGGCCCGCGTACATCACCATCACCCGGTCCGAGATGGCCTGCACCACCGCGAGGTCGTGCGAGATGAAGACGTAGGTCAGCTTCTCCGCCCGCTGCACCCGGAGCAGCAGATCCAGCACCTGGGCCTGCACGGACACGTCCAGCGCCGAGGTGGGTTCGTCCAGGACCACCACCTCCGGCCTGGCGGCGACGGCGCGTGCGATGGCGATGCGCTGCTTCTGCCCGCCGGAGAACTCGTGCGGCAGCCGCTGCCCGGCGTCGGCCGGCAGGCCGACCTCCGCGAGCACCTCCTCGACCCGCCGCCGTGCCTCGCTTCCGCCGGTTCCGCCGGTGACCAGCGGCTCGCGAACCGACGTCGCCACCCGCAGCTTCGGATTGAGCGAGCCCGCCGGATGCTGGAACACCATCTGGATGGCACGCCGGAACGCCTTCAGCCGCTTGCCGCGCAGCCTGGCGTAGTCCCGCCCGTCCATCCGCAAGCGCCCCGTGCTGGGCCGGTCCAGCCGGACCAGCAGGTTCGCCAGGGTGCTCTTGCCCGAACCCGACTCGCCGACGACGCCCACCACCTCGCCGGGGTGGACGCGCAACGAGACGTCCCGGACGGCGTGCACGGTGCGACCCCGGGACCGGAAACTGCGCCCTACCGCTTCGGCGGTGAACAGCGCGGGCCGGTCAGGATCGGAACCCCGGTCTTCGGGAGCGGGACGCCCGGCGTGTTCGCCTCGCCGCCCCAGTCTGGGCACCGAACGCAGCAGCATCTTGGTGTAGTCGGAGGAAGGCGTCAGCAGGACCTCCTCGACGCCGCCCTGCTCCACGATCTCGCCGTCCCGCATCACCGCCACCCGGTCCGCGGCCTGCGCGATCACTCCGATGTCGTGCGAGATCAGCAGGATTCCGACGCCGAACTCGTCGCGGATCGTCCGCAGCAGCCGCAGGATCTCCGCCTGCACGGTGACGTCCAGCGCCGTCGTCGGCTCGTCTGCCAGCAGCAGCTTCGGCTCGCCGGCCAGCGCGAGCGCGATCGCCGCGCGCTGCCGCAACCCGCCGGAGAGCTGATGCGGGTACTGCCGGGCCCGGCTCTCCGGCTCCGGGACGCGCACCCGTCGCAACAGCTCGACGACCGCCTGCCGCTGCGCCTCGCCCTTCAGCCCGCGATGCCGCTTGATCACCTCACCGATCTGCCGGCCGACGCGCATGGTCGGGTCCAGCGTGCCCATGGCGTCCTGGAACACCATCGCGACCTCGCGGCCGCGCATCCGGGTGAGCTTCCTGGCGTCCGCACCGGCCAGGTCGGTGGCGCACACCTCGAAACGCCCGGCGGTCACCTTCGCCTGCTTGGGCAGCAGCCCGAGGCAGGCCATCGCGACCGAGGTCTTCCCGCTGCCGCTCTCGCCGATCAGCCCGACGATCTCCCCGGCCCGGACGGTGAGGTCGACCCCGCGGACGCTGGCCGGCGCGTCGCCGTACCGGACGGTGAAGTCGCGGAAGCTCAGCACGTTCTGTCCGTTCATGTCGCCATCCCGTCCTCCCGGGTGCCGCGCTGCCCTGGTCTCCGTCATTCCGCGATCCAGGCGTCCTTGAGGAACCGCCGGGTTCCGGTGGCGTCACTCTTGAATCCGGCGAGCCTGGTCGACCACGCGTCGTAGTTCACCGGCGACGCGTAGGGGACCAGCATGTAGACCCGCTCGGCCACATACCGGTTGATGTCGCCGTACGCCCGCCGCCTGTCCTCGACGGTCTCCGCGTTGCGCACGGCGTCGTCCATCCGCCGCCACAGCTCCGGGTCGTTCACCTTCGTCGTCTTGCCGGTCTTCTCGAACCACAGGCTCAGGTACTGGGAGACGTCGGCGTTGAGGACGGAGGTCATCTGGACCATGTCGGCGTTCCAGTTCCCCGACAGCAGGTTGCTGACGAGCTGCTCGAACGGCAGCTGGGTGATCTGCACCCGCACCCCGATCCTGGACAGCTGCTCGGTGATGAGCTGCGCGGTGGCGAGCTTGTCCGGCCGGTTCGACCGCACGACCATCTTGAGTTTCACCGGGCCCGCACCCGACTCGGCGAGCAGCCGCTTCGCCCGTCCCGGGTCGTACTCGCCGAAGGGCAGCGCGCCGGACGCGCCGCCCAGGACCGGGTCTCCCGGCGGGATGATCCCGGACGGGACGCCGGACCCCTGGGCCCCGACGCTGATCAGCTGCTTGCGGTCGATGCCCAGGCTGATCGCCTGCCGCACCTTCTCGTTCGCCAGGGGGCCCTGCAGCGTGTTCAGCCCCAGCCAGTAGACGCCGGTCTTGAACGGCTCGCCCACCTCGAAGCCGCCCTTCTCGAGCGTCTCGGTGACCTTCGGGATGTTGATCTGGGTGGCGTCCACGGTCGTGGACTGCAAGGCCCTCACCCGGGTCACCTCCTCGGGGATGACCTGGTAGCGGACCTCGTCGATGTACGGCTTCGGCTGATCCCAGTAGCCGTCGAACCGCACGGTCTTCATGAAGGCGCCTTCGCGGAACTCCGCGAGCCGGAACGGGCCCGTCCCGTTCTCCTGGATCTTGCGCTGGTTGGGGGTACGGCTCTTGACCCACTGCTCGCTGACGATTCCGCCGCTCCACGGCTGCGCGAGCAGGTTCAGCAGGGACGATTGCGGCTCCTGGAGCGTCACCACCACTTTGTCGTCGCCGGACGCGGTCACGTCTTTGATCTTGAAAAGCGCGCGGTACGGCGATTTCGTCGCGGGGTCCACGTACCGCTTGAGGCTGAACACGACGTCGCTCGCCTTCACGGGCCGGCCGTCGTGGAATCTGGTCCCTTCGCGCAGGGTGAACTCGTAGCTCGTCGGTGAGGTCCGCTTCCACGAGGTCGCCAGTGCGGGCTTCAGCGTGATGCCGTCGGGTGCGAGTTCCAGCAGCCCCTCGTAGAACTGCGAGGCCATGCGCTTGGCGTCGCCGGCCTGGGCCAACACGGGGTCGAGCCCGCTCAGCGGCTGCGTCTCCTCGGCGATGACGAGCTTTCCGCCTCGTTGCGGCGGGCCCGCCGCGGCGCCGCCCGCCGTCCGCCGGTCGCCCGAGCATCCCGCGAGCGCGATCGAAACGGCCACGGCCGCCCCCACCGCGAGCACCGATCTTCTCGTCCGGCCAACTGAGATCATCGCGCCGTCTCCTTTCTGTGCGTCACACAACGGAGCGCCGCGAGACCGCGAAGCCCTCACCGATGAGCCCCCAGCCGATCGAGGACAGCAGGAGCGCCCCGCCGGCGCCGAGTACCAGCCATGGGGAAGCGGTCATGTAGATCTGGGATTCGGAGATCATCCGGCCCCAGCTGGGGGTCGGCGGCTGCACCCCGAGGCCGAGGTAGCTCAGCGCCGACTCCAGCAGGATGACGATGGCCGCCGAATTCGCCAGCTGGATCATCATCAGCGGAAGCGTGTTGGGCAGCAGGTGCTTCAACACGATCATCGGGGATCCCACGCCGGAGATCCGCGCGGACCGAACGAATTCCAGTTCCCGCAGCTCAAGGCACCGGGCCCGGACGATGCGCGCGAAATGCGGCAGCGTCGCGATCGCCAGCACGACGATCAGCGTGGTGTTGGAGGGCGAGAAGACGGTCACCGCCGCCAACCCGAGCAGCAGCGACGGGAAGGACAGCAGCAGGTCCACGCCGCCCATCAGCAGCGAGTCCAGCCGGCGGTTCCCGATGCCCGCGGCGAACCCGACGAGCGAACCGGCGACCAGCGCGAGCACCGAACTCGCCAGGGCGATCGACAGGGAGGTCCGGCCCGCGGTGCACAGCCGGACGAAATAGTCCCGGCCCAGATCGTCGGTACCGAGCCAATTGGCTCCGTTGGGACTCACAAAGGGCGCGCCCGCGACCTCGGTGGGAGTGAAAGGACGGAGCAGCGGGACCACATACGCCATCGCGAACATCAGCACGAGAATGCCGATACCGCACACGACCCCGGTGTTGATCCTGCCCCTCGACCGGCGGCCGCGAACGGCTGTCTTCTTCTCCTTGGCCTCGGGGGGTCGCTTCGCTTTCTCAGGAGACATGACCGGCGGCTCGCTCATCGCGATTCACCCACCCTCGGATCGATCAGGGAATGGACGACGTCCACGACGAGGTTCATCACGACGTACACCAGCCCGAGCAGCAGAATGCAGGCCTGCGTCACCGAATAGTCCTTCTGCAGCAGCGAGGTCACGGTGAGCTGGCCGATGCCGGGAATCGCGAAGACGTTCTCGATCAGAATGGCGTTGCCGACCAGCCCGGCCATCTGCAGCCCGGCCACCGTCACCACCGGACCGGACGCGTTCCGGAGCCCGTGCCGGAGCGTCGCCTGCAGGCGGCTCGCTCCCGTCGCGAGCGCGGTGCGCAGATAGTCCTGCTCGTACACCTCGATCATCGAGGTGCGCATGAACCGGCACAGGGTCGCGCCCAGCGGAAGTCCCAGGGCGAGGGCCGGGAGGAGCAGGCCCTGGAGGTTCCTCCACACGTCATCGGTGAGCGGAACGAACCCGACGCTCGGCCAGCTCGGGAGGATCGTCGAGACCAGGAGGATCAGGCCGATGCCGAAGACGAACACCGGCGTCGCGAGCCCCAGGAAAGCACCCCCGCGGGCGATGCGGTCGAAAGCACGGCCCTGGCCGAGCGCGGCGCCGGCACCGGCGGGCACACCCCACAGGATCGACACGATCGTCGCGGCCAGCGCGAGTTCCAGGGTGTTCGGAAGCCTTTGCATGATGAGCTCGAGCACCGGCAGGCCGTTGAAGACCGAGAAGCCGAAGTCCCCTTGGAACATGTTGCCGAGCCACACCAGGTATTGCTCGGTCAGCGGCAGGTCGAGGCCGAGGTCTTCAACGATCCTCGCCCGGGTCGCCGCATCGGAATACGGGCCGGCCAGAATGTCGGCGGGCGTTCCCGGAAGCATCCGGACGAGCCCGAACGCGACGATCGACAGAATGAACAGAACGAAAATCCCGCGGAGGACTCGCCGCGCGAGAAACGGTATTAGGGGTGGCAGGCCGCCCAGCCGGCGCCCCAAGCCCGCGGCCATGCCCCGGGACGGGGGCACGGCTTGCCCGGTCGCGTGCATCCACAGACCTCCTGATGGCATACCGTACGTTGTACGGAATGGACTGTGACATCCCCCTGAACTGCATTGGGCGGTAAGTCTTCGTCAGCCCCACCAGAGGACAAAGCACGACGTCCCGCTCAGCGGACCGGGCGCTACCAGGCGGCGCTCCTCATCCACCCGCACCCGCTGGGGCCACGGGCCTGCGCCTCTTCGATGACCTGTCCAGGAGAGCTGCCCCAGCGCTCCGCCGGGCCACGTCCCGCCCGGCTTCCCTCCGGGCAGGCGCTGCGACATCAGCACACCGCGTTCACGAAACGCGCCCGCCACCCGCGGTTCAAGTCCAACAACGGCCGCCAGGCTTGGGCCTATTCCACCCTTTCGGCGTTCCGCACGCGCGATGCCGGCTGCGCCTGCGGCCCGCCGGGCGTGGTGACGGCGAAGGGACGAAGTCAATTTCCGGAAGGCGTGCCGGTCGCGTCGGCCAGCGAGGCGAGGTCGGCGATGATCTCCGAGACGGTGATCGGGTCCAGCTCGCCGAAATGGGCCCCATCGGTCAGCCGGACGGTCTCGATCCGCTGCTCCGGCTCATCGTCCGGGCTGCCGAAGGGCAGCCCCGGATCCAAGTCGAGCAGGACGCGCCGACCGGCGGGCGACGTGCGGGAGATCCCGGAATAGCCGGCGCGTTCCCAGCCGCGGTGGCGCAGGGCAAGGACCCGCACCGTGCGCACCGTGCGGCCCACGAAACGGGCGAGGTGGTCGCCGCGACGCTCGTCCTCGGTCAATGTGTACGTCCCCCTCTCGATTTGGGGGAACGGTTGCAGGATCTCGTAGTCCTCCATCGCCTCCCGCCAGGCGGCCAGACCGTCGCCCAGATCGAGCGGGTGCGCGATGCCGATGGTCGCCGTGCCGGGCAGCGTGAACGCCTCGTCGTGCACGTCGGCGAAGGTGCGGTCCTCGGCGACCCGGAACGCCGTGGTCGCGCCGTCCTCCTCGGCCAGCCAGACCAGGCGGCGCGCGATGTGCCAGACCAGGGGATGCTCGACGAACAGCTCCCGGAACTCCGCCGCGGTCCACCGCCGTCGCGTGACCATGGCCTTCTCCAGCCGGCGGAGCTGGTCGGCGGAAGTGGTGCGCGCCACCTTCTTCATCGAGGAGAAGCGCTGGTAGGCGGCCGGGGCCAGGTCAGGGTCGTCGTCGGTCCCCGGGCGGGGCAGCGTCTTGCGCCGCCGCCCGTCCTGGTCCAGGACGAACGGGGCGAGCGCCTCGTCGAAGCCCACGGTGAAGCGGCGCGGCCCGTAGTCGAGCGTCATGCTCCCGTCGTCGTCCAGCCCGAAATCCGGCACCGTGCGGTCGGCCAGCTGCTCGGTCGTCAGCCCGCGACTCGCCGCGATCTCCGCCATCTTGTCCTGGGCCCCGGCCTTGAGCCCCTTGAACTTCGCCCGCCGGGAGATGCCGTGCAGGTGCATGAGCGCCAGGTCGCTGCCGATCCCGGCGAGTACGTCGAGCCCTTTCACCGCCTTCTGGTGGCCGCCCTCCCCGGGCAACTCAACGATCATCGCGGCCAGCCTGCGCACCGTCTCGTCGTCGCCGAGCCAGGCGAGCTGGTCCCGCGCCCAGCCGTCCTTGGACGGGGCACCGTGCGACTCCCAGCGCTCGAACAGCGCCCAGGAGAACTCGGTCAGGGAGCGGCTGTCGCACCGCTCGCGGACCACGTCGACACCCGCGTACACCTCGCCGGGCTTCGACATCGCCAGCATCGTCATGACGTGACCAACTGCCGCGACCGGCAGCGCCCGCTCGCGGCCCCGCAGCAGGATCTGCGGGAGCGCGCCGGGATTGGCCCACTCCCCCACGGCCGGCATCCGATCCGGCAGGAACTCCAGCGGGTCGGCTACCAGCGCCTCGATCGCGTCCGCCGCCTCGGCGCCCAGGTCACGCGCGGCCGCCACGATCTTCTCGGCACCCGTGCCGCGGGCCAGCAGCCGGAGCGCCCCCTCGGCCTGCCTCCGGTCCCGTCCGGCCTTGCCGAGTGCGGCGGGGAAGAGCATCCAGGCGGCGTCGACGCCGTGCCTGTCGAACCAGTTGATCGCCGTCTGCCGTGCCGTCTTCTTCCGGGCCAGCCAGTCGGCCGTCAGCGCCGCGATCTCGGCGTTCAGGTAGGGGAGGAGAAGCCCTCCGTGTTCGGCGGGGTTCTGCTTGGCGACGCGCAACACGGCCGGCAGGACGTCCTCACCGAACCGGGCCACCACGCACTTCATCCAGGGCACATCGGGGGACCCCCAGTAAAGTCTGGCCTCCCAGCCGGCGAGCAAGGGCCGGACCACCTCTTCGGGCCCCAGCTGCAGCAGTTCGGCTTCCTTGTGGCTGGGCAATTCGTCGGATCGGAATTCCTTGGCCACCGCCTCCCAGTCGGTACCGGCCTGGTCGAACTCTGGCGGGTACCGGAGGAAGGAGGGGACGGACCACATCTCCCGCTCGCCCGGCGCCCAGGTCATCCTCTGCTCGTCGGGCGGGGTCAGACCCGCGATGACGACCGGCTTCCTCGTCTCCCGCGCGCGGGTCCACGGCGGCTGGACCAGCAGCTCGGGCAGGTCATCCGCTTCCGGTACCCGCGGGTCGGACGCGGCGGCCGCCTCGATGGCCGCACGGGATCCGGCCGGCAGATCGGGCAGCATCGCGGCAACCAGGTCCGGGTGCGCCCGCAGGTGGCCCGCGAGCAGCTCAGTGGCGCCGGACGCGGCCAGCAGCCGCAGCGCTCGCGCAGGGAACCTGGTCATCGCCTCGGTCAGTACGGGCCCGACGTGCTGATCGGCGACGCGGTCGACCAGCACCTGGAACGCCTCGTCGAAGGGCATCAGGCCGATCACCTTGAGCAGCCGTTTGCGCTCGAAGTCGTCGATGTCGCCGTCCAAGCCCTGGACGAACAGCGGGAGGGCGTCCACTCCGGCGGTGTCGGCCAGCGTGACGAGCAGGCCCATGGGGTGGTCTTCCCAGGCCAGATCGTGCTTCACCGCAGATTGATCCGGCTTGCCGATCACGACTTGCAGCCACTCCAGCCCGTACCGGCTGGAGCCCGACCAGTCCTGGCACTCGTCCAGCCAGTCCTGCCGCTCCGGCACCAGATACGACACGACGAGCTTCTGCTTAAGGGTCCGGCGGTGCTCCGCCAGCCTTTCGACCGCCTCCCGGTAGTCGCGATCGTCGGCCGCCGCCAGAAAGGTGCGCATGCGCCTCGCGGCCTCCTGGCCCAGCCAGAGCTTCTCGCCGCCCTGAAACCGTATCTTCTCGGCGCCGGCCCACTTCGTCGCGACCGTGCTCAGCTCGACCAGCGCGCACGCCGCGAACGCCAAGCCATGCTCGGCACTCCAGACGTCCACGAGCCTGCACTGCAGGTTCTGCAGCGAGTCCGGGGCGCCTCCCCTGGCGTAGCTGCCCTCGAAACTGACCCAGTCGTCCTCCTTGCTGTCCCAGGGCGGGAAAGCGCGCTCATCGGTGATGCCGCGCCCCTTCGCCCATTTCTTCACCCACCTCCCCGTTAGGGCGTCGCCCTCCCAGGCCCACTCCCACGGGTCCCCGGCGCCGGGACGCGTCCGGTCGATCTTCCACGGGATCAAGGCGATCGCCGCCGCACCCGCCGGGTCGGGCTGGCCGTCGACGTACCGCCGCGCGCCGTCCACCCACTCCGGACCGGGCACGATCCTGGCGATCAGCGAACCGGGGTCCGGCCACCTCTTCTCGCGCTGCTCCCGCAGCTGCGCCACGGCGACCTTGTCGATCTTGATCGCTGGGCCGGGGTGGCCGCCGCGCCGCGGATGCAACTGCCGCTGCAGCTCCGCCGGAAGCACCAGAACATCCTCGTCCCGCGCCGGCGGGCGTTGATCACTCATGCCGCCAAACCGTAGAGCAGATACCCGACAAACCGCCGCCATCTCCAGAAGGAGCCTTATACCGACCACGGACAACACGCAGGGTCAAACGGGCGGCATCAGATCGCTCTCACTGATGGTGTACGTCAGCAGGGGGTAGATGAAGTCCGTTTCATTGTTCTCACGACGCCGTAGTTGGTAAAACTCGCGCCGCTGCTCATCGTCGGCCGACATGAGGCGCGCACCCTGCGGGAGGTATACATGTCCGTCGCGAAACCGAACGAGGGTCTTTGACGTTCGAAAGGTTACACCCAACCATTGGTTGTCCGCCGCCTGGACGGGCGCGTCAAGTACGATCTTGTGCTTGAGCCGCCGATTCGAGTCGACAGAAAACGCGACGATACTGTTGTGGGCGAGGGGGATCTCGAACTTCCCACCACCGGACCCCTTTGATTCGAAGATCAGCTTCCTTGGCGGACCCGCCTCGGGATGCCGATAGCAGGAGAAAACGGCGATGAACGATCCGTCGGCCAGATCGAGGGCTTGGTCGGAATGGCTCCCCATGGTCTTGTAGGCGTTCGTGTAGCTCTCGATGAGAGCGTTGTTGAAGCCGACTGAAATCGCCGCACGTTCTTGAATCTGTTGCGCCAGCCGTTCGTGCACCCCCCGGAAACGCTGCGTCGGGCTGCTGTATCGAGTGGTAGTACGCACGAGGGGCACATCACCCGCCTCGTCGACCTTGGTAAGCGCGGCGCCACGCCGACCTTTTCCTACATCTTCCAAACGAGCCGACGCGGACAGCTCCGCAAAGAGATTCTCCTCGGTCGACAAAGCGCACGAGATGATCTCAGACTCGGGGGGCAACGTAGTCTCCCGTGTTCATACTGAAGAGAAACTTGTCGCCGTAATCAATGAAGGACGAAGTCTTGTTCTCCTCGACGTACAGCCTGCGCAACTCGTTCACGCCCGCCGGTGTGGGTGGCTCCAGCTCCACCAAATCTCCGTCCACTTTGAGGAACGTCTGGCCGTTCTTGTGAACGGCTTCGGCGCTCGAACAGCGCACCACGTATCCCAGGCGGGTCGGGAGCACCTCGGCGTCCAACATTGAGGGCCGGATTTCGTGCGTATACAGGCGGTTGGTGGCCAGCGGCATGAAGAACACGGAGCCGGGGTAGAGAGTCAGGGTGAACTGCGCGGGGAGCGCGACCCCGTCGCGTTCTTCGGTCGCCTCCTTGAGGCGAAAGTGCAGCTTGGTCAGCCCGCTGACACCCTTCACACCATAGTCGAAGGCGTCCTCGGCCAAGGGTTGCAGTTTGTCGAGCCGGTCATAGAAAGTACAAAAGGCCATGATGCCGTTGAGGGGCATGTCCTTGGTCTTGTCGGCATGGGACGAGATCTTGGCCTTGGACTGCTTGCGCTCGGCCGTGGCAAGGGTGTTGTGGTAGATCTGAGCGAGGACGTGATTCAGCGGTGCCTGGTTCCGGAAGACGGCGGCGGCCTCGCGGTTCAGGGCTTCGACGATGCTCGTGTCGGTCGGACGAAAGCTCTCGGTCGGCCCAGAGAGATTCGTGGAGCACCGGAGCAGGCGGAAATGTAGTTCGTCACCGTTTTGTGTGACGGGCGTCAGATAGATTCCGGTGCGATGTGCCGTTCCAGGCTTGGTGGACTCCGTCAGCGACTGGAACGCGTGCTCCGCACTGATCCGTCCGAAGTGATCGCCGCCGAGGTCGAAAAAGCGGCGGTAGTACACTCCGGCGCCGTGTACACGGATGGGAACTCGGCCGAGGTCGACGAGGGTCCAATGTTTGTCGACGTCCTCGTGGTACCCGTGTGACAGCTCCCGGATTACGAATACCCGGGCCGCCGCGTACAGTTGGCGGACGCTGATCCCGGATATATCGCCACACAGGTAGACGGTCTTCTGTGCGAGGTCGGCCGAACCAGAAGCAAGGTCCTCTGGCGTGATCACGGACCCGAAAAAGTACCTGATCAATTCATTATCTCGCAACGTCGAAGGCGCGACCAAGATGTTGCTCGCATCCTCGATGCAGGCTTCTGTTAGCTCCGTTGTATACATCAAACCGTACCTGCCATTCGCTCCGCCTCCATGATGATCTGCGCCATTGCGGCGGGAAGCCGTACGACCGACTCCGTGTCCTTCAGTCGGCTGTCGGAGCTGATCCACGCCAGGGTATCGGGGTCGGTGACCGACTCACCCTGGAAGTAGAAGTCACCCGTCTCGGCGTCCACCCGCATGGCCGGGCAGTCGTCGGGGTTCCCTGGATCAACAACCCGTCACAGGCGCGGTGGTGGCGTGAGCCTCCCATTCTTAGAGGTCGAACGTCCCCTGCTTGATCTTCGACAGCAGGGCGCCCCAGGCCGCACTGTCCCACACCAGACATCCGCCATCCGGATCCTTGGAGTCGCGGACGAGACGTTGGGCTCCGACGATGCCGGCTTCGACGCAGCCGCTACCGCCTTCGCTGTGACTGCTCTTGCGGAAGACGGCCTGAGCAAGATCGAGGTCGGACACTTCGTCCTCCTGGCGATCGCTGATGTGCCGCGTGACTTGACTTCACAGAGCTTCCGACTAGAGGTCATACGCTCCTAGCTTGATCTGCGACAGCAGATCAAACCAAGTACCACGCGCCAACATCAGGATGTCGCCGCGCCGGGCCGATGCGTCCGGCGTCCTCTCGTCGACCTCCAGGAGACCGCCGAACTCGTCGTCCGGCACCTGGAAAGCGCCCCGAGCCCTTCGGCCATCTGAAGATTAGATGCATACCATACTATTCGTGAATAGCTTTTGCCCTAGATTCCGCTGGCAGCCGACCCGAGGAGGATCAGTGGTCCGCACCCACGACGACCTGGAGCCCGCGGCGAAGGCCTGACCGGCGCCGGGGTCTGCGGTGCTTGCGCCGGGACGGCACCGTCCTACAGGTAGCGGGCGCGGCTGACGCCGAAGGTGCCGCCGATCTGCCTGACGGAGTAGGCGCGTTCGCCGTACATCCGCCGGGCCTGGACGGCCCGCAGGTCGGTCAGGGGCGCCGGGCGGCCCCGGAGGCGAGCTGTGTGACCCATCGCGGAGGTCCGAACGGGACCCTGCCCGTCTACGGGATCGGCTGCGGCGGGCGTTCCGGACGGGCAGTGATCGCGGAAATCCAACCGACCTGCTCCTGATCGGTCGGCCGCCGCTTCACCTACGCCACAGCCTGCCCTCAGCCGATCGGCACGGCGGCCTCTTCGGTCACCGCGCCGATCCCCTGCACGAACGTGATCATTCTCGAGCCGGTTCCGCCTTGCAGTGATCCCCAAGGTCGGGACAGTCATCCCCGTGTCTACCCTCCACTCCCGACCTTTGAAGAGTCGTTTGTCTGCGTTCGCGGTGATCGGCGCGCTTTGCACTCTCGCCTGGCTCGCGCTGTATCTCATCTTCAGGATCGCGATGCCGCCGCTGGCCGCCAATGCCCTCTCGCTGGCGACCACCACGGTGGCGAACACGGCGGCGAACCGCCGGTTCACGTTCAACGTGGTCGGGTCGGACGGGGTGCTGCGGCATCAACTGGAGGGCGGTGTCGTGTTCCTGATCGGCCTCGCGCTGAGCAGCGGCGGCCTCGGCCTCGTCCACGCGCTCGCGCCGGGTGCGTTCCAGGCCGTCGAGGTCGTGGCGATGCTCGGCTCCTACGGCCTGGCCACCATCGTCCGCTTTGTGCTGCTGGACGGCTGGGTGTTCAACACAAAGCGCAGCGCTCCCGTGGAGCAACTCCAAGAGCGACTCCAGGAGGCCTGAACCAGTCGGTTCGCAGCCGTTGCTCTCTTCGCCTCCGGTTGGCACCTGGTCCCGGGCTCGGACTGTAGATGGTGTCGTGCGGTCGGCCGGCGTCAATGCCGGTCACCGCAATCAAAGAAAGCCCGGAAGGACAAAAAAGAGCAATGGCCAAGAAAACAACGTGGGCCCGCATACGCGGGTTTTCCGCCATGTACCTTCAGAGCCGGGAGACCGTCTGGCCCACCAGCGGCGACTGCGACGGTGAATCCGCGATCGAGGAGATCCCGAACTGGAAGTCCACTGGGGACGCCCGGCGATACCGGGGGCTTCAGGTCGCAAGGCTTGCCCCCTACCTCACCGGGATCGTTCTGGACGTCGGCTCGAAGACCGGTGAGCTGATTGAAATGCTCCGTGCGTCCCCGCGTGCGGAGATCAACAAACTGGTCCTGACCGAACGGGACTCGGCCTGGTTCGCCCGCCTGAAGCGGCGTTTTCCGGGAGTGGAGGTTCTCCCCCTGGAACTGCCCGGGAAGGTGAACACCGAGGCCGACACGGTGCTCGCCGTCAACCTCCTCGGATACATCGAGGACGAGGACCGTGCTCTCCGCTCCCTCGTCGAGGCCATCCGGCCCGGCGGACGCCTCGTCATCTGGGAGGCCGGTCACCCGGCGCTCTACAGCAAGTTCGACGAGGAGAAAGCCGAGCGGGTGCGGCGCTACACGCGGAAGGGCCTGACCGAGAGCCTTAAGGCCGCCCGTCTGGAGGTCGAGGTCTGCCGCCCGATCAACAGCCTGGGCGCGATCTTCAACTGGTTCGTGGTCCGCCGGATGGAGGACGCGGGCGATCCCCGGATGGTCCGGATCTACGACCGGACGGTGGTGCCGGTGAGTCGACTCCTCGACCACCTCCACCTGCCCTTCGGGCAGAACATCATCGCCGTGGCGAAGGTGCCGGAAAGCTGAACCGCCGGGCCCGTCCACGGGTCCGGTCGAACAGCGCGGGCGGTTGACATGACCGCCCGCGCTCTGCTTCCCCAATCGAATCAGCCTGCCGGGCCCGATCGCGTCAACTGCTCCGGTGGTGGTTCACGTGCCAAGACTCGGACCTGCTGCACCAAGGCGAGGGCGGCGTGATCCCAGGCGACGTTTCCCTTTATTACAATCCGTAAGCATCAGCCGGGTTCCGTGACCTCCGGCGACCACAGCCCTGGTGTACCGACGGAAACCGGTGTGAGGACGAGACGGCACCCGGGGGGCGGCCTGCGGCGTTTCGAGGTGCGGGGGCGCTCCGGAACGGGTTCGTGCTCCATGGCCTGGCGATCTGCGCGAGGGCCGTGAGGAGGATGGGCGATGAGACCGATCCGGCTGTCCGAGACCGACTCCTCCATGATCGGACTGGTCGGCGGCAAGGCCGCCGGGCTGGGCGAGATGATCAAGGCGGGCGAGCGGGTCCCGGACGGGTTCTGCCTGACCGCGGAGTCCTACAGGGCGCGGGATCTGCCCGAGAAAGAGCTGATCGACGCCTACGCGCGGCTCGGCGCCGGCCGGGTCGCGGTCCGTTCCAGCGCGACCGCCGAGGACCTGCCGGACGCCGCCTTCGCGGGCCAGCATGACACCTACCTCGACATCGAAGGCGCCGACCGGCTCATCGAAGCCGTCCGGCGATGCTGGGACTCCCTGGACACCGACCGGGCCGTCGCCTACCGCGCCGCCGCCGGCATCGGCGACGCCGCCATGGCCGTGGTGGTCCAGCGAATGATCGACGCCGACGTGGCCGGCGTGCTGTTCACCGCGAACCCTGTCACCGGGTCCCGCTCCGAGATGGTCGTCGACGCCGCCCCCGGCCTGGGCACCGCGGTCGTCGAAGGCACCGTCGTCCCCGACCACTACGTCCTGGACCGGCACTCGCCGTCCATCCGGGGACCGGACGGCGGATGCCTCGACGCACAGCGGCTCCAACGGCTCCGGGACGCCGGCGAGCGGCTGCGGACGCGTTTCGGCTCGCCGCAGGACATCGAGTGGGCGATCGATTCGGACGGCACGCTGTGGCTGCTCCAGTCCCGGCCGATCACCACCCTGTTCCCGCTGCCGCCGGACACCGGCGAAACCCGGCTGTACCTGGAGTTCGGCCACCTCCAGGGGATGTTCAGGCCGTGCACGCCGATGGGAGTGGCGATGATCAAGGCCGGATCGGCGATGTGGCTCCGCGAGCACGGTGTCAACGTCGATCCCCGTGACCCGATGCCCCGGCTCGTCCCCATCGGCGGGCGGCTCTACTTCGACCTGACCGACTTCGTCCGCAACAAGACCATGCGGAAGCGGCTGCGGACGGGCCTGACGATCTACGGGCCGCGAGTGCAGGGCCCGGTGGAGCGGATGATGGCCGATCCGCGGTTCGCCCCGCGGCCCGGCCTGCCGCTCCGGCCGGGCAACGCGCTCAGGGCGACCGCGCTGCTCGCGCCGAGGACGGTCGCCGGGTTCGCGTCGAGCCTGGCCCGCCCGGACGCGGCCCGCGAGGAGGCCTTCCGCACCGTGGCGGAGATCAGGCGCCGGACGGCGCCGCCGCCGGAGCCGGCCACGGCCGCGGCGCGGCTGAGGTGGGTCGCCGAGGACGCGCAGAAGGCGGTCATGGGTTCCGGCATGACGCGGCTCATGGGGCCGGTGGTGGCCGGGATCCTCCTCGGCGTGGCGCCGTCCGGGCTGCTCAAGGGCATCGCCACGGACGAGGAGCTGGACATCGTCCTCGGCGGGATGCCCTACAACGTGACCACCGAGATGGATCTCGCGCTCTGGGACCTGGCCGTGCGGGCGCGCCCGCACCGCGCCCGGTTCCTCGGCACCCCGCCGGAGGAACTCGCCGCCGAGTACCGCGCCGGGGAACTCCCCGACATCGGACTGGACGGGTTCCTGGACCGGTACGGCATGCGCGCGGCGGCCGAGATCGACGTCGGCGTGCCCCGTTGGGCGGAGGACCCGGCGCCGCTGCTCGCCACGATCGCCAACTACCTCCGGGTCGAGGACCCCGGCCAGGCGCCCGACCGGCGGTTCGAGCAGGCCGCGCGGAGGGCGGAGGCGATGATCGAGACGCTGTCCCGGCGGGCCCGGCGCTGCCGGCCGGTCCGCGGCCGGCTCGCGGTGTTCCTCATGCGCCGGTCGCGCCGGCTCACCGGCCTCCGGGAGATCGGGAAGTTCGCCTGGCTGCCCGCGCTCCAGGCGGCGCGCCGCCAGCTCCTCCTGATCGGCGCCGAACTCGTCTCGCGCGGCCTGCTGGAACACGCGGACGACATCATGTTCATGAATCTCGACGAGGCACGCACGGCCGTCCAGGACGGAGCCGACCATCGGGCCTTGGTCGCGACGCGGCGCGCCGACCATTCAAGAGAGCTGCGGCGGCCCGCCGTCCCGGGCGCGCTGCTGTCCGACGGGACCGACGTGGAGGCGCTCGCCCCGCCGGGCCCCGCCGAGAAAGGGGTGCTGATCGGGATGGCCGCGGCGGCGGGCCGGGCGACCGGGCGGGCACGGGTGATCCGCGACCCGTCCAACGCGCGCATCGAGCCGGGCGAGATCCTCGTGGCCCCCACCACCGACCCCGGCTGGACGCCGTTGTTCCTGACCACGACCGGCCTGGTGACCGAAACCGGCTCGCCCGTGGCGCACGGTCCGACCGTCGCCAGGGAGTACGGCATCCCGGCCGTGATCTGCGTCCGCAACGCCACGCACGACATCAAGACCGGGCAGCTGATAACGATCGACGGAGCCGCCGGCACGGTCCGGGTGGACGAAGACCCCTGACGGTGCAGGCCGTGGATCTCGGTCGGGCAGTGATCGAGCGGTTGTCTATGGGGCCGGCTCACCCGGTCGGGTTTCCTGGACGGCGTGCTGCAGGGCGGTGACGAAGGCCGTGGTCGCCGGCGGATCCGGCGGGTCGCCGTAGGCGGCCAGGTAGACGTGCCGCCGGAACTCCTGCACCACGCTGGCCTCGATCCCCGGCGCGCGGTGGGTGCGCAGCGCCAGCCCCGGCATCGTGGTCACGGCCATGCCCGCCGCGACCAGCGCCTGCTGCACGATGGTGTCGTCGCCGGTGTACGCGATGGACGGGACGAAACCCGCCTTGCCGCAGGCGTCGAGGAACTCTCGGCGGCAGTTCTCGCAGCCCGCGATCCACGCGGAGTCGCGGTTGCCGGGCAGCGTCTGGTCGGGTTCAAGGCTGAGCAGGTACATCGGGTCGTCGAACAGGTGCGTGGCGCGGATGTCGTCCGGGATCGTGTCGTCGTAGAAGAAGACGACCGCGGCATCGACCTGCCCGGTTCGCAGCAGGTCGAGCGACACCCGCGGGTGCGCCTCGACCAGGTGCAGTTCGACGCCGGGGTGCTCGCGGCGCAGCGTGCTCGCGGCGTGCGGCACCAGCCCGGCGAGCGCCGACTGGAAGCCGGCGACCCGGACGCGGCCGGTGCGCAGGCCCACCATCGCGGACAGTTCGGCGGCGGCGGCGTCCACCCGGCCGACGATCTCGGTGGCGCGGCGGGCCAGGTGCTCGCCCTCCGGGGTGAGCCGGATGCCCCGGCCGACCCGCTGGACCAGCCTGGCCCCGGTCGCAGCCTCCAACCTGGCCAGATGGTGGCTGACGGCGGGCTGGGAGTAGTTCAGGTGCTTGGCCGCCTTGGTGACCGAGCCCTGCGAGGCGACCGCCGCGAGAACCCGTAACCGCAGGATGTCCAGCATGCATCGAGGATACGCATGTGTTCGCCCAAGCATTGGCATTAGACGGAATGAGTCGGCGCACGAGACGCTGATCAGGACGAGCCCGCTGTGCGAAGGAGGACGCGGCCATGACCCGCTCACTGGTGACGCTCATCGATCTCGTCGCGGCCGTGCGCCACGCCGTCGACGTGCGGACCGGCTGGACGGACACCGCGGACCTGGTCGCCGACCAGCTCCGCGCGCACCTGCCCGGCCCCGAGATCCTGACCCCCGACCAGCGTCTCGGCCGGCCCGACCGGGTCGCCGGCCACCTCCTGCACGCCGAACCCGACGGCGCGTTCTCCATCCTCGGCCTGGTCTGGCGCCCCGGTCAGACCACCCGGATCCACGACCACATCACCTGGTGCGTCGTCGGCGTGCTGTCCGGTGTCGAGCACGAGGAGCTGTTCGACGACGCGCTCAACCCGATCGGCGTGCGGGACAATCCGCCCGGCGAGGTCAGCGGCTTCGCGCCGCCCGGCGACATCCACCGCATCCGCAACGTCGGCGACGAGACCGCCATCAGCCTGCACATCTACGGCACCGACATCTCCCGCGTGGGCTCCAGCGCCCGCCGCTTCTACAACTGAGGAGCTCGAATCGTGGACCAGAACGCCATCGACGAGATGCTGAACCGCCCGCTCAGCCAGGAACTGCTGGCCCGCGACCTGGCCCGGCTGGCCTTCGTCGCGCTGGACGGCACGCCGCGGTCGATCCCGATCGGAATCGTCTGGAACGGCTCGCAGATCGTCATGTGCACCGCCACGAACGCGCGGAAGCTCCCGGCGCTGCGCCGCAACCCCGCGGTCGCGCTGACGATCGACACCGAGTCGCACCCGCCGAAGGTCCTGCTCATCCGCGGCCGGGCGGAGCTGGACGTCGTCAACGGCATCCCGGACGAGTACTTCCAGTGGAACGGCACGTACGAGATGACGCCGGAACAGCGCGCCGAGTGGGAGGACGGCGTGAAGTCGCTCTACGACGGCATGGTCCGGATCGTGGTGAAGCCGACGTGGGCCAAGCTGATCGACTTCGAGACCACCCTGCCCACCGCCATCGAGGAGCTGATGCAGCGGCAGCAGGAACGCCAGCGCGCCTGACCACACCCCGACGGACCCCGACAGGAGATCATCATGACCCACACCGAGCAGCGCGGCACGCTCCAGCGGATGGACAACATCGCCATCGTCGTCGACGACCTCGCCGCAGCCAAGGCGTTCTTCACCGAGCTCGGGATGGAGCTGGAGGGTGAGGCGACGCTGGAGGGCAGCCTGGTGGACCGCCTCATCAGGCTCGACGGAGTTCGAACGGACATCGCGATGATGCGCGCCCCGGACGGCTCCGGACGGATCGAGCTGACCAAATACCACACGCCGGCGAGCCCAGGTGGCGACCAGCCCGCCCCGGTGAACGCGCTGGGCATGCACCGCATCATGTTCGCCGTCCACGACATCGAGGACGTCATCGACCGCCTCAAGCCGCACGGCGCCGAACTCGTCGGCGAGGTGGTGCGGTACGAGGACATCCACCGGCTCGCCTACCTGCGTGGCCCCGCCGGCATCATCGTCGCGCTGGCCGAGCAGATCGGCTGACCGGCGTCTGAGGTGCGCGACCGCTCCCGGACCGGCAGGGGACGCCCAGCGCACGACGTGCGCCAGGCTGGGAGCTCGCCGTACCGAACACCCCGCCCCCGGCCCGCGTCTGGTCGCGCGGCCCGGGGGCAGGGTGCGGCACTGAGGGCGGCGGCCATTCGCCGACCAGACCCTCCGTCAGGGTCAGGTGATCTTGGGGGTGGCGCGCATGCCGACGTACACGCAGGGGGTCCCGTTGGACAGGGTGGAGAAGACGACGGGCATGTGGTCCTCGCTGAAGGAGGGGCCCGCGCCGGAGGCGGCGAACACGGTCGAGGTCACCGGTGTGAGGTCCATGTCCAGGGGCGGTGACATGTCCTTCATGCCGTCGACGAACTCGTACCGCATGCGAGCGCCGGAGTCCTGGCCGCGGCTGACGGTGATGACTACGCCCTCGCGCCGGTAGGTGCCCAGGAGCGGGGTGATGTCGACGGCGGGGGGCTGCGGGGGCGGGCCGAAGGGGGCGGGCATGGTGACACCGGCGAGTTCGGCGAGGAGTTCGCGGAACAGGTCGGCGTAGAGCAGGCGGGCGCTGCCGCCGTTGGTCATCAGGACGAGAGCCAGGCCGGCGTGCGGGACGACCCGCAGGTAGGCGTACTGGCCGATGGCGGCGCCGTCGTGGCCGAAGCCGGGGACGCCGTCCCAGTCGTACAGGGTCCAGCCGAGGCCCCAGCCGTCGGCGGAGACCGTCCACTTGTCGGGCACGTCGGTCTCGCGACGCTGCATCGCGGCGACCGCCTGCGCGGACAGCACCTGGGTGCCGTCGGGCGCGGCGCCGCCGTTCAGGTGCATGCCGGCCAGGCGCGCCATGTCCCCGGCCGAGACGATGACCCTGCCGTACGGTCCCGCCGAGCGCGGCATCAGGTCCCAGGCCGGGGCCGGGTCGGGGTCGGCGCCGTCCTCGCCCAGGTGACTCATCGCCACCCGGAAGCGCAGCGCCTCCTCCGGCAGCGTCATGGAATGCTCCAGGCCGAGCGGGGTGAACAGCAGGTCCTTGAGCGCCTGGTCCCAGGTGCGGCCGGTGAGCACCTCGATGAGCCGGCCGAGCACGACGTAGCCGAGTCCGCCGTAGGAGATCGCGGTGCCGGGCGGGCAGTCGAGGGGCACGCTTCTGGCGGCTTCGACGTATCTGGCGAGGCAGTCGTCGCCGCGGCCGCTGTCGTGGTTGAAGTCGTTGGTGACGCCGCCGGTGTGGGACAGGAGCTGCCGGACGGTGATCGTCCTGGTGGCCTGCGGGTCGGGGGTGGCGAACTCCGGTAGGACGTCGGCCACCCGCGTGTCCAGGCTGAGCCGGCCCTCGTCGATCAGCCGCATGACGAGCGTGGCCGTGTAGACCTTGGCGATCGACCCGGACAGGAACAGCGAGTCCGTGGTCACGTCCACGCCGGTGCCGCGATGCAGCACGCCGCTGGCCAGCTCGTGCACCTGCCCGTCGATCAGCACGGCCAGCGCGGCGCCCGGGACGTGGCGCGCCGCGCGCAGCTCGTCCAGGCGCGCCTGCCAGCGGTCGTGATCGAAGCGGCGGCCCGCCGAGTCGCGCATCCCCCAGTCGTCCCGGGCGGTCCAGTCGCCTTCGGCGGTCCAGCTCAGTTCCGTGGTCATCATCTCTCCTCAGTGGGTTGTCGATAGGGAAAGGTCAGGGTCAGGAGTGGGTGGCCGTCGCGAGCTCGCGTTCCGGCGCGTCGGCGGGGGCCGCGGGGCGGGGCGCGCCCGCCTCCTTGCCGCCGCGCAGGACGATCAGGGCCAGGACGGCCGCGGCCAGCACCCCGGCGGCGCTGATCGCGAACGCCGACGACATGGCCGTGGTGAAGGCTTCGCGGGCGGCCTGCGCCAACGTCGCGTCCCCGGTGAGGCGGGCGGTGGCGAGCCCGTCCCCGATCGACCGGCGCGCGGTATCGGCGGCGGTCACGGGCATGGCGGCGGTGTAGCCCGCGGCAAGGACGCTGCCCAGGGCGGCGACGCCGAGCGCGGCGCCCATCTGCTGGATGGTGTCGTTCAGCGCCGAGCCGACACCGGCGTGTTCGGCGGGCACCCGGCCCATCAGGGCGGCGATGGCCGCGGGCATGGCGGTGCCGCCGCCCGCGCCGAGCAGGAGCAGGCCCGCGAGCGGGAGCACCAGGCCACGCTCGGGGGCGGTGGCGGCGAGCAGGCCGAACCCGGCGGCCATGACGGCCAGGCCGGTGACGATCTGCGGCCGGGCGCCGATCCGGCCGCCCAGCCTGGCCCCAAGGGCGTTGCAGGCCAGCGAGGCGACCGCCATCGGTATGAAGACCAGCCCGGCCTGGGTCGGGGTGAGGCCGAGCACATACTGCAGGTACTGGGTGAGCACGAGCAGCAGCCCGCCGTTGCCGATCTGCACGAGCGTGAGCGAGAGGCTGCCGCCGCTGAACGTGCGGTCGCGGAACAGGCCGAGCGGGACCATCGGGTGCGCGCAGCGCAGCTCCCAGAGCACGAAGGCGGTCAGCGCGATCACGGCCAGCGCCGCGGCGGCGGCCGTGACCGGGTGGGTCGGTCCGTAGGCGGGCAGCTCGATGATCGCCCAGACCAGGGCGGTCATGCCGGACGTCGACAGGATCATGCCCAGCGGGTCCGGCTTGCGCCACGGCCCCTTCGACTCGGGCATTAGCCTCAGCGCGGCGACGATGGCCAGCGCGGCGATGGGCACGTTGATCACGAAGACCGCGCCCCACCAGAACCACGCGATCAGGGCGCCGCCCAGGACGGGGCCGCCGACCAGGCCGGCCATGGCGACGGCGCTCCACGCGGTCAGCGCCTTGCGGCGCTCCCGCTCGTCGAACAATGTGATCAGGATGGACAAAGTGCTCGGCATGATGAGCGCGCCGCCGACGCCCATCACCACGCGGGCGGTGATGAGCTGGACGGGATCGGCGGCGCAGGCGGCCGCGAGCGAGGCGGCGCCGAACAGCGCGAGCCCGATGACCATGACGCGGCGGCGGCCGAAGCGGTCCGACAGGCTGCCGGAGGTCAGCAGCAACCCGGCGAACGCGAGGATGTAGGAGTCCAGGATCCACTGGATGTCACGGTCGTCGGCGCCCAGGTCGGCGGACAGCGGCGGGACGGCCACCGTCAGCACCATGTTGTCGATGACCAGTACCAGCGTGCTGAGACACAGGACGATCAGGATCAACCGGCGACGCGAACCGCTGATGTACATGGAAGGACCCTTTTTCGGATGAGTACACTGTTCGCCTTTTGAGTACGGCGTACTCGCTGGGGTGTGCGCGGGCAAGGCGGGACAAGGCGGAGGATCAGAATCCTGCGGGCGGGACCCACTCGACGAGTTGCACGACGATGCCGTTGGGGTCGGTCAGCCGCAGTTGCCACTCGCCCCACGGCGCTTCGCGCAGCGGCGTGGTGATCGGGGCGTCCTCGCGGCGCAGCCGCTCATGCTCGGCGATGATGCCGGTCACCGTGAAGGAGACGGTGACGCCGGGGCGTCCGGCGGCCGGCCGGGGCGGAAGCTCGGCGGCGCGCTGCCGCAGCACGATGTCGACGGCCGCGTCGTCGCGCACCAGGCACGTGAACCCGTCGCCGGTGAGCGCCTCGTGGAAGCGCAGGTGCGAGGTGAAGAACCGCACGGAGGCGGCCAGGTCCTCGACGGTGAACCACAGTTCCGACTCCATGACGCTCATGCCGCCGGCGCCGCCCTGCCTCCCGCTTAATGGTTTCGGTCGATACATGCCACACTTCCTGCGTCCGCGCCGTCTCGTCGCGGTCTGCCGCGACAAGTCGAGCATGCCGGGCGGACATCGCCGGGAACAACGGCCGCTTCCGCAACGTCGGTTAATGCTGGAGTTCACGATCGGGGGACGCGGTGGAATTACGTGACATCGAGATCTTCTTGACGCTCGCGGAAGAGTTGCACTTCACCAGGACCGCCGAACGCCTGCACGTGAGCACCGCGCGCATCAGCCAGGCGATCAGGAAGCAGGAGCGCGAGGTCGGCGCCAAGCTGTTCGAGCGCACCAGCCGCAGCGTCCGGCTCGCCCCGATCGGCGAGCGGCTCTACGGCGACCTGCGGCTCGTCCACCGGGGCCTGCGCGAGAGCATGGAACGGGCCAGGCTGGCCGCCCAGGGCAAGACCGAGGTGCTGCGTGTCGGCATGCTTCCGGGCAACGCCCACGACCTGCGCCCGTACTGGGAAGAGTTTCGCACCCGCCACCCCAAGTGGGGGCTGCGCATCCGCCACAACCCGTTCATCGACCCGTTCGCCCCCTGCGCGACGGCGAGGTGGACGTCCTGGTCTCCTGGCTCCCGGTGGAAGAACCCGACCTCACCGTCGGGCCCGCCCTCTTCACCGAGCCCAGGGTGCTGCTCGCGGCGACCGGCCACGAGCTTGCCGGCCGCGGGTCCGTCTCGCTCGAAGCCCTGGGCGATTTCGGCGTCCTGCGCCCCTCGACGGCTCTGCCCGACTACTGGGAAGACGCCTTCGTCCCCTTCGAGACCCCCAGCGGCCGCCCCATCGAACGTGGCCCGGCCGTCCGGGAGATGGACGACATCCTCACCATTGTCGGCACCGGCGAGGCCGTCCACCACCTGGGCGCGCACGCCGCCCGCTACTACGCCCGCCCAGGGGTCCTCTACCTGCCTCTGCGTGACACGCCCCGCCTGAGATGGGGCCTGGTATGGCGGAGCGACGCCGAGACCGAGCCGATCCGCGCTCTGGCCCGGGTGGCCCGCGACCTCGGCACCGCAGAGCTTTGAACAACATGCCGGTGGCCTGGGCCGGCACGAACTGAGCCCACCTGTCCTCGGGGTACTTCATCGCGTGCGGGACGATCGTGCCGTCCAGCGGCCGACAGGCACTAAGGCCCGGCTCCGCTCGGCTCGATGTCGTCGGCGGCCGGGCCGCGGCGGGCGGCCATTCGCCGGGGGTCGGGCCAGCGGACGTCGTGGGCCCAGCCCACGCGTTCGAACATCCGGATCAGCCGTGCGCTGGCGTCGAGCTGTCCCTTGCGGACCCCGTGGCGGGCACAGGTGGGCTCCGCGTGGTGCCAGTTGTGCCAGCCCTCGCCGAACGTCAGCAGCGCAACCCACCACACGTTGGAGGAGGAGTCCCGGGTGTCGAACTCCCGGTCGCCGAACGTGTGCGCGATGGAGTTGACCGACCAGGTCACGTGGTGCACGACCGCGTAGCGGACCAGCCCGCCCCAGAACAGTGCCGACCACGCCCCGGCCCAGGACCCCGCCCAGAGCCCGCCCGCGGCGGCGGGCAGCAGGAACGACGCGGCCGCGGTGACCGGGTACAGCGCGTCCAGCCAGCGGATGTCCGGGTCCGCCAGCAGGTCGGGGACCCAGTGCCGGCGGTCGGAACGGCGGCGGGCCGTGTAGAACCAGACCATGTGGGCGTGCAGCAGCCCGCGCAGCAGCGCCCGTCCGCTGTCGCCGTACGCCCACGGGGAGTGCGGGTCGCCGGGCCGGTCGGCGTACTTGTGATGCCTGCGGTGCTCGGCCGCCCACAGGGAGACGGGGCCCTGCAGGGCCAGGCCGCCGGCGACGGCGAGCGCGATCCGCAGCGGGCGGCGGCACCGGAACGAGCGGTGGGTCAGCAGCCGGTGGTAGCCGACGCTGATGCCGAAGATGCTGACCGCGTACATGAGGGCCGCGATCACCAGGTCGCGCGGACCGATGCCCCAGCCCCACACCGCGACCACCGCCGCGGCCGGCGCGACCAGGGGGATCACCACCAGCACGATCAGGTAGGCGGTGCGGCGGCCGGTCGACACGGTGACGGTGCCGGCCGCGGGTGGGTCGGATCGGCGCGCGGACGTGGACATGCCGTCTCCTTCGGGTCGACGGACGCTGCCTGATTGAAGCCATTCGCCGCGCGCCTCGCCAGTAACCCGACAGCCAGGGAAATGTCTCTCGATGTAGTCATCTCAATACTTTCTGCGGTCGGATGCTTGTGGACTCGGTTATGGGCGGTTAGCTTCCAGATACCTCGCGTCACGGACCGGTTCGCCGGGCGATGACGCATGCCCTTCTCCGAACGGAATGGAGACACCGCGTGGGCGATGTGCAGCAGCACCTCACGGCCGGCGGTCATCTGGATCGGTACGAGGCGGCCGCCGAGCGCGACCCGCTGGAAGGGCTGGCGCTGCTGTCCGGATGGCTGCGCACCGAGTGGCGTCCGCTCTTCGCCGAGCTGCGGGCCCGCCGGCCGATCCTGCACACCCCCGCCTTCACTCTCGTGACCCGGTTTCAGGACGTCAGCGAAGTGCTCCGGAACGGCGACATCTTCACGGTGCGCGGCTACGCCTCGCGGCTCGACCCGGCCATCGGCGGGCCGGTCATGCTCACCCGTGACGGCACCCCGCTGAACTGGCGTGAGAAGGGGCTCATGCAGGTCATGCTGCCCCCCGAGGACGTGCCCCGGGTGCGCGCGCTGGTCGCCGGCACGGCCGACCGGGCGTTGGACGCGGCGGCCGCGGGCGGACGGATCGACGCGGTCGGCGAGCTGTTCCGGCCCGTCTGCACGACGGTGTGCGCGGAGTACTTCGGCTTCCCCGGCCCGGATCCGGGGACGCTGGCGCGCTGGTCCAGGGCGATCATGACCGATGTCACCGTCAACCTCGCCGGCGATCCGGCGATCCACGCCGCGTCGCTGGCGGCCGGCCGGGAGATGATGGACCACCTGCGCGGCGTCCTGGACGAACGCCGCGCCGACGGCGGGGGCCGGGACGTCTTCGGCCGGCTGCTGCGCACCGTCCTGCCCGGCGAACTGGCCTGGGACGACGACCGCATCGCGATCAACGTGGCGGGGCTGCTGCTCGGCTTCCTGGAGAACGCCGTCGGCTCGATGACCCACCTGGTGCGGCAGTTGCTGCTGCGCCCGGAGGTCCACCGGGCCGCCGTGCTGGCCACGCCGGACACCGCGGTTTTCGACGGCCATATCTGGGAGGCGCTGCGGTTCGACCCGTTCCTGAAGGTGATCAGCCGGGTCTGCGCGCGCGACCACGTCCTGGCGGCGGGAACCCCGCGCGAGACCGTCGTGCCCGCCGGGACCCTCGTCCTGGCCGCGGTGGCCTCGGCCATGTGGGACGAGTCGGCCGTGCCGGATCCCGATCAGTTCCGCGCCGACCGGCCGCCTCACCCGCAACTGCATTTCGGCCACGGCCCGCACGCGTGCGTGGGCGTGCATCCCGGCGCGGCGGTGATCTCCGAGACGGTGCGCCGCCTGGTCCTGCGGCCCGGCCTGCGGCTGCTCGACCCGCCGGACGGCGCGGTGGTGCGGGACCGGGACGTCTTCCCCGACCGGTTCTGGCTGGGGCTCGGCGCACCGGACCGGGACGGCGAGGCATGAGCATGCGCGACAAGCGGATCAGGGCGCGCGGCATCGCCACCGACGGGGCCGCCAACAGGCTGCGCTACCTGGCCCTCACCCACGGCCGCCCGCTGTGGCGGCTGGCGGAGGCCGACCGGGGGCTGCGGCTGCGTCTCAACGCCGCGCTGATCGACAGCGCGATCCGGGAGATGCCGGGACGGCCGGAGCCGCTGAGCACCAGGTCCGACTACACCTCGTGGACGTCCCTGACCGACCGCACCTACATGGCCCGGCACCTGCCGCCGGTGCCCGGCCGCGACGAGGGGCGACCGTCGGCGGAGCAGGCCGCCGACCTGTTCACCCGGGGCGGGGAGACGGTCCCCTGCCCGCGCTCGACGGTGCTCTTCGCCTATTTCGCCCAGTGGTTCACCGACGGGTTCCTGCGCGGCGACACCCATGTCCCGCGGGATCCGCGCCGGACCAGTTCCAACCACGAGATCGACGTCAACCCGGTGTACGGGCTCACCGAGGAGCAGACCGAGGCCGTCCGGGCCTTCGACGGCGGGCTGCTCAAGAGCCAGGTGATCAACGGCGGGGAGTTCCCGCCCCACCTGTGCGAGAACGGGAAGATCAAACCGGAGTTCGTGGCGCTGAGCATGGCCCTGTTCGACCGGCTCGACGAGCCGCGGCGGGACACCCTCTTCGCCACCGGTGGCGACCGGGGCAACACGCAGGTCGGCTTCACCATGTTCACCGTGCTCTTCCTGCGCGAGCACAACCGGGTGGCGCGGGTGCTGGCGGACGCCTACCCGAAGTGGGACGACGAGCGGCTGTTCCAGACGGCCCGCAACATCGTGCTCGCCCTCGTCATCAAGCTGGTCGTCGAGGAGTACATCAACCACATCACCCCGTACCACTTCCGCTTCCTGCTCGATCCGGCGCTGAGCACCCGGCTGGCCGGCGCGCCCTGGCACCGGCAGAACTGGGCGTCCATCGAGTTCAACCTGGTCTACCGCTGGCACAGCCTGGTCCCGTCCGAACTGGTCGTCGGCGGTAGGGAGCTGCCGCTGGCGGCCACGCTGTTCGGCAGCGCGCTGCTGCCCGAGGCGGGGCTGGGACGGCTGTTCGAGGACGCCTCGGAGCAGCGGGCCGGGCGCATCGGGCTGTTCAACACCGACCCGGTCCTGCGCGAGGTGGACGTCGCGAGCGTCGCCGGCTCGCGGAAGGTGAACCTGGCCCCCTACAACGACTACCGCGCGCACTGCCGCTTCCCGCGCGTCCGCCACTTCGAGCAGATCTCCAGCGATCCCCGCGTCCACGGGGCCCTGCGCGAGCTTTACGCCAGTGTGGACGACGTCGACCTGTACGTGGGCCTGTTCGCGGAGGAGCCGGGGTCGGCCAAGGCCATCCTCCCGCCGCTGCTCACCAAGATCATCGCGATCGACGCGTTCTCGCAGGCCCTGACCAACCCGCTGCTGGCGCCCCGGGTGGGCAACGCCGAGACGTTCTCTCCGGTCGGGATGCGGATCATCGGGACTACCCGGACGGTCTCGGACGTGCTGCACCGCAACGTCCCGGAGGACCCGCAGCCCCGGTTCGTCAGCATGACCTGGCGGGGTGCCCGGTGACCGGCGAGGACGGCGCCCGGGTGCTGCGCGAGACCGCGCGGGAGCTGGCCGAGGTCGCCGCCACGCTGCGCGAGGCGTCCCGGCACACCACCGCCGCCGCCACGGACGGGGCCGTCTACGGCTCGTTGCATCGGGCGCCCGCCGCGGGGGCGCGGGCGCAACGTGCGGTGCTGCGCGCGGTCACCGCCCTCTCGGGCGGCCCGGTCGGCACCCTTGGCGCCAGACTCGGCGGCATGGCCGGGACGCGGAGCCTGGCCGTCCGGGTGATGACGGCCTCGCTGCGGCTGCGCATCGCCGCCGTCTGCCTGGACAACCCCGAGCTGGTCACCGACCCGGTGCTGGCGCGGCTGCAGGAGGCGGTGGCGGCCGACCGCGAGATGGACGCGGTGCGGGCCCTGTGCGCCCTGATCAGGGACCGCGGCACGGCCCGCGCCCTCACCGCGATCGCCCCGATCTTCGGCGAGTTCCTGGCGCTGCGCGCGCTTCTGGACCGCAATCCGCTCAACGATCACACCGCCTGGCTCATCGCCGGCGGCGAGGCCGCCGCCACCGCCGACCCCATCACCGGCATGAGCAACCGGGCGATCGCGGTTCTGGACGTGGGCGAGGGCGCCGCCCGCCGCACCGCCGCCGCCCCCGGCGAGACCGCCCGGCTCGCGGAGCACGGATCGCTGCTGGACTTCCTCACCAACATCTGCGTCGTCGGCCCCACCGGCCGGGCCCTGGTGCAGACCGTGACCGGCCCGGACGGCGCGCGGCGGCACGTCGTGCAGGTGCCGGGCATGCGGATCGGCAACCCCGACCTGGACTCGCCCGCCGACCTGCTCGGCGCGTTCAGCAGCACCCTGATGGACAGCGCCCCCTTCAGCCGTGCCCTGGCCAGGGCCATCGAGGACTACGGGATTCCGTCCGGCGACGACGTCGCCCTGATCGGCCACAGCGCCGGCGGCGCCGCCGTCATGAACCTGGCGCAGGACCCGCGGTTCTGCGCCCGCCACACCGTCACCCACGTGGTGGCCGTCGGGTCGCCGATCGACTTCAAGCGGCCCGCCTCCCCGCACACCTGGGTCGCCAGCATCACCAACCAGCACGATCTCATCCCCAGCCTTGACGGGCAGGGCGCCGGCTCCTGCTTCGACCTGCACCCGGACTGGTACGTGGTCGACTACACCGACCCGACCCACGTGTTCCCGGCGTGCCACAGCATCGAGCACTACACGGCCAACATCACCGAAGACCTCCCGGAGGTCCGCGCCCGCCTGGACGAGCAACTTGAGCCCTTCCACGGCCCGGTCGTCCGGTCGCAGCTCTACCGGCTCTACGACCGCGACCCCGGGACCGCCACGGTCACCACCGCCGGCGGCACCGTCCAACTTCCGCTTCAGAGCCCGGAGGGCCGCGCGTTCACCGCCTACTTCACAGCCGCCCCGGCCGCGGCCGCGAAGCTGCTCGGTGAGCATGGCCGCGCGGTGCGGGTGGGCGGCCGCGCGCTCATCGCACTCCACGCGTTCGAGAACCGGGGGACCCCTCTCGGCGACTACGGCGAGGCGCACCTCGGGGTCGTCGTCGCCGACCCGGACGGGCCGCGCCCGTCCCGGATGTGGCGGGAACTGCTGCCGTCCGGCGAACACCGCGGCCTGGGCACCTGCTTCCTGCACTCGGTGCTCACCAACGAAGTCGCCCACGCGGTCGCGGCCGAGGTCTGGGGCCATTCCGCCTCGGTGGGCGCGGTGCGCGTGGCGGGCGACGACCGTTCCGCGTCCGTGACGGTCGCCGACACCGACGGCGCGATCCTGACGCTGGCCGGTCCGCTCGGCCGCGGGCTGCCGTTCGTGAGCCGGGACCTCGTCGTCTACTCCCGGCGGGACGGCACCCCGCTGCGTTCGCACATCCGGGAACGCGGGCGCCGGCGAGCCCACCCGTCTCCGGCCATGCGGCTCACCGTCGCCTCCACCGGCCACCCCCTGGCGCGGCGGCTTGACGCGCTCGGCCTCGACGGCGCCCGCCCGGTGCTGTGCCTGGTCGCCCCCGCCCGCAGCAGCCTGCGGACGCCGGCCGTCCCCCTGCCCGCCCGCTGACCCACGGAGCCAGCCCATGCCCGCCGACGCCGTCACCGCCCACGCGCGAATCCTCGGCGCCGACGCCGACGCGCTCGCCGAGTGCGCCGCACGGCTGCGCCTGCTCGCGACCCGGCTGCGAACGCATGACGCCGCCCCGCCCTGGCTGTACCGCACGCTGAACGACCACATCACCGCCTGCGTGGTGGCCTCGGCCGACCTGGCCGACGCGTCCGAGCGCCTGCACGAATACGCCGAGGCGGTAGACCAGGCCACCACCTGATCACCTGCCGAGCCCGTTGTGCTTCCCTTTCCCCGCAGGTCGCTGCCGGTCAAGGACCGGGTGGTAGGTCGCCGGGCCGAGCCGCTGACGGACGTCCGCCGAACCGCCAGTCATGGACCTCGATGTCGGCGTACCGGTCCGGGGTCAGGACGGCGCGTGCCGTGTCCGGGTCCGGCGCGCGGACAAGTGCCGCTGTACCCAGCCAGGTGGCGCCGTTGTCGGACAGCAGGGGGCCGTACGCGATCAGCTCGTCCCGATCGGATGGTACGACGAGGTCGGCGGGTTCCCCTGAGCCGAGGCCGAGCACCAGATACCGGTTGCCACCGGTCCGGCCACCAGGGAAATCCCACATTGTGCGTCCCAGCGTGTTGCGCCAGCGGCGCAGCAGCACGTCCCGGTACGCGCCGGCCTGGTAGTTGGGCTCGTCGAAGGCGAACGCGCGGGCGGCCTCGGGGTCCGGCAGGTCGACGATGTGCACGCTGCCGGTGGGCGTGTCACCGGCGAAGGTCGGGCCGCGGGCGATCATCTCCTTCGCGTACCTGTCCATGTAGGACCAGTGCTCTTCCCCCAGATCGTTGCGCAGCGCCACAGAGCCGGGCCTATCGCGGTGGTAGCAGAAGAACTCCATGCCGCAGTCTCTACCACCACGGCCCGACGAGGCCTATGCAGCATCCCCAGGGCCTGCCTCGAAGTGGCCCAGGCCCCGCGCGAGCGCGCTACCGAGCCTCACCGGCCAGATCGCGAAGCGATGTCGCGCTCGCCCAGGCCCGGTCAGGGTGCGAGCCGCCAGGCGAGCTCCCTGGGCCGGGACTGCAATAAATAGTGCCTAGTTCTCGTCGGCTACCACGCCCAGGTAGGTGCCGTAGACCTCCAGCGGCTCGCCGTCCCGTTTCACCGTTCCCAGCAGGACCGACCGCGCGGTCGGCGGGGGGCCGGGCGGGACGACGTCGAAGCGCACGTCGATCGGCCGGGACGTCTGCGGGTCGGTGATCTCCACGTGCACGATGACGCCGCCGTCGCCGATCTCGACACCGGTCACCCGATGACGGGAGGTCAGCTGCTGGGTGGAGTGGTCGCCCGGCAACCGCAGGCGGACGGGGGCGCACAGCTCGCCTGCCCGGGGCGGCACGCACAGGCTCAGCATCGCCCTCAGACCGTCTCGCCGAGCTTGTCGGCCCGGCCGGAGATGTCGGCGTCGGCGGTGGCGCTCTGGTTGGCGGCGAACTGCGTCATCCGGGCCCAGGCGTCCAGGTCGCGCTGGCTGGCCTCGCGTCCCACGTGGGTGACGACGTCGACGTCGGTCGCCTGCGCACGCAGGTGCCCGGCCGTGGCCTGCTCCCTGGGGATGTGCTGGAACGGGTCGAACGAGTAGGCCCGCATGGCGTTCTCGTGCGTGAGCTTGTTGATGAGGTCGTCGTCGAGGTGGCCGAGGGTCTCCAGGACGTCCTCGGGCGCGAACGGCCAGTTGCTGTCGGAATGCGGGTAGTCCGACTCCCAGCAGACCATGTCGGTGTTGAGCCAGTCGAGCACGTGCGGGCCGACCTTGTCGCTGATGAAGCAGGTGTAGACGTGCTTGTTGAACACGTCCGACGGCCCGCTGTAGCCCTCGGGGAAGGTCGCCTTGGTCCAGCCGGAGTGGCGGTTCTGGACGTGCTCGGCCCGCCAGAGGAAGTAGGGGATCCAGCCTATGTCGCCTTCGGTGAGGGAGAACCTCAGGTCGGGGAAGTCCGCCCAGAACCGCGCCCACATCAGCTCCAGCACGGTGTAGGCGCTCATCAGCGAGGACCCGGTCATGTTGACGCTCGGGGGTGCGTCGGCGGAGAACATCGGTGCTCGCGAGGACGAGCCGATGTGCGTGCACAGGACGGTGTTGTTCTCCGACGCCGCCTTGAACAGCGGGTACCAGTGGTCGGTGTGGATGCTGGGCATGTTCAGCGCCTCGGGGTTCTCCGAGAACGTCACCGCGTGGCAGCCCTTGCCGGCCAGCCGCCGGATCTCCTTGGCGGCCTCCTCGACGTCGAACAGCGGCAGGATCCCGCAGGGGATGAACCGCCCCGGGTAGGCGCCGCACCACTCGTCGACGTGCCAGTCGTTGTAGGCCTTGATCATGATGAGGTTGAGGTCGCGGTCCGGGCCCTGGTTGAGCACCTGCCCGGAGAAGCCCGTCCAGTTGGGGAAGTTCAGGCCCGCCAGCTGGCCGCCGGCGTTCATGTCCCGCACCCGGTCGTCGACGTTGAAGCAGCCGGGGCGCATCTCGTCGTAGCTGGAGGCGTCGATGTTGTACATCTCGCGCGGCTTGCCCGCGACCGCGTTCAGGCCCATGTTCCGGCCCCGGAGGTCGCCGTAGTACCACTGCTGCACGCCGTCGGGCTCCAGGATGACCCGCGGCGCCCGGTCCTTGTACCGCTGCGGGACGTGGGCCTCGAACATGTCGGCCGGCTCGGCGATGTGGTCGTCGACGCTGATCAGGATCAGATCGTCCTTGTGCATCATGAGCCCTTTCTCTCAGGCGGGGACGAAGTACGGCAGGCACAGCTCGTCGGAGACGCGGCGGAACGCCACTCGCACGGGCAGGTCGACGCGCAACCGGTCGGCGGTGGCGTCGATGATGTTGGTCACCATCTGGTAGCCCTCTTCCAGCGTCACCACGGCGGCGGCGTAGGGCGGCGTGAAGGCCGGGGTGGCGGGCCGGTGGACGATGCTCCAGCTGTAGAGCGTCCCGCGCCCGCTGCCGGCCTCCCACCGCTGCTCGCGGGCCAGGCACTCGCGGCAGTGCTCGGTGGGCGGGAAGGTGACGGCGCCGCAGCGCCCGCAGCGCTGGAACAGCAGCCGCCCTTCGGCGCAGCCGTCCCAGAAGGGCCGGGTCACCGGGCCCGGGACGGCGTGCGGGACGTCACCGGCCTGCGGCCGGAGCACGGATGTCATGAGGCCTCGTCTCCCAACAGGATCACACCGCTGAACAGGGCGCCCGCGCCCCCGGCCGTGCACAGCGCCACCCGCGCGTCCGGGACCTGCGAGGGCCCCGCGTCGCCGCGGATCTGCTGGACGCCGCGGATCACGCGCTGCATCATCTGCGGGTTCGCGCCGGCATGGCTGAACGACATCAGGCCGCCGTCGGTGGTGACCGGATGGCTGCCGGTCGGCTCGATGCGGCCGTCCTCGACGAACGGGCCGCCCTCCCCTTCCGGGCAGAATCCGAGGGCCTCGAGCTGACGGATGATCTCGAAGGAGAACGGGTCGTACAGCTCGAGGACGTCCACGTCGTCGCGGTGCAGTCCGGCCTGGCGGAAGGCCAGGTCGGCGGCGCGCGCGCCGACCTGGCCGTTGGACGTCGAGTCGCGCCGGCCGCGCAGGTCCCAGGAGGGCGGGAACTGGTAGGAGGGCCCGAAGAAGTCGACCCCCGCGCCGAGCACGTGGACGGGCTTGCGGCGCAGGGCGGCGGCGCGTTCGGCGGTGGTGACGACGGCCGCGCAGCCCCCCTCGGAGGTCATCGAGCAGTCCAGGAGGTGGAACGGCTCGGCGATCGGGCGGGAGGCGGTGATGTCCTCGGGTTTGAAGGGGCCGCGGCCGTAATAGACGGCCTGGGGGTTGCGGTCCCCGTTGTTGCGGATGGTGGCCGCCACCCGTGACAGCTGCTCGCGGGTCGTCCCGAAGACCTCCATGTGCCTGCGGGCGATGAGCGCGAACTCCGCCGCGGTGAACATGCCCCAGGGCGCGACGAACTCGTTCTCCGGACGGGTCCACGGCGCGGTCGCCCCATGGTCGGTGTACGCCCCGGCCTGCCCGGCCACCAGCACGATGACCTCGGCCATGCCGCGCTCGACGGCCGCTGCGGCCTCGGCGAACATGCCGATGCCGAAGTCGCTGCCCTGCCAGGCGGGGCCGACCCGCAGATCGTAGATCAGCGAGGTGCCGTCGGCGCCCGAGCTGATCCCGTCCACCTCGGGCAGCTCCAGCCCGGCGTCGTCCAGCGCGCCCTGGACCGCCTCGACCATGAGGCTTCGCGAGGTCTCCCCCTCCAGCCGGCGCGCCTGCCGGGTGTTGTACACCCCCGCGATCACGGCCCGGCGGTTCGTCGCTCTCACCCTGCACTCCCGATCTCGCGGAACACTGTGTCGTGGATCACCAGAAGATATGTACTATTAGACTTACCTTGCTGTCGAGTGTCAAGGGTCCGCACGCCGCGCTCGATCCTCCGCCGGGAGTGCGGGCCGCCACCTCTCGAACACTCTATTTAGTGGGATTATCGGCCTGTGGTGAGCGATCTGAAGGGGTTCTCGGCGCAGCGCCGATGGCTTCTTCGCCCGGTCTTCGTGTATGACTATTAGTTCTATACAAGGGTGACTGAGTAGGGAGGTCTCCCATGACCATCCGTCTCCTCCTGGACATGGCCGCGCAAGCCGGTCCCGATCGCGTGGCCCTGGTGCCGGCCGACGGCGGGGCGCCGATCACCTTCGGCGCCCTGTCGAGGCTGGCCGAGGCGGGGAGCTCGGCGCTGAGGCGCTGCCACGGCCGGACGCTGGCCTTCGTCGGCGTCAACTCCGAGGCCGTGCCCACGCTGCTGTTCGCCGCGGCCGGGGCGGGGATCCCGTTCGCACCGCTGAACTACCGGCTGTCGGCCCCCGCACTGCGCGATCTGATCGCCCGCCTGGACGACCCCGTGCTGGTCACCGACCCGGCCTACCGGATCGAGGCGCCCGGCAACGTGGTCAGGTCGATGACCACCACCGAGTGGTCGGATCTGCCGGCCGCTCCCCGCGTCGACGACTCCGGCGCTGACGGTGTGGAGGTGTCGGAGGACGACCCCGCCGTCCTGCTGTTCACCAGCGGCACGACGGCGGCCCCCAAGTGCGCCGTCCTGCGCCACTCGCACCTGCTCTCCTACGTCCTGGGGACGGTCGAGTTCGCCGCGGCCGCACCCGACGACTGTGCGCTGCTGAGCGTCCCGCCGTACCACATCGCCGGCATCGGGGCCGTCCTGACCAACATCTACTCCGGCCGGCGGGTCGCCTACCTGCCGGACTTCACCCCGCGGCGCTGGCTCGACCTGGTGCGCGGCCGGCGCGTGAGCCACGCCATGGTGGTGCCGACGATGCTCGCCCGGATCGTCGAGCATCTGCGGGGCGGTCCCGCGCACTGCCCGAGCCTGTCGTCGCTGGCCTACGGAGGGGCCCGGACGCCGCTGCCGGTGCTCACCCAGGCGCTCCGCGCCTTCCCCGCGACCGACTTCGTCAACGCCTACGGGCTCACCGAGACCAGCTCGACGATCGCGATCCTCGGCCCGCGGGACCACCGCGAGGCGCTCGCCTCGGGACGGCTCCAGCGCCTCTCCTCGGCCGGACGCGTCGTCGCCGGCGTCGAGGCCCAGATCCGCGACGAGGCCGGCGCGGTCCTGCCCGACGGCGCCGTCGGCGAGCTGTGGGTGCGGGGAGGCCAGGTCTCCGGCGAATACACCGGCACCGGTTCCGCCCTGGACGCCGACGGCTGGTTCCCCACCCGCGACCGGGCGCGCATCGACGACCACGGCTACCTGTACATCGAGGGACGTGCGGACGACACGATCATCCGCGGTGGCGAGAACATCGCCCCCGCCGAGATCGAGGACGTCCTGGCCGGGCACGAGGACGTCCGTGAGGTCGCGGTCGTCGGAATGCCCGATCCCGACTGGGGCCAGCGGCTGGTCGCGGTCGTGGTCCTGACCGACCGGGCCGGTCCCGCCGGCGAGGACACCGCGGCGGAACTGCGCGCCTTCGTCCGGGCGCGCCTGCGCGGCTCACGCACACCCGACGAGATCGTCTTCAGGCCGGAACTGCCCTACACCCCGACCGGCAAGCTGCTGCGGCGCGACGTGGTCGCCGACCTCACCACGTCCACGCATGCCTGAACAGACAGGAGAGAGAGTTGACCGAGAACGCCTTCAAACCCGGCACGCGCCTGCACAGCCGGGTGTGCGCCACCGGTGTCATCGTCATCCGGCCCGGCTCGACGAAGATCGACCTGCGCTGCGGTGGCACGCCCATGTCCACCTCGGCCGACCGTGACCCGGCGGCGCGGCCGCGGAGCCCCTTCGACCAGGGCTCGCTGCTCGGCAAGCGCTACACCCACCCCGACGACGACTCTCTGGAACTGCTGGTGACCAACGCCGGAGACGGCACCCTGACCGACGGCGACACCCTCCTCGTCCTCAAGGAGAGCAAGCCGCTGCCCGCGAGCGACTGACGCGCGTGCGCGATCGCCCTGGTGTGCGCGGCACACCAGGGCGATCACTTTGTCCGGCGGAGTCAGTCCGCCGTCGACAGGCCGACGGGCGCGGTCTGCCCGGCGGGCCCCTCGCCGCGGACGGGCGCGGCCTCGCGGTGGCGCGAGGCCGGCACGGCGAGCAGGAGCCCGAGCACCGAGGAGGCGATGGCCACGATCGCCGTGGTCCGCAGCCCCTGTTCGCTCAGGAAGGCCAGATCCCCCACCTTGATCTCGCCCTGCGCCAGGAAGATGCCGGAGAACGAGGCGGCGACACCCTGGAACGTGGTCCGCACGACGGCCTGCATTCCGACGGCCGCGCTCGTCTCCTCCGCCGGCACGCATTCGACGATGAGGGTCGGCAGCGCCCCGTAGCAGAAGGTCACCGCGACGGCGGTGATCAGCGTGAAGACGATGAACCCCGATAGCGTCGTGTGCAGGTAGAGCACCGACCAGAACGCCGCGATGGAGACCACGCAGCCGATCAGGACCGTCCGGGCCGCCCCGAACCGCCGGGAGATCCGGCCGGGGAGCGGCGAGATGACGAAGCCGAGCAGCGAGCCGAGACCCCCCACGAGCCCCGCCATGGTGGCGCTCAGCCCGAGCCCGACCGGCAGGTCGATGGGCGCGCCCCCGGGAACCGGGATCTGCTCCGGTGTCCGCAGGACCGCCGTGGGCAGAACCTGGCTGAGCCCGAAGACCCCGAAGGCGACGATGACCGTGGCGAGCATCCCGATCGTGAACTTGCGGTCGGCGAACCGCCGGACCTCCATCATCGGATGCCGCACCCGCAGTTCCCACAGGACCCACACGGCGAGCAGCACCGCCCCCGTCACCAGGAAACCCGCGGTCCGCGCGTCGGTCCAGGTCCACTCGCTCGAACGGGTGACTCCGAACAGCACGGTGCCGACGGCTCCGGAGAACAGCACGGCGCCCAGGTAGTCGACCTTGCCGGGGTCCGCCGCCGCGGCCGCCGACCGCGGGATGACCGCCCGGATCGCGACGATCGCGAGGAGGGCCAGGACGACCGCCGACCAGAAGATGTAGCGCCACTGGAAGTGGTCCAGGATGAACCCGGCCACGAGGATCCCCGAGGCGCCGGCGATGAGTGCCGAGGCGCTGATGACGGCGATCCCGGTCGTGACCTTCTCGCGCGGCAGGATCTCCCGGGCCAGGCCGATCGCCAGGGGGAGCACCGCGCCCGAGACCCCCTGCAGCCCCCGCCCGACGATCAGTATCTCCAGGTTGGGGGCGGCCGCGCTGACGATCGAACCGACCGCGGAGATCAGCAGGACCAGGTTGAGCACGCGCACCCGGCCGAACTGGTCCCCCAGCCGGCCGCACACCCCGGTGGCGGCCGCCGCCACGAGCATGTAGGCGGTGACGATCCAGGTGAGCTTGTTGATGTCGGTGCCGAAGAAGGGGTGGTGGGAGTAGAGCAACTGGACCGACATGGTCGTTTCGAACGCCGACACCGTCTCGGCGAGCACGAGCGCCGCGACCAGGACGGCCGCGGATCGGGAGGGGCTTGCGCCGGGCATGGCTGTACCGACCTCTCGAGGGGGTGGGTGCGGGGTCGCTGTCGGCCGTCGACAAGCCACAACGTGGGCTAGATCACATCGCGAATGTGACTATTAGAACCCCGTTTTGGACGAACAGTCAAGCCTGGAACAGCAAATTTGGACACATACACCGCCCGACAACGCCGATAGATAGGAACTTTAGTCACATCGAGCAAGGGAAGCGGCGCCCCAGAGATTCAGAACAGCGGAGACCGCGAGCAGAGCCCGACGGACGACGTGGCCTCGGGTGACGCGCGAGCGCGCTACCTGGCCGGTGGGGCGATGCCGAAGGCGAGCGCCGCCGGCCAGGTCGCGAAGCGATGTCGCGCTCGCCCAGGCACGGTCAGGGTGCGAGCCACCAGGCGAGCGCCCTGGGCCGGGACTGCAATAAACACAGCCGCCCTAGGAGTCCTCGTCCTTCGGCGGTCTCAGCCTGCGTCGCAGGTTGGTCGTGGGATGGTCGCGGTGCTGCTGGTAGGCGTCGCCGACGTGCCAGCTGATCTCATCGCGCAGCTGCCGGATGTTGGCGATCTCGTCGTACAGCGATCGGAGCGTGTAGTTGGCGACGTGCTGCGGGTACTTCGACCGCGGCTCCTGGAGCAGGCCGAGCTCGCGGGCCCTGGCCAAGGACCACTGCTGCTCGTCGATGGTCTCCTCCAGCTTCCGGAGGTAACGATCGATGGCGTCCAGGAGCAGGGCCGGTTCGGCGTCGCCGGCCAGCCAGATCTTCAGCATCAGCGGATGCTTGATCATGACGGGCTCGTCCCCGGGGAGGGTCTCCGACCACGCCCGCAACGCGGCCTCTCCCTTGGGCGTGGACTCGTAGACCGTCATCTTGCGCTTGCCCACGTGGATGGTTCGTTCGGCCGCCATTCCCTGGGCGGTCAGGCGGGTCAGTTCGCGCCGGATGTGGCTGACCGCGGGCGCCCAGTAGAACCGGCCGACCGTGTTCTGGGAGCGCACCTTGATCTCGCCGGCGGTCAGGGACTCATCGGTGACGATGAGGACCCCCAGCACCAGATACGCCGTCGTCGGCAGGTCCGGGTAGCCGGGCTCGGCCTTCGGCGCCGAGGCGCCGTCCTCCGGCTCCAGGCCACCGTCCCTTTCAACGCCATTCATTGTGCGATCGATCGTAGTGCCCTGACGGTGTCACCTGCTGACACCGACGCTCCGGCCCGGCCTTGGTCGTCACAGGCCCGCGGGACGGGACGCGATGACGCCGCCCGCCTCCAAGCCTTCGATCTCGCTCTGCCCGAGACCGATCTCCGTCAGCACCTGGTGGTTGTGCTGGCCGAACAGCGGGGCGGCGGAGCGCATCCACCCGGCCGCCACGGTGCGCGATCTGAAAGGCAGCCCGGTCGAGAGGAACTCGCCCGCGACCGGATGCCGGATGTGCTCCCAGAACCCGCGCGCGTGCAACTGCTCGTCGCTCAGCAGAGCGTCCGGCGGCATCACCCGGGCGGCGGGGACGCCGGCCGCCCGCAGCAGTTCGACGGCGCCGCTGACTTTCAACCGCGCCGCCCAGCTCTTGATCGCCTCGTCGATGGAGGCGGCCCGGGTCCGGCGCGCCGCCCGGGTGCCCAGATCGGGGTCATCGGCCAGGTCGGGGCGGCCGATGACGGCGGCGAGCGCGGGCCACTGCGCGTCGTCGGTCACGGCGATCGCCACCCACTCGTCCGGCTCGGCCGTGAGGTAGACGCCCTGCGGGCAGGCGTCGGGGCCGCGGTTGCCGTCGCGGCGCAGCGTGACGCCCCGTGCGGCCTGTTCCAGCAGCGCCTCGGCCGCCACGTTGAGCGCCGCCTCCACCATCGTGGACTCGACATGCACTCCCCGGCCGGTGGCGTCGCGGGTCTCCAGCGCGATGACCGCCGCGAACGCCGCGTGCAGGCCGGCGATCGGGTCGCAGACACCCCGCGGGATGATCGGCGGACCGTCGGCATGCCCGGTCATCCAGGCCATGCCACTGGCCTGCTCCATCGTCTGGGCGAACCCGACCCGGTCGCGCCAGGGGCCGTCCAGCCCGAAGGCGGGCATGCGGACCATGCACGTCCGCGGGTTGGCCTCCGCTATGTCCGGCCACTCCAGCCGGAAGTTCGCCATCACCCGCGGCGAGAAGTTCTCGATCACCACATCGCTGTATCCGATCACCCGCAATGCCAGGTCACGCGCCCGCGGGTCGCTCAGCTCCAGCGTGATCCCGCGTTTGTCGCTGTTGCTGGCCAGGAACACCGGGCCCCATTCCCACCACTTCTCCACGCTCGGCGCCCGCCCGCCGGAGAACCGCATGCCGTCCGGACGGCGCACGCCCTCGATCTTCACCACGTCCGCGCCGAACGCCGCCAGCAGCTGCGTGGCGGACGGGCCGGCCCAGAACGCGGTGAAATCGGCGACCCTGACGCCCCGCAGCGGCCGGGCGTCGGCCGCCGGCCCCGACCGCCGCACCCGCTCGCGGGCGGGCCAGCGCACCCCGCCCGTGTCCCCGCCCAGCTCCGGCGCCTTGCCCGGTGCCCTGCTCTCGAACGCGCTGGTCCGGTAAGGGACGCGCGGCTGCAAGTGGCCCAGGGCGTTCTTGACGAAGACGCCGCGCTCCTGGAACTGGTCGATCTCGGCGATGGTCTGCGGCGTACCGATCGGAGCCACCGGGATCCGCATGGCGGACGCCGACTCCACGATCTCCGCCGTGGTCCGGGTGGCGGCCCAGGCGTGCACCATGTCCACGAACTCCGCACGCCGCCGCACCCGCCCGGCGAACGACGCCAGCTCTGCGTCGTCCAGCAGGTCCGGGCGTTCGATGAGGACGAGGAAGTCGGAGAACTGCTGCGCGGTGATCGTGCAGAACCCCACGAGGCCGTCGGCGGTGGGCACGATCGAGGGCATCTCCAGGCTCCGGCCGGGCATCTGCGCGTCGTCCCCGAGCACGCTGGCGCTGACCGCGCTGAGCCCGCCCATGGTGACGACCATGGCCTCGTAGATCGACACGTCGAACACGTCCCCGAACCCGGTCTGCCTGAGCCGGCGCAGGCCGGCCGCCGCGGCGAACGCGGCGTACGCGCCGGCCACCCACTCGCCGGCCCTGCCCCCGGCCTGCAGCGGCTCCTCACCCGGCCAGCCGCGGCCGCCGATCGAACCGCACAGCGCCTGGAGGATGAACTCGTTGGCCTGGATTCCCTGCTCGACGTAGGGCCCCTCGGTGCCGAACGGGGTGATGCTGATCAGCACGGTCTGATCGTCCGCGGCGAGGCACGACCGCGCCTCCGCCAGGTCCCGGCCGCCCGTACCGTCGACGATCACCAGGTCCGCGCCGCGGATCAGCTCGTGCGCCGCGGGTGCGTCGCAGACGACCGACCGCTTGCCCGCCGCCAGGAACTGGAACAGGGGTGCGTGCTCGTCCGGCCCCAGCTCACCCGACGCGCTCCACGAGCGCAGCGGGTCCCCGCCGGCCGGCTCCAGCTTGACGACTTCCGCGCCGGTGTCGAGCAGCATCTTGCCGCAGTAGGCACCGGGCACCGCCCCGGTGCACTCCAGGACGCGCACACCAGCGAGCGGGAGAGCGCCGGCCGTCGAACGCCGCGGCCCCTCACTGTGACCTGAGTCTCGTAGCTGCATGTGACTATTAGACTTAGGTCAAGACGACGTCGTCAAGAGCGAAAACCCGCACATCTGGCAAATATGCAGGTGCGACCATCGATGGATGATCCCAGCATGTGTGACTAATGAGCGTCAATCGTGGGGCGGTGGTGGCGGGCCTCCCGCCCGCTGGTTGAGATGTCGCCCAATGGGCGCCAGCGGTTCGGCGCCGCGCCGGTCGTGCTCCGTTCAGGTCACGACGACCGGCAGGGTGGTCAGCCCGTTGATGAGCATGCTGGCTTGCAGGGTGAGTTCCTCCGGGGGGACGGCCAGGCGCATTTTCGGGAACCGGTCGATCAGCGCGCCGAGCGCGATCCTGGCCTCCAGCCGGGCCAGGGGCGCGCCGAGGCAGTGGTGGATGCCGTGACCGAAGGCCAGATGGGACGCCGGTTGCCTGGTGACATCGAGCCGTTCCGGGTCGGGGAACTGGCGGGGATCGCGGTCGGCGGACAGCAGCGCGGGCAGTACCACCTCGCCTGCGGGGATGGTGACGTCGCCGATCCGCACCGGCGCCGCGGTCCGGTACGGGGTCGCCACCTGCGCCGGCCCGTTGAAACGAAGCAGTTCCTCGATGACCGCGGGCAACCGGTCGGGGTCGGCGCGCACCAGGTCGAGCTGGTCGGGATGGGCCAGCAGCGCCTGCATGCCGCCACCGATCAGATGGGCTGTGGTCTCGTACCCGGCGACCAGCAGCAGGAAGACCATCGAGGTCAGCTCGTCCTCGGACAGCCGGTCGCCGTCCTCCCGCACCGCGACCAGTCCCGAGATGAGGTCGTCGGACGGGTCGGCCCGCTTCTGCGCGAGCAGTTCCCGGACGTAGTCGATCAACGCGGTCGCCGCGGCGACAAAGGTCTCGGCCGGGTGGACCGAGCCGTTGATCGCCACGCTCGTCCATTCCTGGAAGTCGCGCCGGCGGTCCACCGGCACGCCGAGCAGATCGCCGAGCACGGTGAGCGGGAGGGGGTAGCCGAAGGCGGCCAGGAGGTCGACCGGCGCGCCCCGCTCCCCCGCGGCCGAGACATCGTCCAGCAGACCGTCGACGATGAGCCGGATGCCCGGCTCCAGACCCTCGATCCGCCGCCGGGTGAACGCCGCGGACACCAGCCGGCGCAGCCGGGTGTGATCGGGCGGATCGGCACCGAGCAGATGGTGGTCCATCGCCGCGGCGAGCTCGGCCGGGACGACGTCGCGATGCGGGCCGTCACCGCCCTTGCCCTTGATGATGTCGGGGTGGGCGAGCGCCTCCCGCGCCTCGGCGTAACCGGTGATCAGCCATACCGGGACACCGGTGAACAACATCACCCGCCGCACCGGCCCGGCCGCCGCCAGTTCGGCGAACGCGGCGTGCCGGGCGGCGGGCGCGGCCTCGACGAACGGTGAGGTTATCGGGGGCGATTCCGCCATGGTCAACTCCGATCGGGGCGCTGTCCGGCCGACGGCCGGAGACACGACGGATCCGACGCTACCCAAGATCGACAACTTTCGGCCGGACGATCGCGCCGACCCTCAGGCGACCTCGCCGCCCTCGGGCGAGGACGCGGCGGCCAGGTCGCCGTCGCCGATCTCCTCGATCCGCCGCCCGGGATGCAGTCGCTCGACGAGCGCTCGGGTCGCCTCCCGGTCGAACGGCGGCGCGGCCCGCAGGACGGGCCGCGGGCCACCGTCCGCGAACAGCAGCGTCCACGCCTTGAAACCCAAGGTGCTCCCCTCTCGTCGGCAGCACCCTAGGAGGCGCCGCCGACAGGATGTACGGAGCCGAGCGGCACGTCCCGTGCGGACAGTTCGAAGGGGCCGGTGTCGATCCCGCGCGTCAGGATCCGCCGCGGGTGGATGCGGATCCACGCCGGGTCGAACGGCATGGCGGCGCCGATGCGCCTGCCGATCTCCTCGCCGCCGGTGGTGTGCGTTTCCGCCCGTCCCCGGATCTCGATGCCGCGCGGCGCCCAGGGATCGGTCGAGGCCAGATCGTCCACGGCGAACGCGACCTCGGGGTGGCGCCGGGCGTCGCGGAACTTCTTGCTCGCGGCCATGCCGGTGCCGGCGAGGCCCCCGATCACAATGCTCCGGGCCTCCGGGTCGTAGAAGACCCCCAGCGGCACGATGTGCGGCCGACCGCCGGGGCCGACCGTGGCCAGGCGCCCGAGCGGCTGGCTTTTCAGGTATTCGATCTCATTCGCGGTGAAGGTCATGGACTCAGTCTGCGAAGCCGGACGGGTGCCGGGAAGGCCGGGTCGAGGCTAGCCCTGGCAGGGCCACGCTCAGCCCGATCGGTGCTTGCATCGGGCTCCTGCTCCGGCTAATTGATTCTTCGACATTTGCCGGATTCACTGGCGGATCCAGACTAAGGAAGGTGGACGCAAAAAGTCCGCGCGCTCCAGTGGATGCTCAAAAAAGGCGGTGGAAGCAGGCTTGAGCCCGCTTCCACCGCGAATCGCATGGCGTCCGTCACGCCCGAGGGAGCGACAGATCATTTTGGCCGGGCGGCGGTCAAGCCGTCAGGCGAGGTGGTGCTTCCACACGCCCCAGTCAGCCGCCTTGAAGCTGCTGGGCAGGCCGATCCCTGACCCAGGACCGGCAATCCAGGCATCGCTGTTCCGGTCGGCACCGAAACGGCGGTGCTTCCAGACACCGTCCTTGACGACCGGCGGGCCGGCGTGGCCGCTCCTCACGTGGAGGATCCAGAGAGTGGCGGCGGATGCCGACACCACCAGCCCGGCTCCGAGCCATCCGTAGACCCCCGGCGCCTGACCGGTCCCGACGAGCAGCCCGGCAAGGCACGCCACCACTGGAGTGAGACATGCCACCGTGCTGATCACCCCATCGGATCGGGCGAGCCTGAAGGCGTGGATGCCCAGCTTGTTGGCTGCCACGATCAGCACCGACGTGACCAGCACGGTCGACAGCACCTGCCCCGTCATCCAGCGACCGTCGGTCCAGATGAGGACCGGTATCGCGACGAGGAAGACACTGGCCCACCGCATCAGCTCAATGACCCGGGTGAGGTCGCCCAGCTCGGTCAGCTTCGCCGAGGCGATCGTGTCGCTGACGCCAAAGGCGGAGACCACGCCCGCCGCGACCAGGCCCCAGGGTTCGACCCCATCGCTGAACGGCCCGGTCAGCATTACGACGCCGGCCAGTCCGACCAGGAACCACACGGTGTGCCGTCGCCGGCACGGTCCGCGCTCGGGGAAGACCAGCCGCCAAGTCGCCAAGCCGACTGCCCCGAGCGTCGTGATCGTCATGACGGTTCCGACCCCCACCCGCGCCTGAGCCTCCTGGTTCAACTGCCCCTGGATGAGGGCGGGAACGGCCAGGATGACCGCCCACTTCCAGTAGGTTCGATCCCACCGGACCTTGGCGGCGCGCTTCTTTTCCTGACGCTGGAAAAGCGTGGCCAGGCTGAAGAGAGCGGCTCCATGAATCGTGATGAGGGCACCTACCGCTGCCGGCGATTGCTCGGGATAGAGGCGTGCAACGTACGCTCCCGCCAATGATGCGCTTATCAGGGAGAACGCTTTGAGGAGCGCCCCCCAGAGTTTGCCCACGAGGGGCCTCCTTTCGTCCGCCCGGCTGTTCGGCCGGGACCTGACCGCGTTGGCCAGGCGAAGGAGACCGTCCTGGGTGAAACCCCGGCCGCAACATCACCGAGCGCCGAAGGCCGGTGACAGAGGAGGGGCCTGGCCAGGGAGTTCCCTGACCAAGCCCCCTACCGGTGGGTGTCGGCGTCACCCCGCCTCCGCCGCCACCCCCACCGGGGTGCGGTCCTCGGCGGTGGCGGTGCCGGTCACGGTGCGCAGGCCGCGGCGGCGTGCCCGCCTCACGGTCATACCGGCGAAGAGCGCGAGCGGCACGCAGAACGTGACGAAGTCCTGCCAGGGCACTCCGCCCTGATCGTCCGCAGCGCCCATCTGCCCGAACGCCGCCATGAACAAGAAGGCGTTGATGTTGAAGATGACGTGGAAGGCGATCCCGGCCTCAAGCCCCCCGGTCCTGACCGTCAGCCAGCCGAGCACCGCGCCGAACAGGAAGATGTCGAGCATCCCCAGGCCGGTGTAGCCGTGGATGGACGCGAACGCGGCCGCGCTGATCAGGATCGCGGGCCAGGGAGTGCCGAACACGGCGGCGGCCGTCCGGCCGACCACGCCGTCGCGGGCACGCGGGAAGCACCCGGCGATGCCCTGCAGGAGCCAGCCTCGGAACACGTATTCCTCGGCGGAGGCCTGGAACACCGTCACCAGCACCACGATCGCGGCCGTCGGCAGGAACGCGCCCCAGCCGACCCACTGCGGCTCGGCGGCGTTCTGCACGGCCGACGATGGGACCACCGTGTTCAGCACGCCCGACAGCACGTTCTGCACCATGATCGCCACGAGCGCCACGCCGCAGCATGACAGCAGCCAGCGCCAGCGCACCCTGCCGATGACCGATGACACGCTCCCGATCGGACGTCGTTGGACCGCCCAGACGGCCAGCAGCACAATGGGCAAGAAGACGCCCAAGATCGCGGACGACAAGGCGAATTCGGCCACGCTGTTCTGGAGGGTGGCACCTCCAGGTCCCGGGCTCGACGGCCCTCCCAGCGCGGTCTGGACGAGCAGCGCGCCCATCTCTATCAGGTTGATCGCCCCGATGCACAGGGCGACGATGAGCAGCGTGCCCAGCAGGAATCGCCCCCAGTTGCGGGGGCGGACGCGCGCCAGGTGGTGGTACGGCGTCCCCGGCGGCACGCTCGCCACCGACGGCGTCGCGTCCCGCTCGCTGCGCGGGTATGGAAACTCGGCGAACTCCTGGTCGGATGCCCGCCGCTCGCTGTTCTGATCAGTCATTAGGTCCCCCTACCTCGACCGATTTGCGGCGAATAGGAGGTGGGACGCCCCGCACCCGGCCCAAGTTCGAGGACTTTACCCAGGTCAGAAGCTTCATGTTCGACGGGGAGCGAGAATCAGATATGGCTCGCTGGGTCCTGCACGTCGACCTGGACCAGTTCATCGCCGCCGTGGAGGTCCTGCGTCATCCGGAACTGCGGGGGCGCCCGGTCGTCGTCGGCGGTGACGGTGATCCGACCAAGCGCGGCGTGGTCAGCACGGCCTCGTACGAGGCCCGCGCCTACGGCGTCCACTCCGGCCTGCCGCTCCGCACGGCGGCACGGCGCTGCCCGGACGCGGTCTTCCTGCCCGTCGACGCGAAGGTGTACATGGCCGTCTCGGCCCAGGTCATGGCGGCGCTGCGGGGGTTCGACACCGTGGTCGAGGTGCTCGGCTGGGACGAGGCGTTCCTGGCCGTCGAAGGCGACGCGCCGGAGGCGACGGCCCATGAGATCCGCGACCGGATACGCGCGGCGACCGGGCTCGAATGCACGGTGGGCATCGGGCAGAACAAACTGCAGGCCAAACTGGCGACAGGCTTGGGCAAACCGGCCGGCGTCTTCCGGCTCACCCACGCGACCTGGTTCGAGGTGCTCGGGGACCGGCCGACCGACGCGCTGTGGGGCATCGGGGCCAAGACCGCCAAGCGGCTGAAGCGACTGGGGATCGCCACCGTCGGCGAACTCGCGGCGACCGACCCGTACGCCCTCGCCGAGCGTGTCGGGCCCACGACCGGACCCCGGCTGGTGCGGCTCGCCCAAGGTCAGGACGACTCGCCGGTGAGCGCCGCCCCCTACGTCCCGCGCTCCCGCGGCCGGGAGACCACCTTCCAGCACGATCTGGACGATTGGGAAGAGGTTCGCCGCGAGGTCTCGAAGCTGGCGCGGCAGGTCGCCGACGACGTCGCCGGCGAGCGGCGGCCCGCCGTCCGCGTCATCGTCAAGGTCCGCTACGCGCCCTTCAGCACGCAAACCCACGGCCAGGCACTGGAGACACCGGTCACCGAGGCGTCCCGAATCGAGGAGGCCGCCCTCGCCGCCCTTGATCGGTTCGCCGAACGGCGACCGGTGCGGTTGCTGGGCGTCCGAGCCGAGTTCGCCCGGTGATGGTCAGTCCCACCAGAAGCACCAGACCGGGGCGTCGACGAGCTGCGCCGCGTACTCCTCGAAGTGGTTGTCCTGCCACAGGTCGGGGCAGAAGGCGTAGTGCTCGGCGGCGACGTGGCGGGCGTGTTCGGGGGTGCGGGGCGGCCAGGCGACGGTGACGTTGAGGGCGTCGGGGCCGATCGAGCACAGCCGCACGCCGAACCGCTCCTGCCAGGTTCGCAGGATGGCGGTGGCGTGCTCGGCACCCGCCTCCGAGCTCCAGCCGGACGCGATGATGGCCTCGGCGCCGTCGCGGGCCGGAACCAGGCCGAGGAAGGGGCTGTGGGCGGTGGCGGTGAGCAGGTCGCGGATGCCGGACGGGCTGGTCGCCAGCTCGACGGCCCGCCGGTCGGGGTCGGGGCCCGGCCCGCCTCCGGGCGCCCGGCCCGGCCACGCGTCGAACGGGCTGGGCAGATCGAGGACGTCGTTCTCGAACACCAGCTTCCAGCCCTGGACGAGCGATGCGTCCACGTCCACCTCGTCCGCCCAGCTCGACGGGACGGGGGCCAGGTCGCCGGTGTGCCAGGGGGTGCCCTGGTCGCCTTCGTTCCCCAGTAGGAGGGGCCACAGGCCGGTCTCGCGATGGCGGGGCAGCAGGTCGGCCCACAGGCGGCCCGCCTCCTGGTCGTCCAGCAGGGCGTCGGAGATCCACAGCACCGGCTCGGTCACGGGCTCGTCCGTCCTGGCCCGCTCGGGGTCCGGCGTGATGAGGCAGCCTTGGAGACCGTCCGGCACCTGGATCGCGGGCATCGGCCTCACCGGCGGGAGCGGGTGCGCTTGGGCGGCTCGATCCGCACCCGCTTCTCCTCGGGGACGTTCTCGATGTCGTCGAGTTGCGCGAGGACCGTGTTCCGCAGGTCGTCGTAGTCGCTGAAAGAGAAATCGTTGAACAGGGTGTGGCCGGTCCACATCAGGTTGGCGCACACCCGCGGCGACACCCGGCCCGTCGCGGCGCCCATGCCGACCAGGGCCACGGACTCGATGCTGCCCGCCGCCCGCTCGTTCTGCATGTGGATCGCCTGGAACGCGGCGGCGCAGGCGAGCGCCACGTTCAGCGTCTCGCTCACGTTCTGCGCCGACCCCTCCATCGTCGGCGTCGAGATCAGGAACTTCGGGTTGGTCGCGCCGGACGGCACGCAGACGGCGCTGCCCACCGGGAGCCTGCCGTCGAACCGGTCGCGGATCGCCCGCTGGACGCGCAGCTGGATGCCCGCCCCGAGATCGCGCTTGATGATCGCGTCGACCCCGCCGTCCATCCGCCCGCGGGAGTTGGTCGGGCTGACCCAGGCATCGACCCGCTGGTCGAGAATCGACCCCTTGCGGATCTCGATCCCGGGGGTGTCGGCGAACGCCGCCCGCCACGCCTCCACGACTTTCGTGTTGATGTCTGTCAGCACCACTCTGAGCGGCTGCCGCACGCGATTGACGGTCATGGTTCACTCCGGTCGCAGCGAGGGGATTTTCCAGCGACCATGAACATACCGCGGGCCACTGACAAACCACGTGCCGACGGCAGATCGCCTCGATTGCGGGTGTCGTACCCCGGTGTTACTCTGCCGCGGGCCTGGGCCTTGGAAGCCCTTCGCGCGGACAATTCTGATTCGGGAGCCCCGATGAGCGACGCCAATCCCTCCAGCCCGTCCGACCCGAATGACCCGCTGGGTCTCGCCGAGCTTTTCAAGGGCGGCGGTGAGCCGTGGCTGCCGCTTCTGCGGCCGGTCATCGAGGCGCAGCCGGACGCGGCCGCGTTCATCGGCCCGAGCCGCGGCCCGGAGGTCGTGCCCGTCCGGGAACTGACCTTCCAGGCGCTCAAGCCCAATCCGCCGCACAAGTGGAAGGTCGTGGTCTTCGGCCAGAACCCTTATCCGCGGCCGGAGAGCGCCACCGGCATCGCCATGTTCGACAACACCTTCCATGACTGGAAGGACAGCCAGTTCGGCCGGGTCGTCAGCATTCGCTGCATCATCAAGGCCGCGGCGATGTGGAAATACGGGATTCCCAAGAAGACGCCGATCGCCGACATTCGCAAGCTGCTGAAGGAGAACGACACCGTACAGCCGCCGGAATGGTTCCAGGCGATGCTCACGCAGGGCGTGCTGCTGCTGAACGCGGCGCTCACCGCCAGTGCCGACGGGGCGATGGGCACCGACCGGCACACCGCGTTCTGGCGGCCGGTCGTGGAACGGCTCGTCGAGGAGATCCTGAAGGCCAAGCAGGACGCCGACGAGCAGGACCGCGGCGTGGTGTTCGCGTGGTGGGGGGCGCACGCGCGCAGTCTGAAGAAGGTCGTGCTCCGACTCCAGAAGAAATACCCCGGGGTGGACGTCCGCCATATCGACCACCCCAACCCCGCGGCGCAGGGCGACATCTTCTGCGAAGGCGACCACTTCAACATGGTGAACGCGGCGCTGGCATCGCTCGGCGCCGACGAGATCGACTGGCTGCCGAGCAAAGGGTGGAACGAACTCGCCGCGCAGGCCGACTCGGATCCGGGCACGGCCGAACGCATGGGCGCGTTCATCGCCTCCACCATGGAATTGCACCAGCTGTACCTGGAGCGACTCGCCAGCGTCAAGGACGAGGGGCTGGTCCTTCCCGCGATCACCGGTGTGTTCGACACCCCGCTCATGGACTTCCGCGAGGCCGTCGCCCCGGTGGCCGAGCTGCTGTCGGGCCTCGACCGGCATGTGCGGATGTCGCACGAGTTCGGCAAGAGGCAGGCGGACGGCGTCGACCACCTGCTGTCCCCCGACGAGATCGCGGCGCTCTATCTCTACACTTGCGAATCGGCGTTCTACCGGAAGATCAACGCCACCCTCCGGGACCCGGACCGCACCAAGGCCGTCCCGTACCTGGGCTACCTGCGGCTCCTGTTCTCGGCCGTCTCCCGGCTCCCGGCACGCACGAAGCCGCTGTGGCGCGGGGTATCGCTGGACCTGCGGGCGCAGTACCCGCGCGGGCGGACGGTGACGTGGTGGGGCGTGTCCTCGTGCACGTCAGAACTCGGCGTGGCCAAGGGGTTCCTCGGCAGCCGCGGCAAGCGGACGCTCTTCGAGGTCACCCCCGCCAGGGCCGTGGGCATCCGGAACTTCTCGGCGTTCACGGGCGAGGAGGAGTTCATCCTCGCACCGGGCACGCAGCTCAAGGTCACCGACGTGAAGGCCGAGCGCGGCGGACTGTGCACCGTGAAGCTGACCGAACTGGAGGAGCAGTCCCTGGTGTCCTGAGCCATCGCGCCGTGTCCGCTCCCGGCGCGGAGGGAGCGGACACGGCTCGCTATTCCAGCCAGAACCGCCGGCGCTGGAAGGCGTACGTCGGCAAGTCCGCGTGGCGGACGTTCAATGGGGTGAAGCAGACACAGCCTGCCACTCCAGCCAGAACCGCCGGCGCTGGAAGGCGTACGTCGGCAAGTCCGCGTGGCGGACGTTCAATGGGGTGAAGATTTCCCGCCACTCCACCCGGACCCCGTGCACGTACAGCTCGGCCAGGGGGGCGGCCAGGCCGTGGGCGGGGTCCTGCTGGAGTACGGTGCCCGCGTCGATCACGACGGACGCGTCCGGTTCTGACGGCCACCGGGTTCCTTCGGCCGCCAGCTCGCATGCCTTGTCGTGGGGAAGGGCGGTCAGCACTCCCCACGAGGACAAGAGGGCGTACAACCCGACCTCGGCCGCGAACCACACCGGTGCCTCGTCGAAGGCTTCCGCGTAGGCCGGGAACGTCCGGTACAGCTCCCTTCCGGCCTCGCCGTCTCGCGGGGTGCCGGAGAAGGCGAAGGCGGCCCGGCCCGGCTTGCCGGCCACGCCGCGCGACACCTCGGACGCCTGGCGGTCCTTGGCCAGGGCGTCCAGGCCGGCGAGGAAACCCTTCCGGTCGGCGGCCACGATCGCGGCTCGGTGCGCCAGCGCGGCGCGGCCCGTCGCCAGTGAGAAGGCCACGTCGGCCAGTGGCACGTCCGGGTTGCCGTCCACGAAGGCCAGCAACTTCTCTGCTTGGGCCCGCAGGGCTTCCGGCCCGTTCGCGGACAGCAGCCACGGCACGGTTACGCCATCTGAACCGGATCGGGGTTCGGGTTCGGGCGGTTGCTCCAGCAGCACGTGGGCGGCGGTGCCGTTGACCCCGAACGCCGAGACGCCCGCCCGCCGGGGCCGGTCGGTCTCCGGCCACGGGACGGGCTCGGTCAGCAGCTCGACGGCGCCGTCGGCCCACTCCACCTTGGGTGAGGGCTCGTCGACGTGCAGGGTGCGGGGCAGCAGGCCGTGCCGCATCGCCTGCACCATCTTGATCACCCCGCCGCTGCCTCCCGCGGCCTGTGTGTGGCCGAGGTTGGACTTCAGCGACCCGAGCCACAGCGGCCGGTCCGCGGGCCGGTCCCGCCCGTAGGTGGCCAGGAGCGCCTGGGCCTCGATCGGGTCGCCGAGCGCGGTGCCGGTTCCGTGCCCTTCGACCGCGTCGACCTCGGACGGGGCGAGCCGGGCGTCGGCGAGCGCCCGCCGGATCAGCCGTTCCTGCGAGGGCCCGTTGGGTGCGGTGAACCCGTTGCCCGCGCCGGCCTGGTTGATCGCGCTGCCCCGGACGACCCCGAAGACCGGGTGTCCGTTGCGCCGCGCGTCCGACAGCCGCTCGACCAGCAGCATCGCGACGCCCTCGGACAGTCCCATGCCGTCGGCGCCCGCCGCGAACGACCTGCACCGGCCGTCCGGGGCGAGCTCGGCCTGCTGGCGGGTGCTCTCCTCCAGCAGTTCCGGGGTCGACATCACCGCCACGCCGCCCGCGAGCGCCAGCGTGCAGTCGTCCCGCCGCAACGCCTGGCAGGCAAGGTGCAGCGACACCAGCGAGGAGGCGCACGCCGCGTCGAGCGACATGGCGGGGCCCTCCAGTCCGTAGTGGTAGGCGACCCGGCCGACCGCGATGCTTCCCGCGCTGCCGAAGTACGTGTAGCCCAGTACGCCTTCGGGCGGCGTGCGGAATCGGTAGCTGTAGTCGTGGAAGATCAGCCCGGCGAATATTCCGGTGCGGCTTCCCCGCACGGACGTCGGGTCGATGCCGGCCCGTTCGAACGCCTCCCAGGACGTCTCCAGCAGCAGCCTCTGCTGGGGGTCGGTGGCCACCGCCTCCTGCGGGGACATGCCGAACAGTTCCGCGTCGAAGTCGGCGGCGTCGTGCAGGTAGCCGCCGCCCCGGGTGGCGAGTTCGGCGTCGGGCCAGCCGCGGTCGACGGGGAATCCGGTGATCGCGTCGCCGTCCGCGGCGACGAGCCGCCACAGGTCCTCCGGTGAGGACACCCCGCCCGGAAAGCGGCAGGCCATTCCCACGATCGCGATCGGTTCGGTGAGCCGCTGGTTCTCGCGTCGCAGCCGCTCGTTCTCCTTCATCGACGCCCGCAGCGCCGCTTCGAGTTTCTCGGTGGATATCGCCGTCACGGCTCCTCGCCTTCCAGTGCCAGGTCCACGAGTGCTTCGAGGTCCATGGCGTCGATTTCCGATTCCGCTTCGGTGTCGTCTGCCTGCTCGGTGACACCGAACAGCTCGGCCGCCAGGTGGTCGGCGATGGCCCGCGGGCTCGGGAAGTCGAACGCGACCGTCGCGCGCAGCCGCAGGCCGGTGGCCGCGTTCAGCCGGTTGCGCAGTTCGACGGACGTCAGGGAGTCGAATCCCAGCTCCTTGAACGCGCGGGACGGCTCCACCTCGTCCGGCGACTCGTAGCCGAGCGCCGCCGCCACGGTGCCCTGGACCAGGTCCAGCAGCGCGGCCTGGCGATCGGCGGGGTCCAGGCCGGCCAGCCGGTCCCGCAGCGAGGTCTCCTCGCCCGCACCGGCGTCCACCGCCCGCCGCGCCGGAACGCGGATCAGGTCTCGCAGCACCGCGGGCAGCAGCCCGGTTTCGGCGAGCTCCCGCAGCGCGGGGACGTCCAGCCGCAGCGGCAGCAGCGCGGCCCGGCCGGCGCTCAGACCGGCGTCCAGCAGCGCGAGCCCTTCGGCCGGACGGATCGGCTTCATGCCGTTGCGTCCCATCCGGTTCTCCAGCTCCACCTGGTCCAGCTCGCCGATCATGCCGCTGCGCTGGGCCCAGAAGCCCCAGCCGAGCGACACCGCGGGCAGCCCGCCGGCCAGCCGGTGCTGCGCCAGCGCGTCCAGGAAGGTGTTGGCGGCCGCGTAGTTGCCCTGGCCCGGGCTGCCGAAGGTGGCGGCGGACGAGGAGAACAGCACGAAGGCGTCGAGGTCGCCGGTCAGCTCGTGCAGGTTCAGCGCGCCGTCGACCTTCGGCCGCAGCACCTTGTCCATCCGGTCCGGGGTCAGCGAGACCAGTACGCCGTCGTCGAGCACGCCCGCGGTGTGGAAAACCGCGCTGACCGGATGGTCCGCGAGGAGGCGGGCCAGCGCGGCCCGGTCGGCCACGTCGCACGCGGCGGTGGTGACGGCGGCGCCCGCGCCGGCCAGTTCGGCTTCCAGTTCGGCGGTGCCCGTGCCGCTCCGGCTGATCAGCAGCAGCCGCCGGACGCCGTGCTCGGCGGCGAGGTGCCGGGCGACCAGCCCGCCGAGCGCCCCGTTGGCCCCGGTGATCAGCACGGTGCCGTCCGGGTCGAGGCGGGGCCGTTCGGCGGCGCCGGTCCGGGCCGCCGGACGCATCCGCTGGCCGAGGGCCACGCCGTCGCGCAGGGCGAGCTGCGCTTCGCCGCAGGCCACCGCGGCGGGGAGCGCGTGGGACGAGGCCTTGTCGAGGTCCACCAGCAGGAAGCGGTCCGGGTTCTCCGACTGGGCCGACCGGATCAGCCCCCATACGGCGGCGTGCACCAGGTCGGGGACGCCGTCGCTTTCACCGGTGGCGACCGCGCCCCTGGTGACGAAGGCGAGGCGGCTCGTGGCGAAGCGGTCGTCGGCCAGCCATTCCTGAGCCAGCTCCAGCACCCGATGTGTGGTCCGGCGCACCGTCGGGGCGTTCAAGCGGAGCTTGGGGTCGCAGGGTACGAACACTACGTCGGGGACCTCGCGAAGCGACGCCAGGGTCTGGTGGCTTTCGACCGGAATCCCGGCGGCGGCGAGCGCGGGCGTCAGCCCGATGGGGTCCGGGCCGAGCACCGCCCACCGCCCGGACGGGGCAGCGGCGATCCCGGGCAACGGCACCCAGTCCGCGCCGAACAGCGCGCCGTCCGCGACGTCCGGCTGCGCCACCGGCACCGGCCCCAGCGTGAGCCGGTCGACGGCGGCCACCGGCGTCCCGGTGTGATCGGCCATCACGACCGACACGGTGTCCGCGTCCAGCCTGGTCACCGTCACCCGCAGCGTGGTCGCCCCGGTGGCGTACAGCGACACCCCGTGCCAGGCCGTGGGCCGCTCGGACTCGCCCAGCGTCGCGCCGAGCGCCGCCTCCAGCAGGGCGGGGTGCAGGCCGAACCGGGACGCGTCGGCGAGTTCCGCCTCGTCGAGCGTGACCTCGGCGAAGGCGTCGTGCTCGGTGGACGTTCCGGACGGCGCCGGAGCCGCGCCCGGGGCGAGCACCCCGGTGGCGTGCCGTGTCCACGGCATGGCGGCCAGCGCGTCCTCTGCACGGGAGTACACCTCGACGGCCCTGTGCCCCAGCGTGTCCGGCGCCGCCACCGAGACCTGGAGGGCGAGGCCGCCAACCTCCGGCAGCACGAGGGGATCGTCCAGGGTGAGGGCGTCCAGCCGTTCGCAGCCCACCTCGTCGCCGGCGCGGATCGCCAGCTCGACGATGGCCGCACCGGGCAGCACCCGGGTGCCGTCCGCGAGCCAGGGCAGCGCCGTCCGGGACAGCCTGCCGGTGAGCAGGTAGCCGTCGCCCGCCAGCGGCAGGCCGGCGGGCAGCAGCGGATGGTCGAGCGAACGCTGGCCGGACGCGGCGGCGTCCGCGGTCACCGCGCTGTCGTCCAGCCAGTACCGCTGCCGTTGGAAGGCGTAGGTGGGTAGGTCGATCCGGCTGCCGCCGGCTCCGGCGAACGCCTCCTCCCACCGGACGTCCACGCCGTGCACATGCGCCTCGCCCAGCGAGGTCAGGAACCGGCCGAGGTCGCCGTGGTTCCGGCGCAGCGAACCGGTCACCGCGGCGGCCGCGTCGCGATCGTCGACGGTCTCCTGCACCGCGACGCCGACCACCGGATGCGGGCTGACCTCGACGAACACCGTGTGGCCGGCGTCGAGCAGCGCGCGCGTCACCGGCTCGAACAGGACCGGTTCGCGCGTGTTGGCGAACCAGTACTCGGCGTCCATGCCGTCGGCGTCCAGCAGCCCGCCGGTGACGGTCGAGTAGAACGGGATCTCGGCCCGCCGCGCCCTGACCGGCTTGAGGACCTGCATCAGCTCCTCGCGGATGCCGTCCACCTGCGCGCAGTGCGTGGCGACCGAGGCCGCCACCTCCCGGACCCGGACGCCGTCCGCCTCCAGTTCCGCGACCAGCTCGTCCAGCGCGGAACGTTCACCGGCGACCGTGACGAGCCGGGGGGCGTTCACGCCGCCGACCTCGAGACGGCCGTCCCAGCGCGCGATCCGCTTCTCGGCATCAGCGGCCGACAGCCCGACCGAGACGAGCGCGCCGTGGCCGACCAGCCGGTCCGCCAGCACCTTGCTGCGCAGCCCGATGATCCGTGCGGCGTCCTCCAGGGACAGCGCGCCCGCGACGTACGCCGCGGCGATCTCCCCCTGGCTGGTCCCGGTCACCGCCGCGGGCTCGACGCCGTGGGAACGCCACAGCGCCGCCAGCGACACCATCATGGTGAACAGCGCGGGCTGCACCACCTCGATCCGGTCCAGCGGGGCCGCGTCCTCGGCGCCGCGCAGGACGTCCAGCAGCGACCAGCCGAGCATCGGATCGAACACCTCGGCGCAAGCCTCGGCCTGCGCGCGGAACACCGGAGAGGACTCCAGGAGCTCCCGGCCCATCGCGGCCCACTGCGACCCCTGGCCGGGAAAGACGAACACCACCTTGGGGTCGGGTCCGGCCGCTCCCGTCACCACGCGGTCGGCCGGCGTACCGGCGGCCAGGGCTTCGAGGCCGGCGGCCAGCTCGTCCCGGTCGCGTCCGACGACGACCGCGCGGTGGTCGAAGGTCGAGCGGGTGGTGGCCAGCGAGAAACCGATGTCGGCGGCGGAGCCGCCCGGATCGTCGTCCAGGAAGCCGCGGAGCCGGTCGGCTTGGCGGCGCAGCGCCGCGTCGGTCTTCGTGGACAGCAGCCAGGGCACGGCGGCGGGTTCGGCCGGCTCGACCAGGTCGGGCTCGTCGGCGGGCTCCGCCTGCTCCACGATCACGTGCGCGTTGGTGCCGCTGATCCCGAACGAGGACACCCCGGCCCGGCGCGGCCGTCCCGTCTCCGGCCAGGGGACGGACTCGTTCAGCAGCTCGACCGTGCCCGCGGACCAGTCGACATGCGTGGTCGGTTCGGCCGCGTGCAGCGTCTTCGGCAGCACCCCGTTCCGGATGGCGAGGACCATCTTCATCACCCCGGCCACCCCCGCGGCGGCCTGGGTGTGCCCGATGTTCGACTTGAGCGAGCCGAGCCGCAGCGGGTGGTCCGCCCGGTTCCGGCCGTAGGTGGCGACCAGCGCCTGCGCCTCGATCGGGTCGCCCAGCTGGGTGCCGGTGCCGTGCGCCTCCACGATGTCCACATCGGACGGCGCGACGCCCGCGTCCGCCAGCGCGTTGCGGATCACCCGCTGCTGGGACGGGCCGTTCGGCGCGGTCAGGCCGTTGCTCGCGCCGTCGGAGTTGATCGCGGTGCCGGCCAGCAGCGCGAGCACCTCGTGCCCGTTGCGGCGCGCGTCGGAAAGGCGTTCCAGCACCAGCATGCCGACGCCCTCGGAAAGTCCGGTGCCGTCCGCGTCGTCGGAGAACGACTTGGACCGCCCGTTCGCCGCGAGCGCCCGCTGCCGGCTGAACTCGACGAACATGACCGGGCTCGCCATCACCGTCACGCCGCCCGCGACGGCGAGCGCGGTCTCGCCGTCGCGCAGCGCCCGCACCGCCATGTGCAGGGCCACCAGCGAGGACGAGCACGCGGTGTCCACGGTGACCGAGGGGCCTTCGAACCCGAAGGTGTAGGACACCCGTCCGGACATCACGGCCGCCGAGTTCCCGGTCCCGGCGTAGCCGGCCAGCGCGTCGTCGCTGCTGCGCATGGCCCGCTCGCCGTAGTCCTGGATGCTGGTGCCGACGTACACCGCGGTGTCGCTGCCGCGCAGCGCGGCGGGGTCGATGCCGGCGCGCTCCAGGGCCTCCCAGGACGTCTCCAGCAGCAGCCGCTGCTGCGGGTCCATGGCCAGCGCCTCGCGCGGGTTGATGCCGAAGAACGCCGGATCGAAGTCGGCGACGCCGTCCAGGAATCCGCCGTCCCGCACGTACGACTTGCCCACCATGCCGGGCTCGGGGTCGTAGAGGCCGGCGACGTCCCAGCCGCGGTCGGCGGGGAACTCGGCGACCGCGTCCCGGCCGTCGGCGACGAGCCGCCACAGCTCCTCGGGGGACCTGACCCCGCCGGGGAACCGGCAGCTCATCGCCACGATCGCGATCGGCTCGTCGGCGCCGCCCCGGGTGCCGGTGCGGATCTCGTCCCGGTCGCCGAGCAGTTCGGCGCGCAGGTGCCCGGCCAGCGCGGCGGGCGTCGGATAGTCGAAGATCAGGGTCGCCGGGAGCCGGAGCGCGGTCTCGGCGTCCAGCCGGTCGCGGAGCTCGATCGCGGTGAGCGAGTCGAAGCCGAGGTCGCTGAACGGACGGTTCGACGGGACGTCCGCGGCGCCGCCGTGCCCGAGCACGAAGGCCGCCGCGGACCGCACGATCTCCAGCAGCGCGGCGCTCTGCTCGGCTTCGGGCAGCGCCGACAGCCGCCGTCGCAGCTCGGCGTCCCCGGCGCCCCCGCCGGTTTCCTGGGCGGCGACCGGCGCGGGATCCGCCTCGGGTACGCCGCGCAGCAGCGGGCTCGGCCGCGCCAGGGTGAACGCGGACGCGAACCGCGCCCAGTCCACGTCCGCGACGACGACCGCGGTCTCTTCGCGTTCGACCGTCTGCCGCATCGCGGTGAGGGCCGCGGGCACCGGCAGGTAACCGAGTCCGTGGGTCCGCTTCCCGTCGCGCGCGGGTGCGTCGCCGGAGACGTCCAGGAGTCCCCACGCGATCGAGCTGCCGGCCAGGCCGCGGGCCCGCCGCCGCTCGGCGAGCGCGTCCAGCTCGGCGCTCGCCGCCGCGTAGGCGCCGTGATCGCCGCTGCCCCACACCCCGGCGACCGAGGAGAACAGCACGAAGGCGTCCAGGGGGTCGGCGTCGAACAGCGCGTCGAGGTTCGCCGCGACCGTCGCCTTGGCGGCGATCACGGCGTGCAGCATCGCGGGCGTGGTTTCCGCCAGTGGGGCGAGCTCGCGCAGGGCGTCGGCGTGCACGACGGCCCGGATCGGCGGGACGTCGTGAGCCTGGACGGCCGCGGCGAGGGCGTCGCGGTCGGCGGCGTCGCACGCGGCGATGGTGACCCCGGCGCCCAGGTCGCCCAGCTCCGCTTCCAGTTCGGCGCTGCCTTCGGCGTCCCGCCCCTCCCGGCTGATCAGGAGGAGGTGTTCGGCGCCTTCGCGGGCGGCCCACCGGGCGACGTGCGCGCCCAGCCCGCCGGTGCCACCGGTGATCAGTACCGTGCCGCGGGGCTGCCAGCGCCGGGCGGCCGCGGTCCGGTTGCCGGCCGGGACCAGTCGGCGGGTGTGGATGCCGGTCGGACGGATCGCAAGCTGGTCTTCCCCGTGGCCGCCCGCCAGCAGGCCGCACAAACGGGACAGCGCGGCCGGGTCGAGCGCCTGAGGCAGATCGATCAAACCGCCCCAGCGGTCGGAATGTTCGAGCGCGGCGACCCGCCCCAGCCCCCAGACCTGCGCCTGGGACGGGTCGACCGGATCACCGACGGAGACCGCGCCACGGGTCAGGCACCACAGCGGCGCCGAAACCCCCGCGTCACCCAGGGCCTGGACCAGCGACAGCGACGCGGCCGCGGCACCGCCGACCAGCGACACCACACCGTCGAACTCGGTGGCCGGCAGCCGGTCCGGGATGTCTTCGGCGGACGTGATCAGGACCTCGGCCCCATGGCCCGTCAGGGCCTCCGCAACGGCCTCGGCGTCCGCGACGGCCTCATGGACGGGGGCGACGAGCAACCACATGCCGGTCAGCGCCGGAGCCGGATCGGCGGCCAGCGGCTCCCAGTCGACCCGGTAACGCCACCCCTCGCTCGCCTGCCCCGCACTCCCCGACGCCTCGATCCAGAACTGCCGGTGCTGGAACGGATAGCTGGGCAGCTCGACGCGGCGGGCGTGCGGGAAGTGCTTGTTCCAGGCCACCGGCAGGCCCTCGATGAGGGCCGCGAACTCCGGGCTGGTGTCCAGCAGTTCCGCCGCCGCCCCCGCGTCGAACGACTCGGGGAACACGAACACGACCTTGCCCGCGATGGCGGCCCCGTTTACCACGTGCGGGGACGGATCCCCCTCGGCCAGCGCCGCCAGTCCCCGCCGCGCCTCCTCGGTGTCGTTCGCCAGCACCACGGCGCGGTGCTCGAACGCCGACCGGCCCGTGGCCAGCGAGAAACCCACATCCGCCAACGCGTGGGCGGCCACGGCGGGCAGTAGTCGCCCCGCCTGCGCGCGCAACGCGTCCGGCGTCTTGGCGGAGAGCACCAGCGGAACCGGGTAGGTCACCTGGCCGGGTTCCGCGGCTTCCGCCGGTTCGCTCTCGGGTGCTTCTTCAATAATCTCGGGTTCTTCAAGGATGACGTGGGCGTTGGTGCCGCTGATCCCGAACGCGGACACGCCCGCCCGCCGCGGGCGGTCGCCCTGCGGCCAGGGCGTCGGGCCGGTCGCGAGCCGCACCGTGCCGGACGACCAGTCGACGTGCGGCGTCGGGGCGTCCACCCGCAGCGTCTCCGGGACGGTCCGCCGCCGCATCGCCATGACCATCTTGATCACTCCGGCCACCCCGGCGGCGGCCTGGGTGTGCCCGAGGTTGGTCTTCACCGATCCCAGCAGCAGTGGCCGGTCCGCGGGCCGGGAACGCCCGTAGGTGGCGAGCAGCGCCCGCGCCTCGATCGGGTCGCCGAGGGTGGTGCCGGTGCCGTGCGCCTCCACCGCGTCCACCTCGTCGGAGGCCAGGCCCGCGTTGGCCAGCGCGGCCCGGATGACCGCCTCCTGGGAAGGCCCGTTCGGGGCGGTCAGCCCGTTGCTCGCGCCGTCGGAGTTCACCGCCGAGCCGCGCACCACCGCCAGGACGGGATGGCCGTGGCGCTGGGCGTCCGACAGCTTCTCCAGCAGCAGGACCCCGGCTCCCTCGCTCCACGCGGTGCCGTCGGCCGCCGCAGCGAAAGCCTTGATCCGGCCGTCCGGCGCCAGGCCGCGCTGCCGGGAGAACTCCACGAACCCGTCCGGGCCGGCCATCACGGTGACGCCGCCGGCCAGCGCCAGCGAGCACTCGCCGGATCGCAGGGCCTGAGTCGCCAGATGCAGCGCGACCAGCGATGAGGAGCACGCGGTGTCCAGGGAGATCGCGGGACCGCGCAGGCCGAGGAGGTAGGCGATCCGGCCGGACGTCACGCTCGGCGAGATGCCGGTCAGCCGGAAGCCGTCCCCATCGCCGGTACCGGTCTCCTGGTCCTGCCCATAACCCCCGTAGGTCGCGCCGAGGAACACGCCGGTCTGGGACTCGCGCAGCGACAGCGGATCGATGCCGGCATGCTCGATGGCCTCCCAGGACACCTCCAACGCCATCCGCTGCTGCGGATCCATCGCCACCGCCTCACGCGGTGAAATCCCGAAGAACTCCGCGTCGAACCCACCGGCCCCGTAAACGAAACCGCCCTCACGCACATAGCTTTTACCCGGACGCCCCACCTCCGGGTCGAACAGCCCGGCGACATCCCAGCCACGATCCGTCGGAAAAGGACCGACCGCGTCCCCGCCACCGGACACCAACCCCCACAAGTCCGCGGCCGAGGCGACGTTCCCGGGATAGCGGCAGCCGATTCCGACGATCGCGATCGGCTCGCCGGCCTGGCCTTCGAGTTCCCGGACGCGGTCATTCGCCTCCCGGAGGTCGGCGGTGACCCGCTTGAGGAAATACCGGAGCTTCTCTTCGTTCGACATTCACATCCCCCTCATGAGATACCGAATTCCTTGTCGAGGAGTTCGAACATTTCCTCGTCCGACGCCGAATTCAGCGTGACCGACTCGCCCGCGTCCGCGGCCTCGTCGGGAACGGCCCCTTCTCGCAGCTTCCGGAGCAGGACGCGCAGCCGTTTCTCCGCCAGCACCCGGGTGGCCTCGTCCGATACCGAGGCTGTTAGGGACTCCTCCAGCCGGTCGAGCTCGGCGAGCAGTGAGACCGGCGTGCCGCCGACGTCCAGGTCCGCGCACAGGTACTCGGCCATCGCGGCCGGGGTCGGATAGTCGAAGACCAGGGTCGCGGGAAGGGCCAGACCGGTTTCCAGGTCGAGCCGGTCCCGCAGCTCGACCGCGGTGAGCGAATCGAACCCCACCTCGCTGAACGTCCGGTCCTCGGGCACGTCGGCGGAATCCGGATGCCCGAGCACGACGGCGGCCGCGGAACGCACCGCGTCCAGCACCGCCCGTATGCGCTCGGCCTCCGGCAGTCCCGACAGCCGCTTCCGCAAAGCGGGTTCGGCACTGTCCGCGGTGGCCTGCGGCTCCGGTGCGCCGACCGATAGCGCCCGTAGCAGGGGACTTGGACGGGTCATCGTGAAGACCCGCTCGAATCGCGCCCAGTCGACGTCGGCCACCACGACCGCGGTGTCGTCCCCGTCGAGGGCCCGCCGCAGCTCCTGGATCGCGGACTCCGGCGCCATCACCGGCAACCCGAGCTGGCGCATCCGTTCCTGCGCGGCCGGACCGGCGGCCATCCCCTCACCGTCCCACGGCCCCCACGCGATGGAGGTCGCCGCGAGGCCGCGGGCCCGGCGCAGCTCGGCGAGCGCGTCCAGATAGCAGTTCGCGGCGGCGTACCCGCCCTGGCCCGCGCTGCCCCACGCGGCGGCGACCGACGAGAAGAGCACGAACGCGGACAGGCCGGCCTGCTCGGTCAGCTCGTCCAGGTGCCGCGCGCCGAGCACCTTCGCCGCGGTCTGCGCGGCGAGATCCGCGGGGGACGTCTCGGCCAGCGCGCCGCCGTCGGCGATCCCGGCGGCGTGCACCACCGCGGTCAGCGGGTGCTCCGCCGGAACCTCCGCGAGCAGCCCGGCGAGCGCGTCGCGGTCGGTGACGTCGCAGGCGGCGATGGTGACCTCGGCGCCGAGGTCCGCCAGTTCGGCCGCGAGCCGGCCGGCGCCGTCCGCCGCACGGCCCCGGCGGCTGATCAGGAGAAGGTGTTCGGCGCCTTCGCGGGCGGCCCAGCGGGCGACGTGCGCGCCCAGCCCGCCGGTGCCACCGGTGATCAGCACCGTGCCGCGGGGCCGCCACCGCTGGGCGTCGGCGCTCCGGTCAGGGGCCGGGACCAATCGGCGGGCGAAGACACCGGTCGGACGGATCGCAAGCTGGTCCTCCCCGTGGCCGCCCGCCAGCAGGCCGCACAAACGGGACAGCGCGGCCGGGTCGAGCGCCTGAGGCAGATCGATCAGACCACCCCAGCGGTCGGGATGTTCGAGCGCGGCCACCCTGCCCAGCCCCCAGACCTGCGCCTGGGACGGGTCGACCGGATCACCGACGGAAACCGCGCCACAGGTCAGGCACCACAGCGGCGCCGAAACCTCCGCGTCGCCCAGGGCTTGAACGAGCGACAAGGTGGCGGCCAGGTCATCCCCGAGCAACGACACCACGCCATCGATCCCCGGCACCTCGCCGATCCGCGGGGCCAGCGCCGACCGATCGGCGGCCCGCACGGTCAGCGCCTTCGCACCATGCCGGGACAGGGCGTCCACCACCGCCTCGGTGTCCCCGACCGCCTCGGCATCCGCCGGGACGACCAGCAGCCAGGTACCGGTCAGCGCCGGAGCCGGATCGGCGGGCAGCGGCTCCCAATCGACCCGGTAACGTCGGCCGTCCGCGGTCGACCCTCGTGGCCGCGAATCGTTCCGCAGCCAGTAGCGCGCGCGTTGGAAGGCCGACGTCGGCAGGTCCACCCAGGTGGTGGCAGGGAAGAACCGCCGCCAGTCGACCTCGGCGCCGTCCACGTGCAACCGGGCCACCGCGCCGCACACTGACAGTTGCTCGTCCCGGTTCTTCCGCAGCAGCGGGACCGTCACCGCGTCCCGACCGAGCGTGTCGGTGGCCATCGCGGACAACGTCCCGTCCGGGCCGGCCTCGACGAACCGCTGCACGCCCCGCTCCCGCAGCGCGCGCACCCCGTCCGCGAAACGGACGGCCTGCCGCACCTGATCCACCCAGTACCGGGGCGAGCACACCTCGTCGGTCGCCGGCCGGCCGGTCACGTTCGACACCAGCGGGATCCGCGGCGGCCGGTAGGCGAGGCCCTGCGCCACCTGGTGGAACTCGTCCAGCATCGGGTCCATCCGGGGCGAGTGGAACGCGTGCGAGACGTTGAGCCGGGTGGTCTTGTGCCCCCTGGCCCGCCACCGCTCGGCGATCTCGGTCACCGCGTCGCCGTCTCCCGAGATCACCACCGAGGCGGGGCCGTTGACCGCGGCGACGCTCACCCGGTCCCGGTCGCCCAGCGAGCGCGCCACCTCGTCCGGGTCCGCGCGGACGGCCACCATCGCGCCGCCCTCGGGCAGCGCCTGCATCAACCGGCCGCGCGCGGCCACCAACCGGCAGGCGTCCGACAGCGAGAACACGCCCGCGACGTGGGCGGCCGCCAGCTCGCCGATCGAATGCCCCAGCAGGAAGTCCGGGGTGACGCCCCAGGACTCCAGCAACCGGAACAACGCCACCTCCAACGCGAACAGCGCAGGCTGGGCCAGCCCGGTGCCGTTCAGCCGGGGGTCGTCATCGGCGAACATCGCCTCCCGCAGGGAGAATCCGAGTTCGGCGTCCAGGAACCCGCAGGCGTCGTCCAGTGCCTCGGCGAACACCGCGAACCGCTCGTACAGCCCGCGTCCCATGCCCGGCCGCTGGGTGCCCTGGCCCGCGAACAGCACCGCCACCGGGCCGCCGTCCCGCGCCTTCCCTTGGACCACCCCCGGCACGGCTTCGCCGCGGGCCAGCGCGCGCAACTGGTCGAGCGCCTCCGCGTGGCCCTTGACCGGCACGACCGCCCGGTGCGGCAGCGCCGCCCTCGTCGTGGCGAGGGAAAAGCCCACCTCCGTCAGGCCGGACGGCTGCCCTTCCAGGTGATCGGCCAGCCGCTGGGCCTGCTCCGGCAGGCCCTCCGGGGTCGCGGCCGAAAGCACCCACGGCACCACCGCGGGGTCTGGCGCCTGCTCGGGCGGCGCCTCGTCCGTTGCTGCTTCGATGATCTCGGGTGCCTCTTCGATGATCACGTGGGCGTTCGTCCCGCTGATCCCGAAAGCCGAGACCCCGGCCCGGCGGGGCCGCTCGCTCCGCGGCCAGCTCACCGGCTCGGTCAGCAGCCGTACGTTGCCGGCCGACCAGTCCACATTCGGGGTGGGCGCGTCCACGTGCAGCGTCCTGGGCAGCAGCCCGTGCCGCAGCGCCAGCAGCATCTTGATCAGCCCGGCGGCACCGGCGGCGGCCTGGGCGTGGCCGATGTTCGACTTGAGCGACCCGATCCACAACGGCTCCGACCGGTCCCGCCCGTACGTCGCCAGCAGCGCCTGCGCCTCGATCGGGTCGCCGAGCGTGGTCCCGGTGCCGTGCGCCTCCACCGCGTCCACCTCGTCCGCGGCCAGGCCCGCGCCGGCCAGCGCGGCGCCGATCACCCGGCGCTGCGACGACCCGCTGGGCGCGGTCATCCCGTTGCTCGCGCCGTCCTGGTTCACCGCCGTGCCGCGGACGACCCCGAGCACCCGGTGACGGTGGCGACGCGCGTCCGACAACCGTTCCAGGACGACGATCCCGGCGCCCTCGCCCCAGGCGGTGCCGTCCGCCGCGCCCGCGAACGCCTTGACCCGCCCGTCCGGGGCGAGGCCGCGCTGGCGGGAGAACTCGACGAAGCCCTCCGGGCTGGACATCACGGTCACCCCGCCGGCCAGGGCCATGGAGCACTCGCCCGAACGCAGCGCCGACACCGCCCAGTGCAGCGCCACCAGGGACGACGAGCAGGCCGTGTCGACCGTGACCGCGGGTCCTTCAAGGCCCAGGGTGTAGGCGACCCGGCCGGAGGTCACGCTGCTCGCGATGCCGGTCAGCCGGTACCCGTCGCCGTCCGGGCTCGCCGGTGACCATTCCCCGCCGTAGCCGCCATGGGTGGAGCCGACGAACACGCCGGTCGCGCTGCCGCGCAGCGACAACGGGTCGATGCCCGCGCGTTCCACGGCCTCCCAGACCACCTCCAGCAGCAGCCGCTGCTGCGGGTCCATCGCCACCGCCTCGCGCGGGGAGATCCCGAAGAACCCGGGGTCGAACTCGGCGGCCTGGTACAGGAATCCGCCTTCCCTGACGTAGCTCTTGCCTGCCGTGCCCGGTACCGGGTCGAAGAGGCCTGCCACGTCCCAGCCGCGGTCGAGCGGGAACGGCCCGATCGCGTCCCGGCCCTCGGCGAGGAGGTCCCACAGCTGCTCGGCGGACCCGGCGCCGCCGGGGAAGCGGCAGCCGATCCCGACGACCACCACCGGGTCGTCGTCCACGGCGGACGCCGGGGCGACGGCCTCCGCGCCCGCCGCGCCGAACAGCTCGGCGTGCACGAAGCGCGCCAGCGCCGCCGGGTTCGGCTCGTCGAAGATCAGCGTGGCGGGCAGCCGGAGCCCGGTGGCCGCGTTCAGCCGGTTGCGGAGCTCGACGGCGGTCAGCGAGTCGAGGCCGAGTTCCTTGAACGGCTTGCCGGCGGCGATCGCGTCCGGCGCGGAATGGCCGAGCACGACCGCGACGTGCCCGCGTACCAGGTCCAGCAGGGCACGTTCCCGCTCGGCCTCGGGCAGCGCGGCGAACCGGTCGGCCGCGGGCGCCTTCGGCGCGGTCACGTCCTCGGTGGACGGGTCGGACGGGCCGGCCAGGTTCCGCAGGACCGCGGGCAGGACTCCGGCCTCGGCCTGTTCCCGCAGTGCCGCGCGGTCCCAGCGGATCGGCACCGACAGCGCGCGATCCGCGCCAAGCGCGGCGTCGAACAGCGCCAGGCCGTCGGCCGTGGACAGCGGACGGAGTCCCAGCCGGGCCATCCGCCGGAGATCGGCGTCGTCGAGCGTGCCGGTCAGCCCGCTGCGCTCGTCCCAGAGCCCCCACGCCAGGGACACCGCGGGCAGGCCACGGGACCTGCGCTGCGCGGCGAGCGCGTCCAGGAACGCGTTCGCCGCGGCGTAGTTGCCCTGCGCGGCGCTGCCCAGCGTGCCGGACGCCGAGGAGAACAGCACGAACGCGGACACGTCTCCGGCGAGGTCGTGCAGGTGGCGCGCGGCGTCCACCTTGGCCGTGAAGACGGTCTCGAGGTCTTCGCGGGTCAGGGATTCCACGGCCGCGTCGGCGAGCGTCCCGGCGGCGTGCACCACGCCGGTGAGCGGACGGCCGGACGGGATCCGGGCCAGTACCGCGGCCAGCGCGGACCGGTCGGACGCGTCGCACGCCTCGATGGTGACGCCCGCCCCCATGCCGGCCAGCTCGGCCGCCAGTTCCGGCGCGCCCTCGGCCGAGTCGCCCCGCCTGCCGACCAGCACCAGGTGCCGTACCCCGTGCTCGGCGACCAGGTGGCGGGCCACGTTCGCGCCGAGCACTCCGGTACCACCGGTGATCAGCACCGTGCCCTCGGCGTCCCAGCGGGGTGCCGGCGCCTTCGCGGCCGGAGCCAGCCGCGGCATCAGGGCCTCGCCGCGGCGGATCGCGAGTTGCGGCTCACCGGCGGACACCGCGGCCGGCACCGTGCGGGGAACGGCCGCGACCGCGTCCGCGTCCAGGTCGACGAGGACGAACCGGCCGGGCTGGGCGGCCTGCGCCGACCGGACGAGCCCCCAGAGCGCGGCACCCGCGAGGTCGTCGACGCCCTCTCCCGGGGCCGCCTCGACCGCGCGGCCGGTCAGCACGACCAGCCGCGAACCGCCGAACCGGTCGTCGGCCAGCCAGTCCTGGACGACCGCGAGCAGTCCCGCGGTCGCCTCCAGCTCGGTCCGGCCGCCCGTCGCGGGCGAGTACACCACCAGTTCCGGCGCGGCGGCGCCCGCGTCCACGGCCGCGCGCAGGGCCGGCAGGTCCGGATACGACCGGGGGTACGCCCCGGCCTCCCGCAGCGCGGGCAGCACGGCGAACCCGTCGTCGCCGAGGACGGCCCAGTCCGCGGTCCGTTCGCCCGCCGGCGCGGGTGTCCAGTCGAGGCGGAACAGCAGGTCCGGCCGGCGAGGGCCGCCGCTCGGCAGCCGGAAGCTCCGCCGCTGGAACGGGTAGGTCGGCAGGTCGACGCGCCGGGCCTCGGTGAAGTGGCGCCGCCAGTCCACCGGCAGCCCCCGGGTGTGCGCCTGCGCGAGGGCGGTGAGCAGCTGCCGGGTGCCGTCCCGGTCGCGCCGCAGGGTGGCCAGCGCGGTGGCTTCGACGCCCGCGTCGTCGAAGGTGTCGGCCAGCGCGGGAAGCAGGACGGGATGCGGGCTGATCTCCACGAACCGGCGGTGCCCGGCGGCCAGCAGCCCCCGGATCGCGGGTTCGAACCGCACCGTGCTCCGCAGGTTCGTGCACCAGTAGCCGGCGTCCAGCCCGGTGGTGTCGAACCGTTCGCCGGTCACCGTGGAGTGGAACGGGATCTCCCCTTCCGCCGCGGTGATCCCCGCCATGGCGCCGGACAGCTCGCCGCTGATCGCGTCCACCTGCGCGGAATGTGAGGCGTAGTCGACGGCGATCCGGCGGGTCTGGACCCCGTCGGCGTCGCAGCCGCGGACGAACTCGTCGAGCGCCTCGGTGTCCCCGGCGATCACGGTGCTCGCCGGTCCGTTGACCGACGCCACGGACAGCCTGCCGTCCCATGCCTGGACGCGGTCCGCGGTCGCGTCGGCGGGCAGCGCCACCGAGACCATGCCGCCGTGGCCGGAGAGGCGGCGGGCGATGGCCCGCGCCCTGGTGACCACGATCCGCGCCCCGTCGGCGAGGGTGAGCGCCCCCGCGACGCAGGCCGCGGCGATCTCGCCCTGGGAGTGCCCGACCACGGCCGCCGGCTCGACGCCGTAGGAGCGCCACACCTCGGCCAGGGAGACCATCACGGCCCACAGCGCGGTTTGCAGCACCTCCACCCGCTCCAGGGGGTCCCGGGCGCGCAGCACGTCCACGACCGACCAGTCCACGAGGGACGCCAGCGCCGCGTCGCACTCGGCGAGCCGGTCGGCGAAGACCCGGTTCGAGTCGAGCAGGTCGGCGGCCATCCCGGCCCATTGCGAGCCCTGGCCCGGGAACACGAACACCGGCGCCCCGGCCTCGCCCCCGGCCGTATCGGAGACCACCTCGGCCGCGGGTTCCGCGCCGGCCACCGCCGCCAGACCGCGCGCCAGCCCGGCGTGGTCCTCGGCCAGCACGACCGACCGGTGCGCGAAGGTGGACCGGGTGGTGGCCAGCGAGAACCCGAGATCGGCCAGGCCGGGCTCCGGGTCGGCCACCGCGAGGTGCCCGGCCAGCTGTGCCGCATGCGCGCGAAGGGCCTCCGCGGTCTTCGCGGACAGCACCACCGGCACCGGGACCACGCCGTCGCCGGACGGCGTGGCAGGTTGACGGCCAGCACAGACTTCGGCGGGCGGCTGTTCCAGGATGACGTGGGCGTTGGTGCCGCTGATCCCGAAGGAGGAGACCCCGGCCCGACGGGGCCGCTCACTCCGCGGCCAGCTCACCGGCTCGGTCAGCAGCCGTACGTTGCCGGCCGGCCAGTCGATGTGCGAGCTGGGTTCGTCCGCGTGCAGGCTGCGCGGCAGCGAACCGTGCCGCAGCGCCATCACCATCTTGATCACGCCTGCGGCGCCGGCGGCCGCCTGGGTGTGCCCGATGTTCGACTTGACCGACCCCAGCCGCAGCGGAGCGCCGGACCGGTCGCGGCCGTAGGTGGCGAGCAGCGCACCCGCCTCGATGGGGTCGCCGAGGGCGGTGCCGGTGCCGTGCGCCTCGACCGCGTCGATGTCGCCGGCCGTCAGCCGCGCGTTCGCCAGCGCGGCCCGGATGACGCGTTCCTGCGACGGGCCGTTGGGCGCCGTCAGGCCGTTGCTGGCGCCGTCCTGGTTGATCGCCGATCCGCGCAGCACGGCGAGCACCGGATGCCCGAGCCGCCGCGCGTCCGCCAGCCGCTCCACCACCAGCAGGCCGATCCCCTCGGCGGCGCCGAACCCGTCGGCGGACTCGGCGAACGCCTTGCACCGGCCGTCGGCGGACAGCGCGCGCTGGCGGGAGAACTCGACGAACCCGTCCGGCCCGGCCATCACCGTCACTCCACCGGCGAGGGCGAGCGAGCACTCGTCCGAGCGCAGCGCCTGGACGGCCAGGTGCAGCGCCACCAGGGACGACGAGCAGGCCGTGTCCACCGTCACCGCCGGCCCTTCCAGGCCGAGGGAGTAGGCGACCCGGCCGGAGGCGACGCTCGCCGCCTCACCCGTGACCAGGTAGCCGCGCAGCTCCTCCGGGGGCTCACCCGCCTGCGCCGAGTAACCCTGGTGGCTCAGCCCGGCGAAGACGCCGGTCTGACTGCCGCGCAAGGAGAGCGGATCGATTCCGGCGCGTTCGAACGCCTCCCAGGAAACCTCCAGCAGCAGCCGCTGCTGCGGGTCCATCGCGACCGCCTCGCGCGGTGAGATCTCGAAGAACTCCGGGTCGAAATCCGTCGCCCCCTCGAGGAAACCACCGACCTTGACGTAGGTCGTGGCGTCCCCGCCCGGTTCCGGGTCGTGGATCCCGTCGAGGTCCCACCCGCGGTTCACCGGCAGCTCGCCGATGGCGTCCTCGCCGGAGGCCACCAGCCGCCACAGGTCCTCGGGCGAGCGGACACCGCCGGGGAACCGGCAGGCCATGCCCACGATCGCGATCGGCTCGCTGTTCCTGGCCTCCGCGGCGCGCAGCCGCCGCTCGGTCTGGTCCAGCTCGCCCATGACCCGGGTGAGGTATTCGCGCAGCTTCCGCTCATCGGTCGACATCGTCGGAACCCCCCAGTTTCCGGTCGATCAGGTCGAACAGTTCCTCGTTCGTCGCGGCCGTGAATTCGACCGCGGCCTCGGCCCCATCAGGTGGTTCCGCTGAGCTGTCCCGCCACGTCCAGAGCATCGTTTCGAGCCGTTTCGCCAGGACGGCGATGTCGTCGCCGGACGGCGTATCGGTGAACAACGCCTCCAGCCGTTCCAGCTCGGCGAATCCGGGGACGACGCCCTCGCCGTCATCGAGGCCGAGCCCGTCCCGCAGGTGCGCCACCACCGCGTCCGGCGTCGGGAAGTCGAAGACCAGGGTGGACGGCAGGCGCAGCCCGGTCGCCGTACTCAGCCGGTTGCGCAGTTCCACCGCCATCAGCGAATCGAATCCGAGCGAGCGGAACGGCCTGCCCGCTTCGATGGCGTCCGGCGCGTTCTCGTCCAGGGTGAGGTGCCCGAGCACCGCGGCCGCGTGCGACCGAACCAGCTCGTGCAAGGCCCGATCCCGCTCGGCCCCTGACATCCCGGCCAGCCTGGCGGGCAGCTCCCGCTCGTCGCCGGTGCCCACGGCCTCAGCCTCCGGGACCTCCGCGGCCTCTGGGATCTCGGCGAACAGCGCCGTGGGCCGCTTGGCCCGGAAAGCCTGCGCGAAACGGCCCCAGCGCAGGTCGACGATCATCGGAACGGCCTCGTCCCGGTCGATCGCCTGGTGCAGGGCGGAGGTGGCCGGCTCCGGCTCCAGCTCGTGAATGCCTTCGAGACGGCCGCGGGCCCCGAGGCCGTCGGCGGCCATGCCGGTCGCCCGCCACGTGCCCCACGCGACCGCCACGGCCGGCAGCCCTTCGCCACGGCGGAACCCGGCCAGCGCTTCGAGGTAGGCGTTCCCCGGCGCGTAGTTCCCGAGCCCGGGCAGCCCGAAGGTGGCCGAGAACGACGAGAACAGCACGAACGCCGACAGCGGCGTACCGAGGGTCAGTTCGTGCAGGTGCCGGGCGCCGAGCGCCTTGACCCGCAGCACCCGCTCCATCCGCTCCGGGGTCAGCGAGCCGACCACGCAGTCGTCCAGTGCCGCGGCGGCGTGGAACACCGCGTCCAGCGGATGCTCCTCCGGCAGCCGCGCCAGCACGCCGGCCAGCGCGTCCCGATCGGAGACGTCACAGGACTCGATCGTCACCTCGGCCCCGAGCTCCGCCAGTTCCGCGGCCAGTTCCGCGGCGCCCGGCGCGGCGCTCCCCCGGCGGCTGACGAGCACCAGGTGGTCGGCCCCTTCCCGGGCCAGCCACCGCGCGATGTGCGCACCGACGCCGCCGGTCCCGCCGGTGACCAGCACGCTGCCGCGCGGCTTCCAGTTGCGGGACGGCGATGTCACGGGCGCGCGAACGAACCGCTGGGCGTAGACCGTGCCGGATCGCACCGCCAGCCGATCCTCGGTTCCGATCCCGGCGAGCACCGCCGCGAGCGGGGCGACCGTACCGTCATCCGGCTCGACGGGGAGATCGACCAGGCCGCCCCAGAGCCGGGGGTGTTCCAGCGCGACCACCTGACCGAGCCCCCAGACCTGCGCCTGCACAGGCGCCGGCGGCGGCTCGGCGGGTCGCACGCCCACGGCGCCACGGGTGGCGCACCAGAGGGGCACCCCGATGCCGTGCTCTTCCTGCGTCCGTATCAGGTCCTGGACGAGCGACACGGTCGAGGCGAGTCCGGTGGGCAGGGCCGTGTGGCCGGGGAGGGGCGTCTCGTCCAGCGCGAGCAACGACAGCACTCCGGCGATGTCGCCACCCGCATCCGCGCGAAGCGCCTCCGGCAGTTGTCCCGGGGACACTCGCCGGACCCGCGCGCCGTATTCGTCGAGCGCGGTCGCCCATTGCTCGGCCGCCGGAACCTGATCGTCGGGCACCACAAGCAACCACGTCCCCGGCAAGGCCGCCGTGTCTGGCACCCGCACCGAGCGCCATTCCACGCGGTACCGCCAGTCCTCGATCCGCGACCGGGTGGGCGGCGGCCCGTCAAGCCAGAACCGCCGCCGCTGGAAGGGGTAGGTGGGGAGGTCGACGGCTTTGGTGTTGGGCAGGTGTGTGTCCCAGGTGACGGGGAGGCCCTGGGTGTGGGCTTGAGCCAGGGAGAGGAGCAGTTGGTGGTGGGCGTTGCGGTCTCGGTGCAGGGTCGAAAGGACGCTCGCCTCGTCGCCCAGGGTGTCGCCGAGCGCGGGGGTGAGGATGGGGTGCGGGCTGATCTCCAGGAAGTGCTGGTATCCGTCCCCGCGGAGCCGGTCGATGGTTGGGGCGAACCGCACGGTCTGCCGGAGGTTCGTGACCCAGTAGCGGCCGTCCAGGGCGGCGGTGTCGGCCGGTTCGGTGGTGACGGTGGAGTACAGCGGAATGTGGCCCGTCGCGGGGGCGACTCCGGCCAGGTCGTCGATCAGCCGGTCGGTGATCGCATCGACGTGGGCGGAGTGGGAGGCGTAGTCGACCGGGATGCGGCGGGCGCGGATCCCGGCCGCGTCGCAGTCGGCGAGGAACTCCTCCAGCGCGGCGGTGTCTCCGGCCACGACGGTGTCGGTGGGGCCGTTGATCGAGGCGATCGAGACACCGGCCGGAACGCGTTCGGCCGTTTGGTCGGCCGGTAGCGCCACGGCCACCATGCCGCCGTGCCCGGACAGTTCGTCGGCGATCGCGCGGGCCCTGGTCATCACCACCCGCGCACCGTCGGCCAGCGACAGGGCTCCGGCGACACAGGCGGCGGCGATCTCGCCCTGGGAATGGCCCACCACCGCGGCGGGCCGCACCCCGTATGAGCGCCAGACCTCGGCCAAGGACACCATCACCGCCCACAACGCGGCCTGGACGACCTCGACCCGCTCCAACGCCACCCCTTGGCGGAGAAGGTCGGTGACGGAGAAGTCGGCGAAGGGCCGCAACGCCGCATCGCACTCGGCCAGCCGGTCGGCGAAGACCCGGTTCGAGTCGAGCAGATCGGCGGCCATTCCGGCCCATTGCGAGCCTTGACCGGGGAACACGAAAACAATCCGGCCATCGCCCGCCCGGGCGACGCCCTCCACGACGTCCGGCGTCGGGAGGCCATCCGCCAGCGCCGCCAACCCGGCGCGAGCCTGCGGGAGGTCGGACGCCAGCACCACGGCGCGGTGCTCGAACGCCGTCCGCCGGGTCAGGGAGAACGCCACATCCGCCAGGTCGTGCGCGTCCACAGACGACACCAACCGCCCGGCCTGCGCACGCAACGCGTCCCGGGACCGGGCCGACACGACCAGCGGCAGCGGGTAGGTCGGCTGGACGGGTTGTGCGGCCTCAGCCCGTTCGGTGTCGTGTGCTTCTTCGATGATCTCGTGTGCTTCTTCGATGATCTCGTGTGCTTCTTCGATGATGACGTGCGCGTTCGTGCCGCTGACACCGAACGCGGACACGCCCGCCCGGCGCGGCCGGTCGGTCTCCGGCCAGGGCACCGGTTCGCTCAGCAGCCGTACCGTGCCCTGGGACCAGTCGACGTGCGGCGTCGGGGCATCGGCGTGCAGCGTCCTCGGGAGCGTCCCGTGCCGCATCGCCATGACCATCTTGATCACCCCGGCCACCCCGGCGGCGGGTCCGGCATGCCCGAGGTTCGACTTGAGCGCGCCCAGCCACAGCGGCCGGTCCGACGACCTGTCCCGGCCGTAGGTCGCCAGCAGAGCGTCCGCCTCGATCGGGTCACCCAGGGTGGTACCGGTGCCGTGCGCCTCCACCGCGTCGACCTCATCGGCCGCGACCTGGGCGTTGGCGAGGGCGGCCCGGATGACGCGCTCCTGCGCCAATCCGTTGGGTGCGGTCAGTCCGTTCGAGGCGCCGTCCTGGTTCACCGCCGAACCGCGCAAGACCGCCAGCACGCGGTGCCCGTTCCGGCGCGCGTCCGACAACCGCTCCAACACCAGCACCCCGGCACCCTCAGCCCAGATCGTGCCGTCCGCCGAAGCCGCGAACGCCTTGACCCGGCCGTCCGCGGACAGCGCGCCCTGCCGGGAGAAATCCGCGAACGACGCGGGCGTGGACATGACCGCGACGCCGGAGGCCAGGGCCAGCGAGCAGTCGCCGGAACGCAACGCCTGACCGGCCAGGTGCAACGCCACCAGCGAGGACGAACAGGCCGTCTCCACGCTGATGGCAGGCCCCTCCAAGCCCAGCGTGTAGGCGATCCGTCCCGAGGCGACGCTGGACATGTTGCCGGTCGCCACATGCCCTTCGACGGATTCCGGGGGCTCGGCCAGCCGCGACACGTAGTCTTGGGTGACGATCCCGGCGAACACGCCGGTCGGACTTCCCTTCAGCGACTCCGGATCCAGGCCGGCGTGCTCAAGGGCCTCCCACGAGGTTTCCAGCAGGACCCGCTGCTGCGGATCCATGGCCAGCGCTTCGCGCGGCGAGATGTCGAAGAACTCGGGGTCGAACCCGGTGGCGCCGTCCAGGAAGCCGCCCGCCTGGACGTAGTCCCCGCCGCCGAGATCCCAGCCGCGATCGGTGGGGAACGGCGTGATGGCGTCCCGGCCGGAGTCGACCAGCCGCCACAGCCCGTCCGGAGACTCGACCCCGCCTGGATACCGGCACGCCATCCCGATGATCGCGATCGGATCGTCCGCGACCGGTTCCCGAGGCCGCGGCTCGCTCGGCTCGGCCGCGGCCTCGGCGGCGGACGAATCGAGCTCCAGCTCGTCCAGGATGTACCGGGCGAGGGCCGCCGGTGTCGGATAGGTGAAGACCAGGGCCGCGGGCAGGGTCAGCCCCGTGGCGGCGCTGAGCCGGTTGCGGAGTTCGACCGCGGTGAGCGAGTCGAAGCCGAGTTCCTTGAAGCTCCGGTCGGAGATCACGTCGTCCGGCGCGGCGTGGCGCAGCACGGCGGCCACCTGCGCGCGGATCGCGTCGAGGACGATGCGCTGCCGACCGGTTTCCGGTGCCTCCGCCAGCCGCCGGCGGAATTCCGGCTGCTCGGGCTCGGCCACCGCGATGTGGTGGCCCGTGGCGGGACGGGCTTCCGGCGCGTCGAGCCAGTAGCGGCGGCGCTGGAAGGCGTAGGTCGGCAGGTCGATCCGGCGGTGGCCAGCGGACGCGAACGACCGCCGCCAATCCACCGGCAGGCCACGCACATAGCCCTCGGCCAGCGCGGCCGTCAACCGCCGGACGCCGCCTTCACCACGCCGCAACGTCCCAACAGCAACGCCCTCGGCCCCGGCGTCGTCGAAGATGTCCTGGAGCGCGGGGACTAGCACCGGATGCGGGCTCACTTCGACGAAGAACCGGTGCCCCGCCGAGGCCAGCGCACGGACGGCGGGATCGAATCCGACCGGCCGACGCAGATTCGCCGCCCAGTACTCCGCGTCCAGCAGCGCGGTGTCGGTCCATTCGCCGCACACCGTGGAGAAGAACGGGATCTCGCCCTGGGTGGGGGCGAGCCCGGCCAACGCTTCGGTGATCTCTTCGGTGATCGCCTCTACCTGCGGCGAATGCGAGGCGTAATCCACCTCGATACGCCGGGCACGAACCCCCTCGCGCTCGCAGGTCGTCAGCAACTCCTCCAGCGCACCGACCTCACCGGCGACGACCGTGCTGACCGGACCGTTCATGGAAGCGACCGCGAGCGCATCGCCCCACGGCTCCAACAGTTCTTCCGCCTTGGCGACATCGGCGGCCACCGCGACCATGCCACCGCGTCCTGACAGCTTCTCGGCGACGGCCTTGGCTCTGGTCACCACGATCCGTGCGCCATCAGCCAAAGACAGACCACCGGCCACACACGCGGCGGCGATCTCGCCCTGCGAATGACCCACCACCGCCGCGGGCTCGACGCCGTGTGAACGCCACTCCGCAGCCAGGGAGACCATCACCGCCCACAACGCGGGCTGCGCCACATCCACACGATCCAGCGGCAGACCATCACGCAGCACACCCGCCACCGAGAAATCCACCAACGGCCGCAACACCGCATCACACTCAGCGAGACGGGCCGCGAACACCGGACTGGAATCCAGCAGCTCCGCGGCCATCCCCGCCCACTGCGAACCCTGACCCGGGAACACGAACACGACCGAATCGGGGAGTTCGTCGTCGACCGTGGCCACGCCCCGCACCACGTGCGGAGCCGCGTCGTCCGAGGAGACGGTGTCGAGACCGCCCAGCGCCTGCTGGTAACCGTCCGCCAGAATGACCGCCCGGTGCTCGAACGCCGATCGGGTCGTCGCCAGCGACCAGGCCACGTCTGCCAGACCATGGGCGTCCACGTGCGGCGACAGACGCTCAGCCTGTGCCCGCAGCGCCTGGGGTGATCGGGCCGAAACGACCAGCGGCACCGGGTAGGTCGGCTGAACGGGTGGTGCGGCTTCAGCCGGTTCGGTGTCGTGTGCCTCTTCGATGATCTCGGGTCCGTCTTCCAGGATCACGTGCGCGTTGGTGCCGCTGACACCGAACGCGGACACGCCCGCCCGGCGCGGCCGGTCGCCTCGCGGCCACGGCACCGGCTCGGTCAGCAGCCGTACCGTGCCCGGCGACCAGTCGACGTGCGGCGTCGGGACGTCGGCGTGCAGCGTCCTCGGAAGGGTCCCGTGCCGCATCGCCATGACCATCTTGATCACCCCGGCCACCCCGGCGGCGGCGGACGTGTGGCCGATGTTCGACTTCACCGACCCGAGCCACAACGCGCGTTCCTGCGGCCGGTCCTGCCCATAGGTGGACAGCAACGCCTGTGCCTCGATGGGATCGCCGAGCTCGGTGCCGGTGCCGTGCGCCTCCACCGCGTCGACCTCATCGGCCGCGACCTGGGCGTTGGCGAGGGCGGCCCGGATGACGCGCTCCTGCGCCGGCCCGTTCGGTGCGGTCAATCCGTTCGAAGCGCCGTCCTGGTTCACCGCCGAACCGCGCATCACGGCGAGCACGCGATGCCCGTTCCGGTGCGCGTCCGACAACCGCTCCAGCAGGAGCAGTCCGGCCCCCTCGGCCGGGCCGAAGCCGTCCGCGGACGCGCCGAACGCCCGGCACCGCCCGTCCGGGGACAGCGCCCGCTGCCGGGCGAACTCCACGAACCCCATCGGGCTGGACATCACCGTCGCGCCGCCCGCAACGGCCAGCGAGCATTCACCGGAGCGCAGCGCCTGACCGGCCAGGTGCAGCGCCACCAGCGAGGACGAGCACGCGGTGTCCAACGTCAGCGCGGGCCCCGCCAACCCCAGCTCGTAGGCGATCCGCCCGGAGGCGACACTGGCGAAGTTGCCGGTCGCCAGGTAGCCGTCCACGACCTCGGGCACCGGCCGGTGACCCCAGGCGTAGTCCGTCATGCTCAACCCGACGAAGGTCCCGGTGGACGATCCCCGCAACGACTTCGGGTCGATGCCCGCCTGCTCGAACAGCTCCCAGGCGATCTCCAGCAGCAACCGCTGCTGCGGGTCCATGGCCAGCGCCTCGCGCGGCGAGATGCCGAAGAACTCCGCGTCGAACGCGGTCGCGCCGTGCAGGAAACCGCCGCCTCGGACGTAGTGCGTCCCGGATCGGGCGGCGTCCGGGTCGTAGAGGTCGTCCAGGTCCCAGCCCCGGTCGGCCGGGAACTCGGTGATCGCGTCCCGGCCGTCGGCGACCAGGGTCCACAGTTCTTCCGCCGACCCGACGCCGCCCGGATACCGGCAGGCCATGCCGACGACGGCGATCGGTTCGTCGTTCGCCGCCTGCGCCTCCCGCAGGCGCTGCCGGGTGTCCCGCAGGTCACCCATCACCCGCTTGAGATACGCGAGAAGCTTCTCGTTCTCCTCCACCGGTTCCCCCATTCCTCACGCCTCCCCGAGTTCCCGGTCGACGATCGCGAAGATCTCCTCGGCCGACGCCGCGTCGAGTTCGCCGTCCGGACCCGGACCTTCGGCGGGGCCGCCACGCAGCTTCCAAGCCAGCGCTTCGAGACGTTCCGCGACCCGTGCCGCGCTTTCCCCGTCCTCGCTGAGCGCGGGCAGGGCGTTCTCCAGTGCGTCCAGCTCGCCGAACACGGAACCGGACGCCCGCACCGCGTCGTCCGGCAGCAGCAGCGAACGCAGATATTTGGCCAGGGCCGCCGGGGTCGGATGGTCGAACACCATGGAGACCGGCAGCCGCCTCCCGGTCGCGGCGCTCAGCCGATTCCGCAGTTGGACGGCGGTCAGCGAATCGAAGCCGAGTGCCCGGAACGTCCGGCCCACCGGAATCCCCCCGGTATGGCCGAGCACGCTCGCCACTTCGGTGTGGACCGTGTCGAGCAGCAGCCTGGTCCGCTCGGTGTCGGGCAGGCCGGCGAGACGTTCCGCGAGCCCGCCGCCGCCGACGCCGCCCGCACCGTCCGCGCCGCCGGGAGCGGCGTCCGCCGGGCCGAGAGCCCGCTGCGCCTCGGGCAGGTCCGCCAGCAACGGGCTCGGCCTGCCGGATGTGAAGCCGGGAACGAACCGCTCCCAGTCGATGTCCGCCACCGCAACGCAGATCTCGTCCCGCTCGACCGCCTGCACCAGTGCGGCGACGGCCTGCTCCGGCGCCATCTCCAGGACGCCGCGCCGGTCCATGTACTCGGCCACGCCGTCCAGCTCGGCGATCATTCCGCCGCCGCCCCAGGCGCCCCAGGCGATCGAGGTGGCCGTCCGGCCCCGCGCCCGGCGCCGTTCGGCGAACGCGTCGAGGAACGCGTTGCCCGCGGCGTAGGCCCCGTTGCCTCCGCTGCCCCAGACGGCCGCGTTGGACGAGCACAGCACGAAGGCGTCCAGCGGGGCGTCCCCGAGCAGCTCGTCCAGGTGCGTCGCGCCGGCGACCTTGGCCGCGACCACCTGCTGGAACTCGGCGAGACCGGTGTCCGCCACGTCGGCGAACCGCTGGGCGACGCCCGCGGCGTGCACGACCGCGGTCAGCGGAAGGTCGTCGGGAATCCCGTCCAGCAGGTCCGCCACGGCCGCACGGTCGGCGACATCGCAGGCCGCGACGGTGACGCGCGCACCGAGCCCCTCCAGCTCGGCCGCCAGTTCGGCGGCGCCGGGGGCCTGCGCGCCGCGCCTGCCCGCCAGCACCAGGTGCTCGGCACCGTTGCCGGCCAGCCACCTGGCCACGTGCGCCCCGATCCCACCGGTGCCACCGGTGATCAGCACGCTTCCGCGCGGACGCCACGGCCGGGCCGCGGGCTCGTCGCCGGGCAGGGCACGCACGAGACGGCGGGCGTAGATCCCGGACGAACGGACCGCGAGCTGGTCCTCGTCCCCGATTCCGCCGAGCACCGCGGCCAGCCGGTCTCGCGCGTCGCGGTCCGGGGTCTCCGGCAGGTCGATCAATCCGCCCCACCGCTCGGGCCGTTCCAGCGCGATCACCCGGCCGAGGCCCCAGGTCTGCGCCTGGACCGGGCTCACCACGGGGTCGTCGTGGCCGGTGACCACACCGCCTGTGGTGACGGTCCACCATCGGCACGGGAGCTCGAGCGCCGCCACCGCGGCGGTCGCCGCCAGGCCGCCGGGCAACCCGGGATGATCGGGATGCGGGGCCTCGTCCAGCGCGAGCAACGACAGCACCCCGGCCAGGTCGTTCTCCTCGGCCGCCGCCTTCGGCAGCTGGTCCGCGGTCACCGTTCGCACCCGTGCCCCGCGGTCGTTCAGGGCCTCGGCGCAGCCGGCGGACCACGGGTGCTCAAGACCGCCGTCGGGAACCACGAGCAGCCAGGTCCCCGTCGGCCCAGCGGCACCGGCCGTCACCGGACGCCAGCGCACCCGGTACCGCCACCGGTCGGCCTGCGACTTCAGCCGCCTCCGGCGCAGCGCCGCGACCACACCGTCCAGCGACCGGTCACCGTCGATCTCCAGCTCGGCCGCCACGCCCGCCACGTCACCGTGTTCCACCGCGGCCCACAGCCCGGCGTCGGCGCTCGCGTCGTCCGGGACGGTCAGCGGAGCCGGCGGGGCGTCGAACCAGAACCGGCGGCGCTGGAACGCGTACGTCGGCAGGTCGATCCGCCGGGCCCCGTCGAAGAACCGGTCCCAGGACACGGCGAGGCCGCGTACGAAGCCTTCGGCCAGCGCGGTCCCGAACCTGTCCGGACCGCCGTGGTGACGGTGCAGGGTGCCCAGGGCGACGGCATCGGTTCCGGTGTCGTCGAAGACGTCCTGCAGTGCGGGGACGAGCACCGGATGCGGGCTCACTTCGACGAAGAACCGGTATCCCGCCGAGGCCAGCGCACGGACGGCAGGGTCGAATCCGACCGGCCGACGCAGATTCGCCGCCCAGTACTCCGCGTCCAGCAGCGCGGTGTCGACCCATTCGCCGCGCACCGTGGAGAAGAACGGGATCTCACTCTGGGAGGGCGCGAGCCCGGCCAGAGCATCGACGATCTCCTCTGTGATCGCTTCGACCTGCGGCGAATGCGAGGCGTAATCCACCTCGATACGCCGAGCACGAACACCCGCGCCCTCACAAGCCGCCAGGAACTCCTCCAGCGCACCGTCCTCGCCAGCGACGACCGTGCTGACCGGACCGTTCATGGAAGCGACCGACAGCGCATCACCCCACGGCTCCAACAGTTCTTCCGCTCGGACCACACCGGCGGCCACCGCGACCATGCCACCGCGACCGGACAGCTTCTGCGCGACGGCCTTGGCCCTGGTCACCACAATCCGCGCGCCATCAGCCAAAGACAGACCACCGGCCACACACGCGGCGGCGATCTCACCCTGCGAATGACCCACCACCGCCGCAGGCTCCACCCCGTGCGAACGCCACTCCGCAGCCAGAGAAACCATCACCGCCCACAACGCAGGCTGCGCCACATCCACACGATCCAGCGACAGACCATCACGCAACACATCCGCCACCGAGAAATCCACCAAGCGCCGCAACGCCGCATCGCATTCGGCGAGACGGGCCGCGAACACCGGACTGGCGTCCAGCAGCTCCGCGGCCATCCCCACCCACTGCGAACCCTGACCCGGGAACACGAACACGGTGTGCCCCCGGACGTCCGCGACGCCGGACACCACGTTGGGGCCGGTGAGCGTGCCGAGCGCCCGCGTCAGGTCGGTCCGGTCGGTGCCGAGCACGACGGCCCGGTGCGGCAACGCCGTCCGGGACGACACGAGCGAGAACCCCACGTCTGCGAGCCCCGGCCGGGGTTCGGTGTCCATGAAGGCCGCCAGCCGTGCGGCCTGCGCGCGGAGCCCGGCCTCCGAACCTCCCGAGACCACCAGGGGCACCTGGGCACCCGAAGCAGGCGAAGCCGCCGGCTCTCGTTCCGCCTGCCGCCGGTCCTCCGGCGCCTCCTCCAGGACGACGTGCGCGTTGGTGCCGCTGATCCCGAACGACGACACCGCGGCCCGGCGCGGGCGGCCGGCCTCCGGCACCGCCCATTCCTCCGGCTCGGTCAGCAGGTCGATCGCGCCCGAGGACCAGTCGATCTCCGGCGACGGCTCGTCCGCGTGCAGGGTGCGGGGCAGCGTCCGGTGCCGCATCGCCTGCACCATCTTGATCAGCCCGGCGGCACCGGCGGCGGCCTGGGTGTGCCCGATGTTCGACTTGATCGAACCGAGCCGCAGCGGACGGTCCGGCGGCCGTTCCCGCCCGTACGCGGCGAGCAGCGCGTCGGCCTCGATCGGGTCGCCGAGCGCGGTGCCGGTCCCGTGCGCCTCCACGACGTCGACCTCGCCGGCCGCGACCCGGGCGTCGGCCAGCGCGGCCCGGATCACCCGCTGCTGCGACGGCCCGTTCGGCGCGGTCAGCCCGTTGCTCGCACCGTCGGAGTTGATCGCCGAACCGCGCACCACCGCGAGTACCCGGTGACCGTTGCGGCGGGCGTCGGACAGCCGCTCCAGCAGGAGCAGTCCGGCCCCCTCGGCCGGGCCGAACCCGTCCGCGGACGCGCCGAACGCCTTGCACCGCCCGTCCGGAGACAGCGCCCGCTGCCGGCTGAACTCCACGAACAGGTCTGGGTTCGGCATCACCGAGACGCCGCCGGCCAGCGCCATCGAGCACTCGCCGGAGCGCAGCGCCCGCACCGCGAGATGCAGCGCCACCAGGGACGACGAGCACGCCGTGTCCACGGTCACCGCGGGCCCCTCAAGACCGAACGTGTAGGCGACGCGTCCGGAGATCACGCTCAGCACGTTGCCGGTGACCGAATAGCCTGCGGTGCTGTTCGGAACCTGCTGCTTGTCCGTGCCGTAGCCATTGGAGATGGCGCCCACGTAGACGCCGGTCCGGCTGCCGCGCAGTGCCGACGCGTCGATGCCGGCGCGTTCGAAGACCTCCCAGGCGGATTCCAGGATCAGCCGCTGCTGCGGGTCCATGGCCAGCGCCTCGCGCGGTGAGATGCCGAAGAACTCCGCGTCGAACTCGGCGGCGCCTGGCAGGAAGCCGCCCATCCGTGTGTAGCTTCGGCCGGGACGGTCCGGGTCCGGGTGGTACAGCCGGTCGAGGTCCCAGCCGCGATCCGCCGGGAACCCGGTGATGGCGTCCCGTCCGGCCGCGACCAGGTCCCACAGCTCGTCCGGGGACTCCACCCCGCCGGGGAAGCGGCACGCCATGGCGACGATCGCGATCGGTTCGTGGTCGGTCGCGTCCCCCGCCGGTGCGCCGGTCGCCGGGTCTTCGGGCGCCGGGACGGTGCCCGCGAGTTCGGCGCCGATGTGGGCGGCGAGCGCGTCCGGGGTGGGGTGGTCGAACACGACCGCGGCCGGCAGGCGCAGCCCGGTCTCGGTGTTCAACCGGTTGCGCAGCTCCACCGAGGTCAGCGAGTCGAAGCCCGCCTCCTTGAACGCCCGCTCCCCGGTGATCGTGTCCAGCGTCGCGTGCCCCAGGACGAACGCGGCGTGCCTGCGCACCAGATCTCGGAGGGCCGTTTCGCGTTCCGCCTCCGGCAGGCCGGCGAGCCGGTCCGCGAACGACGATCCGACGCCTTGCACGCGGTCCGCGGGTTCGGCGCGCCGCGCAGGTTCGGCGCGCCGCGGCCGGGAGCCGGACGCCTGGCCCTTCGTCAGGGCCCGGCCCACTTCACCCGAGGCGCACGCGAAGAGGTCCAGCGCGGCCGGCACCGGCGCCGCCTCGTCGGCCCGCAGGGCGGCGTCGAACAGCGACAGCCCCCGCGCCGTGGGCATCCGGACCAGGCCCGCGCGCCGTAGCCGCGCCAGATCCGCGTTCCGCAGGCCGCCGGTCAGGTCGCTCGACTGCTCCCAGAGCCCCCAGGCCATGGACGTGGCGGGCAGCCCGGACGCGCGCCGGTGCGCGGCCAGCGCGTCCAGGAACACGTTCGCGGCGGTGTAGTTCGCCTGGCCGGGGCTGCCGAGCACGCCGGTCACCGACGAGTACAGCACGAACGCGGCAAGGTCGTGCCCGGCGGTGAGCTCGTGCAGGTTCACCGCCACGTCCACCTTGGACCGCAGCACCCGGTGCAGCCGCTCGGCGGACAGCGATCCGACCAGGCCGTCGTCCAGCGTTCCCGCGGTGTGCACGACCGCGGTCAGCGGGTGCTCGGCGGGAATGCCCGCCAGGACGGCGGCGAGCGCGTCCCGGTCCGCCGCGTCGCACGAGGCGATGGTGACCGAGGCGCCGAGGCCGGCGAGTTCGGCTTTCAGTTCGGCCGCCCCGGAGGCGGCGCGCCCCTGGCGGCTGGTCAGTACCAGGTGGCGGACACCGTGCCCGGCCACCAGGTGCCGGGCCAGCAGGCCGCCCAGCGTTCCGGTGCCACCGGTGATCAGCACCGTGCCCTGGGCGTCCAGCGGCCTCGGCACGCGCAGCACGATCTTGCCGGTGTGCCCGCCCCGGCTCATCGTCCGCAGCGCCTCCGGTGCCCGCCGGACGTCCCAGCTCCGGACCGGCAGAGGTCGCAGCTCTCCCCGCTCGAACAGCGTCACCAGTTCGGCGAGCAGTTCGCCGACGCGTTCCGGCGCCACCTTGGTGAGGTCGTAGGCGTGGTAGGCGACGCCGGCGTGCCCGTCGGCCACGGTCCGCGGGTCGCGGACGTCGGCCTTCCCCATCTCCAGGAAGGCGCCGCCACGCGGCAGCAGCCGGAGTGAGGCGTCCACGGAGTCGCCCGCAAGGGAGTTCAGCACCATGTCCATACCGCGGCCTTCGGTGGCCGTGGCGAACTTCCGCTCGAACTCGAGGGTCCGCGAGGACGCGATGTGCCGGTCGTCGAGGCCCATCTCACGCAGCAGGTCCCATTTGCCCGGACTGGCCGTGCCGAACACCTCGGCGCCCCGGTGGCGGGCGAGCTGCACCGCCGCCATGCCCACTCCGCCGGCCGCCGCGTGCACCAGGACGGCCGCGCCCGCGGAAAGATCGCCGAGGACGGAGAACCCGTAGTGCGCGGTCAGGAACGCCACCGGCACCGAGGCCGCCTGTTCGAACGACCAGCCCGCCGGAATCCGGGCGAGCAGGCGCCGATCGGCCACCGCCACCGGCCCGAGTCCTTTGGGCAGCAGGCCGAAGACGCGGTCACCGACCGCGAATCCAGTGGTGTCCGGCCCGATCTCGGTCACCACCCCGGCCCCTTCGAGCCCGAGGTCGGCGCTCTCGGGATAGGTGCCCAGCGCGATCAGCACGTCCCGGAAATTGACGCCCGCGGCCCGCATCGACACCCGTACCTGCCCCGGCCGCAGCTCTGCGAGCCCCGCGGAATCGGGCACGAGCGCCAAGTTCTCCAGCGTCCCTGGCCCGGTGGTGTCCAACCGCCAGGCGGACGTGTCGGACGCGTCGGGCAGCGGCAGGGTTTCGCGTGGGGTCCGGGACAGCCGCGGCACGAACGCCTGGCCCCGGCGGAACGCGAGCTGGGGTTCGTCCATGACAAGGGCGATGCCGGACGTGTCGGTGTCGGTGTCGACGAGCCCGAAGCGGCCGGGGTTCTCCGCCTGCGCGGTGCGGATCAGTCCCCAGAGCGACGCATGGGCGAGGTCCGCCACGTCCTCGCCGTCCTGGATCGACACGGCGTTCCGGGTGACGAACACCAGCCGCGCGGGCTCCCAGCGCGGATCGCCCAGCCAGGCCTGGACGAGAGCGAGGGCCTCGGCGGTGGCCGCGTGGACCGACTCGACGAGGTCGCCACCGACCGGATCCCAGGCGGCAAGGACGATCCGCGGCGGATCGGCGGCCTCGGCCAAGGCCGCGAGGTCTTCCGGGCTGCGAACCGTCGCCCACTGTTCTTGACGGACGTCGGCGGCCGGGACCGCTACCCAGTCGACCCGGAACAGGGAATCCTCCGCGACCGGAAGCTGCTCCGGGGAGACCGGGCGCAGGCGCAGGGATTCGATCGACCCCACGGGCCTTCCGGTGGAATCGGCCAACTCGACGGTGACCGCGTCCGCGCCGGCCGGAATCACCCGCACCAGCAGCGACTCGGTGTCCACCGCGGACAGTTCGACGCCGCTGAACGAGAACGGGAGCAGCAGCCGGTCGCCGCCGTCGGAAAGCAGTGTCAACAGCACCGAGTGCAGGGCGGCGTCGAGCAGCGTCGGGGCCGGGCCGGACCAGGCGTCCTCGTCCCGCACCGGGACGCCGACCTCGGCGTAAGTGTCCGCACCGAGCCGCCAGCAGGCCCGGAGTCCGGCGAACGCGGGCCCGTAGCCGTATCCGGCCTCGGCGAGCCGGTCGTAGCAGCCGGTGACGTCGACCGGCTGCGCGCCTTCCGGCGGCCAGATCTCCGGCGCCCACCGCGGCGCGCCGGCCGACGCGGCGAGGAGCCCGGTGGCGTGCCTCGTCCACGGCCGGTCCGGCGCGCCCCGCTCGGGGGCGGAGTACATGCCGATCTCCCGGCGTCCCAGCTCGTCCGGCGCGCCGACCCGGATCTGCACCCGTATCCCGGCGTCCTCGGGCAGGACGAGCGCGGTGTGCAGGGTGAGGTCGTGGATTCGCGGGCAACCCGCCACCGTGCCGGCGAACCGGGCCAGCTCCACCCATACCGCGCCTGGCACCACCGCGCTGCCCGCCACCCGGTGATCGCCGAGCCAGTCCTGCGCGGCGAGCGACCATCGTCCGGTCAGCAGCACCGAATCCTCGTCCGCGAGGCGCAGCACGCCACCGATGAGCGGATGGCCGACGTCCGCCAGGCCCACATCCGTGGCGTCCCCGCTTGGGGTGGCCGCCGGTTCCTGCCAGAAGTTCCGATGCTGGAAGGGGTAGGTGGGGAGGTCGACGGGTTCGGTGTCGGGCAGGTGGGTGTGCCAGCTGACAGGAAGGCCGCGGGTGTGCGCGTAGGCGAGCGAGGTGAGCAGTTGGTGGTGCGAGTCCCGGTCGCGATGCAGCGTCGACAGGACGACGGCCTGCTCCCCGAGCGTGTCTTGCAGCGCGGGGGTGAGGATCGGGTGCGGGCTGACCTCCAAGAAGTTCCGGTACCCGTCCGCATGAAGCCGGTCGATGGTCGGGGCGAACCTCACCGCCTGCCGGAGATTGGTGATCCAGTACCCGGCGTCGAGCCCGGTGGTGCCGGCCGGTTCCGTGGTGACGGTGGAATACAGCGGGATCCGGCCGTGTGCGGGGGTGATGCCGGTCAGGTCGTTGGTCAGCCGCTCGGTGATCGCATCGACATGGGCGGAATGGGAGGCATAGTCCACCGGGATCCGGCGCGCCCGGACACCGTCCGCCTCACAGTCTGCGAGGAACTCCTCCAAGGCGGTGCCGTCCCCGGCCACGACGGTGTCGGTGGGCCCATTGATCGACGCGACCGACACACCGGCGGGCACACGTCCGGCCACCCGGGCGGCCGGGAGCGCCACCGCGACCATCCCGCCACGGCCCGACAGTTCGTCGGCGATCGCGCGGGCCCTGGTCATCACCACCCGCGCACCATCGGCAAGGGAGAGTCCACCGGCGACGCAGGCCGCGGCGATCTCCCCCTGGGAGTGACCCACCACCGCAGCAGGGACCACCCCGTACGAGCGCCACACTTCCGCGAGGGACACCATGACGGCCCACAACGCGGCCTGGACGACATCGACCCTTTCCAGCGGAGCGCCACGACGCAGCAAGTCGGTGACGGAGAAGTCTGCGAAAGGACGCAACGCCGCATCGCACTCGGCCAACCGCGCCGCGAACACCGGATGGGTGTCCAGCAGACCGGCGGCCATTCCGGCCCACTGCGAACCCTGACCCGGGAACACGAACACCACCCGGTCATCGCCGTCCCGGGCCACACCCTCGACCACATGCGAGACCGGCTGTCCATCGGCCAACGCCGCCAACCCGGAACGAGCCTGCGGGACGTCGGATGCCAGCACCACAGCGCGATGTGCGAACGCCGTCCGCCGGGTCAGAGAGAACGCCACATCCGCCAGGTCGTGCGCGTCCACAGACGACACCAACTGCCCGGCCTGCGCGCGCAACGCGTCCGGCGTCTTCGCGGAGAGCACCAGCGGCACGGGGTATACGGCCTGCGCCGGTTCGCTGTCAGGTGCTTCTTCGATAATCTCGGGTGCTTCTTCAATAATCTCGGGTGCTTCTTCCACGATGACGTGCGCGTTGGTGCCGCTGATCCCGAACGCGGACACACCGGCCCGCCGCGCCCGTCCGGTCTCCGGCCAGGGCGTCGGCTCGGTCGTCAGCCGTATCGCGCCGGACGACCAGTCGACGTGCGGGGTCGGGGCGTCCACCCGCAGCGTCTCCGGGACGGTCCGCCGCCGCATCGCCATGACCATCTTGATCATCCCGGCCACCCCGGCGGCGGCCTGGGCATGCCCGAGGTTCGTCTTCACCGACCCCAGCAGCAACGGCCGAGCACGGTCCTGGCCGTACGTCGCGAGCAGGGCACGTGCCTCGATCGGGTCGCCCAGAGTGGTGCCGGTGCCGTGCGCCTCCACCACGTCGACATCGGCAGGGGACAGCTTCGCGCTCGCCAACGCCGCCCGGATCACCCGCTCCTGGGCCACCCCGTTGGGTGCGGTCAGTCCGTTCGAGGCGCCGTCCTGATTCACCGCCGAACCGCGCAAGACCGCCAGCACGCGGTGCCCGTTCCGGCGCGCGTCCGACAACCGCTCCAACACCAGCACCCCGGCGCCCTCAGCCCAGATCGTGCCGTCCGCCGAAGCCGCGAACGCCTTGACCCGACCGTCCGGCGCCAGGCCGCGCTGCCGGGAGAACTCCACGAACCACTCCGGGCTGGACAGGACCGTCACCCCGCCGGCCAGCGCCAGCGAGCACTCGCCCGACCGCAGCGCCTGCCCGGCCGAATGCAGCGCCACCAGCGACGAGGAGCACGCGGTGTCCAGCGTCATGGCCGGGCCGTGCAGGCCGAGAAAGTAGGCGATCCGTCCGGAGACCAGGCTGGGCGAGGTGCCGGTCAGCCGGTAGCCGTTCCCCTCGGCGGTCTCCTGGTCGTGTCCGTAACCGCCGTGCATGGCGCCGAGGAACACGCCGGTCTGGGATTCGCGCAGCGACAGCGGATCGATACCGGCATGCTCGATGGCCTCCCAGGACACCTCCAACGCCATCCGCTGCTGCGGATCCATCGCCACCGCCTCACGCGGCGAGATCCCGAAGAACTCCGCATCGAACCCACCGGCCCCGTAAACGAAACCGCCCTCACGCACATAGCTCTTGCCCGGACGCCCCACCTCCGGATCGAACAGCTCACCGACATCCCAGCCACGATCCGTCGGAAAAGGACCGACCGCGTCCCCACCACCGGACACCAGCTCCCACAGATCCACGGCCGAGGCGATGTCCCCGGGGAACCGGCAGCCGATCCCGACGATCGCGACCGGCTCGTCGTCCAGCCTGGACGCGACGCCCGCGACGACGGCTTCCTTCCGGGCACCGGACAGCTCCGCGTGCAGGTGCTGCGCCAGCTTGGCCGGCGTGGGGTGGTCGAACAGAACGGTCGGCGGCAGTCGCAGGCCGAACCGCGTGCCCAACGACAGGCACAGTTCGACCGACAGATGGGAGTCGAGACCGAGTTCGTTGAACTTCCAGTCCACCTCAACGGTGTCCGTCGAGGAATGTCCCAGTACGACGGCCGCCTGCCTGCGCACCTCGTGCAGGACGGCGGGAAGATCCGCATTCGAGGCCGGCGGCGCGGCGGGCTCCGGCCCGTGCTCGGCGGGTTCGTGGTCGAACCAGTAGCGGCGGCGCTGGAAGGCGTAGGTCGGCAGGTCGACCCGGCGGTGCCCTTCGGACGCGAACGACCGCCGCCAATCCACCGGCAGGCCACGCACATAGCCCTCGGCCAGCGCGGCCGTCAACTGCCGGACGCCGCCTTCCCCACGCCGCAACGTCCCAACAGCGACACCCTCGACACCAGCGTCATCGAAAATCTCATGCAACGCGGGCACCAGCACCGGATGCGGGCTCACCTCAACGAAGGCCCCATGGCCAGCCGAAGCCAGGGCACGGATCGCGGGATCGAATCCGACCGGCCGACGCAGATTCGCCGCCCAGTACTCCGCGTCCAGCAGCGCAGTGTCGACCCATTCGCCGCGCACCGTGGAGAAGAACGGGATCTCACTCTGGGAGGGCGCGAGCCCGGCCAGAGCATCGACGATCTCCTCTGTGATCGCTTCGACCTGCGGCGAATGCGAGGCGTAATCCACCTCGATACGCCGAGCACGAACACCCGCGCCCTCACAAGCCGCCAGCAACTCCTCCAGCGCACCGTCCTCGCCAGCGACGACCGTGCTGACCGGACCGTTCATGGAAGCGACCGACAGCGCACCACCCCACGGCTCCAACAGTTCTTCCGCTCGGACCACACCGGCGGCCACCGCGACCATGCCACCGCGACCGGACAGCTTCTGCGCGACGGCCTTGGCCCTGGTCACCACAATCCGCGCGCCATCAGCCAAAGACAGACCACCGGCCACACACGCGGCCGCGATCTCACCCTGCGAATGACCCACCACCGCCGCAGGCTCCACCCCGTGCGAACGCCACTCCGCAGCCAGAGAAACCATCACCGCCCACAACGCAGGCTGCGCCACATCCACACGATCCAGCGGCAGACCATCACGCAGCACACCCGCCACCGAGAAATCCACCAACGGCCGCAACGCCGCATCGCATTCGGCGAGACGGACCGCGAACACCGGACTGGAATCCAGCAGCTCCGCGGCCATCCCCACCCACTGCGAACCCTGACCCGGGAACACGAACACGACCGACTCCGGGCCTTCGGGGCGGGCCACCCCTTCGGCCACGCCCGGTGCGGTCTCGCCGCGGGCCAATGCGCGCAGTTGGTCGAGCGCCGATTCGCGGTCGGAGGCCAGCGCGACGCCGCGATACTCCAGCGGGGCTCGCGTGGTGGCCAGGGAGAATCCGATGTCCTGGAGGCGCGCCGGGACGGTGTCCAGATGCCCGACCATGCGTGCGGCCTGGGCCCGCAAGGCCGCCCGCGTCCGCGCCGAAATCACCAGCGGCACGGTCGAGGGCTCGGCACCGGAGGGAGGCTGCTCGGCGTCGGACGGCGGTTCGCCGCCGCCCCATCCGGAAACCACGACGTGGCAGTTGGTGCCGCCCATTCCGAAGGACGACACGCCCGCCAGCGGCGGCTCCGCGGGGGCCGGCCACGGCTCGGTCGAACGGGGCAGCCGCAGGTTCAGTTCGTCCAGCGGGATGTCGGGGTTCGGCGTCTCGAAGTTGAGGCTGGCCGGCAGGGCCCGCTTCCAGATGCTCAGGACCACCTTGAGCAGGCCGGTGATCCCGGCGGCGCCTTCGAGGTGGCCGACGTTGGTCTTGACGGAGCCGACGACCAGCGGCCGGGCGCGTCCCGGTGCCGTGCCGAGCACCGAGCCGAGCGCGGCCGCCTCGATCGGGTCGCCGACCTTGGTCCCGGTGCCGTGGAGTTCGACGTACTGCACGGCCGCCGGGTCGACCCCGGCACGGTCGTAGGCGAGCCGGAGCACCTCCTGCTGGGCGTCCCGGTTCGGGGTGGTGAGGGTCCGGCCGCCGCCGTCGTTGCCGACCGCGCCGCCGCTGATCACGCAGTACACCCGGTCGCCGTCCTCGACCGCCTTGGCCAGCGGTTTGAGGACGAGCACGCCGCCGCCCTCGCCGCGCACGTAGCCGTTGGCCCGCGCGTCGAAGGTGAAGCAGCGGAAGTCGGGGGACAGCGCGCCGAACTCGGCGACACGATCGGTGCTCTCGGGGGCCAGGTTCAGGCTGACGCCGCCGGCGAAGGCGACCTCCGATTCGCCCGAGCGCAGGCTTTCGCAGGCCAGGTGCACCGATACCAGCGAGGACGACTGGCCGGCGTCCACCGTGAGACTCGGGCCGCGCAGCCCCAGCAGGTAGGAGACCCGGTTCGCGATCATGCTCCGGTGCAGGCCGGTGAGCGAATGCGGGGTGACGGCGTCCCCGCCGCGCCGGCCGGCCAGCACGGCATAGTCGTCGGCGGCGACCCCGACGAAGACGCCGGTCCTGCCGCCGGCCAGCGCCGCGGGCGGGATTCCGGCGTCTTCGAGCGCTTCCCAGCCCAGTTCGAGCATCAGCCGCTGCTGCGGATCCAGCGCGGCGGCCTCGCGCGGTGCGATGCCGAAGAATCCGGCATCGAACTCGTCGACCCGGTCGAGGAAGCCGCCGCGGGACGCCGGGGCGTCCGCGCGGCGCGCCTCGGGCGGCGGTCCGATCGCGTCGGCGCCGTCGCGGAGCAGCACCCAGAACGAGTCGGGGTTCGCGGCCCGGGGAAGGCGGCAGGCCATCCCCACGACGGCGATCGGCCCGCCGGGCTCACCATGTGCAGCAGGAAACGATCCCACCGGAACCTCACCTAGGGCAGTCTCAGGTCTTGTCGGGAAGGCGTGCAGGGCCGCACGCCTTGGGCGCCGCGGAAATCAGGCCGGGTTCGCCGACCAGGTCACCGGGAGTTCGTCCACTCCGTAAAAAGCCCGCTGGTCGCGCATTCGCACTTGTTCGAGCGGGACGGCGAGTTCGATGTCCGGGAACCTGCGCAGCAGTGCGGTGAACGCGACGCGCTGCTCGACCCGGCTCAGGTTGTTGCCGAGGCATTGGTGAATACCGTGGCCGAGGCTCAGATGGCCGCGCGCCGACCTGGTGATGTCCAGCGTCTCGGGATCGGGGAACTGCGCCGGGTCCCGGTTGATCGACGACAGCGAGAGGGTGACGGTCTCACCCTTGTGGATCAGGATGCCGTCGACCTCGACGTCTTCCAGCGCGACCCGGTTCGGGCCGATGTGCGGGACGCTCAGATAGCGCATGAGCTCCTCGACCGCGCCCTCTGCGAGCGAAGGGTCGTCGCGCAGCTTGGCCATCTGGTCCGGGTGCGCCAGCAGCGCGAGAACCCCGAGGGACAGCATGCCGGTGGTGGTCTCGTGACCGGCCATCAGCAGCAGCGTCCCGATGTTGCCGAGTTCCAGCTCGGTCACTTCCGGGTTGGCGGCGAGGCCGCTGAGCAGGTCGTCGCCGGGCTCGGCCCGCTTGCGCACCGCCAGGGCGGCGATGTACTGCACGATCTCACCGATCGCGGCCTCGGACTCCTTGTTGCCGGAGTCGAGGTCGAGCGCGGTCGTCTGCCACTCCATGAAGCGCTCACGGTCGGCGTAGGGCACCCCGAGCAGTTCGCAGATGGTCAGCAGCGGGATCGGGAGCGCGAACGCGGACACCAGATCGCACGGCGGTCCCATGCTCGCCATCCGGTCGAGATGCCTACCGGTGATCTCCGCGATCTTCGGTTCGAGCTGGTTCATCCGGCGCACCGTGAACTGCGCGGTGAGCAGGCGGCGCAACCGGGTGTGGTCCGGCGGATCCATCTCCACGAAGAAGCCCGGGTAGGCCGGACGGTTCGACGCGAACGGTCCCGGAATCGGGATATGAATGTTCTCGGGCCGGGAGCTGAAGCGCAGGTCGGCGAGAATCTGGCGGCCGGCCGAATAGCCGGTGACGACCCAGCCCAAGTGCCCGTCCGGGTAGCGGAACCTGCTGATCGGCTCCGTCTCGCGGCGGGCCGTCAACTCTTCGGGCGGGCCGAACAAACATGTTCGAGCAGTAGGAAACGACTCCAGGGTGGGCAACGCTTCAGGCATAGGGGTATTTCCTAACGTTTCGATCGGGGCGACGGTTGAAGCGATGGGAGGACCTGGGGACGTCGCACACGGCCGGTCCCCTCGCCTGGACGGCCACCGCGGGCGCCGGCCGGCCGAGCCGGTGCGGCATGAGCTCGATGACCGCGCCGCCCGTCCCGCCCGTGACCGCGGAACGTTCCGGTGCGGCGTCCACGTTGTCGAGCACCAGCAGCGCGCGGCGCAGCGTGACACGCAGCAGTTCGACCCGGTCGTCGAAAGAACCGTCGTCGAGAGATCCGGTGACCGCGGGGCCGGCTTCCAGGACGGTCAGCAGGCGAGCGACCAGCCCGGCCACCCCCACCGCCTCGACCGGCTCGGAAAGCACGGTCTCCCGCTCGTCTGCCAAGGCACCGTCCGCGGCGGAGCCGGACTTGCGCCGGGCGAGCCGCCGGAACGCCTCCAGGGCTTCGCCTTCGATCCGCAGCGCCGCGGCCAACAGGGCCACCGACTTGCGCTGCGGCCTGGCCGTCCGGCCGCGTTCCAGGTCGGAGATCGTCCGAACGCTCAGCCCGGAGCGTTCCGACAACTCTTCCTGGGTCAGGCACGCCCTTTCGCGAAGAGCACGCAGCAGCGACGAGAACTCGCCATTCGTTGCGTCACCGAGTCGCTTCGGCAACTGCGACATCAGCCCTCCCGACTGGAAGCCGTCGAGGCTGCGCGCATCGATCGCTGCCCCCGACGATCAAGTACAGATCTCACACGCTACTTGAGAGTCACGCCGGCGAATTTTGCCGCGCGGCCGGGAATCTTCATGGCCGAGCGTGTTCACCGCCGCCTTCGGCGCCCCGGTGGCGACAACTTCACCGGACGCCGGCAAAGGCGTTGTGAGCTGGCCATCCACAAAACACCACTCAGATCATCGCGAGTCCGCGGGGCCCGCGGCAATGTCTTTCGAGCAGGCTCAAAAGACCTCGCGTGACGCGCCCTCCGCCGCCTCCGAATGTCCTCCGAATGCCCCCCGCCGGCAGCGGACCGCGCCGGTGTGAGGCTCTTCACCAGGAGTTCACACGGACCGGGGGAACCGTGCCCCGGCCCCGGGCGTCCCACCTGGAAGATCCTGTTCGCTCCCGGGGGACACAGCCTTGCTTCGCATCCACTTCACGAGCGAAGACCTGATCCGCACGCGCGTGGCGGCGGCGGCCGATCCGATGTGGGAGATCGTGCTGAGCCTGCACATCCTGCAGACCCGCCGCCCGGCATTCACGCTGGATAAGTGGCGCCGCGAGGTCCGCGGACGTTTCACCGATCAGCGGCGGCGCGGCCAGCTCGCACGGCTCATGCCGCTCGCCCCGATCGCGACCTACATGCCCGATTTCCTGACGCCGTCACACGCGGCCGGGAATCTGGTCGAAGGCATCGACGCGGTCCTGTCCACACCACCGCCACGATTGCGGCGGGAAATGCAGCGACTGGGTGCGGTAAGCCGGCTTCCCGCCTGGGCCGGAGAGCTCGCGGCCGGAAAGTCCGACCCTCTGCATAACCTGGGAAAGGCGCTTGGGGATTACCACCGGTTCGCCCTCGCGCCCTATTGGCACCATATTCAGGAACGGGTGGACACCGACCGGACGGCCCGCGGCCAGGCCCTTCTCGACGGCGGGCCGGAACACCTGCTGGAAACGCTGTCACCGCAGACGTCCTGGCGGCGGCCCGTACTGGAGATCAACTATCCGGTCGACCGGGATCTGCGTCTCGACGGCCGCGGGATCACGCTCCTGCCGTCGTTCTTCTGCCAGACCTACCCCATCACCCTGGCGGACGTGACGCTCCCGCCGGTGCTGGTCTACCCGATCGCCCAGGCGGGCTTCCCCTCGGCCCCGACCGCCGAGGGGCTGTCCGCGCTGCTGGGCGCGACCCGTGCCGCGATCCTGGTCGCGACCCGGCCGGGCAGGTCGACCGGCGAGCTGGCGAAGCTCCTCAACGTCTCCGCCGGCACCGTGAGCTACCACGTCTCGGCACTGCGCGACGCCGAACTGGTGATCAGCCGCCGGAACGCCAACATGGTGGTGCACACGACCACCCCGCTCGGCGGCAAGTTGCTGCACGGCAGACATCAGTCGACCACCCGCCCCTAGCGGGGCGGGTCAAGGCCTGAACCGGTTGATGGCGCCGAGGTGCCGCTCGCGCAGCTCGTGGTCGCGGACGCCGAGGCCCTCTTCGGGGGCGAGGCACAGCACGCCGACCTTGCCGCAGTGGACGTTGCGGTGGACGTCGTGCACGGCCTGCCCGGTCTCCTCCAGCGGGTACAGCGACGACAGCGTGGGGTGGATCCGGCCCTTGGCGATCAGCCGGTTCGCCAGGGCGGCCTCGCGGTAGTTCGCGAAGTGCGAACCCACGATCCGCTTGACGTTCATCCAGAGATAGCGGTTGTCGAACTGGTGCAGATAGCCCGAGGTGGACGCGCAGGTGACGACCGTGCCGCCCTTCCGCGCCGCGTAGACGCTGGCGCCGAAGGTGTCCCGGCCGGGGTGCTCGAAGACGATGTCCGGATCCTCGCCGCCGGTGAGTTCACGGATCCGGGCGCCGAAGCGCCGCCACTCCTGCGGGTCCTGGCTCTGCTCGTCCTTCCAGAAGCGGTAGCCCTCGGCCGCCCGGTCGATGATCAGCTCGGCGCCGAGCCGCCGGCAGATCTCCGCCTTCTCCGGCGTCGAGACCACGCACACCGGCGTGCCCCCGCCGTTGAGGACCAGCTGCGTCGCGTAGGAGCCCAGCCCGCCGGACGCGCCCCAGATCAGCACCACGTCGCCCTGCTTCATGGCGGCGCCGTTGCGGGAGATGAGCTGCCGGTAGGCGGTCGAGTTGACCAGCCCGGGGCTCGCGGCCTCCTCCCAGGTGAGGTGGGGCGCCTTGGGCATCAGCTGGTTGGCCTTGACCAGCGCGATCTCGGCGAGGCCGCCGTAGTTGGTCTCGAAGCCCCAGATCCGCTGCTCGGGGTCGAGCAGGGTGTCGTCGTGGCCGTCCGGGTGCTCCAGTTCGACGCTCAGGCAGTGCGCGACGACCTCGTCGCCCGGCTGCCAGGCGTGCACGCCGGGTCCGGTGCGCAGCACGACGCCGGCCAGGTCGGAGCCGAGCACGTGGAAGGGACGGTCGTGCCGTGCCGCCAGCGGCGACGTCCTGCCGTACTTGCGCAGGAACGCGAACGTCGGCAGCGGCTCGAAGATCGACGACCAGACGGTGTTGTAGTTGACCGCGCTCGCCATCACGGCCACGAGCGCCTCGCCGGGGCCGAGCTCGGGGGTCGCGACGTCCGCCAGGTGCAGCGACTTGCGGGGATCCTTGTCGGCGCTGTCCAGGCCAGCGAACATGTCGGTCTCGTCCGCGTGCACCGTGACGCCCCGGTAGCTCTCCGGTATCGGCAGCGCGGCGAAGTCCGCCGGCTCCGCCGTTCCGGACAGGATGGCGTCCCGGATCTCGTCCATTCGGGGGTCTCCGTTCATATGTCGTCCAGGCGCCGGGAGACCACTTCGACGAGGGCCTCCCACTGGTCGGCCAGGTAGAAGTGGCCGCCGGGGAACGTGCACACCTCGAACGCGCCCGTGGTGTGGTCGCCCCACGCCTTGGCCTCGTCCATGTCGACCCTCGGGTCGTCCTCGCCCGCCAGGACGACGACAGGGCAGTCCAGCTTGGGGCCGGGCCGGTGGCGGTAGGTCTCGACCGCCCTGTAGTCGCTGCGCATCGACGGCAGGACCATGCGCAGGACGTCCTCGTCCCGCAGCACGCGCCGGTCGGTGCCGCTCAGCCGATCCAGCTCGGCGATCAGGGCCGCGTCGCCGCCTTTGTGGACCTTCTCGTCCCGGTGCGTGGAGGGCGCCCGCCGACCGGACGCGAACAGCGCGACCGGCGCCGCGCCGCGCCGCTCCTTCATGCGGGTCGCCACCTCGAAGGCGATCACGGCCCCCATGCTGTGCCCGAAGAACGCCACCGGACGGTCCATGAGCGGTTCGAGCGCGGTGAACGCCTCGTCGGCGTACTCGTCGACGGTGGACAGGAGGCGATCGCGCAGCCGGTCCTGCCGTCCCGGGTACTGCAGCGCGAGCACCCGAAGATCGGACCGCGACGCCGCGGACAGCGGACGGAAGTAGCTCGCCGAGCCCCCGGCGTGCGGGAAGCAGACCAGCGGCACGCCCTTGCCGGGCCCGGGTTGGAAGCTGCGGACCCACGTCTCGTCCAGGACGGTCTCGCTCATCGGGTCAACGTTCACCGCTCTAGGGTCCGCGCTGGGCACCACCAGGAACCAGGCAGAAACGGCGGAAGAAATGCCTGCAGGAACCAGCCGCCCGCCCGCAGCCCCGGTCACAGGCCGTTGCTGCTGCCGCCCTTCGTCCGGCAGAGGCTGCGCCGGTTCGTCGCGTCCCCGAACCGGCGGAACCTGGCCGCACTGACCGAACCGGCCGAGACTCCGGCGGCCCTGCTCCACATCGGAACAGGGCACGCCCGGGGAAAGGTCGTCGTCAACGTTCGGCCTGGGCCGCTTCCTCGTCGAGCGCGACCGCCGGGGCGTCGGCCGCCGGCTCGTCCGGCAGGCGCAGGAACACCCCGGCGACGAGTGACACGATCGCGGCGAGCGCCATGTAGATCGCGATGGCGTGCCACCCGCCGGTCGCCGCCAGCAGCGACGTGGCGAGGGCGGGCGCGATGGCGTTGCTCGCGATCAGGCCGATCGTGAAGGCGATCGACATTCCGCTGAACCGGATCGCCGACGGAAAGACCGCGGAGAAGTACGCGGGGACCACCGCGTAGTTGGCCGAGTAGCCGATGAGCAGCAGCACGAACCCGAGCAGCATCCAGCCGTACTGCTTGGTGTCCAGCAGGGCGAACCAGACGAACGGCAGGACGGTCAGCGACGCCGCCCCGGCGAGGAAGACGGCCCGGACACCGATGCGGTCGGCCAGCCGTCCGAACAGCGGCACGCAGATCAGGACGACCACGGTGGCCGGCAGCAGGACGGAGAGCATCACGTCCCTGCTCAGCCCGAGTTCGCCCTTCCCGTAGGAGAGGGAGTACACCGTGACCAGGGTGAAGACGCTGCCGGCGCACACGATGGCGAGCGCGACCAGGACCACGGTCCGCCAGTGGTGGCGGAAGACGTCGGCGACCGGCAGCCGGTGGACGGCCTCCCGCCGCTGCACCTTGTCGAACTCGGGCGTCTCCTCGACCGACAGCCGGACCAGCAGACCCACCACGACCAGGACGGCGCTGACCAGGAAGGGGATCCGCCAGCCCCACGCCTTCATGGCCGCGTCGTCCATCGCGAACACCGGCAGGAAGGCCAGGTTGGCGAGCAGGAGGCCGGCGGTGGTGCCGGTGTTGACCAGCGAGCCGAAGAACCCGCGCCGTTTCCGGCCGGAGTGCTCCACGGTCATCAGGATGGCGCCGCCGTACTCGCCGCCCGCCGAGATGCCCTGCAGCACGCGGGCGATGACCAGCAGGACCGGTGCGGCGATCCCGATCTGCGCGTAGTCGGGGAGCAGGCCGATCGCCAGGGTGGAGACGCCCATGAGGACGAGCGTCACGACCAGGACCGTCTTGCGGCCGAGGCGGTCGCCGAAGTGGCCGAAGATCAGTGCGCCGAGCGGGCGGGAGAGGTAGCCGACGGCGAAGCTGGACAGCGCCAGCAGCGTCGAGACCAGCGGGTCGTCCGCGGGGAAGAAGAGGTCGCCGAAGACGACCGACGCCGCGAGGCCGTAGCACGCGTAGTCGTAGTACTCGATCGTGGTGCCGACCCAGCTTCCGAGCGCGGCCTTCGTACGTTGCCGCGCGGTACTGGTCATGGCGGTCATGGACGCACCTCCGGAGAACAGGGGCGGGGAACGCCTCGCCCCAGGGGACGGGGGTGACGGCCCAGTGCCGGTGGCGTTCGCCTAAGGGTGCCGTACTATGTACGGCACAAAGAACGCTTGTCAAGGGTCGCGCCGCGTTTGCCGACGTCAGAGCAATCGAGATCGGTCCAGAGGGAACCGTACGAATGACCGCACCAGGAGGTCGCACAGTGCACGAGCAGCCGATGGGCCGTCCCGGCCCGCAAGCCGCGCCCACGCGGGCGTACGCCACGACCCCGGACGGGCTGATCCACTACGCGGAGCAGGGCCGGGGAACCCCTGTGCTCCTCCTGCACCAGACGCCGCGCTCGTGGGACGAGTACCGGGACGTACTGCCGCTGCTGGGCGCCCGCTACCGGGCGATCGCGATGGACACCCCGGGTTTCGGCGCGTCCGACCGGCCCGCGGGCCCATGGAGCATCGAACTGTTCGCGTCGGGAGTGCTCGCGCTGTGCGACGCCCTGGACCTGGAGCGGGTGGCCCTCGTCGGGCACCACACCGGCGGCGTGATCGCCACCGAGGTGGCGGCCCGCGCACCCGAACGGGTGAGCGCGCTGGTGCTGTCCGGGGTCCCGTATGTGGACGCGGCCCGCCGGGCCAAGGTCGCCAAGCGGCCGCCCATCGACGAGGTCACCCCTCGACCGGACGGCTCGCACCTGATGGACCTGTGGACCAATCGCCTGTCGTACTACCCGGACGACCGGCCCGACCTGCTGGACCGCCTGGTGCGGGACGCGCTGAACGTCCTGGACCGCGTCGAGGAAGGGCACCGCGCGGTCAACGCCTACGAGATGGAGAACCGCATCGGCCTCGTCCAGGCGCCCGCCCTGGTGCTGTGCGGGGAGTTGGACGACTACTCAAGGCCCGACATGGCCCCCCTGGCCGACCGGCTCGGCGCGGACACCGAACTCCTGCCGGGTACCGGCGTCCCGTCGGTCGACCATCGTCCCGACCTGTTCGCCGCGGCGGTCACGCGTTTCCTCGAGAAGGTGCTCTGACGGCCTGAGCCCCCGGCGTCCGCGCAGGTCAGGCAACGTCCAACTTGACTTCCGTACGCGGCACCGTACATAGTACCGAACAGGCAAGCCGAGCCGGATCGAGGGAGGTCGGCGTGAACGAACCGGTGGACGACCCCGACGAGGGCGTGCTCGAACTCCGCGTCGAGCAGCTCCGCCGCGAGGCGGAGGGGGTGCTGTCGGTGACCCTCGCCGACCCCGAGGGCGGGCTGCTCCCCGCGTGGGAGCCCGGCGCGCACATCGACCTGGAGCGGCCCGGCCTCGTCCGCCAGTACTCGCTGTGCGGCGACCCCGCCGACCGGTCCACCTACAAGATCGCGGTGCTCCGGGAGCGCGACTCCACCGGCGGCTCCGCCTACGTGCACGACGAGCTGCGGCCCGGCGACCTGGTCGAGGTGGGCGGCCCGCGCAACCATTTCGCGCTCGTCCCGGCCGAGCGCTACCTGTTCATCGCGGGCGGCATCGGCATCACCCCGATCCTCCCGATGATCGGCGCGGCCGAGGCGGCCGGGGCCGGCTGGCGGCTCGCCTACGGCGGCAGGCGCCGGGAGACGATGGCCTTCCTCGGCGACCTGGCCGGTCACGGCGGCAAGGTCGACGCCGTCGTCGAGGCCGAGCACGGCCCCCTCGACCTGGACGCCCTCCTCGGCGCCCCGCAGGACGGCACCGCGATCTACTGCTGCGGCCCCGGCGGGCTGCTGGACGCGGTGGAGGAGCGCTGCGCGGCCGCATGGCGCGACGGCGCCCTGCACCTGGAACGCTTCAAGGCCAAGACGTTCGCCATCGACGCCTCCGCCGAGCGGGCGTTCGAGGTGGACTGCGCCCGCTCCGAGATCACCGTTCCGGTGCCCGCCGACCGTCCGATCATCGACTGCCTCGACGACGCGGGGGTCGCGGTGCCGACCGCGTGCCGCGAGGGCATCTGCGGAAGCTGCGAGGTCAAGATCCTCGACGGGGTCGCCGAGCACCGCGACTCGCTGCTGTCCCGCGCCGAGCAGGAGGCCGGGCGGACGCTCATGGTCTGCGTCTCCCGGTCCCGCACCGAACGGCTGGTGCTCGACCTTTGAGCCCGCCCCTGACGATTCTGGAGGTCGACCATGGCCGAGCCCGCTGAGAAGCCGCCCGCCGTCGCACGCCGGCGGCCGCGCCGGGCGGGCGGCCCCGCGCCCGCCGCGAAGACCCCGGCACCCGCAGGGCAGGACTGGTCGTCCTGGCCCACCTACAACGACGCCACCCTCGGCTTCCGCGACTTCTGGTACCCGGTGCAGTGGGCCCGGCGGATCGGCTCCAAGCCCATGCCGATCACCCTGCTCGGCGAGAAGATCGTCCTGATCCGGGACGGCGACACCGTCCGCGCCCTGCACGACCGCTGCCCGCACCGGGGCGTCCCGCTCTCGCTCGGCCGCCGCGAGTTCGAGGGCAGCATCAGCTGCGCCTACCACGGGTGGACGTTCGACCTGAAGGACGGCAGGCTCGGCGCGGTCCTGACCGACGGCCCCGAGTCGCCGATCTGCGGCAAGATATCCGTCCGCACCTACCCGGTCCGGGAACGGCTCGGGCTGGTCTGGGTCTACATCGGCGACGGCGACCCGCCCCCGGTCGAGCGCGACATCCCCGCCGAACTCACCGAGAACGCGTTCGTGATGGGCGGACGCACCGACGTCCGCAAGGGCAACTGGCGGTTCGCCGCCGAGAACGGCTTCGACGAGGGGCACGCCAAGTACCTCCACAACACGGCGCTGTGGCGGCTGTTCAAGGTGATGCCCGCCTGGAACATGACCCGTGTCATCGAATCCGGCAGCTGGCTCATCCGCGTGCAGGACGAGGTGCACTGGGAGGCCGATTACCCCGGCTACGGCACCTGGAGCAACAAGCGGTGGTGGAAGCGGATGCCGCTGCCCGACCATCCCGGCAAGTCCGCCGACGTCAACCCGGTCATCAAGAAGATGAACATTCCCGGGTTCGTGTCGATCCGGCTGCCCGGACTGCTCCGCGTCGCCTACCCGCACTTCATCCACTACGAGTGGTACGTGCCGGTGGACGCCGATCACGTCAGGTACGTGCAGATCATGGTCCGGTTCGAGGACGGGCCGAAGGCGGCGGTGTTCAAGGCCAAGTACCTCTCCTGGATCCGCTGGCTGTTCCACGGCCAGTTCACCGGCCAGGACGCCTGGATGGTCGACGTGATGGACGCCCCGCCGGAGAAGCTGTACCGGCCCGACCTGTCCCTCACCGCCTGGCGGCGGCACATCGAGAAGAGCGACCTGAAGGTCCAGCACGCCAGGGGTCGCCTTGAGCGTTGACGCGCCCCCGGACGGCCGGCTCGTCGCGCGGCTGCACGTCGCCGAACTCGGTTCCGGCCGTCCCACGGTCCTGCTGCACGGCGGCGGGCCGGGCTGCACGGCCTGGACCGATTTCGGCCCGGTGGCCGCCCGGCTCGCCGCGGACCGCCGGCTGATCTTCATCGACCTGCCCCAGTACGGCGCGTCCGAGGCGCCCGACATCACCGGGCCCGCGGCGTCCTTCCACGCCGCCGCGGTGCTCGGCGCGCTGGACGCCCTGGGCGTCGGCAGGGCGGACTTCGTGTGCCAGTCGCTGGGCGGGTCCGTCGCACTCGCGCTGGCCGCCCGCCATCCGGACCGGGCGGGGCGGCTGGTCGTGACCGGCAGCCAGCCCGTCCCGGGGCCCTGCGGAGTCCGGTCCGACACCACGCTCGGCCCCCGCGCCCGCGCCGACTACTACGGAGGCGAGGGGCCCACCGTGGAAAAGATGCGGGCGCTCATCGCGGACCTGGAATGGCACGACCCGTCCGGGCTCCCGGACCGGACCGTCCAGCTGCGGTACGAGGCCAGCCTCACCCCCGCCCCAGACCAACGCGGCGTCCCGGAAGACCTCACCGCGGATCTGCCCAACGTGCGGTCCCCGGTACTGCTGCTGTGGGGCGAGCACGACCCGTTCGCCGGACCCGCGTACGCGCATGCGGTGGCGGCGCGGCTCCCCCGCGCGGACGTCGCCGTCCTGGGACGCACCGCCCACCACCCCGCCGAGGAGCGGCCCGCCGCCTACGCCGCGCTGGCGGCCGCCCACCTCGACGGAAACCTGTCGTAGGAGGCTCACCGATGTCACGCAAGACCCTGCTCCTCACCGCCGCCGCCGTCGGGATCGGGCTGGTCGCCGCCCGCCCGCTGCGCCGGGCCGCGAGCCTGGCGTTCCTGCACGCCACCGGCACCGTCGTCCGCGACGAGCGGCCCGTCGCCGGGGAACGCTGACATGCCCCGGCGCGCCTGGACCGAGGCCGCCTGGGCCAGGATCGACGACCGGCGGCTCACCGAACTGATCGCCGGGATGGTCGACATCCCCAGCCCGACCGGCGAAGAGGGCCCCCTGGCCCGCTGGCTGGCCGACCGGCTGGACGAGTCCGGCCTGAGCGGCCGCTACCAGCCGATCGACGACGACCAGGGGAACGCCGTGGGCCGGCTGCGCGGCGACGGCACCGGCCCGGACCTCCTGCTGTACGCGCCGATCGACAGCCTGACCGTGGGCACCGAGGAGGAGGACGTCCCGCAGGTCGGCGCGGCCCTGCGGGACGACATGCGTCCGTCCTCGATCGTGGACGGCGACTTCGTCATCGGCCTCGGCGCGAGCAACCCCAAAGGGCACGGCGCCGCGCTGATCGCCGCCGCCGAGGCGGTGTCGGCGGCCGGGATCCCGCTGCGCGGCGACCTGCTCATCGGGCTCGGCGCCGGCGGCATGCCCACCAACCGGCGGACCGTCCCGCACGCCCGCCGGTACAACGCCGGACAGGGCAACGGCTGCTCGTTCATGCTGGAACAGGGCGTCTGGGCCGACTACGCCCTGGTCGCCAAGCCCGGCTGGACGGCCGCCTGGGAAGAGGTCGGCCTCTGCTGGTTCGAGGTCCGCGTGCACGGCACCTACAGCTACGTCGGCAGCCGCCACCGGATGCCCTACCGCAACCCGATCGTCGACGCCGGAACCGTCATCGCGGGGCTCGAAGAATGGTTCCCCGAGTACACCGCCCGCCACACCAGCGGCCTGGTCGCCCCGCAGGGCAACATCGGCGGCATCGAAGGCGGCTGGCGCCGCACCGCCTCGCTCTCCCCCGCGACCTGCCGGTTCCACGTCGACCTGCGGATCAGCCCCCGCACCACGCCGGCGCAGGCCAAGCGCGAGTTCGCCGAGGCGATCGAACGCATCCGCGCGGCGCACCCCGGGATCGTCCTGGAGTGGGAGATGACCCTGGCGATCCCCGGCACCGCGACCCCCGAGTCCAACTGGATCGTGACAGCCGCAAAGGACGCCTGGGAGGAACTGGAAGGGCGGCCCCACGAGCCGATCCTGAACAACAGCGGCGCCACAGACGCCAACATCCTCCGCAACCGCGGCATCCCCACCGCACGCACCGGCATGGACAGGATCGGGGACGACGCACCGATGAACCTGGACTTCCCCGCCGGGATGAACGTCGTCGACGTCCGAGAGGCCCGCAAGCTGGTGCGCGCCCTGGTCCACACGATCGTCAACACCTGCACCCGCACCCGCGAGGAGCTCACGTGAGTACAGTCGTGCTCGGGGTCGGGGCCTCGCACAGCACTCTGATGAACACGCACTGGGACGAGGTCGACCATCTCCCAGGGGCGCACCGGTTCCGCGACGGCCTGGCCGAGGCCCGCGAACTCCTCGCTCAAGCCCGTCCCGACGCGGTCGTCGTCATCGGGTCGAACCACTTCCGCGGGTTCTTCCTCGACATGATGCCGGCGTTCACGGTCGGCGTCGGCGAGGTGAACGGCGCCGGCGAGGCCGGTACGCCGGGCGGCCCGCTGCCGGTCGACACCGCCCTGGCCCGGCACCTGGTGGACTCGCTCGTCGACGGCGGATTCGATCCGGCGTTCTCGCTGCGGCTGACCGTCGACCACGGCATCACGCACAGCCTCCAGTACCTCGTGCCCGACCTCGACGTCCCGGTGGTCCCGGTGGTCGTCAACATGTTCGCGCCGCCGCTGCCGTCGCTGCGCCGCTGCCACGCGCTCGGCGAGGCGATCGGCGCGGCCGTCCGGTCGGACGGCGCCGCCGGGCGGGTCGCGGTGATCGCCTCCGGCGGGCTGTCGCACCGGCTGCCGTGGCCCAAGTGGTACGACGCGCTCAGCGAGGACGACCGGTTCCTCATCCGCGCCTGGCTGAACGGCCGCGACTCCTGGAGCGAGTACGAGGTCCGCCGCCGCCAGATCATCCGGACCGCCGAGCCCGACATCAACCCCGGCTTCGACGAACGGTTCCTGGACCTGCTGGACCGCGGTGACCTGGCCCGGATCCTCGATATGACCAGCGACGAACTCACCGCGGAGGCGGGCAACGGCGCCCAGGAGATCCGGTCCTGGATCGCCATGGCCGCCGCCGTCGGCCCGGCCACGGGACGCACCCTGGCCTACGCCCCGATCGACGCCTGGCTCACCGGCATGGGCGTCGCCGCCCTCCATCCCACTCCGCGACAGGAGGCTTGACCATGACCATCTGGACCGACCTGACCGGCATCGACTACGCGGTCCGCCACATCGACGTCGGCGGGCTCCGCACCCGCGCCCTCCAGGCGGGCGACGGCGAGGCGATCATCTTCCTGCACGGCACCAGCGGGCACCTCGAGGCGTTCGTCCGCAACTTCCCGGCGCACGCGGCCGGGTACGCCTGCCACGCCATCGACATGATCGGCCACGGCTACACCGACGGGCCCGGCGAGCCGTACCGCATCCCCCGCTACGTCGAGCACGTCCTCGGCTACCTGGACGCCTGCGGCATCGACCGGGCGCACTTCGTCGGGGAGTCGCTCGGCGGCTGGGTCGCGGGACGCCTCGCGGCCGACCACCCCGACCGCGTCGGACGCCTCACCCTGGTGGCGCCCGGCGGCACCGTGGCCGATCCTGCCGTCATGGAACGGATCAAGACCAGCACCCGGGCCGCCGTCGCGGCCGACGACGTCGGCCTCACCCGCAAGCGGCTGCACCTGCTCATGCACGACCCCGCGGCGAGCGTCTCCGAGGAGCTGGTGGACGTCCGGCACGCGATCTACCACCGGCCCGCGTTCGTCAAGGCGATCGACGACCTCCTCTGCCTCCAGGAGATCGAGAACCGGCGGGAGGACCTGCTCACGCCCGAGCAGATGGGACGGATCACCGCGCCGACCCTCATCGTGTGGGGCGCGCAGAACCCGTTCGGGGACGTCCCCGAGGCGCACCGGATGAACGCGTCCATCCCCGGCTCCCGGCTTGAGATTTTCGGGGAGTGCGGCCACTGGCCCCAGCACGAGCACGCCGACCGGTTCAACGCGCTCAACCTGGCGTTCCTGGCCGAGGAGCGCGCATGACCCCGGACATCGGCATCCGCGTCCCGCCCTGCGCACCCGCCGACCAACTGATCGGGACGGTGAAGCGAGCCGAGGAACTCGGGTTCGACCAGGCGTGGTTCCCCGACTCCCAGCTGCTCTGGCGGGACGTCTTCACCACCCTTACCGCCGCCGCCCTCGGCACAGACCGCATCGGGTTGGGCACCGCCGTCACCAACCTCGCCACCCGGCACCCCGCCGTGCTCGCCTCCGCCGCCCGCAGCGTCGCCGAGCTGGCGCCGGGACGTTTCATCCTCGGCCTCGGCGTCGGCAACAGCTCGGTCGGGCCGGTCGGGATGCGTCCCTCGACCGGGGCCGAGATGCGCGCCGGGTTCGCGACGCTGCGGGCCCTGCTCGACGGCCGGGAGTGGGACTTCGGCGGCGCGGTCTCCCGGCTGCGCGACCCGGCGCCGGTGCCGCTGTACATGGCCGCGAGCGGGCCGCGGAACCTGCGGCTCGCCGGCGAGATCTCGGACGGTGCCGTGCTGCTGAGCGGCGTCTCCCCGGCCACACTCGCCGCCGCCTCCGAACGGGTCGGAGAAGGAGCGCGGGCCGCGGGCCGCGGGCCGGTCCCCCTCGTCGCCTCCGCGTTCTGCGCGGTGACCGACGACGTGGAACGCACAGCCCGGCAGCTCAAGCCGATCTGCGCCGCCATCGCGCAGACCGGCGGCGCCAAGGCGCTGGCCCTGGCCGGGATCGACCTGGACGTCCCGGACCGCATCGACGGCGTCTACCCCGACCTCGTGCACGCCGAGGACTGGCCGGCCGCCGTCGAGATCTGCTCGCAATGGGTGAGCGACGAGGCCGCCGCCGCGTTCGCCCGCGCCTTCTGCCTGTTCGGGACGGCCGAAGAGATCGTGACCCGCCTGCGCGAACTCGGCGCCGCCGGGGTCCGCGGCGTCTACCTGCAGCATGTCGGCTCGTACGACCTGCCGCACGACCTGATCGAGACGGTCGGATCGGCCGTCCTGCCCGTCCTGCGCGCGTGACCGTCCTCGCGGACCTGGCCGCCCGCTCCATACGTGCACCGCGGCAAGCCGGCACCGAAACCCGTTCACTGGCGGCGCTGCACGTCCTGGACACCATGGGCTGCGTGGCCGCAGGCGCGTCGCATCCACTGGCAGCGGGGCTAGCCGCGATCGCCCAGGCGGGCGAACTACCGGTGACCGGGCTGGCGGGACGGCATTCCCTGCGCACAGCGGTGCTCGTGGAGTCGACCCTGGCGCACGTGGACGAGTACGACGCGTTCCATCCGGCCGCCGCCGTGGTGCCGTCCGCCGTGACCGTCCCCGCCGCGCTGGCGGTGGCGGACCACGAGGACCTGCCCGGACGCGCCGTCGTGGACGCGGTGATCGCCGGATACGAGGCGGTCGTCGAAGCCGGGATGCGCTTCGGCGGCCCCCGCCTCTACGAGCGGGCCTGGTGGCCGACCGCCCTGTTCGGAGCGCTCGGCTCCGCCGCGGCAACGGCGTCGCTGCTGTCCCTGGACAAGAAGAGGACGACCACCGCGCTCAGCATCGCGGCCGCCGGCCTCGGCGGCCTGCTCGGCACCGGCGTCCTGGGCACGGGCCACTACCTCCTAACCGGCCGCGCCGCCGCGGACGGTGTGGAAGCGGCCTACCTGGCCCGCGCAGGAGCGAACGCGAGCCCCACCCTGCTAGACGAGCCCGCATCAACAGCCCTCGGCACGGCACCCGTCCAAACCCCTGATGGCCCGCACCTCGCCACCTGCGCCTTCAAGGCATATCCCTGCGCCCGCCCGCTGCACGCCGCGCTGGACGCGCTCACCTCGCTCATGGAACAAGGCGTCCCGGTGGCGGAAGCACAACAAATCGAGATCGGCCTCCCCGAACCGCTGCTCCGGTTCGTCACCGCCGACCGGCACCCGCCCGGCCCCACGGAGGCCGCGGCCAGCGCAGCGTTCGCGGTGGCCGCGCTTCTAGCGAACGCAGCGGACGACGTGGCCTTCTACCGCGGCCCATTGCCACCCGGCACACCAGAGGTCATGCTCCTACCCGCCCCGGACCTGAACCACCACCTGCCGGACCGCTGGACCGCCCGCGTGAAAGTACCGCCCCACGAAGAGGTGCGGGAAGCCTGCCCACCGGACAAGGAAGCGATCACGGCCAAGTTCCGCCGCAACACTGCGTCGGACGCGTGGATCGCCCACTGCCTGGCCCTCGACGACGTCCCCCGCGCACGCGATCTACGCCGTTCGCTCCGATACTAAATACCGTAAGCTGTACTGCATTTACGGGGGAGGAGTCATGGCGCGCACGGGTTCAAGGCGAACGGTCAGCCTCGACGCCATCGTCCAGGCCGCACTCAAGATCGCCGACACCGAGGGGCTCGACGAGCTCACCATCCGCCGCATCGCGTCCGAACTCGGTGTCGGCGCGATGACCCTCTACGGGTACGTGCGGAGCAAGGACGAGATCCTCGACGCGATGGCCGACCACGTCCTCGGCGAGGTCCGGTTCCCCGACGCCGACTCCGCCGACCCTGCGGCCGTCCTCCGCGCCGCCGCGACCGGCTTCCTCAACATGATGCGGGAGCACCCCAGCATCGTGCAGCTGATGACCAGCCGGGTCACCATCAGCATGCACTCGATGGAAGGCGGCATGGAGGCCGTCATCGCCCGTTTCCTGGAGGCGGGCCTGCCCCCGGAGCTGGCCGTCCGCTGCTACTCCTTCCTCATCACCTACGCACTGGGCTTCGCGGGCTACCAGCACCCCAGGCCCTGGGGCCGCGCCGACCGTCCCGACGGCGCGGAACTACGCCGGCAACGCAAGCACTACTACGCCTCCCTGCCAGCCACGAAGTTCCCAAGCGTCGTCGCCATAGCAGAAGACCTGGTCGACCTCCCCGCCGACTCCCAATTCGACTTCGGCATCGACTGCTTCATCGCTTCAGTCCTAGCCACCCTGAAACAAGACCCCTCATAACGCGGCGAGCCCCACCCGCTCACCAGGAACGGGCGGGGTCCCCTGTTGTCCATCGGCGCTCGACTTCTTCGCAGTCGGTTCCGTAGGCCCGTCCGGCGGTGCGAACGCCGGGCGGGCCGCTCTGTCTCTGAACCTCCAAGCTTAGGCAACCTACGCACGCTGCGCATCATGTGCGAGCTAAGAAGCATGCGCAACATGGGCATAGGTTCGGATCATGGTCGAGCTTGACGGCGACGCACCCCTACGGGTCCAACTCGCAGACCTGATCGCGGGGCGCATTTCGGACGGGACGTACCCGCCCAAGACGGCCATTCCATCCGGAGCTGAACTCGCCGCGGAATGCGATGTCTCTCCGCGTACAGCGACAGAAGCCGTGAAGATCCTCAAAGCGCGTGGCCTGGTTCGCGGTGTGCCCGGCAAGGCCGTGATCGTGAAAGCGGACGCGCTCAACGTGTTGAGCAGCGCCGCACCGGAGTCCGAGCAGAAGGAAAGCGGCCCGGACGGCGAGTAACTCAACGACCCGGCCCGCAGCCTCTGCTTTCACGCGATGTCACCGCGCTTCTCGCGGCTGTCCCGCTGGTCCTGAGTAACCAGCCTGCCGACCTCGGCCCCACCCGGTCGCCATGAGCGGACGGGCCCGAAGCCAAGGGCCCCACACATACCAGCCCCACCCGCCGACCGCGATGTCGAGCCAGGGCCGGTAGCGACGAGTTGCGATCCGGCCCCCATCCTCGATGGGGGCCGGAACAGTTCACCGTCCTGGGCCCGCCCCGGCAGGCGGGACCGGCCTAGGTCGGCCTACTTCTTCTTCTTGATGAGCGGCCTGAAGACCAGCTTCGCCGCCCCGGCGATCGCCCGACCGCCGATCTTTCCCATGTCCCGGGCGACCTGTTCGGCCCTCTTCTCGTCCATATCGGTATCTCCCCTTCTTTGGCACGGTTGTCGCGGACGCTCCTCGGCCGCACGTAGTACCGTCTCCGCTCCCGGCCGATCGTCAAGTGAGACGGCCGCCGCCCGGCCGGTGCCGGAGCCAACGGAGAGTCGACTGCCGACTTCGGCGGCGCTGACGTCATGCGCGCCCAGATGCAGCACCTTGTACCGAGCTCCAAATCGGGATTCACATCGAAGGTTCCGCAGACTCGCCCGCCTCGAAACAACGGAAGGTAAGGCTGATGCGACGCCCTGCGGAGGCGGTGCGGGGGACGCCGTGGGTCCAGGCGCGCTGGGTCTTGTGCGTCATGAGCAACAGCGACCCGTGCTCAAGGGCGAGTTCGGTGCGGTAGGCCCGGTCGATGCTGCGGAACACCAGGTGGCGCGTCGCGCCGAGCGAGACGATCGCGATCGCGCTGGCCGGGTCGAGGCCCTCATAGGAGTCCTTGTGGAAGCCCATAGTGTTGTCGCCGGTTTCGTAGCGGTTCGCCAGACAGTTGTTGAAGGAGTGGCCGGCATACTCGGCGGCGCGGGCCGCGATCATTGCAATCCGCGACGGCATGTCCAAAGGGTCGTAGTGCTGGTCGGAGTAGTTATACGGCACGCCGAAACTGGCGGTCCGGCGCGCGCGCATACGGTCGTCCCACGCCACCTCGGTGAGTAGGAAGGCGAGGTCGGCGTCGGCGTCAGGCAGCGTGTCCGCGAAGTAGCGGACGTCGAGGGGCGGTGCGGTCATCGTTTCTCCGTCGCGAAGGTGTGAGCAACCGGCGGTGCGGTGTGAGCTCGCGTTTTCGCTTGCGACGATGGGACGGCACAGACGGGACTTTACGGGGCCTCACCCCCCAGAGGCCAGCGACTAAATCCCAGGCGCGCAGGTGATCAAGGGTCGTTCACAGTCACTCGCGGCACGGTGCAGCGCCAGGTCAGTGGTCCTGAGGGCCGAGATTCGAATGATTCCCAAGCTGAAGGCGCTCCATAGGGAACCCTTCGTAGACTGAGCGGATGTTCGATGCCGATCATGTTCGGTTGGGTCGGATCGCCGACAAGCTCGCAGCGGCGCGTGCCGTGCCCGTGCCGCCGAGGGCTTTCGGCGTAGAGGAACATCGGTTCGAACTCGGGCCGCCGTTGCCCGAGGCCATGGCGGCCGAGTTCGAGGAGCGGCACGAGGTGGCGCTTCCCGCGGCGTATCGGCTGTTCGTCACCGAGTTGGGCGACGGCGGTGCCGGGCCGGGCTATGGGTTGTGTCGCCTCAGTACCTCATGCTGTGCTCATCGCCGGTCGGGACACCTGGCTCAGCCCAGTCCGTACTTGCCCGGACCCCGTTATCCCGGTGACTGGGAGCAGCGGTATGAGGACCCGCCGGGTTCGGATCGGATCTTCCTGCGGGGCACGCTGGAGATCGCCCATCACGGGTGTTCCCTCGTCACCCGGTTGATCGTGACGGGATCGGCTCGGGGACGATTGCTCAACCTCGACCAGGAGGGACCGGTCGGTCCGTACGTGGTCGAAGATGCCGACTTTCTGGCCTGGTATGAGCGCTGGCTGGACGAGGCCATCGCCGGTTACGACATCGGCTGGTTCGGTGAACGGCTTCCACTGGACGAACACGCGCTGATCGCCGTGCTCAGCAATGATCCATCCCCGGCGCGGCGATCCCGTGCCGGGGAGTCGCTGCTGCAACTACCGGTACTGAGCGACAGCTCCTGGAGTTCTCTGGTCGGCACCATGACCACTGACGTGCACGCCACCGTGCGCGCCGTGTTGTGGGATCTGCTGAGGTGGCAACGACACCAGCACCAGCGCAGGCTGAACAACGCCGAGGCGATCGCCGACGATGTCGCGCAGTACGCCAGGTCGTGTACCCCACCAGACCTCGAAGCGCTCAGTGTCCTGCGCAGACTCACTTTCACCGACATTCTGCCGGAACTGGCGTGCCACGATCTCGAACGGCGCCAGCGGGCGGCGTATCATCTGATCGGGCAGCCCTGGGAGTTTGAACAGGCAGACCTTCTCGACGACGTGGCTAGGCGACTGCTGGACGACGCGGACCCGCTCCTTCGTTCGCAGGGCATCGCCGTAGTCAGCCGGTTCGGCCTTGTCTCTCTTCACCCTCGGCTGCGCGAACTGCAGAAGAGCGAAACTGACCCCTGGGTCCAGCACCACCTCGGTTGGTACCCGCGCGAACAACCAACGCATAGCTGGGACGACTCCTTGACCCCAGCAGAGCGGGAGTGGACCGAGCACCCCCCGTTCTGACGCATACGGGACTGACGGCAACCAACCTGCGCCTTGAGCACACACCATCCGACCTCGGCAGACGAAACGGTCGCACTTCTGAAAAGCGGAAGGTCGGCGGTTTGCCCCCTGCCCACCAGACACGACAGCCAAAACGCCTGGAACCAAACGCCCCAGGGGCTTTTGACGACAGCGTGCCCGGACCGGCCTGCGCCGACTCGCATGGCGTCGGCTTCCTGTGCTGCAGCACCGCCGGTCATGCGTCGGGGGCGACCAGGGCATGGAGACCTGCGCGGATCCGTTCGGTGCTCATCTTCTGTTCGACGCGCAGGTAGTCGATGACGTCGGCGCGCATTGCGGTGAACAGCATGTGGGCGAGGTAGCCGGCGTCGGCTGCGGGGTGGGCTGCGTGGATGCGGCGGTCCAGTTCGCTGATCCAGAACTGGCTGGCCGGATTGGCGTAGTAGGCGTGCGGGCGGCGGTGTTCGAGTGCGCGGATGAGCGCGCGGTTGTCCAGGACGAAGTCGAACAGCGCGTCGAGGAAGGCGTGCAGGCTCTGGGAGGGGCATGTCAGCGCGACGTCCTACCTTGGAGCAGGTCGCCGAGCGGGCGAAGGTGAGCCGCGGCACCGTATCGCGTGTGATCAACAGGTCCGCCAAAGTGGGCCCGCGGACCCGGGCGATGGTGCTGCGGGCGATCGACGAGCTCGGTTATGTGCCCAACCACGCGGCCCGCACGCTGGCCGCCGGCCGCACGGGCGTGGTCGCCTTGGTGCTGTCGGAGGAACGGGGACGGCCGTTCGAGCAGCCGTACCTGGGTGAGATCCTGCGCGGGATCAGCTCGGCGGCCAGTGCGGCCGGGATACGGCTGATGCTGACCTTCACGCACTCGCCCGCGGACCGCGCAGGCCTGGCGCATGACCTGCGCACGCAGCGCGTGGACGGCGTCATGATGATCTCGCTGCTCCAGGACGACCCGCTTCCCGACCTACTGGCCGGCAGCGGCGTGCCAACCGTGGTGGCGGGCCGTCCGTTCAATCCCGCCACGGTGAAAGTCGGTCACGTTGACGCGGACAACAAGGGCGGAGCCCGGCAGGCCACCGAATATCTGATCGGCCAGGGGCGCGAGCGCATCGCCACCATCGCCGGCCTACGGGACACCGCAGTAGGCATCGACCGGCTCAGCGGATATCGGCAAGCCCTCTCTGGCCGCCCTGAACTGGTGGCCTACGGCGACTTCAGCGAGACCGCTGGCGCCACCGCAATGCAGGAACTACTTGAACGCGAACCGTTGTCGGACGCGGTGTTCGCCGGGTCCGACACCATGGCCGTCGGCGCGCTGCGCGTACTGGAGCGGCAAGGGCGACGCGTCCCCGATGATGTCGCCGTCATCGGTTTCGAGGACTCGGCCATCGCCCGGCGCGCGGAACCGGCGCTCACCACCGTCCACCAGCCCACCGAGAAGATGGGGCAGCAGATGGTCGAGATGCTGCTCACCCGAATCCACGGTTCATCGACCGAAGGGTCGGTCATGTGCGACACGAGCCTGGTCGTCCGCGCATCAGCCTGACAGCGTGCGGTTCACGCTCGGCAGCAGGTGACGGTCACCGTCCGGGAACAGCAACGGCCCCCAACCGCACAGGTCAGGAGGGCTCGCGGGGCGCGCCTAGAACATCGAGCGATGCCTGCCGACGTACCGTGGGAGCCGCCGCCCCACCGCGTACGCCGTCGCGACGCCTGTCAGCAGAGCCACGCCAACGATGACCATTGCCGCAATGAGCACGGTCATGCCGCACCTCCAACGAGATAGCGCAGACGCGCACGTGGCCCCTCGTCACCGGAATCCAGGGCCCCGTCAGCCCGGGTGTACTCACCGCTGCCGGATCCTGATCCTCTGCTCTTCATGCCTGCCTGCCGATGCCGGTCCGATGGTGGTGGGGGCGCGTGGCCGGGACGAGGTGTGTGAGTCCCTGGCGTCCCGGCCACGCTCCCCGGGGATAGGCGGCGCGGCTTGGGGTGTGGGGCCGCGCCGCCCGAAGTCCGCAGTCGCGGTCACAGACCGACGGGGGCCTGGACCTTCCGACCGGCCTCCAGGTGCATCTCCTCGCGCAGCCGCTCCACCAGCGCCAGCGGGCTCTCACCGTGGATGGTCTGCGACAGGTTCGCCTTGAGCTGCTCCTTGGTCAGGGTCTTGTCGCGCGTGGCGTACAGCACGCCGGAGTCCGAGCACCACACGCCCCACCCGCCGGTGAGCTCGCGGACGACCGCCTTCAGCAGGTAGGCGACGTGCCGGGCGCGTTCGTCAGCGCCGGAGATGTCCATCGGGGCAGGAACAGTCATGAAATGATCACTCTCTGTCATCAATCCAGCGCATGGGGTGCCGGAGGGTCGAGTCCTGGATGACGTCCATCGTGGACTACCCGTGCGAAAATTTCAATACGACAATCAGAATGCGACCGTTTCGTCCTAGCGTGCCGGTATCCACCTCAGCCCAGGAGAAAGCCTGCGAGGACTACGATCTCCTCACCCGCCGTCACAGGAAAGGCGATAGCACCGCCCATGCCAGCGTCACGCCACAGCCCCACCCTCCGCAGGAGGCGCCTGTCCGCAGAGCTGCGCGCCCTGCGTGAAGCCGCAGGCATGACCAGCGTCGAAGCGACCAGGCGCCTCGAGTGGTCCGGCGGGCGACTCACCAAGATGGAGCGCGGCGAATGGGTACGCCCCAACCCTCGCGACATCAGAGACCTGTGCGACCTGTACGGCGTCACCGACGAACGCCAACGCGAGTACCTCGTCACCCTCGCCAAGCAGGGCCGGGAACGTGGCTGGTGGCACGCCTACAAGAACATGCTCTCCGAGGAGTACACCACCTACATCGGCCTCGAGGCAGGCGCTGCCACCGTCTACGTCGTCGACCTCGTCGTCATCCCCGGGCTGCTGCAGACCAAGGACTACGCCCGCGCCGTCACCCTCGGCGGCCCGGCTGAGGTCACCGCCGAACAGACCCAGCGCCGTGTTGACATCCGAACCGAACGACAGAAACTGATCATGCGCGAGGACGACCCGCTACGCCTATGGGTCGTCATGGACGAGGCCGCGCTACGCCGCATGGTCGGGGGCGGCGACGTCATGCGCGAACAGCTCAACAACATCTGTCACCTGGCCGAGCTCGCCAAGGTCACGGTCCAGGTCATCCCGTTCCAGGCAGGCGCGCATGCCGCTGTTGCCGGAGCCTTCTCCATCCTCCAGTTCCCTGAGCCCGAAGACCCCGACGCCGTCTACGTGGAGACGCCCGCCGGCGAACTGTTCGTGGAGGTGCCCGAAGAAGTGGACAGATTCCATACCGCCTACAACCGTCTCCAAGCGGCGGCGTTGGCCCCCAGCGCTAGCATCAGGATGATTGCCGAATACGCGGCAACAATCTGACCACATCCCTAACCAGGAAAGACCCGTACCTATGCCGAACGCTCAGCTTTCTCTCCCACTCTGGCGTAAGAGCAGCCGCAGCAAGCAGTCCGGCGAATGCGTGGAGGTTGCCGACCTGCGCGGCGCCATCGCCGTGCGCGACTCCAAGAACCCCGGGGGCGGGACCCTCCAACTCGACCGGGCCACCTTCGGCGCGCTCACCAGCCTCATCCGCCAGGGAGACCTGGACCTGTAGCCCCTGCCACGACAAGCCCCGGGCCATGCCGCTTGGGTGCTAGTGGTCGTCGCAACACCCCAACTCAAGGGGTGCGATGGACTTCGAGTTCCGGGAGAACCGGGGGCGGTCGTCGGCATCAACGTGCGGACCGGCAAGCGGTGGCGCAACGACCGGCACTCTCCACCGAGGGGGAAGCCGAAGCCTCACCGGCATCGCCGATCACGATGCCGGCCGTATCCGTGTCGGGGCCAGAGGAATGATCGGGGGCCCGGCTGGTGCCGGACCCCCGAAGGTGATGCGGAGAGGCGCGGGCCTCTCCGCGCGTGGCCGCCTCAGGCGTCCCGGGCTCCCTTGGAACGGGAACGTGCGACGCGGAGGGCGGTACGGACGCCCCAGCGACGCCGAAGGCGCGGCCGAGGCTGATCAGTGTCAGCGACGTGGGCACTGACGACCACGCCTGCGGCCCAGCCGCACATGGTGAAGATGGCGACACCGAGGTAGCCGTTGATCACGACGTCGACGACCCTGAATCCCGACAAGACGAAGAAGACGACGAAGGCGCTGACAGCGGCCATGACGGCGGCACCAAGGATGCCGACGGTGACCATCCTGGCCTTGGCGCTGCCGAAGCCGCCGAGGACGCCCCCGATGGCCCCGTAGAGGCCCCCGAAGACGCCGTAGGCGGCGCCGACGGCGGCGGCTTTTCCGACGTGGTAGAGGTACTCGACTTCACCGGTGAAGAGGGTGATGTTGTCGCGGTGCTGGAGATCAGCGAGCCAGACCATGTAGTTCAAGCCCGCGATGAAGCCTCCGATTACGGCGCCGGCAAGGGCGCCGAAAGCGAGCGCGGTCAGCGGACGCTTGTCCATATTGATTCCCTGTTTTGTCGGGGTGCTCGTGCTCGCGACACGGGCACCGGATTGTTTGTCGAACGCTCGTGGCTCACCACTGGCGTTGGGCGCTACCGTGCCGAGCACCGCTCTCCCGGCAAGGCGATCGGGATGTGATCTACAGATGGGGCGCAGGCGACGATCTCTTGGGGAGCTCGATACCGCGCGGTCAGCCGCTCTGGCGCCACTGCCCCGGCACCGTCCATGTGCTGGATCACGGTCGCCAGGCTGCCCGTTTCTTGGCCGCGCGGATCACCGGGAAGTCGACCCCGCCCGGCGATGTTCGCAGGCCGCGACCGGCCGGATGATCTCGAATGTCACCAGGCCAGGGGCAGCAACCGGATCATGGTTGAATGTCGCAGGTCAAATGCAAGTACGGATTTATCCGACAAGTCAGGGGGCGGCATGAACAGGCTGGTGCGTGCGCTGATCGTGGTTCCGGCGATGGCGGCGGCCATCACAGCCGGGACGGTGACCGCGGCGTCGGCCGCGACGGGCGTCCCGAGCGGCCCGCCACCGTCCGCGAGCGACCCCGGCGTCTGGTGCGTGTCGACGAGCGGCGCGAAGGCGTGCTTCGCCGAGTACGGAGACCGTGTCTGGGTGAAGGACACCAAGAAGAACGGAGCATCCGCCGCTGCCACGATCAAGGACGACTCATCGTCGTCGAACTGGTACCGCGAGTGCTTCAACCGCCGCGGCGCGGACGGCGGATGGGTGAGGTGCAATTTCAACGTGCCGGAATACAACAAGGGCGTGCTGTGGGCCGTCAACAAGCCGTTTGTCGGCAACTCGGCGAGCACGACGATCTGGACCAGCATCATCTGATCTGCGTCGGTCCTCGCTGTCGCGTGTCCACTGGTCGTGGGCGCGCAGGACGCGTATGGGTCTGGACGCGCGCTGCTGGAGCGCCACCGCCACTGCCACGCAACATCGTGATCTTGAGGTCATATGCGCCCATGGCGTCCTGACCCGCGCTGAACCATGACTCCGGCCGGGCGGCGGGCCCTCAAATGGGCCTGCCGCCCGGCCGGACGTGTTCAGGTTAGGAGGGTGGCTACTGCGTTGACGGTGGCCGGGTGTTCGGTCAGTAGGGCGGTTACCTCCGGGGTGTTGCCGGTCGGGGTGGTCGGCCAGTCGGGCGGGAGGCCCAGTAGGGCGGCCACCGCGTCGCATGTGGCGGGGTGGGTGGTCAGGAGGTCTCCGGCCGGGCCGGCGTCCGGGACGGCGGATGGGGTGGTAGCCGCCTGGGCCGACCATGGTGGGACCCACGAGTCCAGTGCCGGCAGGGTGGCCGGGAACGTGCGGCCCGCTTCCCTGACCAGCACCGGGACCATCTCCGCCGCGTGGTCCTTCAGGGTGGTGATCAGCTTTGGCAGCCACGGCAGCAGGACGGTGTCGGGAAGCCGGGCGAACGCCTTCGACAGGACCTCCACCACCAGCGACGCGAGCGCAGGGGCGGGTTCCAGGGCCTGGATGAAGCCGCTCAGGTAGAGCGGGAAGGACGGGACCACCAGCGGGTTGTCGAGCAGGTCGTCGCAACGGCGCCGCAGTTCGTCCAGCGGCAGGAGGCCCAGTTGTGTTTTCGCGGCCCACAGCAGGGCGACCTTGGCGGGGGCCTCCGGATGCGACTGCTGGACGGCCAGCTCCAGTTGGGTGTGGTCGCAGCCCAAGGAGAGTGCCAGGCTTTCCATGCCGAGCAGGAACCCGAGCATCGCCGCGACTTGGCGCACGCCGGTGTCATCGTCGGCGAACGCGGTCGGCAGCAGCGTGCAATAGTGCGCGTACCCGGCGGCGACGAACGCCTGGCACCATCCCGGCAGCTCCGGTTCGGTCGCCTGGTAGTGGGTGAGCAGCCGCCGGATGCGGCGCAGCACCTCGGGCGCGTCGTCGACCGTGCGTTCGGCGGCCAGCAGTTCGACCGCGCGGGCTCCCAGCTCGTCGGTGAAGCGCCGGCTGCCCAGGTAGAGGATGGAGTCCTCGACGGCGGTGAGGGCGTCGGCGGCGGTCGCCTGCGGTGTTTGCACCGCTTTGCGGAGTCGCTGCTCGAGCACCTGCTCGATGGTGACGCCCTCGTAGCCCAGCTCGACGATCGGCCGCATGTTCCGGCCGATCGCCAGGTCCCAGCTTTCCTGGATGGCGCGTTCGCCCAGGCGGCGGGAGCCCATGATGGGCCGGACGGCGTCGTCGTGGGGAACCAGCCGGCGCAGGATCCAGAGCAGGTCCGAGCACGGCCGCAGGTGCGGATCGGCGTCCAGGTCGAGCAGCGCCCGCTGGATCGTGCGCTTCTCCAGGTCGAGGCCGAGGGGCTCGAGCCGGTCGAGGACGTCGCGGGCCAGTGGTGGCAGCGCGTCGTAGCCGACCTCGCCCACCCGGTCGCCGCCGAGCAGGATCTCGCACAGGCGTGCGATGTCGCGGCGGCGCGGCACCGCGTCCTTCTCGATGCAGGTGATCGCCGCGTCCTGGAAGTCGTACGGCGTCGGCCGACGCCGCCCGCGGATCCCGGCCAGCAGGATCGACGTCTCGTACACCGCGATGGCGTCGGCGGTGCTGGAGGCGTAGCCGTTCTTGCGGGCCAGCCGGACGATGTCGACGCACCAGCCGAGCAGTTCCTGCTCGTCGAGGCCGTCCGGTGCGGGCGCGGCGGTCAGGAAGCCCGACAGGCGGTCGGTCACCGGTGCGGGCGGTAGCGGGGCCGGTGCCTTCTTCGCCGGTTTGGCGCCCAGCCGGAACGGCTTGAGGCCGCTGCGCCGCAGCGCCTTCGCCCAGGTCGCGGCGGCGATCGACACCGAGCCGGGTGCGAGCCCGAACTGCGCCTCGATCGCCGAGTGGCTGGACGGGATGAGCCCGTACTGCCAGCGCGTCGCCGAGCGCGGAGTGATCTCGAAGGAGCCCGTCCCGTGCAGCCCGAACTCGGCGACCCGGCTCGCCGCGTGGAAGGCGCCGCATATGTACAGGCAGTCGGCGGGATCGGCGCCCGAGGACGCCAGATGCTCGCGCATCCGCGTCCACATGTAGCGCTCGCGGTCCTCGTCGACGGTGGTACGGGCGGAGCCCTCCGGCCGCAGCCGCCGGAACAGGCTGCCGATCAGCACCATCACCTGGCGGTAGGTGTCGTGGTCGGCGTCCACGAGCGGCTGCTCGACGTACTGGTCCCACCATTCCGACCAGTGCCGCACCTTGCCGTGGTGGAGCAGGTGCTCCTCCAGCTCGGCGAAACCCGGCCGCAGGTCGCCGATCTCGACGCCGACCGCGTCGCCGTGCAGCGCCGCCTCGTCGTCTTCGTTCTTTGTCTCGGCGTCCTCGCGCGGCTCCCACTGGAAGACGTGGTCGGTCGACCGGTCTACCAGCACCAGCTCCACGCCGGGCGTGGTGAGCGCGTACGAGATCGCCTGGTACTCGGCGGACGCCTCGGTGATCGGCGCGACCACGCTGAGCGGCGCCCAGGCCGCCGGGAAGCCGTCGATGTCGGTGGCGAACGACTGCAGCGCGACCGGCAGCTTGCAGTTGTGCAGCTCGTCCAGCAGCGGCCGCATGTCCTCGCACAGCTCCAGGTAGACGACCTTCGGCCGCTTCTCCCGCAGCCGGCGGGCCATCGCCGTCGCCGAGGACGGCGAGTGGTGGCACACCGGGAAGATCTCCAGCGGTTCGCGCAGCGCCCGGTCGACGTCCTCGACCAGGCCGGCGAGGATCTCCGAGATCGGGCCGGCGCCGAGCCGCTCGGCGGCGCCGAGCAGCTGGTCCTGCAGGTCGCCGAACGGGCCCGCGGCGATATCGGTCGCGGTCACGACAGCTTCGCCAGCGCTTCGCGACCGCCCTCCAGGAAGCCCTGCCAGGCACCCTCCTGCTTCTTGCTGCGCGGCTCGACGACGCCGTGCCAGAACTTGTTGAGGATGGCCAGGTCCTCCGGGGTGCGGCGGGCCAGCGACCCGACCAGCGAGGACGCGAGCGTCTCGGCGCGCAGCTCGCGTTCGCCGAAGAACTGGCTGTGCAGGATCGCGTCCTCCAGCACGCCGATCTGCTCGGCCGTCGACAGCGCCGACTCCAGCTTCTCGTCGTCGCTGCGGGCGGACGCGGCGGCGGTGCGCAGGTCGGCGAAGCTCTGCAGCAGCACCTCCAGCAGCGACGGCGCGACCTCCAGCTCGATCCGGTGCCGCCGCAGCAGCTCGGTGGTACGGAACCGGACGATCTCCGACTCGGCCTTCTTGCTGGTCACCACGGGGATGCGCACGAAGTTGAAGCGCCGCTTGAGCGCCGAGGACAGGTCGTTGACGCCCCGGTCGCGGCTGTTGGCCGTCGCGATGATGGAGAAGCCGGGCTGGGCGAACACGGTGTTGTCGGTCTCCAGCTCGGGAATGGAGACGTACTTCTCCGACAGGATCGAGATCAGCGCGTCCTGCACGTCGCTGGTGGAGCGGGTCAGCTCCTCGAACCGGCCGATCACGCCGCGTTCCATCGCGGTCATGATGGGCGAGGGGATCATCGACTCCCGGGACTGCCCCTTGGCGATCACCATGGAGACGTTCCAGGAGTACTTGATGTGGTCCTCGGTGGTGCCGGCGGTGCCCTGCACGACCAGCGTCGAGTTGCGGCTGATCGCCGCCGACAGCAGCTCGGCCAGCCAGGACTTGCCGGTGCCCGGGTCGCCGATCAGCAGCAGCCCGCGGTCGGACGCCAGCGTGACGATCGCGCGCTCGACGAAGGTGCGGTCGCCGAACCACTTCTGCGGGATCTCCCGGTCGATGCCGTCGGAGCGCTCGGAACCCAGGACGAACGTCCGCACCATCCGCGGGCTCAGCCGCCACGAGAACGGCTTGGGCGCGTCGTCGATCGACTCCAGGTAGTCGAGCTCGTCGGCGTACTTGACCTCGGCCGGGGCGCGCAGCATGTCGTCGGTCATTTCGGGGGACTCCTCTAGGTGTCTGGGGTCTAACCGAGAAAGTTCTTGAGCTCGAACACGAGCTTGTCGATCCGCCCGGAGATCACGGGCGTGCCCATCTCCTTGAAGCGCTGCCGGAACCAGGGCTCCACCATCTGCGCACCGGAGCTGTTGACCGAGCCGACCGGGATGAACTTCACCCCGGCGCCGTGCACGGCCTTGATCCCGTCCAGCAGCGGCCGGGACCGGTCGAACTCGTAGAAGTCCGAGATCCACACCATCGCCGTGTTGCGCGGATCGCTGATCTTGGGCCGGGCCATGGCCATCGCCACCGGCCCGTCGTTGCCGCCGCCGAGGTTGGTGCGCAGCAGCACCTCGAACGGGTCGTTCACCCAGGCCGTCAGGTCGATCGCCCGGGTGTCGTAGGCGATCAGGTGCACGTCCACCTTGGGCAGCCCGGCGAAGATGGACGCCAGGATGGTGCAGTTGACCATCGAGTCGACCATCGACCCGGACTGGTCCACCACCACGATCAGCCGGGCGGGCGTGGTGCGCCGGGCGGTGTGCTTGTAGAAGAGCTGGTCGACGTACAGCCGCTGGTCTTCGGGGTTGTAGTTGACCAGGTTCTTCCAGATCGTGCGGTCCAGGTCGAGGTTGCGGAACACCCGCTTGGGCGGCACGCTGCGGTCGATCTTTCCGGCGCTGGTCTGCTCGACCCGCGACTTCAGGACGTCCGCCACCTCGTCCACGTACCGGCGGATCAGGCTCTTGGCGTTGGCGAGCGCGACACCGGACAGGTTGTGCTTGTCGCGCAGCAGCTGCTCGACCAGCGACATGCTCGGGGTGAGCTGCCGGGCCAGCGCCGGATCGGCCAGGACCTCGCGCAGCCGCATCCGGGAGACCAGGTCGCCTTCCAGGTCGCCCAGGATCCGCTTGAGCTCGTCCTCGTTGACCTCGAAGCCCTGCCCGGCGCCGCCGCCCTCGCCGCGTCCCGGGGTGGGCCGCCGCAGACCGGTCGCGGGCGACCCGTCGCCCGCACCCCGCTCGCCGGTACCGGTGCCCGCGCCTGCGGTATTGCCTTGACCGGGACCGCCGCCCGCGCACGCGCCGAGCGCGGCGCGCAGCCATTCGGCGTCGCGCTGCCAGGCGGCGAGCTGCTCCGCCGACACGTTGCCGGAGCCGGTGGAGAACGCGTTCAGCAGCAGCTTCGACACCAGGGCCGTGCGCCGCACGCGGTCGCCGTCGTCGCCGTCGGCGAGCGGGTCGCGGAACTCCGGCTCCAGCTCGGGGAACCGCTGCACGACGGTGTCGACCGAGACGCCGGGGTCGAGCAGCGCCGCCGGCAGCCCGCGCTCCTGGACGACGGCCATGCTCCCCGCCTCAAGGGCGGGCTGCTCCTCGGCGTCGAACACCCGCCCCAGCAGCCGCCAGAGCAGCACCTGCCGGCGGACGTCGTCGCTCTCGCTCTCGCTCATTTGCGCAGCAGCCTTCCAGCGCGTTCGGTGAGGACGGCCACGGCGTCGCCGGAACGGGCCTGCGCCTTCACGACCTTCGGGTCGGTGGGGCCGAGCGCCCAGTCGCCGTTGTGCGCCTCGACCGGTTCCTTCTTCACGGTGCTCTGCACGGCGAGCGGCTGCAGCGTCCAACGCCCGGCGTCCCAGCGGAGCAGGCCGATGCACGCCGTGGACGCGTTGACGAGCTGCGGCGTGAGCGGGCCGCTCGGCGGCAGCCGGTCGAGGTCGACCGCGATCGCCTCGCCGTTCAGGTCGAACGTGCCGTCGCGCTTGGCCCGGTAGCCCTCGACGAGCACCGGCTCGGCGATGCGCACCGGGTGGCGGTCGAGCGGCGCGACGGCCGGGGCCGCGGCGTCGGAGAGCCGGACGCGGGCCGTCGCGAACGGGTCGGTCTGCTCGCCGGGTTGGGCGCGTTCCTCGTCCCAGAGCAGGTCGCCGGCTTCGGTCAGGGCCATGTCGGTGACCTCGATGGCGCGGCGCTTGGCGAGGACCGCCAGCAGCTTCGGGTATTCCGACAGCAGCTTCCACACCGCGGGGCCGAGGATCGAGTCGACCTTGGCGGCGGCGACGGAGACGCGGACGAGCCGCACCGGCCCCCCGTCCTTGGGCTCCAGCACCGCGTGCAGCTGCGCCTGGACGGCCGTTCCGTGCTCTTGGACGTCGACGCCCAGGGGCAGGAGCCGCCCGGAGACGGTGGCCGCGCCGCCCGTCCAGCTGCCCGATTGCGCCAGCAGCACCGCACGCGTCCACAGGTCGGCCCAGCGGCGTTCCGGGACCTGTTCCATCGTCGCGACGGGGGACGAGGCGCGCAGCTCGGCAGCGAGGCCGTCCAGCAGCACGGCGAGGCGGCGCAGCCGCGGCTCGGCCCACAACGCCTCGAGCACCTGGTCGGCGGCCGACACCAGCGCGTCGTCGACGCCCCGCCAGCCCGCGATGGCCAGTTCCTGCAACCAGGAGCGGCTTCCGGCGAGCAGATTGGAGGGCACCGGCTCCCGGTCGGCGGAGGACTCCTCCCACGCGGAACGGGACCGGCCGAGCGCGCCGTCGAGCCGGGCGACCAGCGCGTCGTGCACCGCACCGAGCAGCGCGGCACGGGCTCCGGCCAGTGCGGACAGCTCGGTGACGCCGATGGAACCGGTTGCGAGCTTGCCGGACGCCTCCGCCAGCGCCTCCCCGAGCGGGGACGCGCCCACCGCGCCCACCAGTGCGTCGAGGGCCTCGGTGTGCCGCGGGCCGAGCCGGGCGAGGCCGTTGGCCAGCGCGGCGTCGAACCCGGTGACGACCTCCAGCGTCTCCGCGACGCCTGGCGGCGTCTGGGCGAGCAGTTCGGCGAGCTGTACTCCCTGCATCAGCGGACCGCCCCCAAGGCCGGGAACCAGTGCATCTCGGTGAGGGGCTCCGGGCTGGCCGGAACCTCCAGATAGGTCAGGTGCCGCAAAAACCGGCTGAACACCATGGCGGCCGGGGCTTTCTCTTGGTCGCCCTTGAGCAGGAAGTCGAGGTTGTCCCCGTCCGCGGCCTCGACCTTCAGATAGCGCGCGACCCGTTCGAGGCCGTACTGCTTGACCGCCTCATCGATCAGCGCGTTGAGGTGTTTGCAGCGATAAGAGCCGCCGATCCCGCCGCACGGCCGATTATTGTTGGTGCTGCAATTGAAATTGTGCGTTTCCGCCGCGATCGAGGAAACGTACACCCGGGCGATGTCCGAACCGCTCGACACCACCCCCTGCAACCGGCCTTCCGCCAATTCGACGAACGGCACTTTGACCAGCTTTCGCGGTTGGACGGGCGGCACCACCCGCACCGCGCTCCGTTCCTCCCACCCGGCCCCGCCGGAATCCATGAGTTTCGACCTCCACCTTCGCGGTTCGTCGGATGCCGATAGTTCTATCGGCTCCCTCCGACAGAACGGGCGCACTTGGCCGAAGATCACAGAGCCGCTGGTGGGACTCCGTACGGGCGCCCCGCTGCATTGCCGCGGGCCGGTGGGCCGGACATGCGAGCCCCCGCCCGCTCACCAGGAACGGACGGGGGCCGGACGCGTGCCCGACTCGGGGCCGCGCCTAGAACATCGCGCGATGCCTGCCGATGTACCGGGGCCGCCGCCCCGCCGCGTACACGGTCGCGGCCCCTGCCAGCAGAGCCGCACCAACGGCGATCACCGCCGTTACGAGCACGGTCACACCGCACCCCCCACGAGGTAGTGCAGACGCGCACGCGCCCCCTCGTTGTCCCCCGCCCGTAGCGGGAACTCCGCCCACAAGCGATCCTGCCGCACCGTCTCACGCACGCACGCGTCCGCCGTAGGGCCGTAAACGGCCGTCTCCAGCCCTGCCGCGCGTTCGCGGTCAGGCAGTCGGCAGTGGAGTCGCGCGGTCCAGAACTCGCCTTGCTCGTCGCACTCCAGCGGTTCCCACCGTCGCGACGCGGTGGCCTTAGTGTGGTTCACCATCGGGCTCGACTCCTTTGCAGTCGGTTCCGTAGGCCCCGCGCGGCGCGTCACCGTCGCTCGGGGCCGTCTTGTTCCTGGTGAGAGCCTTGCAGAGTTGCGCAGACAAAGGAACAGAATAGAAGGGAAGCGAACAGAACCATTGCGATCAGCGCCGTAACGTAGCGGTATGGCCAGCTTGGACGGCATCGCGGCGCTACGGGACCAGCTAGTCACGGTGATCCGCGAGCGAATCGCAACCGGGACATACCAACCCGGCACGAAGCTGCCCACGGCGCGCGAGCTTGCCGACGAATTCGACATATCCGCCCGCACCGTCACGGATGCGCTACGCATCCTCCGCGAGTCGGGCGAAGTGATCGGCGTGCGCGGGCGGGGCGTTTTCGTCCGGCCAACCGACACAGGCGAGGCGGACGGAGGCTGAACCGCGCCACCCAACGTCAACGCGTGTAATCCGGAAATCTCCAACGTGTCGCCCCGCACGGGAATCTCCGATCGCCACGATCTGCCGCGTCCAGCGATCACCCGTCCCGGGCAGCCGCCGCGCACCGCAGGCGACGGCCACCAGAATGCCATCGGATCGCCGCGGCACGATGACCGAGATCATCGGCCCATTTTGATCGACCCCAAAGCCCGTTTACGAAAACAACGCGATATCCCATCACCGCTAAACAGGAAAAGCTCATCTTCCGCCGGGCACACCGGCACGCATTACACTGCCCCATACCTTGATCGCGGTGACGGTCAGGAAATGGCCCGCGTGTACCATAATGCCGTGGACAAGAGGACGCGGACGGACGCGGCGGCAGAGCAGGGGCGCGCAGCCGGCGGATGCTACCCCGGCGCGGACGGCGCGCCCATGGACGTCGGCGGCGCCCTGATCCAGCTCACCGGCCTGGTGCAGGCCGTCTACGCGCGCGTCTCCGAACGCCACGACCTGACCCCTGTCCAGGCCAGGCTCCTGTGCGTCCTGATGTACGGCCCCAGGGGCATGGCCGAGCTCGCGAACTGCTTCGGTGTGGAGAAGGCCGCGCTCACCGGCCTCATGGACCGGGCCGAACGACGCGGCCTCGCCCAGCGGTCACCCGTCCCGGGCGACCGGCGCGCACTGCAGGCGACGCTCACCGACGCCGGCCGCCAGAAGGCCATCGCGTTCCACACCGAGATCGGCGCCGAACTCGGCCACCTCATCTCACCCCTCGCGCCCGACGACAGCGAGCACTTCCGCAGCGCGATGGCCAAGATCATCCAAGGCTACGGCAACCGCGCATAGACGCCCCGTACCAGGGAAGACAGCCGCACGAGAGCGTTCGCCACCGAGGTACGTGGCACTGATAGTTAGCGGCATGTACAGTATCGCCAGTTAACATCTCCTGAGGAGGCCCAGAGTGTCGTTCAGCGAAGAGGAGATCGCCTACCTGCGGTCCCAGCGGCTTGCCCGGATCGCCACCGTCTCCGCCGACGGCCAGCCGGACGTGGTGCCGGTGGGATTCGAGTTCGACGGGACGCACCTGTTCGTGGGCGGCATCGACCCCGTCAAGACCCGCAAGTTCCGCAATGTGGAGGCCGGAAACACCAAGGTCGCCATCGTCATCGACGACCTGGTCTCCGCCGATCCGTGGACACCGCGCTACCTGCGCGTCTACGGCGACGCCGTACTCGTCGAACGCGAGGGACAGTTCGGCCCCGCCCCCTACATGCAGATCACCCCGACCACCTCCTGGAGCTTCAACCTGGAAGGGCAGCCGTTCACCCACGACCGCGAGGTCAACGTCCAGCGCACCGTCCACTGAACCGGAGGCACGAATGGACATCGGGATCGGCCTTCCCAACACGGTTCCCGGAACCGAAGGCAAGGCCCTCGTCGACTGGGCACGGCAGGCGGAGGAGGCGGGGTTCAGCACCCTCGGCACGATCGGCAGGCTCGTGTACCCGAACTACGAGGAGCTGGTCTCCCTCAGCGCCGCCGCGGCGGTCACCAGCCGGATCCGGCTGACCACCAGCGTCCTGCTCGCACCGCTGTACACGAACGCCGCCCTGCTGGCCAAGCAGGCCGCCTCGCTCGACCGGCTTTCCGGGGGACGCCTGGTCCTGGGCATCGGCCTGGGCGGACGCGACGACGACTACACCGCCAGCAAGGTGGCCAAGGAAGGCAGGGGACGCCGCCTGGACGAGCAACTGACCGACATGAAGGCCGTCTGGTCCGGTGATGCGATCGGGCCGGAACCCGTGCGCGGCGGCGGCCCCGAACTCATCCTGGGCGGCGGCACCGAGGCGAGCTTCCGCCGGGTGGCCCGGTTCGCCGACGGCTGGATCATGGGCGGCGGCACGCCCGACATGTTCGCCCAGGCCGCGGCGAGCGTCGATGCCGCCTGGCGGGACGCCGGCCGCCCGGGAAAGCCCCGCAAGCTGTCGCTGGCCTACTACGGCCTCGGCCCAAACGCCCGAGCCCAAGCCGACACCTACCTGCAGGACTACTACGGCTTCCTCGGCGACATGGCCCGCCAGGTCGCGGCGGGCGCCGCCGTCAGCGCCGAGATGGTCCAGTCCTACGCCTCCGCGTTCGAATCCAGCGGCTGCGACGAACTGATCTTCATTCCCACCGCGTCACAACCCGACCAGATCCACCTACTCGCCGCGGCGATCGCCTAATCCAGCGTCTTCGGGTGGATTGTCGCTGGTAATGACAGGTGCGAGGCGAGTTTGATGCCATCGTCGCCAGTGGCGGCAGTGTTCGATCGTTGTCGGCCGGCTGCTGATCAGCCGGGCCATCAGGTGCTGGACCTCCGCGAGGGCACGGCGGATCAGGCGGGCCGGATTCGCAGCCCTGGCCGAGGCGACGCCGCAGCTGGGAATGAGCCGGGGCCGAAGGCCCGGCCGATGCACCCGGATTGAGCTCGCAGCTTGCGCGATCAGTGCGTGGCGGCCGATGTCCGCCCAGAGGGCGACCTGATCGGCACTGAGCTCATGGCTTGCCCGGCCGCGTGGCGCGGCCGGGCAAGTGTCATGCAGCGAAGCCTGACGGGTCAGGAAACGTTGCCAGTTCCAGCACTGCCGGAGGCAGCGGCATCGCCGCTCCCGCCGCCAGTGGTGCGGTCGCTGCCCTCGCCGGTCTCAGTCGTCGGGCCGTCTGTCCCAGCGGCCGGGGTCCTTATCCCAGCCGCCGCGAAGAACTCGTCGTCGGCGATCCGGCTGTAAGTATTCGACATAGCGACTCTTCCTCCTACATGCTTTGTGGTGGCAGGCCCTGGCTTGTTCCGAGAGCCAGATTCAACCGTCCGGAGTCTTCTCGTAACCGCAAGGCGACGAACGAAGACGTCGCTGCCCCCCATGGCGGCACTCACGTCCGAAGGAGCGCATCGGCCGGGTGCTGGAGCGCGTTCACCCCGTCGGGCCCGCTCGACTTGATGTGCGCCGTCACCGTCGTACCGACGAGCGGGGATTCGAGACCGAAGTCACTCAGGATCGTACGCACGGACCGATCCGACCGAAACCAGACATCGGGGACGTCCGTCTAAGGGCATATGCGACGGATCATGGCGGGACTGATCGTGCTGGCCCTCGGAGCCGCGGGCGGCTGGCTGCTCGTCGGCGGAGACGGCGGCGGTCCGGGGGACGACGGCCGGGCGCCGACCTGGCGGACCCGCGTGCAGTTGCAGGCCTCGATCGAGGGCTATGACGTGGCGGCGACCGCCGATTCGGTGGTCGTGCGGATCGGCCGCTCAGTCGTGGGGCTGGACCGGCGTACCGGGCAGCAGCGCTGGAGCTACAAGGCGAAGGACGGCGACGTCGGAGACTTCTACGCCGACGTGGCGGTCGCCGGAAATGTGGTGGCCGTCAGCGGCCGGAAGAAGGGCGAAGGTCTCTGGCTGGACGTCCTCGACACCGCTTCTGGACGCAAGCTCTGGTCTCACAAAGCGAAGAGCGGTGAGGTGACGGTGCTGCAGGACGCCGTCTACACCGCCGACTGCGCCCGCGACTGCGTGGTGTCCAAGCGCGACCTGCGCACCGGCGAGGACCGCTGGACGCTGAACGAGCCCCCGGCCACGCAGGTCATGCCGCCCGATCTCGGCGCGCGGATCGGCAAGACCGAGGCGCGGGCACTGCAGGCGCGGCCGTCCGGGGCGTACGTGCTGCTCGCCCGCGGCGACGGCCGCAAAGCAGGGGACCGGTTCACCGTGCTGGACGCAGGCACCGGGCGGCGCCTCACAGGCGTCCGCAACACGGGCTGGACCGGCATCCTCACGCCGCGATCGCTGGTGGTCGGGGAGCCGGTGGACGAACGCGAAGAGGACCCCGCGTGCAGGTACTCACTGCGGGCTCACGGCATACGGGACGGCAAGCCGCAGTGGCGAGGCGAGGTCTCGACGCACTTCTCCAAGCGCGACGACAAGTCCGGCTGCTCGGGTCTGCTGACCACCGGCGACCACGCTCTCGGGATCCCGCCCGACGCCTTGATCGCCACGACGGCGGACGGGCGTCCTCAGGCGTTCGACCTGGCGGCGGGCAAGCCCCGCTGGGCGGCACAGCGCCGCGGAGTGCCGATCGACGCGGGCCCACGGGTGGTGCTCGTACGGGACACCAGGGAGAGTGGCCCCATCCGGGCCCTCGATCCGGCGACCGGCAGGGAGCTGTGGCAGGCCCCGGACCCGGAGGAACTGACGGCCGACACGGCGGTGGCCGGTGACAGCGTCCTCATCAGGTATCGCGGCGGCAACGGGGGGCGCACGGCGGTGCTCAACGCCGCCGACGGTCGGCAGCGGTGGACCTCTCAGTCCGGCAGCGGGAACCTCGCCGGTGCGGGCGATGATTGGTTCGCCATGGTGCCGTCACGCAGCGACCAAGAGGGCCCCCACGACATCCTCTTCTACGAACTCTCCCGCTAGCTCCCCCTCGTATGTGGCGCCCATCGACGACCATCGGGGTCGGTGACGCGAACGGCCGCCTCGTCGGGCAGCCGCGGCGCGTAGCCCGGATCGGGCGCCTCGGTGAATCGTCCGACCAATTGCTCGGCCGTGGGACGCCACCCGGGTTCGCGGGCGAGACAACTCACGATGATCTCGGTGAGCCGCGGATCGTCCAGGGCCGCGCGCAGCGCGTCCAGCCGAGGTTCTTCGAACTGCGTGCGGTAGAGCAGCGACGGCACCGAGCCCGTACCGAACGGCCCTTCTCCCGTGCCGGCGTACACCAGCACGGCACCGAACGCGAAGACGTCGCCCTCCGGCCCCGAGTTCCGGAGGCGGATCCGCTCAGGCGGGATATAGCCCGGGGTCCCCAGCAGCGACCCGGGCGCGGTGATCGTGTCGGCCCCGTCGGGACGGGCGATACCGAAGTCCACCACCCGCGGACCGTCCGGCGCGAGCACCAGGTTGGACGGTTTGAGATCGCGGTGCAGGACACCGGCCCGGTGGATCGCCGCCAGCGCCTTGGCCAGTGCCGCCCCGAGCACGCGCACCGATGGCCCAGCCAACGGCCCGCGCAGCTCCACCATCTGCTGCAGGGTGGGTCCGCGCAGGTAGGCGGTGGCCAGCCAGGGCTCGGCCGCGCTCATATCGTGGTCCACCACCGGGGCGATGTACGCCGGGTCGATGCCGCGCACGGCGGCGATCTCCCGGGCGAACCGGTCACGGCGGTCCTGGCGATGAGCGATGTGCGCGTGGACGACCTTGATCGCGACGAGGTCACCAGACGAATCGTGCCCCAGATACACCCGGCCGGTGCCCCCCGCCCCCAGCCGCGCGACCAGCCGGTAGGCGCCGACCTGCGCTGGATCGCCCGAACGCAATGGCTCCATTCCGCTCCCCTCGGAGTCCCGGGCCCGCTCGGCCGCCAAGCCCGTGTAGCTTCTCCATGGGTATGATCACTTCCCCAGGCGGACGACTTGCACGAGGTGACCGCGTGCCGAGCGTTTTGGTGTACGTACCGTCGGACCCGCGTCGCGACCCGGTGCGCAGAGAACTGTCACCGGGCGAGACGCTCAGTTTCGGACGCGGCACCCCCGGTCACCTGGTCGACCTGCAACTGGACAATCCCACCGTTCCACGCCTGGCAGGGGAGATCCTCGCCGTCGACGATCACTGGCGGTTGAGCAACTTTAGCCACGACCGGACCTATGTGGTAGAGAATCCGGAGGGTGCGGGCGAATATCTGCGGATCCCGCCGCTACGCGCCTCCTGCCCGGTCCCCTTCGAGTTCTCGCGCGTCGTGCTCTCCACCCGGGGCCCGACAGCCTCCTTCCAGGTGTACGCGTCCCAACACCTGTACCTGGAAACGTCCGACGTCGAACCGCCCGACCTGGACGGCGCCACGACCATCTCGGCGTTCTCCCTGGACCAGGACGCGACCTACTTCCTCATCCTGGTCGCCCTCTGCGAACCACGCCTCCGGGACGAGTCGTCCACGGCGGTCCCCACCTCGCGCCAGGTCGCGGAACGCCTGAGCACCCTGCCCAACCGCAAGATCAGCCTGCGCGCGGTCAACTTCCACATCGACTACCTCGCCGAACAGAAACTACGCGTCAAACAGCCCTTCGAAGAGGAGAGGCTGGACGGCAAACGAGCCGCGGTAGTGGATGTGGCCCTGCGCTTCGGCCTCATCCGCGAGGAACACCTCCCCCTCCTCCCCACCCGCCGTCCACGAACGCCTGACGCCTGACGACGAACGACGACTGGAGACCGACTCCTGAGCAGCCGCAGTAAGGCGCCAGGAGGCACGAGGGGAAGCAAGTCGATCGAGGCGGTCGGCCTGTTCGGCGTGTTCATTGCCGAGCACCCCCTCGAACGGTGAGTCGGACCCGGACGCCGCCATCGGCACACCGAGCCGACCTAACAAAGATCGACTCGGCGCCCTTGCAGCACTCCCGCCGGGGCCGCCTTTTTGGGTGCACCATATCCATGGTTTTCGCATACCGAAAAGCCCGCCATCTGCCACCGATTGTCAATGTCGCTCGTGTCGCAAATCGCATCCGATGTCGGATATCTAGGGCCCCAGAAGTTTGCTGTTCACAGCATTGCCGGGACGCCCCAGTCGCGCCGTCACACAGAAAAGCCCTGGTAGGCGCGGCAATGACCATCCCGCTCCGCTCGACCTCCAGCGACCAGGCCCCCTTGCGGACACCGGCCACCAATGGCGCGTTCTTTCCCCCTCGATGCAAACGCGACGGCTGCCACCAAGTGGAATATCGTCGGGCTTCACCCGCCCCCAGCACCTCCTGTGAAACACGTCACATGCGTTTGCCGGAGCCCGACGAACATGGACAGTTCTTATTGACGGCGTTGGCCGTCATTACACCTCGAGCAGTGGGAGTACTAATGTCGGGCTGCCAGCATGTGTGGGAGAAGGTCGGCGACAAGGTCATCCAGTGCAAGAAGTGCGGCGCTACGCAGACCACGTAGCAGAACCGGTCCACGCTTGGGCGCCCCCACCTAGGGGGTAGCCGAGGCCTGGATCTCCAAAAGCGGTCTTGCCAGGGCACGCCCTGGCAAGACCGCTTCGCTCTTTGGTGCAGTGCCTCAATGCCCCAATGACCGCGCACGATTTGCGCCAGCCGCTACGGAGACGCCTGGACCGAGTTCAGGCTGTGATCACATAGACGGTCTCGCGGGTGCGGGCGCCGACCCTGAAATTACGGCTCCGTCAGCCCGTTGACACGTGGGTGAGGGGTTGGGCGGCGGTGGTGCAGAGGTGGTTGAGGGCTTCTTTGGTTGTGCGGACGGGGATGATTTTCAGGTTGGTGCCTTTGGCCGCTGCGGTGGCCTCGCGGCTTTGCCAGGTGGGGACCAGGAAGACGTCGGCGCGTGCTGCTATGGCGGCGTGGATCTTTTCGGTGACCTCGCCGACGGTGGTCACGGTGCCGTCGGAATTGATGGCGCCTGTTCCGGCGATGCGGCGGCCGCCGGTCAGATCGCCTGGGGTGAGGGCGTCGACGCGGGCCAGGGCGAGGATTAGCCCGGCCGAGGGGCCCTGCACGTCGCCTAGGGGGTAGGCGGCGGCTGAGGTCTCGCGTACGCGCACTTGGGCCAGGTGGGCGGCCGATATTGGACGGAGTTCGGCGGTGCCCCAGGTGTTCGCGGAGGTCATGGGGACTACGAGCACCTGTAGGCGGGACTGGCGAAGGGGGGTTCGCAGGTCGTTCTGTGTGCGCAGGGGGGTGAGGACCCCGGCTTGCTGGGTGGCCAGCAGGATGTCGCCGGGGTGCAGGCCGGGAGCGTCGGTTACTTGTAGGCCGGTTCCGCCTACGGGGGTGCGGCGTGCGGCCAGTTGGGCGGCGACTAGTACGGCGTTGGTCTGGGAGGCTGCCATCGTCTGGGGCATTGGGGGGGCGTCGCCGCCCCGGATCGTGCGTTGTCCGGTGAGTTCGGCCTTGCTCCACTGGAACCAGTTGCTCGGGCTGACGCGGGCTGTCGTGACCGACCAGGAGCCGCCGACCTGGATCACGGGGCCGGGGCCGACGCGGTAGTAGGGGGAGTCCGTGGCCGCGAAGCCCGCGAGTGTGATCAGCGAAGCGACCGCCCCGTACCGTAGCCGGCGGCGCAGCGGTATCGCGTTCATCTCATCAGCCGGTCGCCGCCGACCGGTCCAGCGCCGCGCGCAGGTCGGTGCCGGCCTTGACGACCCGGACGTAGTGGCCGGTGAGGCGCCCGGCGAGCTGGGCGTTCAGGCCGCCCTCGCCGATGCCGCCGGAGAGCTGGTGTCCCTCGACCGCGACGATCGCGTCGCCGCCCTGGACGAGGACCTCGGTGACCTGCACGGGGTTCATGGCGTTGGTCAGGAAGGTCACCGGGTCGCTGGAATACTCGATGATCTCCAGCCGCTCCCGGCCGTAACCCCGGTTCAGCAGGCGCTCGGCCCCCTTGAGCCGGCAGGCGCCGCGGCCGATGCAGGCGCCCCGCGCGTCCACTCCCTTGGTGGTGGGGGCCACGGCGATCTTCGTCTTGGTTCCGGCCACGCGGGCGACGGCCTTGATGACGACCTTGCCCCGGAGGATCTCGTCGACGAAGCCCGCCAGGATCCGCTCGACGAGTTCGGGTGCCGTCGCCGACAGCAGGAGCCGCTCGGTGCCCTCCTCCTCCCCACCGGAGACGCCGACGACCAGCGCGATGACGGTGTCCCCCGGCACCAGCTCGGGGGCGGCGGCTCCCTCCGGGAGGTCGTAGGCGTCGGCACGGGGCAGGAGCGCCTCCCGCGGCAGCAGGGTGGCGACGTCGTAGACGGTGCAGCGGAACCCGTCGGGCCCGCTCGACTTGATGTGCGCTGTCACCGTCGTCCCGACGAGCGGGGATTCGAGACCGAGGTCACTCAGGATCGTACGCACCATGGTCCTTTCGTTTGTCAGGCGGGGCTTGGCTCTCGACTGCCCCTGTTCTTTAGAGTCCGTGCGTTCACGGATCCGCAACCGGTGTTTCGGCGCCGGCGGCCAGGTCGTCACGATGGGTCGCTCTGTGACCGCTAACGGACACGCCCTGTCACTGGTGGTTCTGCTTGTGGTACGGCGCCCTGGAACTCTCCAGGGTCCACCAAAGACGTCCATGTGCCATGTTCTCCCCGTAGGGGAGTCGGTACCCAAATCGGCACTTCTGGGTGGGGCCACAGGGTTCCACCTTGGCGAGGTGGCGCGTCTGCTTCCGCCGTCGCCACGAGCACGACCCCGGCCCTCTCGCGCTCATCTGCCCGCCAACTCATCAAATGAAACGACATCTGATGGTGAGGAGACAGATGGACACTGTGCAGCTGGATGGCGGTAGGCCCGCCGCCAAGGAGTTCCGCACCCGCAATGACGAACTCTTCGCCCGCCGTAAGGAACTTCAGGAGCAGCTCGCCGTTCTGCGTGCCAAGGCCGACGCGGGTGAGCTGGACACGCTGTCGGAACCTGCGTTGCGCCGCGCCGAGCGCCAGTTCGAGGACGTCACCCTCGAAATCCTGAACGTGAACTTCGGTCTGGTCCGCAGGTACGTCGCGATGTTCACGTCCAGATCCAGTAAGCACATCGAGGATTTCGAGAGCGCCGGCAAGGTCGGGCTGCTGTGGGCGATCTCCTCGTACGACCCGAAGCGCGGCCCGTTCGCCGGCTGGGCGTTCAAGCCGATCCAGCGGGAGGTGCTGCGCGCGGTTCGGGACGCCGATCATCCCAATCTCAACCCCGGTGACTTCGAGAAGCGCCCCGCGATCCTGGCCGCCGAGCGGGCGTTCCTGGAGGAGGCCGGGCCGGACGCCCCGGTGGACCACGCGGACGTCGCCCGCCGCGCGGGCGTGACCGAGGCCCAGGTGCTCCGCGTCCTGGACGCGCCCCGGCTCGACAGCCTGCAGACGCCCGCTCCGGGCGAGGACGAGACCTCGTGGGAGGAACGGCTGCCCGCCCTTTCGCCGGGAGTCGAGGAAGAAGTGCTGCTCCAGTTCGACCTGCGCGCCATCGGTGGCCGCGGCTTGCCGAGTCTGGACCCCCGCGAACGATATGTACTGACACGCCGGTTCGGGCTGGACGGAGAGCCGGAGCAGTCGCTCCGCGTCATCGGCGAGCGGCTCGGGCTGTCCCGTGAGGGGGTGCGGCAGATCCAGCAGAAGGCGCTGGCCAAACTCGCCGGCCCCCTCGTGGACGCGTAGGACGGGACTCGAAGGACGAGCGGGATGAACGACGAGCGGAAGCCGGCGACCGAGCCGGTCGGGGGCTGGGAACAGGACCCGTGGATCATCATTGACGACACCGTCGACGGCCCGGGGAACAACGGCTGGGAGCCTTCCGCCACGTCGCAGACGTGGAACGGCATGGATGTCTCGCCCCCCGGAGCGGGGGCGCGGACGGAGAGGGAAAGCGCGTCGAACGCCGCGTTCAGCGCGCCGCCCGAGGCGGCGCCGGAAGACCGGTCCGGCTGGACGGCGCCCGTGGGCGACGGACTGCCGCTCGACGTCGGCGAAGGCGTCCCGGCCCGCCGGGCGCTGCCGGCGTACCGGCCGCCGCGCCCCAGTGCGGACACTCTCTTGCCTTTCTTGGTGACCTTCGCCATCACCTGTATGGGCGTGCTGCTGGTGGTCTCGTCGATCATCTGGCGTCCGCACGTTCCCTGACGGTTCGGGCTGTGCGCCGCGGCGTCTGAGACACGCGGCGCACACCCGCGGGCCGGCGGCTCGCTCGCGGTCAGGCACGGGCACGCGACCGTTCACGTCGGGCCCGCTCGGCGTCGGCGCGGCGCCGTGTCGGGCGGCCCTTCGGCTCCTGCGGGTCGCGCCGCCGTCCCTCCGAGGCCGCGCCGCCGCCGGAGCCGCGCAGGGCCTTGACCCAGATGACGCCCTGGTCCGTCCCGTCGCGCAGCACGCCCCTGACGGCTCGCGCGAGCCGCCGTACGATCCGCACGAACGCCAACGTGAGACCCGCGATCCCGAAGTTGACGACCGCCGCCAGTCCGGCCACCTGTCCCCAGGCGGCCGCCTCACGCACGCCGCACCGGCCGGTACTGAACAGCCCGCCCGGGCATTCGCCCGGGATCATCACCACGAGCATTCCCGCGACCACGGCCAGGGAGCACAGCGCGGCGGCGGCCGTGAACCGGCCGATCGTCTTCTTCCAGCGGCGGTGCAGGCGCACGGTCAGCCGCACGACCGCGGCGGCCGCCATGCCCGCCGCTCCGGCGGCGAGCACATCGGCGATCCCGAGCCGGAGCGTCCCGCCGTACTGGAGAACGAGCAGCCCCAGGGAGATGCCCGCGAGCGCCGCGCCCAGGCCCGCGACGATCGCGGTCTCGATCGCCAGCGTGCGCGGCCTCACCCGGAGCGCGGTCATGGCACCCGCTCCTCGTACCACTGGAGTTCCTGGGTGCGCATCGGCATGATCACGTACTCGACCCTGCTGTCGGGCTTGTTGACCCGCAGGTACCCCTCGCCCGTGCCCAGGTCCCGCAGTTCCTGCGGGGAGACGATGAACTCTTCGTCCGTCATGACGTTGAACTGCTGGGGACTGCCGCTCCGGCCGAGCCGCTCGGAGAGCGTGGCGTTTTCCCGCATCCCGAGGAACTCGGCGCATTTCTCCGCGGACTCCGGGGACGACTGCGCCATGGCGATCAGCCAGTTGATGTTCTGCGCCAGCCGGGACCAGTCGTCGCCGTCCTTGTCGATCCAGTCCGTCGGCCCCTGGGTGCAGAGGATCATGTTGAACAGCGCGGACCGGACCCGCGACAGCATGTTCATGGCGATGTCCCGGTCGATGAAGTTCGCCTCGTCCACGACGATCAGCCGCGGCCGCTCCTTGGGGGCACGGCCCTGGATGCGCTGCGCGGCGTACACCGACAGGCGCTGCAGCGCCGAGGAGGACAGGATCTTGGCCATGTCGGGCTGCCCGAGCGAGTTGAGCCCGATGTAGGTCAGCCCGTCGCTCCGGACGTCGATCATCTGCCGGTCACCGCCGGGGACGAGGATGCGCCGGCCCACGCCGGAGTCGTACAGCCCGGTCAGCTTGGTGCCGAAGCTGGCCGCGGAGTTGGCCTCGTCGCGGGACGGCCGGAGCACGTTGGCGTAGCGCTCCGTGCAGTGGCCGGTGCCGCGCACCCGGTCGATCGCGAGGACCCGCTCCCTGACGATGCCCCGCATGTTCTCGCCCTGCTCCATGATCTTGCCGATGTCCAGCATGGTGGGCAGGGCGAACCGGTCCGGCGCCACCTCGTTGGCCTCGTAGCACAGCTGGACGACCTGCTGCAAGATCTTGCGGTTCAGCGCCTGCCAGAACGCGTCGTCGAACTCGACCAGCGTCATCATGGTGTCGAACGCCTCGTCGGCGGACATTCCGGCCAGGGCGTTGAACCAGTAGGCGGGCCGCTCGTCGGCAAGGGCGATCTCCTGGAGCGGCACCGCGTGCATCCGCGAGTACGCGCGCAGGAAGTCGCGCAGGCCGCCCGGCTCGGTGTCCTCCTTCATGTCGATGACGGTGACGTCGAACCCCATGTCGAGCGCCGCCCCGATGATCCACATCAGGGTGACCGTCTTCCCGCTCCCGGTGGAGCCGACGACGGCGCCGTGCATGCCCATTTCCTGGACGCTGAGGAACACCGGCCGGTCCCGGCGGCCCAACCCGATCGGGAGCGCCTTGGCCTTGAGCGGCGTCTTCATGGCCTTCGCCGTCGCGTGCGGGCCGCGGACGGCGGGGATGTCGCTCAGCGGGACCCGGCCGGCCACCCGCTTCTTCAGCATGTCCCGCCGGATCTTCAGGGGCGTGATCTTGTCGTCGACCGACTCCTTGCGGCGCATCCACGTGCCGTCGAACAGGTCGGAGAACTGGTTCATCAGGCGCAGGAACCTGCTGAACGCGGCGACCGGCGAGCCGATGGCGTCACCCATGATCATGCCGGTGCAGCCCGCCAGTACCGCCGTTATGCACAGCACCACGGTGACGGGGACCCGGCCGGGTTCCCCCGGGCCGTAGTCGACGAAGCTGAGCAGCCAGTAGCCATAGCTGAGCGCGTTCTGCTTTGCGTACACGGCGAATCCGGCCACGCCCGCCAGCGTCATGATGGCCCAGTCCCGGCGGGTCAGGAGCCGGCGCAGCGCGACGAACAGCACCACCGCGCAGATGGCCGGGACGAGCGTCACGATGAGCATGGCGATCACCACCATGACCACGGTCGTGAACACGTATCCGCCGCTGTCGTCCCCGGGCCTGGGCGGCGGCCCTCCGCTGTACGCCACTTTCACTCCCTGTACTGGGACACCTGCATCAGGAATCGGTCTTGCTGACCTTGCTGATGCTCTGGAAGACCTTGTCGACAAGGCCGGACATGGCTTCCACCCCGTCGATGGTGAGGTTGAGGTTGAACAGCAGCCCGCCGATCAGCAGGCCGAAGGTGAGCGCCCGGAACGCCTCCCCCGGCCTTCCCCGGCCGATGCCGTTGACCATTCGGAAGACCGCGATCACCACGATGACGACCGCGACCGCGCCGCAGATCGCCACGAGTGCCTCTCCCCCGGGCGACTCGAGGAACTCTTGGGCCCCGCTTCGACCGGTGTCGCCGGCGGGCGCCGCGAGCAGTTGGAAACCAGGGACTGACGTCATCATCTTCTCCTGTTGTGAGTTCCTGGTCAGTTGGCAAGAGCGTTGTAGTAGGGCTCCAGCTCCGCCGCGGAACCCGCCGGTCCCCAGGCGAGCACCGGAGGCTGGGCTCCCGTCTCTCCCACCAGCAGGTCGAAATCGGCGAAGGTGGTGAACGGCCGGGCGGGGACGTTCCCGCCAGGGACCGTCCCGGCGGGCGCCGCTCTGGCAAGCAGGATCCGCGCCCGGACGATGATTTGACCGTCGGCGGACTTGATCGCCGAGAGGATCTGCACGGCCTGGGGGGCATCGGCCAGGGTGAATCCCGACAGGCCCGCGTAGCGGTGGGAGCCGTCCTGGTCACCGGTGATGGCGAGCAGACCCGCCGAGTCACCCGTGGCGTAGGCCCTCGCCCACCGCAGGATCTGGTTCTTGGCCGCGTCGCTGACCTCTGTGGTCAGGCCGCTGTAATTGGTGTAATCGCCCCGTCCCCCCGCCTTGCCGACCCCGTTCTTCCAGACCGACAAGGCGGGCGACGCCGCCAGAACCGGCCCCTTGGGGTCGAGCAGCACCGGGACGTCCAGCTGGAGCACGTTCGAGGCCGGCGCGTCCCCCGTATCCCCGCCCGCGGTGGGACTGGCGGAAGTCGAGGGGCTGGGCTGCGGGGAGCCCGTCTCGCCCGCGGGCGGCGAGCCGGGGGGCGAGCCGGGGGGCGGCGCGGACGGCTGCCCGCCCGATGCCGACGGCGGCCCGCCCGATGGCGGCCCGCTCGGCGACGCGGACGGCTGAGCGCTCCGCGCCCCGGACGGAGCCCGCGGGGTCTGCGAGTCCTGCGCGGACGGTTCCCCGGGGGCTCCCAGGACGACGAGGAAATGGTGCACCTCGAAATCCGTGAAGCCGGCCTTCTCCGAGCCGAAATGCTGCGGGCTGAACCCCACCCAGTTCAGCGACCGGTAGTCGAGCGGGGTGCTGCGGCCGTTGGCGGTCTGATTGGCGGCCGCCCGCGGGTCGAAGGACTCGGCATGCGGCAGGTTCTGCTGGTCGCCTGCCAGGAAGTTCACCGCCGCCGTGTGGGCCAGGTCGCGGCCCTTCGGGTCGAGCGATGACAGATCGGGCTTGGAGCTTCCCTTGGTGAGGGAGACGATCAGAGCCACGGCGCTCAGTCCCGCCGCGAGAAAGAGCGCCCCCAGGATTCTTCTGGCCCGTCTGCGAGCGGTCGGCTCGCTGGAACGCCGGGCGGGCACCATGGTGAACCGCGTAGGTGACTGTTCCGGCATCGTCCTCTCCACCGTTTGTGATGTCGCAGGCAGGACCGTGCGGCCGTCATGCGGATGCGCAAGTCCGGGTGGCTCAGTCGCGCCCGCGCTTGTCCCGGACGCGGCCGCGGCCGCCTGTCATCCGGGCGGACGCGGTCAGCCCGCGGGAGCCGCGCGGGCGGGAGGGCAGCCGGGCCGCGCCGGGCATCTCCTGCTGCGGATAACCGCGCGAGTCCCAGCGGACGGCGTCCACCGGAACGCCGCCCGGCAGCATCCGGACGGTTCCCGCGGCGGTGCGGCGGAGCGGGGCGATGCCCACGTACAGGCGGACCGGCCGGCCGTTGACGACGAGTTTGCGGTTGCGGGTCTCGTTGAACTGCAACCCCAGCCACTTGGCCAGCGACTCCCCCCGCAGCGGTGAGATGTTGACGGCTCCCCAGCCGAGCCCGCCGCCGAGCGTGGGACCGTACATCAGCGCCTTCAGGCCCGGACCGGCGACGAAGAAGGCGACCAGGAAGCCGATCGCCGCCCCGATGAGGACCGCGATGAGCGTGCTCAGCCTGACCGTGCGGGGCAGCGTGACGTCCTTGTTCACGCTGCCGATCACGGTCGGTGGCGGCTTCAGCATGTTGGTCGCCGCCAGCATCACCGGGCCTTTGACAGCATCGTCCTGGCTCATGCCCAGGACCGTGCGCGGTCGGGTCCCGGGCGCCACCGATTCGCGATTCGTTGGCGCCCGCCGGTTGCCCGGACCCCTCCGGCGGCGACGGTCACCGATATGCCGAAGGTGACCGACTACGTCCGCGAGGGCTTCCGGCGGCGGCAACGCCCGTGGGACCGCACCGAACTCCCCGAATGGTGGGATGTCGCGATCTGGTTCGCCGTCGGCGGCGTCGTCCTGATGCTGGTGGCCGGTGCGGCGCTGGGGCGCGGCAAATCGTCCGGCGGCGGCACCGCCGGGGCCGAGCCGCCGCGGTACACGGTCCAGACACTGGACCCCCGCGGTTCCGGCGCCGCTCCGGGCTCGCCGGGCGCGACGCCCTCGGCGTCCGCGGCTCCCTCCCGGACGCCTCCCGCGGGGGTCTCCGCCAAGGACTTCACCGCCTCCGCCGCGATGCAGGTGCCGGTGACCAGCGGCGGGACGACCGTCGTCCCGGCCGGTGCCCGGAACGTGGCCATGGCCGCCGCCAAGGCCACGGCGACCGGGAACTGGAACGCGATCCCCTTCGTCGGCTCGGCGCGGCCCTCCCCGGCCAGGTCACCGACACCGCAGGGATCGGTGGTGGGAGAGATCACCGTCGCGGACCCTTCGGTGACCGGCAACAGCCAGTACCGGTTCAGCGCGACGATCACGCACGGCGGACAGGCCGCCCCCTACGTCGTGCGGATCCTGGTGGAGCGGAACCAGTCCGGCTACGCGATCCGGGCGCGCTAGCGCGGTGTCCCACTCCAGCATCCCCTTGCCCTCCCGGCGAAGCGGCGGACGGTCATTGGCGTCGCCCCCGATCCGGGGAAGCCGCAGAGTTGAGCGAGGTGCCGCGTGGACGAGCCGGACAGGAGCCTTCGGCGGCCGTCCGACCCGGCAGGCCAGCCGGAACCGCTGGACGATCAGGAACCCCTGGACGACCAGGAGTCGCCCGACGACGCCCTGCGGTATCCGCCCGAGGTAGTCCCCGCGTCGGAGGTTGATCCCCGCGCGCTCGCGGCGGCCCAGCAGCCCCCGAACGTCAAGGACCTCTTCGCCGAGCAACCCGACCTGGGCGTGGACGGAACGGGCAAGGCCCCGTACGGCGCGGCCGCCCTGCTTGGCGGGGCCGTCAACCTTCCCGCCGCCGCCAACCCGCTCGCCGAGCAGCAGGCGCTGGACGCGGCCGCGAAGGCGCTGAGGCCGGCTCAGGGCGCGGGCGGCGACCCGGAGAAGGGCCTGATAGGGCAGCTGGCGGATCAGGCCCTCGACGAGGCGACCCGGGCCGCCGACGAGGCCCTGACCAACGCCGCGGAGCAGTACCTCGGGGCGCCGGTGCAGGGCGACACCCTGGGCGAGAAGGCCCTCGATGCCGTTGGACAGGGGGTGGGCCAGTTTCTCGCGGGGGCCGCCAGCGTCTACACGCGCGGCGCCTCCGACGTGGCCAAGAATTCCGCTCCGGGTCGGAAAGGTCTGGACAAGTTCCAGCAGTCTCGCTTCGGGAAGTGGATACCGGAGCCGGTCATGCGCGGTTTCCGCTCCGGGGGCGGGATGGCCCGGATCGGGAAAAGCGCCGCAAAGAGCAAGAAGGACACCACACGGAACGAGAAGGCCAGCGGCTCGGGGACGGGCTCGGGGTCGAGCAGCGGGAAGTTCCGGGTGTCGATGGCCGTCGCCCTGCCGCTGATCGCCCTGCCCCTGTCCATCATCCTGCTCTTCTCGTTGATCATGGGCATCGGCGCCGCGGACGGCGACGAGCAGTCCCAGCCCGAGGACGGCTCGGACCGCAAGGTCGCCAAGTACTTCCCCGAGGGGTGGCAGGAGCTCCTAGCGGACGCCGCGAACCGGGCCGCCGAGGGCGGGGCGGAGGACTTCGCCAAGGTGCCCTGGACCGTCCTGGCCGGCATCGCCAAGACGCAGACCGACTTCGCCCGCTACAGCCCGTACGACAACATCGACCGCGACAAGGACCGCAAGGCGGCGGAGATCCCTTCAGGGGGCGGCGGCGGTGGTGGCGCCGTGGAGGTCGGCAGCACCAGCGGCGGCGGGCCGGGGCCGATCCAAGGCGTCAAAGGCCCGGGCTCGACCGGCACCGTAGGCTCCGGCGACCATCCCGCGCCGCCGGCCGGCACCCTCAGCGAGCAGCTCGGCTGGTTCATGGCCGCGATACGCGAGCACGAGTCGGGCGGCGACTACGACCGCCAGACCGGGGCGAGCGGGAGCGACGCCTGCGGCGCCTACCAGGTCATCTCCTCCACCTGGAACAAATTCGGGGGCTACCAGACCGCATGCAAGGCCCCGCCGAGCGTGCAGGACAGATGGGCGCGCAACAGCTTCCTGACGAAATTCAGGAACTACGGGACTTGGCAGCAGGTCGCGGCCGCCCACTTCTCCGGCTCCGGGATTTACGAGGAGACGACCTGGAGCAAGTGCCCGGGCCTGTGTGGCTTCAACCCGACCATCTGGGACTTCGTCGACAGCGTGATATCGAAGATGCGGAAGTACGCCGGGCAGCGCCAGGCCGGAGGGGGCGGAGGAGGCGGAGGCGGGGTGCAGCCCGCCTCGTTCCGTATCGGGGATGACGGGATCGGGGCGATGCCCGCCGCGTCCCAGGTGGAGGCCGATCCACCCGACGCCGCCGTGAACGCCGCCGCGGGGCCCCCGGTCTTCTTCACCGGCGGTTGCGCGGTCGACGAACCCGACCCCGGCATCGGCGGCCGGGACAAGCAGGGGACCGGGCCGTACCTGCTCACTCCCGCGGCGGCCGGCCAGATGCGTCTGGACGGCCTCGATCCCCAGAGCCCGTGCGAGTCCTCGCTCTTCGTCGCCCGCGAGCTCATCAAGACGGCCAAGCGGGTCCACGCCGATCCGAAGAGCCCCAAGTGGAAGCCCAACGGGTCGAAAAAGGACGAGGAGGAGGCCCGGAAGTACTGGGGCAAGATCATCGAGTCCTCCGGGATCTTCGTGGACCGCTCGGCCGATCCCGACGCGCCGTGCGCCCTCCCCCCGCCCGCCGCCCCCGACAAGCCCTGGTCGATCAGCTACAAGATCATCTCAATCTGGAAATGCGAAGCCACCCGGCTGCAGGATCTCTATCTGGTCACCGGCGGCAAGTACCAGGGGAACACGTTCGAGTACTCCGTCGAGACCGACCGGGCCGCCGCCGTCGAGACCCTCGTCAACGAGGCGATGTCGGTCAGCTACGGAGCCGGCAAGTGGAAGACCGAAGACGAAGACTGCAACAACTTCAAAAGGGACGAACGCCAGGGCGTCTTCCCGATGACCAAGAAGGAGGCGGACGCGGCCGGGGTCACGGATCGGTGCGATGTGGACGAGAACATCGCGGGCGCCGCCAGGCTGGTGCTCTCCGTCGAGCAGACCAAGCCGGAGGAGCGCCCCGACGACCTCGGCGTCTTCCAGCCGATGATCGGCGGCTGGCAGAAGCTCGGCATCGCCATGGGCACCGACCTGCGGCTGTTCTCGACGGTCGGACCGGGAACCCAGTTCACCGCGTCCGAAGAGTGCACCCGGGTGATGACCCGCTTCCTGACGGCGATCGCCCCGCAGGCCACGGACTTCGCTGCCCTGAAGGACCCCCCGAGCAGGGAGAAGGTCTACAGCGAGTGGGAGCCGAAGCTGTCGGCTCTGGCGAGGGCGAACGGCCTGACCGACCCGGCCTGGGACCGCGCCTGCTCCATCGGATCCTGGGCGCCCGGGTTCAACAACACGCTCGCGCAGATCGCCACCGACCTGGCCTCGAGCGACCGCGCGAACAGCGACAATCTCAACGGCCTGGTCAACTACTACCAGGGCAGGGAGACCGCCAACGAGCCGACGCCCCCGGTCGTCGGCCAGGACACCCTGGTCATCCCGAGGCTGGCGCTGCGCCCGCTGGCGGAGATCGGCGCCCCGGTCGCCCCCGACGCCGCCGACGCCTGGGACGGGCTCGGCAGCGCCGAGGGGGTGACCCTCTCACTGGGGCAGCGCGCCATCGAGTACGCCTGGTTCTTCGGCGGCGTCATCGCCCCGTTCAACAGCGCCGGCAAGCTGATCGGTTCGCTCGAGAGCGGTTCGGGCGGGGAGGGCACCACGGGTGTCGTGCAGGTGGAGGTCGGGCCGGACGGCTGCCCCAAAGAGGCCCCGAACAACACCCTCCGGAACGGCGCTGCCGAGATCGGTATCCACGAACTGTGCGTCAACTCGGTGGCGAAAGCCCGCAGCCCGGAGGCGGCGAAGGCCATCAAATGGGCGCTGACACATCTCGGACTTCCGTACTGCATGTGCGTTCCACAACGCGACTGGGACAACATGGCCGACTGCTCCAGCTTCGTATCCCGCGCCTACCGCAGCGCGGTCCCGAACCTGTATCGGGGAGCCTCCCCGAATACCCACATGCTGCGACAGGTTCCCTGGATGCGGAAGATCCCGATCAGCCAGGCCCAGCCAGGAGACCTGGTGCAGCCGAACGACGGGCATGTGGCGATGAAGCTGGCCAACGGCTACAAGGTGCACACCAATAAGCGCTCAGAACCCTCCCGGGTCGATCGCTACGACTACATCAACCCCACCTGGGTCGGCAAGTTCGATCGCAGCTAGCTGTGAACCGACGGAAAAACGGCTTGGCGATATCTCGCCGGACCGGACCTGACGGGAAACGGTAAGGCGCGCGTCCGGCCGCGGATCCACTTGCGAGCGCGGCGCGTTATACGCGAAAATCAATAAGCACACACAAACAGGGCCGAACCCGGCTCCGTAGACGTCTCATGAGGCGCAACGGGAAGCCGGGCTCAACTACCGGTTCCTCGCGCCTCCATACGGAAGGAAGCAACCGTGAACAAGCGCGAGATGCCGGCCAACCGGCGGCGAATCCTGCCCATCCTCGGTCTCGCCCTGGTGGGACTGGTCGTGGCCGTGGTCGCGGCCCTGCTCACCGGAGCCCTGACGGGCGGTCAGGACGACTCAACGGAACGTACTCCCGTGGAGAACCAGACCATCGGGAAGTACACCTTCGCCATCCTGCCCCAGGATCCGGACAATGAGGAGCACTTCCTGGTGAGTCTCACCGTCCGCTCCCCGGGGACGATCAAGGGCGAGTACACCCGGGTCACCTTCAACAACGAATCCGGGACGCCCGGCGAAAAGCCCCGCCAAATGCGCGAGCAGCCGAAGGAGTTCACGGGCACGGTCGCCGACAATCGGTTCAAGTTCGACGACTTCCTCCTGGACGAGCGTCCCGTCACCGGCACCCTCACCGGAGGCGGTCCCGTTCTGGACGACACCTCCGGCTCCGAGTCGAAGGGGTGGAAGGTCGGTTCCGCGACCGACTTCGAGAAGGCGGTCGATCGGTACGCCGACACCCACCGGCTCAAGGCCTGCCCCGCGGACCCGGACATCGTCTGCTGAGCAGAACGGGCGTCACGGCGACGCCCGTCCACAACAACCGGCCTCCGCCCCGCACCGGGGTGGAGGCCGGTTCCGTGTCCGGATCAGCGGGTCCGGCTCACCTGATTCCGCGCGGTACCTGAGGCCGCTTCGAGACAGGTCCTAGTTCCTGCTGGCCTCACGCTCGCGCGACCTCCTCAATTCTTTGCCCATGTCGAGCGGGCGGCTCGCGGTCATCCGGGGGTCGACCTGGGTCATCCGCCGGCTCTCCTGGAGGGACCGCTGCATGTCCTCCAACCTGTCGACCACGTCCTGGTTGTCCCGCTCCTCGCTGGCGACCCGCTGCCTGAACGTGTCCCTGAACTCGTCGAGGGCGTCGATGAGGGCATCGGTGTCGCCCGTGGTGTACGGCGTCCGCGTGATGGAGCCGGCCAGCCTTTCGACCGTCTCGTGCCAGTCCTGCTGCGCCTGCTGCGTCTGCCTAGAGATCTGCTCGGCGGCCCGCTGCAGCCCGTCGGCGTCCACGACGGTGTTCGGATCGGCCAGCTGCACCCGCAGTTCGCAGACGCCGCGCGCCGACGCGGACGCGTCGACCGCGTCGCGCAGTTGCGCGCTCAGCTGGTCGATGTTCGCGGCGACCTGCTGCTGCAGACCGGTCAGCCGTTCGAACTCCGCCGGGAAGTCGCCGGCGAACCCCGCGGCGTTCGCACTGTGCAGACTTTGCGTCTCCGCGACGACGCTGAGCATTCTGGTGAGATCCTGCTCGAGCCGGCGTTGGACCTCTCCGGTCGTCGTGGAACTGCCGTCGGGCATCTCCACCGGGTTCATCCGGATGTCACCGATCTCCCGCTGCGCGAAGTCCCCCACGGTGCGCACCGCCTGCACGTCGCGGTGCCGGCGGATATCGGCGCTCGGCAGGTCGATCTCGGCCCATTCCTCCCGGGCCGCCCGCACCGCGACGTCCTCTGATCGGCGGGCGGTGATCTTGATGCTGGAGATCTCCTCGTCGTAGCCCCCGCTGATGACGGCCGCCACCTGCTCCCGCACCTCGGGACGGCTCGTGTCGATGCCATGGGCGGCCAGCACGCTGAGGTACTCGCCATTGTCGTTGACGTAGCCGCGCTCCCTCGCCTGCGCGGCGAGCCGGGCGATGTACTGGTCGTCGTTCTCCGGGGCACCGTCGACCATCTGGCGCTTCAGGGTGTACGGGTCGAAGAAGTTGTACGGGTTCTTCTCGAAATCCTCGACGCTCATTCCTTCCGGGAACACCACCCGTCCGGTCTGCCGGTCGAATTCCGGTGGAACGGGGATGGCCAGGCCATGGTTGCCGATCATGATCTGGTCGGCCTTCAGCCCCATCTTGCTCGCCATTTCGGCGCGCGCCCGCTCCTTCTCTTCGTCGTTGACGAATCCGTTGAAGTACGGGTTGATCCCGTTCTCGTGCCCTTCGCCCCATTGCCGGGCTCGCAGCATGTTCAGCCCGTCCAGAGTGTGCTCCTTGATCAGCCTCTCACGTTCCTCGTCATCACTGACCCGGATGATGTTGCGATGCCAGTCATCGGCCTGTCGCTGGCCCGCCCGCCAGCTCTTGGCCGACGGCATCCCCGCCGCCGAATCCCGTGGCAGGCCCGCCGCCACGCCCGCCGCCCTGCCCTCCGCCGTGAGGCCCTCGCCGGATCCGTTGAGCTGGCCGTTGAGCCACTGGCTCGCGGCCTTGCCGCCGCGCGCGCCCGTGAAGGCCATCAGCGGCAGTGTCGCCAGCACGGCGGGCGGCGCCAGCATCGTCAGCCCGGCCATGCCCGCGGTCAGCCCGGTGTACGCCAAAGCGCGCTGTTCGGGCGACCCCGACGCGGCCTTGTGCTGCAGGGCCATGACACCCCGGTGCACGCCCCTGCGGCCGGCGTCGTACTTGTCCTGCGCCCAGTCGGTGAGCGGCCGGGCGGCCCGCCTCGCTCCTCGTCCCGTGGCTCTGGCCAGCCCCCTCGTCGCGTTGTTGACGAGCAGACGCCGTTGCAGCGACCTCTCGTCCAGGGCGCCCAGCCGCATCCTGCCCATCCCGAGCCGACCGAGTCGGTCGGACATGAACCGGCCCGAGTTGCGCGACAGCCTCCGGTCGCCGCTGCTCCTCAGCACCGCGGCGGTCGCGAAACCCACCGCCCCGGTCGTGGTGGAGACGTCCCCGATGCCGAGGATCCTGCTGATCCTCCGGAACAGGTACAGCGCCACCAGCGGAGCCGAACCCTGCGCGACCTGCTCGAAGAAGTTCGGAGTGGTCGAGCCGATGGTCGCGTGGATGGCCTGATACGTGGTGTCGGTGAACATCGTCAGGAATGTCAGGCCCATGGTGAAGATGAAGTCACCGGCCGCCGCGGCACCGGTGAGTCTGAGCAGCCTCTTCCCTTGCTGCAAGCCCATGCCCAGCAAAAGCATTGTGAACGGCAGAATCATCACAAGCCCGGCCAGCCCGACACCGGAGACCGTCATGCCGATCGCCATCGGACCGAGGACGAACAGGAAGACGAAGGCGATGATCAACGACATCAGGCCCTGTGTGAGCCGGTCGACCTGATTGGCGCCCAGCCAGGCGCTGACGAAATCCCAGCTGAAACGGCAGGCTTCTTCGGAGGTGTAGCAGCCGCCCAGTTTATCGTTGAGCTCGTCACCGCCATTGAAATAGAAGGTGTCGATCGCGCCGTTCAGAAGCAGCACATTCCAGATGTTGCCGGTATCGCCCGTGCTATCGCTGCTGTAGAGGGCCCCGCATGCATCTGCTTTGTCGTCCACCCCCTTGGCCTTGTCCCACTGCTTGGTCGTGTGTTCGCTTCCGAGCCCGTTGTCGTCCCCCTTGCAGGCACCCCAGGCGACCATGATGACCTGCTCGTTCCCGGGAGGGTCGAGGAAGTACCCGCGCGCCATGTCGGTCGTGGTGGTGCCTATGGCGTTTCCGGTCGACAGGTCGTAGGCCGCCAGCTTCTTCGCCGTGGTCACTTCGGAGCCGGCTTCGAGCGCACGGCAGGACGCGTGGGCCGGCGAGGGATACTGCGGTGTACCCTCGCCGAACTGCGCGGTCTGCCAGGAACGGATGAGCGAGAGTTCCCAGATCTTGCTCACCTGCACCATCGCCTGGCTGCCTGTTTTCCCCAGCGAGGTGCCCTCGTTATCTGACATGTACCGCTCGTAAAGCGCCGAGTCGAGAGCCGCGCAGGTGACTTTCCCCCCGCCGTTCTCCGGATCGTTGTCATAGAACACGGGGTTCGTTTCCGTGTTGTTGTTGAACCTTCCGATCCGCTGCAGGCTCAACAGCGATTCCGACGCGGTGCCGAACCAGCCCTGCACCGTCGCGGCCATCCACGGCGCCGTGTACGCCGCCGTCGGGTCGTTCTGGTGCCGGTCGGCCTGGTCGCCCATGAAGAAGACCACGCCCGTCGCCATCAGGAACCCCATGATCATGCGCACCGCGGACGCGGCCCCGCGCCGCTGGTTCCCGTTCCACCGCTTCCACGCCGCCATCAGGACGAACAGCCATGCGGGGATCAGGAACCAGGACGCGTACAGGGAGAAGGTCCGCACGACGGAGTTGATCGGATCGGCCGCCCGGCAGATCATGTCGAACGAGTAGCCGAACCCCATGAGGGTGCCGATGATCCGCCAGGCCAGCGCCGCCGCCATGAACATCAAGCTGGCGATCATCGAGATGAACAGCCGGGTCTTGATGATCCAGGAGTTGTCCACGGTGTGCAGGCTGAGGGAGGTCCACCGGTTCAGCGGCAGGAAGTCGCGCTTCTCGTTGTACTCGGCGCAGCCGCTCTTCTTGACCTCGTACTCTTCCCAGTCGCCGCCGGCCGAGCCGCCGTCGGGCGGGGGCGGGGCAGCGAGCACCCGGCCCCCCGCGCCCGTGGCGGCCGGGGAGCCCGTGACCGCCGAACCCGGAGCCGTCGTCCCCGCCGCCGTCGTCTCGGATCCGGATCGGGAGAACTGCCCGGAGAGCACGGCCACCCCGCAGAAGGCCGTCAGCGCGAGCGCCCACACCAGCAGCTGAAGCCCGCGCCGTGGTCTCGGCGAATCCGGTTTCGAGGGCCGCGGTCCCGAGGGCCGTGGACGGGTGGAACCGGCCCCCGCACGTGTGCGCCGCCGCGCGGCGCCCGGCGGCGGGGCCGGACGCCGCTTCGCCCGCTTCAATCGACGAGCCATGAATCGGTTCCCTCCTGGTCCGAGGCCGCGGCGATCACCGCCGCGTCGTGCTCGGTCCGTTCGGCCCGTTCCCGGGCCAGCCGCCGCTCCTCTCGCTGCCGGCGGTCCTCGGGGTTCGTGCTGTAGGCCGCGGCGGCGTCGGGCGGCGTGGGCCCCAGCACGACCTGTGCGTGCCGGCCGGCCAGATCACGGAAGATGCCGCGCGCCCAGCGGGCCGGCTTGTCGCCCTCCGGCGGCAGCGGGCCGAAATCGCGGATCTCGGCCAGCCGCTGGGGGGTCGGCGCCAGGCCGCACAGCTTCAGCGCCGTCTCCGCCTCCCTGGCCTCGTTCAGCTTGAGCACCAGCACCCGGCTGAGGTACGACTCCAGGTCCTTGGTCACCACGTCCGCGATCCGCTGGGTGAGGAACACCGGCAGGATGTTCAGCGACCGGCCCTCCCGGGAGATTCGCTGCAACGAGGCCAGGCCCTCGGCCTGCGACAGGAAGGTCCACGCCTCGTCCACGATCAGCACACCGGACCGGTTGGCGATGAGGATCTCCAGGGACGCCCGGATGACCAGGCGGACGGCCGCCAGCGCGATCCGTTCCGAGGCCGAGTACTCGCTCGGGGTCTTGCCCTCGGGCAGCCCCAGGTCGCGGTCGAAGTCGACCAGCGTCAGCCGCTGCTCGACGTCGAGGCGGGGCAGCGGCTTGAGCGCGATGCCGAGGGAGAACATGCTGGATGCCTCCATCTGCTGCTCGATCAGGCCGCGCAACCGCTCCGCCTCGTCACCGGGGACGTACTGCAGGGCCTCCCATACGCAGCGCGCGCCGTTGAGGGCGCCGCGTTTCAGCCCGGAGCCGAGGGCCAGCCGCTCCGGCAGCGTCAGGCCGTCCCGGAGGTCGTCCAGCGCGGACAGGATGTGCACGTTGGCGATCTCCGCCGCGATGGCCGGCGGCGCGTACCGGAACGGGTCGAAGGCGCCCGGGGACTCCTCCAGCGCCGACATGGACACCCGCCCGCTGGACACTCCCATGTTCCCGGCGTAGTCCACCATCCCGTACAGCGAGTCACCGCCCTTGGGGTTGACGAAGATCACCGGCAGGTCGTTGAGGGCGGACTGGACGGCGACGGACTGGGCGAAGAACGTCTTTCCGCTACCGGGATCGCCGAAGATTCCGAAGACCGGCGGCAGGTTCTTGAGCGGGGCGCCGAGCGGATCGACGAAGAACGGGGTGCCGTCGGGGTCGATGAGCCCGCCGAAGACCCCGCCGTCGTCGCCCAGATGGGAGAAGGACTGCAGTCCGGCGTGCGAGACCATCGGCACGTTCACGTCCTGCAGGAACGGGTTGACCCGCACCGAGGAGCACGGCAAGGTCTCCTCCAGCGCCTGGATCTGCCGGTGCTCCAGGGGCTTCATCTGGATGCCGTAGGTCTGGGAGAGGAATTCCAGGTAGGTCTCGGTGGCGTCGGTGATCTCGCGCGCCATGACGAAGCTGCAGTTGGCCAGCATGGGCTGCTTGGAGCCCGCCAGGTAGTCCTCGACCTCCTTGGCCTGCTGGTAGGTCTCCGACAGCTCCACCTTCTCCAGGTCCTGGGTCTTGCGCTCCTCCTCCATGTTCGACATGATCCGCCGCTGCGCGCGGCGGGCCCGCGCCCGCGTCAGGTTCGGCGGTTCCAGCTCGGCGCGGATCGAGACGACGTGCGGGGCGTCGCCGGGGTGGCTGATCGCCTCCAGCGCCCACTGGGCGTACGGGGATGGCATGATCGGCTGCTCGAAGCGCATGACGGCGGACATCTCCAGCTCGCCGACGCCGCTCACGGCCAGCCGGGTGGGCAGCTCCTCGATCACCGCGTCCGGTCCGCGCCCGAGGTTGTACCAGGACTCCAGCTGGTCCAGCTCCTGGCGGGTCGGCAGCTGCGCGTCGCTGCGCTCGAAGAGCGGCGTGACGGTCTCGATGTCCCGCTGGTAGGGAGCCAGGTCCGGAAGGTCCTCGGTGACGGACTCCTTGACCAGGTCGGTCAGGGACTTGAAGAACGACAGGCTGTCGGGGCGCCGGCCGGCCTTCGTCGCCTGGTCCCGCAGCGACGACCGCAGTTGCACGCCGACGAACAGCACCCGCTTGGGCGCCAGGAACCCGAAGGCGCCCGCCTGGTAGGCGCGCAGGGCCTCGGTGTTCTCGCGCGGCGGCGTGACGAGGTCGTCCCAGGAGATCGAGATCAGGTGGATACGCCGGTTGTTGGACAGGGTCGCCAGGCCGCCGATGGGCTGGCGCGACGTCCCGCCCAGGTCGCCCAGAAGCCGCGCGAGCGGCGCGGCCAGCGACAACTGCTGCTCGGGGTCCTCCCACTTCATCGGCGACAGCCGTACGGTGCGGTACATCCACACCTCGCCGTTGTAGCCGACGTAGACGCCGTCGGCGGTCCGCCATGCGTACGGAGTCGTCCACATGGTGGCGGTGTCGGCCTCGGAACGACCTGCGCGGCTGGTCCCGGTGAGCCGCTCGAAGGTGGCTCTCAGGTTGACCATGCGTGGCATCTCCCAGGTTGTGAGAACTTTCCCCAGGGACAGTCCGGCATACATCGCTGGCGGCAGCCGCAGTTGTCCGCACAGTCGGACTTGAAGACTCCGGCCACCGTCCGGCGGCGGCCGATCGACAACCAGAGCCTGAGGAAAGAAACTGTGATGGCAACTGCGCCAAACCTCGTCGTGGCGGGGGACCCGGGCGTCGCACGGAAGTTGCGGGAGTCGGGCCGGTTCCCCGTGGTGTTCGACGCCGCCTCCGCCACGGAGCTTCGCGACCTGTCCAAGAGCGGACAGGTCAGTCCCCCCGCCGCGTTCATGTTCGCCCCCGGGTTCGTCGAGGACCTCCCGGGTGCCGGGGTGCCTTTCCTGGCCAACGGTCTGGCCGGGAGCGGGTTCACCGTGCTGGTGCACGCCTTTTTCTCCGAGCGCGGTGACGTCTTCGACCCGAAGGTACGGGTCACCGCTGCACAGCTGCGGCTGTCGGAACTGCTGGCGACATTGGGCGCCTCCGAATCGGCCCCAGAGCCCGGGCCGCAGTCCCAGGCGGCCCCAGAGCCGCACCCCGACCCGGGGCCGCAAGGGCCCACGCCGTGGTCCCAGATGGCGCCATGGCCCCAGCGCGAACGAGGACACCAGGCCCCGCCAGGGCCCCCGCAGGGGACGAGCCTTCGGGACGCTCCACAACCCCGGCCCGCGCCAGGGCCGCAGGCACCGAACCCCGCACCGAACCCCGCACCGAACCCCGCACCGGCATCCGGGCCGAGCGCGCCGACGCCATCCCCTTCCCGGGCCTCCTCGAACGGATGGCCGGGTCCCCAGCCGGCACCCGCCGCCCCGTCGGCCGCGGCGGCGGCCCCCGCGGCCCGTCGCGGCCGCGTCATCGCCGTCACGTCGGCGAAGGGCGGGGTGGGCAAGACCACCACGAGCGTGAGCCTGGCGGTCCACGCGGCCAGGCACCTTCGGACGGTCGGCCGGTCCGGGACGGTGGCGCTCGTGGACACCAACTTCCAGCAGGCCGACGTCGCCCGCTACCTGAATCTGGAGTCCCCCACGATCCTGGACCTGGTCCGGGACGGCGGATCGCTCTCGTCGCAGACGGTGCGCAACCATCTCGCGCATATCGCCGAGATCGACCTGTACGCGCTGCTCGGGCCGCCGGACGCCGTCCACGCCGACCCCGCCTTGATCAACTCTGGGCTGTACGGGCGGATCCTGCCGGTACTGCGGAGGGCCTTCGACTACGTGTTCATCGACACGCCGGTCGCCGAGCTCTACCACACCACGTTCACCGACCTGATCCTGCCCGAGGCCGACGCGATCCTGGTCCCCGTCGAACCGAACCGGGTGACGCTGGAGGCCGCCCGTTCCTGGCTGCGGGCGATCACCCTGCCGCAGCACTCCCGGGGCGGCGGCGTGGACCCGGAGAAGCTGTCGCTGATCCTCAACCGGGCCCGCGCCGACGTGGACTGCGGCCCGGAGGACGTCCTGGACCTGATGCCCGGGTGGCGGTTCGTCGGGGTGATCCCGGACGACCGGGCACGGATGCAGGCGGTGAACAACCGCCGGCTGGGCGACCTGCACGCCGACTCGGATCTGGAGGCGACCTTCCGCGACATCCTGCGGATCGTCACCGCGGACGCGGTGTTCGACGCGGCCGCGCCATCCGCGAACGGCAGCCAGAGCCGGTGGCGGCGGCTGCTCCTGGGGTCCTCGTGACGGACGCCCCGGGACCGGAACCCTCATCAATCCCGACGGAAGGAAACGAACAGCATGGCGCCACATCAGGCCCCCGCCGAGGGGATGGATTTCTGGTCGGCCCTCGGTATCACCCCTGAAGGCGGGGACCGGCCGGAGGCGGGGGCCTCGCAGGACACGTCCACGCCCCCGGAACCCGAGCCGGAGGGCGAGCAGCAGGAGACGGGGAACGACTGGTTCTCGATGTTCTCGGCCTCGGACTCGGACTCGGCCGACGAGGACGACACGGCCGAAGCCGACGAGCAAGAGGCGCCCCCGCAGGCGTGGCCGGAAACACCGGCCTTTCCGCAGCCGCAGGCCCCGGCCTCGCGGAAGCCGCCCGCGCAGACCGCGGTCCCGCAGACGCCCCCCTCGCAGGCGCCGGCCAAGCAAACGAAAAACTGGTTCTCGATGTTCTCGGGCTCGGACTCGGCCGACGAGAACGGCACGGCCGAACCCAGCGGGCAACAGGCAGCCCAGGCAGCCCCGGCACAGCCTCCAGTTCAGGTCGCGGGCCCACAGGAGCCGCCCGCGCAGACTCCGGCCCCGCAACCGGCGGCCACACCGACACCGCCTCCGCAGACGGCGGCTCCGCAGACGGCGGGCATACAGACGCCGGCCCCGCTAACGCCGCCCATGCAGACGGCGGTCCCGCAGGCGTCGCCTACACAGGCACCGCCCGCGCAGACGCCGCCCGCGCAGACGCCGGTCCCGCAAACGGCGGCCCCACAGGCGGCTGCTCAGGCTCCGGATTCGGCCGGGCCGCGGACGCAGGTCTCGGCGGATCCGGCATGGCTCGCCGCGGAACAGATCGCCAACTCGCTCCGGCCGCAGATGTCCAAGCTCTGGATGGAACTGCTCAGCCGCTACACCGACGGGGACCAGGTGATGACCGGCCGGGTCTACGACGTGCTCAGCGGCTCCCACCTGCTGGGTGAGCTGTGGCGCGACGAGCGCGTCGACGAAGTGCACATCCAGGGCACCGAGGTGACCGTCTGCGGGACGAACGGGGTGTACCAGGTCCCGGGATTCCCCAGCCTCGCCGCGGCCCAGCGCGCCATCGCGACGATCAAGGCGTCGCGGGAGAAGACGGGCGCCGTCATCTCACGGGTCGGCGCCTCGGTGGTGGTGAGCCGCCGGCGCGGCACGGGCCTGGACGCGACCGCGCTGGTCACCGGCGGGATCGCCACCGAGGAGCAACTCGCGCAGATCAAGCAGGCCCTGGAAGGCATGCAGGCGGTGACCGTGACGGGCCCGGCGGCGCGGATCGTCGTGCGCGCGCTCGCCGCGCTCATCCCGGTCGGCAGCAGGGTCTTCCTGGCGGCCTACGCGACGCTGCCCGCGGGGTGCATCGCCGCCGCGCACCCGATGGAGGCCGACTACGTGATCGGCGTCCGCCCGGGAGCGGTGGCCGAGCGGATGGCGGCGGCGGGCCAGGTGGGCGCACTCATCGCCAATCCGGAGACGGCGGTCCCGACGGCGCTGCGTTTCGCCGTCTCCGGGCAGTCCGCGGCCCTCGGCAAGCTCACCCCGCTGACCTGAGCGCCGGGCGCCGACAGTGCGGCCCCGTTCGCCGTTCGTTCCGGCGACCGGGGCCGGCCCGTTTCAGCTCGTGCCCGCGGCGTCCGGCTCGCACACCTTCAGCACCCGGGCGCGCCCCGCCGCCTCGACCAGGGGCTCGATGAGGCTGGTCAGGGGCGTCCGCCGCGCGGAGCCGGGCGCCTCGGCCAGGTCGGTGACCGGCCGCACGCCGCCCGTCCCGCGCAGTTCGAACCCGCGGTCGCGATGCGCCCAGAGCACGCCCAGCGGCGTGTCCAGCACCGCCACCGGCTGCTCGCCGGGGGCGACGGCGATGTCCCCTAACACCCAGCCGGTGCGCCGGGCGGCGTCCGCGAAGGCGATGATCTGGTCCAGGTCGCGCCGCAGCCGCTGCACGTCGGCGCCGTCGAACGAGACCGGCGGGCGGCCCAGCGCGACGGCGCCGCAGCAGCCCAGCCGGCCGGCGATCTCGGCCACCCGTTCCAGCACGCTGCGATGGACCAGGCCCGTGTCATCCCCGTCCACGGTCAGCAGCACCATGTTCCTGCCCCCCGGCAATCGCGCCATCCGATCCCCTGTTCAGCCACGGTGCAGGTCCACCACGCGATCGGAGTCCAGGATGAAGCTCGCGGCCTCGTCCGGGGTCACGCCCAGCACGTCGACGGCCAGCCGGAGCGGACCGACCTTCTCGGCGTCGCAGCGGTGGCACCTGGCCCGATTATCGCGGTACGTCCGCACGGACGGATTCTCGTCACCGTTGCTGTGACCGCGCGGGCGCGGGCAGTGCCACATCCCCTCCTCGCCGGCGGTGGAGCCGAGCCGCCGCAGCACGGCCTCGACGTCCACCGTGTTGGCCTCGGCGATCCGGGTGTTGTGCGGCGAGACGGGGACCGGTGGCACGATCTCGGCGCCCCTGCGCGCGATGCGCAGCGCCCGCCGGAAGCGCACCGCCTCCTGGCGCAGCTTTTCCAGGTCGATCCCCTGGTCCGGAGCGTTCTTGACGAGCGGGACGGGCTCGGTCCCCGTGGACAGGAACGGGAACCGGTCGTCGGCCCGCCGCCGCAGCGCCGCGACGAGCAGGAACATCGCGAGCGCGTCCCTGGCCGAGTCCGGCGGGACCATGCGCAGCCGCGCCGCGTACCGGATCACCGTTGCGGCCTCCGGGGTGACCAGCTCCTGCCCGCCGGAGCCGAGGTGCACGGTGGGGATCCCGTCCGCCTCAGGTCCGCCGACCTGGGCCCATGTGAGGAACTCGGGCGGCAGGCCGGCGTCGGGGAAGGCCGCGCCGTCGCGGTCCAGCCGGGAGAACTCCAGGACGGCGCCGTCGGCGTAGGCGTCGACGCGGCGCCCCGCGAATCCGCACAGCGCCGCGTACGCCACCAGGCCGCCGGGTCCGTCCGGCGCGAGGAAGATCGCCCGGGAGCGGAAGTCGGCCGCGGTCAGCCCGCTGGCCCGCAGGCCGCCGATGGTCGAGGAGATCACGTCATCGCCCTCGGCCGGCACCAGCATGACCGTCTTGACTCCCGCGGGCGCCGGCGGCGAGCCGTTGGTACGGATGGCGAGCAGGTAATCGGTCAGCTTGTGCATCGGTCTCCTTTGTGTCGTGCCGCGCTCTTGTCAAGCATGACTGTCCTAGTTAGAGGGTGACCCGCATGTGTTCGTCTTGTGGTTGCCAATCCGGTCCGGCCCGAAACGGTACGGACGTGAGGCAGCACCGGCCTGGGGCGACCGGTGCCACGCCTGGCCGCTCCAGGGCCGGGCGACGATATGACCGTCCGGCCGCGGCCGGACGTAGGAGAGGTGCACCGTGACTACCACCACGCAGGTCAAGGAACGGGTAAAGGAAGAGTTCTACATCCGGCGGGCGTTCGACGACGGCACCCCGGTGTTCGTGGACGCGACCAGGTACGTCAGGCAGGGCACCCCCTACCCGCTCAGTGCCAAGAAGGCGCTGAAGGCCACGTGCGCCGTGTGGACGGACAACGAGGTGGTCGCGTTCAGCCTGCGGCACTACACCGCCAAGCAGGCCGAGCGGGAGGTCGAACACGTCGAGTCCAGTATCGGCACCAGCACGGTCAACAGCCGGAACGTGCTGCGGCCGCGGATGCCCCGCAAGACCCTGCACGACCTCAACGAGACCGCGCGCACGTTGTCGGCCGTCATCGGCGACGACGTGATCGTCGAAATGGACGGCGAGCTGTACGTCCTGGCGCTGACCCGCGCGACGGGCATGAACGAGCTGAAACTGGTCGGCAGGCTGGCCGAGGGCGAGGGCGAGGGCGGATACGTCCGGTCCGAGGTCGGCGATGCCGACGGCGAGTTCGAGCTGCCGATCCAGGGTCTCCGGTTGCGCGTCTTCCTGCGTTCCCCGGTCCGGGAGCGCGTCATCGCCTACGCGTTCGGCGGCTACCTCACCCGCAAGCCCGGCGAGACGGAGACGGTGACCCGGGCGACCGCTCTCACCCTGCACAGCCTCCTCGGCCTGGCGACGTTCCGGATGCTGTCCGGGCTCGACGGCATCGAGGTCCCGGCCCGGTCGGGCGGCACCGCGATCCGGCGGCGCAAGGAGGCCGGTCGCATCGCCTTCACCGTTCCGGTGCTGCTGTTCACCGACGACGGGACCCCGGCGGCCCGCGGCCACGTCGGCGGAGAGGTCGACCTCGACCAGCTGGATCCGGTGACCGGCGGGCTGCGGGTGTACCTGGACGAGGGCGACCGGCTGGAGTGGAACCCGGCGGTGGCCGACGTGGTGCGGTACTCGACCTACGAGCGGGTGCTCACCGAGACCCTCGCAGGGGTGATCGGATCGTCCCTCGGCGCCGACGCCGTCCGTGACATCGCCTACGACATCGCGCTGGGCGACCTCGGGCAGGCCGCCGTCGCCAGCCTGCGCGACGCCACCGCCAACCTCCCGGGCCTCGCCGCCACGCCCGCCGAGGCCGAGGTACGACCGCTGCAGCAGGCGCCCCAGCCCGCGGTCTGAGCGCGGCGGCACGGCACCGGCCGCCGCGCCGGGGCCGGCCAGGCGGTGATCTTCGAGCCGCCCTCGCGGCCTGCGAGGGCGGCTCGAAAGAACACCGGGCCGGAAGGTAAGCGGGCCGTTTACCTACTGCTCGATCTCGTAGCGGTAGCCGCGGCCGCGCAGGGTGGTGATGCGGTGGGAGCTCTCGCCGTGCCGGGCCAGTTTCCGGCGCAGCGCCGACACGTGGACGTCGAGGGTCTTGGTGGGGCCGAACCAGTTGATGTCCCAGACCTCGTCGATCAGTTCCTCCCGGGTCACCACCTGTCCCGCGCGTCCCGCCAGGCAGGCGAGCAGGTCGAACTCCTTGGGACGCAGGGAGACCTCGTCGTCGGCGACCCTCGCGCGCCGGGCGGCCAGGTCCAGGTGCAGGCGGCCGACCGTCAAGAGCCGGTCCTCCTCCGGGCGGGCGGCGCTGCGGCGCAGGTGGGCGCGCAGCCGGGCCATCAGCTCGGTCAGCCGGAACGGCTTGGTGAGGTAGTCGTCAGCGCCCGCGTCGAGAGCGACGATCACCTCGAACTCCTGGGTCCGCGCGGTCAGGACGACGATCACGGTCTCGCGGGCGATCGAGCGCAGCCGCCGGCACAGCGCCACGCCGTCGATGTCGGGCAGGCCGAGATCGAGCAGGATCAGGTCGGGGGCCTGCTCCCGCGCGTGGTCAAGGGCCTGGGCGCCGGTGGTGGCCCATTCGGCCCGGTAGCCCTGCCCGGTCAGCGACTGGGCGAGCTCTTCTCCGATGTCCTGGTCGTCCTCGATGACCAGCACGAACGCCCTGAACATGCCTCCGATCGTAGACACCGCCCGGTTAACGCCAGGTTCACGCGCCCGGGTGGAGGGCCGGTGCGCGGGTCGGTGTAAGCCTGGAAGGGTGGACTTCTCGCCCCTTCGCCGGCAGTTGCTCGTCACCATCGCGGGCATCGCGGCCGTGACGATCGTGCTGTTCGCGCTTCCGCTCGGCCTCGTCGTGCAACGGCTCTACCACAACGAGGCGATCACCGATCTCGAACGCGACGCGACGCTGGTCGCCGCGGTGACGCCCGATGATCTGCGGAACCGGCCGCGGCCCGTCCGGCAGCCCGCCGGGCTGCGGCCCGGGGAGACGGTGGGCATCTACCAGGCCGGCGGGCGGCTCCTGGCCGGGGACGGCCCCCCGGCCTCGGCGGTCGCGGCCCGCGCCATGGACGGCCGTCTGCATGAGGCGGAAGAGGGCGGAGACCTGGCGGTGGCGGCGCCGATCCGCTCCGGCCAGGGGGTGGCGATGACCGCGCGGGTGAGCATGCCCGACATCAACGTCGCCAAGCGCGTCGAGCGGGCCTGGCTGGCGATGGGCGGCCTGGCCACGCTGGTCCTGCTGCTGGCGGTGGGCCTGGCCCGCCGCCAGGCCGGACGGCTCGCCTTCCCGCTGGAGCAGCTGACGCGGTCGGCGCAGGCGCTCGGCGAGGGGGACTTCAGCGTCCGGGCGCGGCACTCCGGGATACGGGAGGCCGATACCGCCGGCCTGGCGCTGGAGGCGACCGGACGGCGGCTCGGCCGGATACTCGACCGGGAACGCACGTTCAGCGCCGATGTCTCCCACCAGCTGCGGACGCCGCTGACCGGGTTGCTGCTGGGCCTGGAGGCCGCCCTGGAGCGGCCCGGCGCGGATCACTCGGCGGCGCTGCGCACCGCGCTGGACCGCGGGCGGCGGCTGGAGGGGCTCATCGATGATCTGCTGCGGCTGGCCCGCGACACCGGTCCCGAGCGGGGACCGCTCGACGTCGCCGGGCTGCTGGCCGACCTGCGCGAGAACTGGCACGGCCCCTTGGCCGCCGAGGGGCGTCCTCTGACGGTCGAGGCCGGTGAGCCGCTGCCGGAGGTCGCGGCCGCCGCGCCGGCGGTCCGGCAGATCCTGGACGTCCTGGTGGACAACGCCGCAAGGCACGGCCGCGGCCGCGTCACCGTGGAGGCCTCCGCCATCGGCGGCACTCTGGCCATCGATGTCGCCGACGAGGGCACCGGCCCCCTCGACGCCGAGACGATCTTCGAACGGCGCGGAACGGGCGGCGACGGTCACGGCATCGGCCTGGCCCTCGCCCGCTCCCTGGCCGAAGCCGAGGGGGGACGGCTGGCGCTGCGCGGCTCGGCACCCACCGTCTTCACCTTGCTGCTGCCCGGGAGCGAAGGGTAAGCAACGGTAATCAGGATGGTAACCCGCCTCTAATGCGCCGCTGACCAGGGACTTTCTACGGTGGGGCGAGTGGCGAAGGAGAGCGAGCAATGACAGCCCTGGTAGAGCTGCACCATGTCACCCGTGCCCATGGCAACGGCCATACCGCCGCGGTCGCCGTCCGCGACATCGGCTGCACGATCATGCCCGGCGAACGGATCGCGGTCACCGGGCCCACGGGCTCGGGAAAGACCACCCTGCTGCACCTGATCGCCGGCCTCGACAGCCCCACCGCGGGCGAGATCACCTGGCCGGGGCTCGGCGGGAACCCGCTCGGGCGGCCCGGTCTGATCGGCCTGGTGTTCCAGGAGCCGAGCCTGCTGCCGGCGCTCGACGTGCTGGACAACGTCGCCTTCCCCCTGCGGCTGGACGGGCGTCCGGCCGACTCGGCCCGGCGGCACGCCCGCACCGTACTGGAGCAGGCGGGCATCGCCGACCTGTCGGAGCGGCTCCCGGAGGAACTGTCGGGCGGGCAGGCGCAGCGCGTCGCCGTCGCCAGGGCGATCGCGGTCGCGCCGCGGCTCATCACCGCCGACGAGCCCACCGGACGGCTGGACACCCCGCACGCCCTGGCCGTGGTCGACCTGCTCGTCCACGCCGCCGACGAGCTCGGCGCCACCCTGCTGCTGGCCACCCACGACCCGCGGATGGCCGAACGCCTGGACCGGCATTGGGAGATGCGCGACGGAGCCCTGACCGAGCGGCCCGCCGAGGAACCGCGGAGAGGCTCCTGATCAGCGGGGATTATTCGGGGTCGTGCCGGGCCGGCGGGAGCCGGAGCGCGAAGCAGGCTCCGCCGTCGGCGGATTCGCCCACCTCGAGCGTGCCCTGGTGGGCGCGCGCGATCTCACGGGTGATCGCCAGCCCGAGACCGGTGCCGCCGCCGTCGCGCTTGCGGGACGCGTCCAGCCGGACGAACCGTTCGAAGATCCGTTCCCGGTCGGCCTCGGCGATCCCGTCGCCGTCGTCGGAGACGGTCAGCATGGCGCTGCCGTTGCTGCGGCAGACCTCGATCTCGACCTCGTGCCTGGCATGCCGCTGGGCGTTGTCCATCAGGTTGGCCAGCACCCGGACCAGCTCGCTGCGGACGCCCAGGACGATCACATCGGGCTCGAGCCGCAGCTCGTTGGGCAGCCGGTCCGGCCGCCGGACGACCTCCGAGGCCGCCAGCTCCGCCAGGTCGATCGCCTCGAGCTTCCTGATCCCGTTCCCGTTGCCGTTCTGCGTCGCCTCGATCCGCGACAGCAGGAGCAGGTCGGTGACGATCCCCTCCAGCCGGTTGACGTCCTTCAACGCCTGGTCGATCAGGTCGTCCATGCGGGTCTGATCCGGATGGAGCCGGGCCTCCTCCAGGCGCAGCCGGAGCCCGGCGATGGGGTTGCGCAGCTCGTGCGAGGCGTCGGAGGCGAACCGGCGCTGCTGTCCGAGCGCCTCCTCCAGCCTCCCCATGCTGCGGGTGACGGACCGGGTGAGGCGGGTGACCTCGTCCTCACCCTGGAACGCGAGTGTCTCGTTGTGCACAGGCCATCGGTTCTCGTCACCGTTCGCGGCACGCGGGGTGCCGAGGGCCTCTACGTACTGGCGCAGTTTGATCAGGCGATCCATTCCGAGCGTCCTCGTTTCGCCGGCCTAGGTATCGCTCCAGCCAGGCGTACTTTGTGACCCTTTGATAGTCGCCGACGGCCCCGGCCCCCGCATATCCCACATCCATGCGGGTTGCGCCCTCCGGCCGCGCTCCCCGGGCTCTGAAGTCACAAGAGACCACCTGAATCCCACCCGCCTAGTCCGCGGTGCCCGGGTTCAGGAGGTCGCGGGCGGCGCCGAGCAGACGGCCCACATCGGCCGGCTTCTGGAGGTACTCGTTGGCGCCGGCGGCGATCGCCTTCTCCCGCTCCCCGGCGACGACCTTGGCGGTGAGCGCGATGATCGGCAGGCCGGTGTACCGGGGATCGTTGCGGATCACCTTCATGGTCTCGTAGCCGTCCATCACGGGCATCATGATGTCCATCACGACGAGCGACACGTCCGGGTTGTGCTCCAGCGCCTCGATGCCCGCCGCGCCGTTCTCGGCGTGCGCCACCGTCATCCCCGCCCGTCCGAGGACGTGGGTGAGCGCGGTGACCATGCGGGGGTCGTCGTCGACGATCAGGACCTGGCGGCCGGACAGCCCGCGTGCCGCACGGTCGGTCCGCTGCTCGTCCGTGCGGGCCGAACGGGGCCGGACCACGAGCTCGGGTGCGCGGCCGCCGGGCACCCGGCCGTCGGGCACCCGGCCGTCGGGCACGGGGGCGGCCGGACGCGGTTCCGCGGGCACGGGCGGCGCCTCCTCGGGCGCGGGCGGCGCCTCCGCGGGCGCGGGCTGGACGGGTGTGGTCCAGATCGTCGCCTCCGCGTGTTCCGGCAGCCGCTCGCCCAGGTCCGCCGGGATCGGCCGGACCACCGGGACGTACAGGGTGAAGGAGCTGCCGCGGCCCAGCTCGCTCTCGACCACGATCTTGCCGCCCAGCAGGCCGGCCAGCTCGCGGCTGATGGACAGGCCGAGGCCGGTGCCGCCGATGTGCCCGGACGGGCCGTGGGCCTGCTCGAACGCCTCGAAGATCGTCGTGAGTTTGTCGTGCGGGATGCCGATGCCCGTGTCCTCGACGGTGAACGCGATGACGTCCGAGCCCGCGCCCCGGGGCTCGTCGGGGTCGGTGGCCCGCTCCACGCGCAGCCGGACGTGGCCGTCCGAGGTGAACTTGAACGCGTTGGAGAGCAGGTTGCGCAGGATCTGCTGGAGCCGCTGCGCGTCGGAGTAGAGGTCGTGCGGCGTGTCCGGGGCCACCGCGATGTCGAAGTCGAGCCCCTGGTCGGCCGCGATCGGCCGGAAGGTCGCGTTGACGTAGTCGAGCAGCTTGTCCAGCGGAAGGTACTTCGGCCGGATGTCCATCCGGCCGGCCTCGACCTTCGACAGGTCGAGGATGTCGTTGATCAGCTGCAGCAGGTCGGACCCCGACTGGTAGATGTTGCGTGCGAACAGCTGCTCGTCCTGGGAGAGGTTGCCCTCGGTGTTGTCGGACAGCAGCCGGGCGTAGATGAGCAGCGAGCTGAGCGGGGAGCGCAGTTCGTGCGACATGTTCGCCAGGAACTCCGACTTGTACTGCGAGGCGGAGGTCAGCAGCGCCGCCTTCTCCTCCAGCTGCTCGTTGAAGCGCTGCAGCTCGGCCTGCTGCCGTTGCAGTTCGGCGGAGCGCTCCTGGAGCTGGGTCGTCAGCCGCTGCGACTGGCCGAGCAGCGCCTCGGTGCGCGAGTTGGCGATGATGGTGTTGATCGCGACGCCGATGGTGTCGACGAACTGGTCGAAGAAGGCCAGGTGCACGTCGGAGAAGCGGCTGAAGGAGGCCAGCTCGATGACGCCGAGCACCTTGTCCTCGAAGGGGATGGGGATGATGACGACGGACGCCGGCGTCCCCGCTCCGAGGCCCGAGTCGATGGTGATGTAGTCGGGCGGGACGTCCTCGATGAGGATGCGCTTCTGCTCGCGGACGGACTGCTGCACCAGGCCGTGGCCCGGCATCGCGACGGTGTCGACGGTCTGCCCCTGCGAGGCGTAGCCGGCGATGTAGGCCAGCCCCTTGCCGAGGGCGCCTTCGCCGTCGGTGTCGGTCAGGAAGAAGGCGCCGTACTGCGCGTTGACCAGCGGGGTGAGCTCGCGCAGGACGAGGTCGGCGACCTCGGTGAGGTCGCGGTGCCCCTGCATCAGACCGGCCAGGCGGGTGAGGTTGGACTCCAGCCAGTCCTTGGCCCGGGTCGTCTCCCGGAGGTTGGACACCATCTGGTTGATGTTGTCCTTCAGCTCGGAGACCTCGCCGCGGGTCTCGACGGTGATGGTGCGCGACATGTCGCCCTGCGTGACGGCGGAGGTCACCTCGGCGATGGCGCGCACCTGGTTGGTGAGGTTGAGGGCGAGTTCGTTGACGTTGTCGGTGAGGCCCTTCCACACCCCCGACACCCCGCGCACCTGCGCCTGGCCGCCGAGGTTGCCCTCCGTGCCGACCTCGCGCGCCACCCGCGTCACCTCATCGGCGAACGCCGACAGCGTGCCGACCATCGTGTTGATCGTCGACTTCAGCTCCAGGACCTCGCCGCGGGCGTCGACATCGATCTTCTTGCCGAGATCGCCCTGCGCCACCGCGGTCGCGACCTGGGCGATGTTGCGCACCTGGGACGTCAGGTTCTCGGCCATGAAGTTAACGTTGTCGGTCAGGTCCTTCCACACGCCCGACACCCCGCGCACCTGCGCCCGGCCACCGAGCTGACCCTCCGTACCGACCTCACGCGCCACCCGCGTCACCTCATCGGCGAACGCCGACAGCTGATCCACCATCGTGTTCACGGTCAGCTTCAACTGCAAGATCTCACCCTGCGCGTCAACGGTGATCTGCTTGGACAGGTCCCCGTTGGCGACCGACGTCGTCACATCCGCGATGTTGCGCACCTGGTTGGTGAGGTTGAGGGCGAGTTCGTTGACGTTGTCGGTGAGGTCCTTCCACACCCCCGACACCCCGCGCACCTGCGCCTGGCCGCCGAGGTTGCCCTCGGTGCCGACCTCGCGCGCCACCCGCGTCACCTCATCGGCGAACGCCGACAGCGTGTCCACCATCGTGTTGATCGTCGTCTTGAGTTCGAGGATCTCGCCGCGGGCGTCGACATCGATCTTCTTGCCGAGATCGCCCTGCGCCACCGCGGTCGCGACCTGGGCGATGTTGCGCACCTGGGACGTCAGGTTGTCGGCCATGAAGTTGACGTTGTCGGTCAGGTCCTTCCAGACACCCGACACCCCGCGCACCTGCGCCCGGCCACCGAGCTGACCCTCCGTACCGACCTCACGCGCCACCCGCGTCACCTCATCGGCGAACGCCGACAGCTGATCCACCATCGTGTTCACGGTCAGCTTCAACTGCAAGATCTCACCCTGCGCGTCAACGGTGATCTGCTTGGACAGGTCCCCGTTGGCGACCGACGTCGTCACATCCGCGATGTTGCGCACCTGCGAGGTGAGGTTGGAGGCCATGAGGTTGACGTTGTCGGTCAGGTCCTTCCACACGCCCGAGACCCCGCGCACCTGCGCCCGGCCACCGAGCTGACCCTCCGTACCGACCTCACGCGCCACCCGCGTCACCTCATCGGCGAACGCCGACAGCTGATCCACCATCGTGTTCACGGTCAGCTTCAGCTCCAGCAGCTCCCCCGTCGCCTCGACGGTCACCGTACGGGTCAGGTCGCCACGAGCGACGGCCGTGGTCACCAGGGCGATGTCCCGGACCTGGGCGGTGAGCCGTTCGGCCATCGTGTTGACGGCCTCCGTGACGTCCCGCCAGGTGCCGGACAGGCCGTGCACCTTGGCGCGCCCGCCGAGGCGCCCCTCCGTGCCGACCTCGCGGGCCACCTGGGTGACCTCGCCGGTGAACAGCGACAGCTGGTCGACCATGTGGTTGACCATCTGCCCGAGCCTGCGCAGCCCGCCGCGCAGCGGCCGCCAGTCGTGGTCCAGGTCCACCCGCTGGCTCAGGTCGCCCCCGGCGACCGCCTCCAGGACGCGCGTCGCGTTGACGGTCGGCGCGACCAGCGCGTCCACCAGCGAGTTCGCCGCGTCGATGGTCACCGCCCAACCGCCGTGGCCGGGGCCGGCCGACAATCGCTCGTCGAGCCGGCCGTGGCGCACGACCTCGCGGCGGACCCGGCTCAGCTCGTCCGCGAAATGCAGGTTGCGGTCGGCTATCTGGTTGAGGACGGCGGCGAGCTCGCCGGGCATGCCGGCATGGTCGGTCGGCAGTCGGCTCCGGAAGTCCCCGTCCCGGAGCGCTTCCATCGCCGCCAGCAGCGGGCGCAACTCGACCGTTCGGATCGGTTCAGAGCCCATGAGAACACGCTACCAATTTCGAGATTTTACTTTTCCGTGGGAGTTATTTGAGACTCCCATTGGGATTCACCGCCATATCCGCCATCTTGAAACCGCGAGAGAGGTGCTCACATCCCACGTTCACGCAGGTCATCGTAGCTAATGGACGATCCCGAAGGTTGCACATAAACGTACCGCGCTATGTTATGGAGCCATGGGCGCGGACGAGGGGGAGAATTTCTCGAACGTCGCCGGAGCGGACAACGACCCGCTCTGGTCCCGACCCGGCTGGCGTGGCCGGGCCCGTGAATGGCGCCCCGTCGCGGAATTGCTGCGGGCGACCGGGGACGGCCGCGGCGGCGTGCTGCTGGTCGAGGGCCGGCTGGGCGTGGGCAAGACCCGGCTGCTCCAGGAGGCCGCCGAGGTCGCCGTGCGGACGCGGATCGCGGTGGCCCACGGCGCGGCCGACGAGGTCGGGCGGCTGGCGCCCCTGGGCCCGCTGGCGACGGCGCTCGGGGAGCCGGCGCTGGTGTCGCCGGAGTCCGCGCCGGCGCAGCCCGCGCCGAAGGCGGAGCCGCTCGGCGCCGAGACCGCCGATCTGCGGCTGTCGCTGGTCGAGCGGTTGCGCGTCCACCTGGAGGAGCGGGTCGGGCAGGGCCCGCTGCTGATCACACTGGACGACCTGCACTGGGCCGACCCGACGACCCAGCTGGCGCTGCGGTCCCTGCTACCGGAGCTCGCCGCCTACCCGCTCGGGTGGATCCTGGCCCGTACCAGCGGCATCGGCGACTCCGGCGTGGACGGGCTGTACCACGTGCTGGAGCAGGAGGGCGCCACCCGCGTCGAGGTCGAGCCGCTGGACGAGCGGGCGGTGACCGAGATCTCCACCGACGTCCTGGGCGCGCCGCCCGGTCCGGACGTCCTCGAGATGGCGGCGAGCGCGCAGGGCAACCCGTTCCTGCTCCTCGAACTGCTGAGGACGTGCGAGCTCGAAGGCGTGGTCGAGGTCGTCTCGGGCAGCGCACGGGTCACCTCGGCGGCGGGCGTCCAGGCGAGCGCGCGCAGCCGCCTGATCGGCCTGTCCGCGCCGACCCGCGAGCTGCTCCAGGTGGCCGGGGTCCTGGGCCGCACCTTCTCGGTGGACGATCTGGCCGAGATGCTCGGCGAGCCGGTCGACCGGCTGCTGCCGCGGCTCGCCGAGGTGGTGCGGGCGGGCATCGTCGTGCCCGCCGCGGGCCGGCTGGCGTTCCGGCACGACCTGCTGTGGCAGGTCGCGACGGAAATGATCTCCAAGCCGGTGCGGATGGCGTTGCAGCGGCAGGCCGGGGAGATGCTGCTGCGACGCGGCGCGGTCGTGCCCGCCGCCGCGTACTTCAAGCGCTCCGTCCAGCCGGGGGACGCGCGGGCGCTGGACGGGCTGGAGCGGGCGGCGCGCGCGGTGCTGCCCTACTCTCCGCCGTCCGCGGTGGACCTCGCCGTCCGGGCGCTGGACCTCACCGACCCGGCCGATCCCGAACTGCTGCCCCGGACGGCGACGGCGGTGGAGGCGCTGACCGCCGCCGGACGGCTCACCGAGGCGATGGAGGCGGCGCGGGAGGCGCTGCGGCGGTCGCCTTCCGGGCCGTGGGCCGATCGGATGCGGTACGAGCTGACGTCCATCCTGCTGCTGGCCGGGCGGCCGGCCGAGGCCGTGGCGGAGGCCGAGAAGCTGCTCGCGCAGCGGGAGACCGTCGGCGAGCTGCGCGACCTCACGGAACTCGCGGTGTTCCAGGGGCTGATAGCGCTGCACGACTTCGGGCGGGGCCGGGCGCGGGCGAACGTGATCCTGGCGGACCGGGCGGCGCACGCCGACACGGCGCTGGTCGGGGCGCTGCTGCTCAGCGCGCACCTCGCCTGGGAGGAGGCCCGCGCCGCCGACGGGTTCCGCGACGTCCGCGAGGCCGTGCGCATCGCGAGCACCGGATCGCTCGGGGCCCGGCGCGCCCACCCGCGCCTCTTCCTGGTGCGCTGCCTCTTCGGGGTGGGCCGGCACAGCGAGGCCGAGAGCGTCCTCCAGGACGCCGCCGCGGACCTTGAGACGTACGGGCCGACCGCGCAGGCCGCCACTCCGGCATTCTTCCGGGCCTGCCTGTCGCTGGCCGCAGGCCGCCCCGAGGATGCCGCCACGGAGGCCGAGGCCGGGTTGAAGGCCGCGGACGAGCTGGGCAACTACGCGTACGCGCTGCTCGGCTTGACCGTCCTGGCCATCGTCGAGTTGCGGCGCGGCAATATGGAGGCGGCCACGCGGTACGTCGAGCGCTTCGAGTCCGAGCAGCAGGCCGCGCACGGTGCGATGTACGGGTCGGTCTGGGGCACCTGGGCGGTCGCGCTCGTCGTTGAGGCCCAGGGCGGCCCGGAGCAGGCGATGCGATCGCTGGCCAGTTGCTATGGCGACCTCCGGCATCGCCGCTGGATACTGATGCTCGAACCCCACGCGGCGGGGTGGATGACCCGCACCGCCCTGGCCGCGGGCCGCCGCTCGGTAGCCGCCGACATTGTGGAGACGGCCCGGCAGATCGCCGACGACAACCCCGGCTTCCCCACTCTCGCCGCCGCGGCCGCCCACGCGCACGGCGTCCTGCGCCGGGACGCCGCCGCGCTGACGCAGGCCATGGCGCAGTACGACGACCCCTGGGGCACCGCCTCCGCCGCGGAGGACCTGGGGCTCCTGCTGATCGACGACCGCAAGGCCGCCATCGCGAGATTCGACGAGGCCGCCGACGGCTACCGGAAGATCGGCGCCCTGCGGGACGCGGCCCGCGTGCGCGCCAGGCTGCGGAACCTGGGCGTGCGGCGCCGCCACTGGACCTACGCCGACCGGCCGAGCACCGGGTGGGAAAGCCTCACCGACACCGAACGCAGCGTCGCGTCCCTGGTCGCCCAGGGGCTCACCAACCGCCAGGTGGCCACGCAGATGTTCCTCTCGCCCCACACGGTGTCGTTCCACCTGCGCCAGGTCTTCCGGAAGCTCGGCATCGGTTCCCGGGTGGAACTGGCCCGCATCGCGGCCGAGCAGCCGCCGGACAGCGTGTCACCGAACGAGGGGACCGCCGACTGACGCGTGTTCTTCGCAACCCCGGCCCAGGGCACTCGCCTAGAGGGCTGTGTTTATTCAACCCCGGCCCAGGGCACTCGCCTGGCGGCTCGCACCCTGACCGTGCTTGGGCGAGCGCGGCATCGCTTCGCGATCTGGCCGGTGAGGCTCGCCTCCGGCGTCGCCCCACCGGCCAGGTAGCGCGCTCGCGCGGTACCTGAGGCCACGTCGCCTGGCCTAGGGCCTGTCTCAGGTCCCGTTCGCGGGCTGGAGGTACGTCCGGCCGTTGATGGTGGTGGTGAGCGTCCCGGTGGCCTGGAAGATGTTGGTCAGTACGTCGATGGTCAGGTGGAACCCGTCGGGGCTGCTCTTCTTGGTGGCCCTGGTGCGGCCGGTCTGGACGAGGTCGGAGTACCAGTCGACCTTGGTGGTGGTCAGGGTGGGGTTCGCCGCCGTCACGCGCTCGGTGCCGTTCAGCACGTGCAGGCCGTCGTCGGAGAAGCCCTTGTAGGCGACCGCGATCGTGCTGATGGCGGTACGCGCGGCGGTCTCCGTGATCTTGACCTGGGCGGAGCCGGACACCTTGCCGCGCAGCGTGTACGTGCCCTCCCGGGGATACGGCCGCGTGGGCGTCGGGCTGCCGGGCTGGTACGGGGTTCCCCAGGGGACGCGGTCCGAGATGGGGGCGACCGGGCGTGCCGGGGCCGGTCCGCGGCCGGTGAGGCGGGCGATCATCATGCGCTCGGTGCGGCCGCCGGGCGCGGTGGACCGCGGGCAGGGAAGCGGATTGTGGCCGCCGCACGCGGGCGGGACGACGAGCGCCTGCCAGTAGGCGACGCTGGTGCCGTCGGGCGACCATTGGGGGTCGGCCCTGCCGTTCCAGTTGGGATCGTTCACGCTCCCCGGGCCGCCGTCGCCGGCGGCGTTGAGCCGCTGGCCCTGGTAATCGCCACGGTCGCCGTACCGGTCGATCAGGTAGGGCTGGAAGAAGCGGCGCTGCCCGTTGTTGCGGGTCGACGAGGCGGCGCTGCTGGTGATCAGGTCGGTGACCGGCGGGATGGCGCGCATGCCGGCCATGAACATCTGCCGGTCGGTCCCGCGGGTGTCCATGGCCACGAGCCACTTGCCGTCGGGTGAGAGGTCCACCGGGTCGACGTATTCGGGGTGGCTGGTGAGGCGGCGCACCTTGCCCGTGGTCAGGTTCGCCGCGAAGACGTCGATGTTGGACGACTCGGCCGAGTGGCCGATGTAGGTGACCTCCTTGCCGTCCTTGGAGAATCCCCGCAACTCGCCGACCGCGCGGGCGCCGGGGTTGACCTTCAGCTCGCCGGGGCGGCGGGGGTCCGCTTCGACCGGCTGCTCGTCCGCCGGGTCGAACAGCCGGGTGACCTTGGCGAGGTCGTAGCGCGGTGTCCGCGGCTCGCCCGTCTTGGGCGCCGGATCGAACTTCAGGCGCCCGAGGTAGGCGAACTGGCCGAGCTTGCCGTTGTCGGCGGTGAAGCTGTTGAAACCGAGGTGGACGTTGTCCGGGTGCAGACGCAGCTCCCGGATCTCTCCGCCCTTCCCTGCTCCTTCGGGCGTCACGTTCCAGCGGATCGGATAGATGTGCGCGCGTTCCGGAGCGCAGTCGACGAGCAGCCGCGGCCCGCAGTCGATGATGTTGGGCCCGGCCAGCACCCGCCTGCCGTCGGCGAACGGCTGGGGGTAGTCGAGCGCGTCGACGCGGCCGACCGCGTTCTCGGCCGGCACGCCGCAGGTGACGCACTTCCACGGATCACCGTTGGGGAAGGTGGTGCCGTCGGTCCTGACGATGATCAGCTGCCGGCCCGTGTAGATGCCCGCCGGGTCGGGCCCGGCGGGCGCCCCCGCGAAACTGACCTGCGCCGCGACGTGCCGGCCGTCCGGCAGGAAACCGCCCGACTGCAGACCGACGGAACGTCCCACGCAGCCCGTCCCCCGGGGGTTGATCTTCCTGGTGCACGAGCCCGCCTCGGTGCTCGGCGTCACCGGCGGCAGCGGCAGCTCGGTCACCGAGACCGGCTCGGGCTTGGGAGGGGGCGGGCCGTTCCGCCCGTCCGGCGCGGCGGGTCGCCAGCCGGTGCTCGCCGCCGTCACCGCGACGACGAGCAGCAGGACCGTCCACATGCGTGCCAACGTCGGCTTCGACATGACCGCACGGTAAGCCGACCCAATGCGGATGGCAATAGGACTGACAGAAATCAAGAACAACATTCTCCACAGCCAGAAGCCACCGTACGTAGTCATACCCGACAAAGATCACCAATCCCGCAGCTCAACCGATTGATCTTGCGTATCCTCACCCCCACAGGAAAAGGAGCACACGCATGAAGCGGAATTTCGTACCGGCCATCGACCTAGCGGGGTTCCGCGCGTCACCGCGAGGACACATGCACAGTGCACGGAAGGTCGCGGGCGTCGCCACCGTCGCGGCCCTGAGCCTGACCGGCTGCGGCGGCGGCGATGACTCCGGGCAGCAGGCCGACAGCGGCCCAGCCGACACGCGGCCCGCCAAGCAGGTCGCCGTGACCGCCGACCCGAGCAAGACGATCGCGCGCCAGACGTTCAACTCACCGATCTTCCAGGGCGCCACGCTGGAGGTCGGGATCATCGACCTGAAGGTGTCCGGCCCGCTCGCGCACCTCACTCTGGTGCTCACGCCCCGCAACGCGGGCTCCGACATGGTCAACGTCTACAGCCTCAACGGCAACAGCGACCCGGACGTGGGCCTGCTGGACACCGTCAACCTCAAACGCCACAAGGTCGTCAAGGCGGGCAACCGCCCGCTCCAGCCGCACTTCATCTTCGACAAGATCCGCAACAACCAGGCGACCGTCCAGACCTACACCTTCGCCGCGCCGCCCGCGAACGTCCGCACGGTCGACGTGTCGTTCGGCCAGTGGGCGCCGTTCCGCAGCGTGCCGGTGACCCGGTGACCAGGGCCGCGCGCGGCGTGGCCCTGGCCCTTCTCCTCGCGGGCGCGTCGTTCTCCTCCCCGGCCGCCGCGGCCGAGCCCCAGCCGACGGGACTGGAACTGGCGGAGTCGGTGGAGGCCCTGGGGATCGCCGAGTCGATCGACGGCATCGACCTGGCGGCGTCCATCGTCCCGCTGCGGCAGGAACGCACCCAAGGCTCGATCACCACCGTCCAGATCAGCGCCGACGTGCTGTTCGCCTTCGGCGCGGCGGACCTCACCCCGGCGGCCCGCGGCGTGATCGCCGGGGTCGCCGCACGCCTGCGCGGCGCCACCGGCGAGGTGAGCGTGACCGGTTACACCGACTCCGTCGGAGCACCGGCCGACAACCTGCGGCTGTCGCAGCAACGCGCCGAATCCGTCCGCGCCGAGCTCGCGCGGGCCGCCGGGGGCGTCCAGATCAAGGCGGTCGGGCGCGGCGAGGCCGATCCCGTCCAGCCCAACACCAAGAACGGCGAGGACAACCCCGAGGGGCGCGCCGAGAACCGCCGCGTCGAGATCAGCTTCTCCGGCCGCTGAGGGCGGTTTCAGAGGAAGGTCAGGCCCAGCGCGTGGTCGAGCTGCCAGGCGGCCGAGGCCAGTAGCCCGGTGCCCAGGCCGGCTCCGGCGAGGATGACGGGGCCGGTGATGGTGTTCTTGTCCGGCGCGGTGGAGAGCAGCGCCTCCACCCGCTGGACGACGCCGGACTCGGTGAAGGCGGGCAGGGGCGGCGCGGCCGGGCCGTCCGAGGAGCGGGCCAGGGCGACGCGGGCGATGGTGTGGGCGACGAGCGTGCGGTCGCCGACGGCTTCGGCGGCGTCCTCGTCGGCCCAGCGTTCCAGGGCGAAGCGCAGGCGTGCGTTCAGGCGCCGCAGCGGCGAGACGGTGCCCGCGGCCAGCGTGCCGAGCGTGAGGTAGCGGTGGTCACCTCCGGGACACCGCGCTCAGCGTGCAGCTTAACGGCGTCGCCGCGGGCGTGCGCCGACCATCCAACTACAATTGGAATAGTGTGGCGGATCGGTACGCCATCGGCGGCCGAGGTCTCCGACGCGAAGCCCGCCGCCGCCCCTTAAACACACCTGCTGAATGCCCTCAAAAACGGACAAAGGCCCGAACCGGCCGGACGCCCGGCTCCATCACATGAGGGCGTAGGGGGCACCGCGCCAGGGCGGGAGCACCCTGCTGCCGGGGGCGGGCGGCAATCGGCACCGTGGCCGCCCGCCACCGCAACCGACTCCACCGGGCAGGTGATCGGAGAATGCCGCGAAAGCTCGGCCTGTGGACGATGTGGGCCGTCCTGCTGGCCGTCGGTCTGGTGACATTGGGCCTGGGGCTGCGCGGACCGGCCGGTCCGCCGCGGCCTCCGGCGTGGGCGGCGACCCCGCGGCCGGTCGATCACGGCGGGCCGGTATTGACCCGCTCGGCTCCCGTCCAGGTGGCCGTCCCGTCGATCGGGGTACGGGCCCCGCTGGCCCGCCTGGGCGTCGGCCGTGACGGCTCGGTCCAGGTCCCGGCGGCCGACCGGCCCGACGAGGCCGGCTGGTACGACGGCGAGGCCACCCCGGGAGAACGCGGTCCGGCCGTGATCCTGGGCCATGTCGACTCCTCCGAGGGGGCCGCGGTCTTCTACGACCTGGGCCGGCTGAGGCCCGGACACCGCGTCGAGGTGAACCGCGCGGACGGCAGGGTGGCCGTGTTCACCGTCGAGTCGGTCGAGCGGGTCGCCAAGGACCGGTTCCCGACCCGGCGCGTCTACGGCCCGCTCGACCACCCCGGGCTCCGGCTGATCACCTGCGGCGGTTCGTTCGACCGGGCCGGCGGCGGCTACCGGGACAACATCATCGTCTACGCCGCCCAGACCGCGGTCCGGTAGCGGCCTAGGCGAGGGCGGCGGCGACGCCTCCGGCGACCAGGCCCACGACGGCGATCAGCGGGCTGCCCTTGAGCGCGGCGACGAGGTGGAAGCGCAGGTCCCGGTATTCCTTCATGCCCTCGGTGCCGGGCAGGACCAGCAGCCGGGGACGCAGCCCGGCGAAGATGATCCAGTCGAGGACGACCAGGTCCCAGAGTGTCAGGGTGGCGAACACGAGGGCCGCGCAGCCGGCCGCGGGCAGGAAGTCCAGATCGCCGCCCAGCGCGCCGTCCAGCCCGGACAGCGCCGCGATCATCAGCGGAATGCCGCAGACGCCCCAGACGAACACGCCGAAGAGCGCCGCCACCCGGCGGCCGCGCGCGCTCTTGGGCTTGCCGTACCGCGCCTGGATCGCGGGCGGGTAGTCGTTCAGGAGGAAGTCCCGGCCGGCGGCGGCCCCGGCGAACAACCCCACCGTGAACAGCACGCTGAAGCCCAACCCGTAGGCGACGCCGTACGCGAGCACCGTCGACCACATGAAACCTCCCGAGGCACTTTGCTAAGGCTTACCTAACCTCTCTCTGGCTTCTAAAGTCAACACCCCATGAAGTTCAAGCGAGGTTCGGGTGCCCGGTGACGACATGCGGCCAGGAGATCCTGGGCTACGCCTCCGCCGGACCGGCGAGATGGCGGACGATCCGGCGCAGCTGGTCCGCGTAGCGTTCCTGGAACTCCGGCGAATCGGGGCTCAGCCCGTAGATGCGGCGGACCGCGTTCGGCATCACCGTCGGCATCGCGACCATGGCCGTCATCAGCATCATCACGGCCTCGGGCTCCAGATCGCCGGCCAGTTCCCCGGCCGCCTGGCGGCGCCGCAGGTCGGACAGGTCCTCCGCGAAGTCCTCGGGAATCCGCACGTCGTTCTCGGTGAGGCCGCGCCAGGCGTTCAGCCGGACACCGCGCGGATCGTCCAGCGAATCGCGCAGGTAGCGGACCCACAGCTCGTCGATCGGCGTCTCGGGGTCGTTGAGCTCGGCCTCGCGTTCCAGCCACTGCCGGCCCAGCTCGGAGTAGAGCCCCTCCTTGCCGCCGAAGTAGTAGTTGATGAGCTGCTTGTTGACCCCGGCGCGGTCGGCGATGTCCTGGACGCGGGCGCCCGCGTACCCCTTGGCGGCGAACTCCTCCAGCGCGGCGTCCAGGAGCAGCCGCCGGGACCGCTCGGCGTCCAGCTTCCGCTCACCCGGACGAGGCGAACGCCGAGGCCGCCTGGTCGTCTCCTCCACGGGGCCATCGTAGCCACGATCATCCAACCGGCAGGATCACCGCGGAAGGGTGCTCCGGATCGTGGTGGACCTCCTGGTCGGCGGCCCGGAGGGTGGTCGCGGTGGCGTGCGGTTCGCCGGTGCCGGGGTTGCGCGCGTAGCGCGGGAAGGCGCCGCTGGAGACCTGGACCCGGATCCGGTGGCCGCGCCCGAACCGGTACGCGGTGGGCCAGAGCCGGACGTCGGCCCGCGAGATCTCGTCCGCGCCGGACAGGCTCACCAGGCCGTCGCAGACGTTGACCGAGCGGCCCCGCGGATCGACGTCGCAGAGGCGCACGAACACGTCGGCGTGGCGCAGGCTGGAGCGGAACCAGATCTCGGCGCCGACCTCGCCGATCACCTCGACGTCGCGGTCGAGCGCCGCGGTGGTGTAGGTGAGCACGTCCGCGCGGGCCTCCAAAGCCGCGTTGCCGACCCGGCCGCTGCCGGGGACCATGCGCACGCCGCCGGCCGCGGGCGTCGGGTCCGCGGGGTCGTACCGGTACCGGTCGGGCTCCGCTTCGGCGGGACGGTCGCCGGACAGCGTCCCGCCGGCCTGGAGGTGGAACCGCCGCGGCCGGTAGCCGGGCGGCGGCCAGGACTCGAAATCGCGCCAGGCCTCCTCTCCCATCACGAACAGCCGCACCGGCGCACGCTCCGGTGGCCGCTCGCCGCGGGCGTGCGCGAGTCCGAACTCGACGGCCTCGTTCATGCCGGTGCCGTCCCCGGTGAGGTGCGTCCACGGGCCGACCGTCAGCCGGGCCGGGCACCCCGCGTTCTGCAGGGCCTGGAAGTCGCGCAGCTGTCCGGGCAGGAAGATGTCGTACCAGCCGCCGATCGAACTGACCGGCACGGTCGTCCCGGCCACCCGGTGCCGGTGATCGGCGGCGGCCCAGTACGGATCGTCGGCGTCGTGGGCGAGGATGTCCTGGATGTAGCCCGAGCGGTGGCCCAGCGCGGCGGTGTCGGCGCCTTCCAGCGGGAGCGTGTTCAGCCCGCGGCGTATCCGCCTCGCCTGGAAGGGCTGCCGGAGCAGCCCCAAGCGGCTCTCCACGCCGTCGATCAGGACTCCCCAGCCGAACGGCGTCTCCAGCGACAGGCCGTCCGGGCGCAGGAACTCCAGCGTCAGCGCCGACTCGGTCATCTGCGGGATCATCGCCTTGACCTGCGGCGGCAGGCTGTCGGCCACCGCCCACTGCACGTACCCCATGTAGCTCATGCCGGCCAGCACGATGGAGCCGCCGAACCAGGGCTGCTTCACCACCCAGTCCAGCGTCGCCAGGCCGTCCTCGCGCTCCTGCCGCATCGGGTCGAAGGTCCCGCCGGAGCCGAACCCGCCGCGGGTGCTCTGGACCAGCACCTGGAACCCGCGTTCGGCCAGCGGCCTGACCATGGCCCAGGCCAGCGGCCCGCGCCTGCCGTACGGGCAGCGCACAAGCGCGGTCGGCAGCGCCGCGCCGCCGCGCTTCGGCGCCCATCTGTCCGCCAGCAGTTCCGCGCCGTCGGGCATCGGCACCCGCAGGTCGCGCTGGACGGTGAGGTCGCGGGTGAGCGGCGGGGAGAGCTTGAGCCGCCGCTGGATGAGATGGCTGATCAGGTGCATCGGCCTGCCTCCCCGCCGTGCGCGAATTCGGTGAGGACGGACGCCGTCCGCATAAGCCGGCCGGTGAACTTCCTCGGGGTCGAGCGGGTCCGGCTGGTGATCGGCTCGGACGCGTCACACCCAGATAATGGACAGCTGACAAGAAATGAGCAAGCGTCCGTCCGGGGGTGGGGCCGGTGCGGACCGGAGGCGAGGGGTCAGGGAGTCCTCCGGCACGCACCGGCCCGGAAAGGCCGCCTACCGCGTAGGGGACGGTCGCCAGGCCCGGGTAGGCGCCCCCGCCTACCCGGGCCTGGCCGGCGTTCAGGCGGACGGAGACGGCGCGATGGGCTCGACGCGGCGGATCAGCAGGCCGAAGGAGACCGCGCCCAGGATCGCGATCACGCCGGTGAGCAGCAGCGGGACGACGAACGACCCGGTGGCCTCGGCGAGCGCGCCGATGACGATGGGGCTGAGCGCGCTGGCGATGTTCGCCGCGAAGTTCTGGGTGCCGCCCAGCGAGCCGACCTGGTCGGCCGGTGCGACGTCCGCGGGCAGGCACCAGACCGACACCATGGCGAACGCGATGGCGGCGTAGCTGACGCTGAGCAGCACCAGCGCGAGCACCGCGCTGGAGGCCAGCACGGCCCCGGCGACGGCCGAACTGAGCAGCATGCCCGACACCAGGCAGGTCTTCCTGGTCCGGGTGAGGCTCCAGCCCCGTGCCAGGAGCGAGTCGCCCACCAGCCCGCCGGCCCAGCTGCCGGCCACCGCCATCAGGCCCGGGACCATCCCGAAGAAGCCGAGCTTGAGCAGGTCGAAGTCGCGCTCGTCCACCAGGTAGCTGGGCAGCCAGGTGAGGAAGAAGGTGACGACGAAGTTGAGGCAGGAGAACCCGGCGATCATGCCCCACACCACCCGGTGCCGGAACAGGTCGCGGATCCGGCCGCCGGACGGCCCCTCGGGGACGGGCCCTGTGTCGCGGCCCTGGTTGATGTGGGCGAGTTCGGCTGCGTTGGCGCCGGGGTGCCGCTCGGGCGAGCGGTAGTACGCCCACCAGCCGATCGCCCAGACGACGCCGAGCAGCGCCATCGTCACGAACGCGGCCCGCCAGCCGAACGCGCCGATGATCGCGGTGATGATGGGGACCGAGAGCGCCGAGCCGATCCGGGCGCCGCTGTCGTAGAACGCGGTGGCGCGGGCCCGTTCACTCGCGGGGAACCAGGCCGAGACGGCCTTGGCGCTCGACGGGTACGCGCCGCTCTCGCCGATGCCGAGCCCCAGGCGCATCCCGAGGAGGGCGGCGAACGACGAGGCGAGGGCGGTCAGCCCGGTGAAGAACGACCACCACAGGACGCAGGCGCCGTAGACGAGGCGGGTGCCGAACTTGTCGATCAGCCATCCGGCCGGCAGCTGCATGACCGCGTACGTCCACGAGAACGCGCTGAGGATCAGGCCCTGCTCGGTCTTGGTGAGGTGGAAGTCGTCGGTCATGAAGGGCAGCGCGACCGAGACGGCGGCGCGGTCGACGTAGTTGATGGCCAGCCCGCCGAAGCAGAACGCCGCCACCGCCCAGCGGGTTCGGGACGGTCGTGACGCGGTCTCCCGCGCGCCTCGTACCGGGGACGGCTGTGTGCCGGACTGCTGCTCGACCATGCGGGGTCCTCCTCACGGGCATCGGCGGCGGCGTCGCTACGAGGCGGGAGGCGACGGGCACCCGTCCGCCACGGCTGAACTTTTCGATCAAGTCGCGGCGGGACGGGGATCCCCTGGCGTCGTGTCAGAGGGATGACCGCTCGATGTCTGAAACGTTACGGAGATGATTGGTTCGCGCAAGCCTCCTGTCAACCCCCTGGGCTTTGTCGGCTGATTTTGATTGATTCGCTCAACTTGATGATTGAATCGATCGCTCACGGATGTCATGCTGGACCCGCGTCCGGTCGGACATCGGACTGCTAGTGTGCTCGATGTACGCAAAAATCTGATCGATTCAGTCATCAAGGGGTGCGTGTGGTGAGCGAGCCGAACAGCCGTCTCTCCGGCCGCGAACGGCGTGAACGCATCATCGAGCTGCTCGCGGAGGACACCGAGGGCGCCATCCAGGTCGAGTCCCTGAGCGAGGCCCTCGGTGTGTCGCTGGCCACGGTACGCCGCGACCTGACGCGCCTCCGCGAGGAGGGCCGCATCACGCGGACCTACGGCGGCGCGGTGCTCGGCAACACCTCGGAGGTCTCGGTCCGGCAGCGGCGCATGCGCAACGGCCGGCAGAAGGAGGCGATCGCGGCGCGCGCCGCCGAACTGGTGGACGACGGCCAGGTGGTCCTCCTCGACGCCGGCACGACGACCGAGCGGCTCGCCCGCCACCTGCGCGGCCTGGACGACCTGACCGTCTTCACCAACGGCCTCGGGGCGGTCAACACGCTCGTCGAGGACGGCAACGTGGACGTGGTGGTGCTGGGCGGCCGGCTGCGCCGCATCAACCAGACGATGACCGGCCCCGTCGCCGACCAGGCCGTCAGCGGGCTGTACGCCGACATCCTGTTCCTGGGCGCCGACGCGGTGCATCCCGCCCGCGGCATCGCCTCCCGCACCTTCGAGCAGAGTTCCCTGAAGACCCTGATGAGCCGGCACGCGCGGAAGGTGGTCGTGGTCGCCGACTCCACGAAGCTGCGGGACGGCGGCGGCTCCTACTGGTCGCCGCTGGCCGGGCCGTGGACCCTCGTCACCGACGACGGCGCCGACCCCGCGGCCCTGGACGCGCTGCGCACGCAGTCCGACCCCGCGCCGCAGATCCTGCTCTGCCCCGTATCCGCAGAGCACACCGAGGAAGGTATGTGATGAAGCAGGCCGTGTTGCAGGCCCCCGAGCGCATGGAGATCCAGGAGGGCGACCCGCCCGCCCTGGAGCCCGGCGACCTGTTGCTGCGGGTGGAGAGCGCCCTGGTGTGCGGCACCGACGTCCGCATCTACAACGGTTCGAAGAAGCGGAACGTCACCTACCCGACGGTCATGGGGCACGAGTTCGCCGCGACCGTGGCCGATTCGGCCGGCCCCCTCCCGGACGGGCTGTCCCGCGGCGACCAGGTCGCCGTCTACCCGCTGCTGCCCTGCGGCGGCTGCGTGGCGTGCGTGCGGGGGCACGAGAACATCTGCCGCGACCGGGTGGCGTTCGGATACCAGCTTCCCGGCGGGTTCTCCCAGTTCGTCCGGGTGCCGAAGGCGGCCGTGGAGGCCGGCAACGTGGTCCCCGTCCCGGGCGTGTCCGCCGCCGAGGCCGCGATCGTCGAGCCGGTCGCCTGCGCCTACAACGGCCAGCTGCTCGCGCGGGCGCAGGGCGCGCCGAGGATGCTGGTCAGCGGGTGCGGCCCGCTCGGGCTCATGCACATCAGGCTCGCCCTGCGGCTCGGCGTGGAGCGGATCGCCGCCGTCGACCCGATCCCGGAACGGCGGGCGGCGGCGCTCGCCTCGGGCGCGGAACTGGCGCTGGAGCCGGGGGACGCCGCGGCCGGCCAGGTCCTGGAGTGGAGCGAAGGGGCGGGCGTGGACGTGCTCGTCGTCGCGGTCGGCAGGACCGACGCCGTCCACCCCTACCTGCGCTGCCTCGCCCCGGGCGCGCGGGTCAGCATGTTCGCCGGGTTCGGCGGCGAGGGCTCGATGCTGGAGATCCCGGCCAACGACGTGCACTACAACGAGTGGACGGTCGTGGGCGCGTCCTCCTGCCGCCTCGACGGGTTCCGCGCGGTGGCCGGGATGATCTCCGCCGGCGAGCTGCGCGTCGGCGACCTGGTCGGCACGCAGCTTCCCATCGACGACACCGTCAAGGCGATCGAGCTGGTCGCCTCCGGCCGGGACATGCGCGTCGGCATCGCGCCCTGGCTCTAGCCCCCCTCTCCGACCGCTGAAGGCAGGATCACCATGACCTCCCCCCTTGAGATCAATCCCACCGGCACGACGAGCGCGCTGGGTCGCGCCATCCGGTTGCGGCGGCTGTTCGGGACGTCCGGCCGGACCGTGACCGTCGCCCTCGACCAGGCCATCCCCCGCGGCGTCGCGCCGCGGCTCGCCACGATCGGGACGACCTACGCCGGTATCGCAGGAGGCGCTCCCGACGCCGTGACGATGTGCAAGGGCGTCGCCGGGCACGTGCTCGCGCGGACGACCTCGGCGGTGCCGTGGATCCTGAAGGCGTCGATGTTCTCCGTCGACTTCCACCCGCACTACGACGCCGTCATCGGCGACGTGCGCGACGCGGTGCGGATGGGCGCCGACGCCGTCGCCGTCGGGATCAGTGCCGGGTCGTCCAACCAGCCCCGTGACCTGGAGATGCTGTCGGGGACGGTGGAGGAGGCCGCCAAAGTGGGGCTGCCCGTCGTCTGCCACGCCTACCCGACCGGTGAGCTGTGGCCGGAGGAGAAGAAGGGCACCGTGGAGGCGGTCCTGTACGCCTCCCGCATGGCCGCCGAGCTGGGCGTCGACATCGTCAAGACGTGGTACACCGGGTCCACCGAGGAGTTCCGGAGCATCGTCGAGGGCACCCCGGCGATCGTGGTGGCCGCGGGCGGCGCCAAGGCCGGCGACCCGATGCAGGTCCTGCGGCAGGCGGCGTCGGTCGTCGCGGCCGGCGGGCACGGCGTCACTTTCGGGCGCAATGTCTGGGGGGCCGACGATCCCGGCAGGATGGTCTCCGCGCTGCGCGCGGTCGTCCATGACGGGCTGGACCCGGAGAAGGCCGCGGAGCTCCTCAAGTAGGCCGCGGACGGCGGGACGGGCACGACGATGAGCATCTATCTGGGCATCGACCTCGGGACGTCGGCGACAAAGACCGTGCTGACCGACGCGGCGGGACGCGTCCTGGCCAGGGGCCGGGCCACGCACCGCAAGACCCCGGCGGGCGGCCGCGTCGACACCGGGTCGTGGGCGGACAGCGTCCGGGAGGCGTGCCTCGACCTGGGCGGAGCGGCCGCGCGCGCGACCGCGGTCGGCCTGGCCGTGCACTGCCCGGTCGCGGTCCTGATGGATCGTGACGGGACGGCGACGGCGCCGGGCCTGTGCTGGGACCACGACGCGCTGCCCGCGCTTATGGAACGGTACAACGAGGTGCGTGCGAACGGCCTGGCCGAGCGCGTCGGCAACGTCGCCCACCCGTCCACGTCCATGGGCCTGGCCTGGCGGTTCTTCGCCGAGCACGAGCCGGACTCGGCGAGGCGGGCGAGCACGCTGGGCTTCGTGGGCACCTGGCTCGGCCGGCTGCTGACCGGACGCGACGCGCTGGACCCCACCCAGGCGTCCTACAGCGGGCTGTTCGGCACCACCGACCGCGAGGGGGACTGGCTGGACGCGATGCTCGACGGCACCGGCGTCCCCCGCGCGGCCCTGCCGCCGATCCGCCCGTCCCTGTCGGAGCTGGGGCCGCTGCTGCCCGGACCGGCCGAGGCGCTGGGCCTGCGCGCGGGCATCCCGGTGGTGGTGGGCGCCGCCGACACGGCCGCGGCGGCCTACCTCATCGGCCTGGACGAGGGCCGGGGGCCGCTCTACACGGTCGGCACCACCCATGTGATCACGCGCTCTACCGCCGTCCCCGATCCGGCGCCGCGGGCGCTCCAGCGCGCGGACGTGCGCCCCGGCCGGTGGCTGTGGCACGCGGCGACCAACGGGGGCATCGCGCTGGCCGCCGCGGCCCGGCTGCTCGGGCACGGGGACGCGGTGGAGAAGATGATCGACCTGGCCGGTGCGGCGACGCCGCGGCAGGCCGCCGCGGCGCCCGTCTTCGTGCCGCACACGACCCCCGAGCGGGCGCCGTTCTGGTTCGATCGTCCGCGCACCGCCCTGGTCGGGCACCTGCCGGACACCGACCCGTGCTCGGCCGCGTGGGGCTGCGTCGAGGGGGTGGCGTTCGCGGCGCGGCTGATGCTGTCGATGACCGAGCCGGACGGCGCGGGCGGTCCGGGCAGTGCGGGCGGCGGGCGGCTCTTCCTGGCGGGCTCGTTCGGCGCGGAAGCGGCGTACGCCAGAATGGTCGCCGACCTGTTCGGCCGCGAGGTGGATCTGATCAACGAATCGTGCCTGCCCGCGATGGGCGCCGCGGCGATCGCGGCACGGACCGTCGACGGCGTGCCGCCCGCGCCGCCGCCCTCCGTCCGGCTGGTCCCGCGCCCGGACCGGGCGCCGCTCGCGCGTTCACGCTGGAACACCTTCACCGAGGTCTGGAGCCGGATCACAAAGTGAAACCGCATGTGTACGTTCCCCGCCTGCTGACGGACGCGGCGATGCGGCGGGTACGGGAACTCGGCCATCCCGTGGTCGCGGGCTCCGAGGCGCCGCCGGACCGGACCGCACTGCTGCGCGACGCGGCCGGGGCCGCCGCCGTCGTGTGCACCCTCACCGAACGCGTCGACGCCGAGTTCCTCGACGCCGCGGGCCCCGGGCTCAAGGTGGTGGCCAACACCGCGGTCGGCTACGACAACATCGACGTGCCCGCCGCCACCGAACGCGGTGTCCGGGTCACCAACACCCCCGGGGTGCTGGACGGGGCGACCGCCGATCTCACGATGGCGCTGATCCTGGCGGCGGCGCGGCGGGTGCTCGACGGCGACCGCCTGCTGCGCGAGCGCACCCCGTGGGTGTGGGGGCCGCGCATGATGCTCGGCCTCGACCTCAGCGCGGGCACGACCCTCGGGATCGTCGGCTACGGCCGGATCGGCCGCGCGGTGGCCCGGCGCGCCCGGGCGTTCGACATGGCGGTCCTCGCCACTCCGACCCGTACACCCGCGCCGGACGACGACGTGGAGTTCGCGGAGCTGCCGGAGCTGCTGGAGCGCAGCGACGTCGTCAGCCTGCACTGCCCGCTGACGGAGGCCACCCGGCACCTGATCGACGCCGCCGCGCTGCGCCGCATGAAACCCTCGGCGATCCTCGTCAACACCGCTCGCGGCGGCATCGTGGACGAGGACGCGCTGGTGGAGGCGCTGCGCTCGGGCACGATCGCGGCGGCCGGGCTGGACGTCTTCGAGGGCGAGCCGGAGGTGGATCCGCGGCTGGTGGAACTGGACAACACCGTGCTGACCCCGCACCTGGGCAGCGCGGGCGTGACGACCCGGGAGCGGATGTGCGGGCTGTCGGTGGCCAACGCCGCGGCCGTGCTCGCCGGACGCGAGCCACCGACACCGGTCAACTGAGCTGTATCTATGCAATCCCGGCCCAGGGCACTCGCCTGGCGGCTCGCACCCTGACCGTGCTTGGGCGAGCGCGACATCGCTTCGCGATCTGCCCGGTGAAGCTCGCCTCCGGCTTCGCCCCACCGGCCAGGTAGCGCGCTCGCGCGATACTCAAGGCCACGTCGAGACAGCCCTAGACGTCGTAGGGGTCCTCGCCCGCCAGGAGGCGGTTCGCCATGCCCTTCAGCGTCTCCAGCGCCATCAGGTACGGCATCGGACCGAACGAGACGCGGGCGACGCCGAGCTCGGCCAGCCGGGCGATGTCGACGCCGGGGAAGGCGTTGGTGTTGATCGGCCCGGGGATGCCCTTGACGAGTGCGGCAATGTCCTCGTCGGCCGAGACCATGATCGGGTAGATGCAGTCGGCGCCCGCCTCCAGGTAGCGGCGGCCGCGCTCGACGGCCTCCGCGACGGGGTCGGGAACCTTGGCGACGAACACGTCCGCGCGGGCGTTGACGACCAGGTCGACGCCCGCGGCCGTGGCGGCGTCCCGGACGGCGGCGATGCGGTCGGCCTGCGCGGAGACCTCGACCAGCTCATCGGTCCGGTGGTCGGTGTCCTCCAGGTTGCAGCCGACCGCGCCGATCGCGGCCAGCCGGTCCACCAGTTCGGCGGCGGGCAGCCCGTAGCCCGCCTCGGCGTCGACGGTCACCGGCACCTCGACCGCGCGGATCACCCGGGCGGCGGCGGCGAACATCTCCTCGGCCGGGGCGCCCTCGTGGTCCGGGAGGCCGAGCATGGCGGCGATGGCCGCGCTGGCGGTGGCGATGGCGGGGTGGCCCGCCTCCTCGACGATCTTGGCGCTGGCGGCGTCCCACACGTTCGGCAGGAGCAGCGGCTCGCCGGGCCGGTGCAGCTCGCGCAGCCGGGCGGCCTTGGCATTGCGGTCGGTCACGGTCTCTCCCCCTGTCGGCCCCTCATGGGGCGACGGCACTGTCACTGGAGAAGACCTCAAAGCGAGGCGGTTCGTGACAGGCGCGGGGGAGGGACGGTCCGGGACCGCCCCGGGCCGTGACCTGCCGGCCGGGCGGGGAGCCGAGCCGCACGGCTGCGTACCGTCCCGGCACCGGTCAGGTCACGGCGCGTTCAGCGGGCGCGCCGGTGTCAGGCGTTCTCCTCGAACGTCTTCTTGCCGCCGAACTTGGCCTGCAGCTCGTCGTCGTACCTGTCGGCCGCGCCGCTGATCAGCGCGCACGCCCGCTCCAGCTCCTCGGGCTGCAGGGAGTCGGCCAGCATGTCGGCGCTGAAGATCACCCGGCCCTTGCGGAAGTAGGCCTGGATGCCGTAGATGCCGGCGTTGATCTCGTTGAGCTCGCGCAGCAGCTCGTAGCTCTCCTCGACCCCGCTCAGCACCGAGGACACGACCTCGACGCGGTAGGGCTCGCGGTTGCCCACGCGGACGTAGTACAGGGCGCTGCCCCGGCGCACCGGAACGTCGCCGTCATCGTCCTTGACCAGGCTGTCGGTCTCGAGGTAGGCGCTGAGGATCTTGTCGACGTAGGCGACGGTCGTCTCTCGGCTCATGTGCGCGCTCCTCCGATGGGAATCGGTATTTTCGGGCAGGCGCCGATGACCGATCCGGCCACGGCGCCAATGGGCGGAGGCTAGCAGACCGCGATCAACTCTGACTTAACGTCGAATGGACCGACCTGACCAGCCCGTTCGCGACGGTGAATACCCGCCGAAATCGACAGTAGCCGCGGCGGACATCGGACGGAACGCGCGGAAAGGTGAACCGTCCATGCCATGGGTTAGCGTCGACGAAGATCGCCGATGACGGCGAGGGTCTCCGATGCCGAAGGAGAGCGCATGCTGCCCTGGTCCGCCGAGTTCGCCGGCCGCCTCGAAGAGCGGGTCGTCAGCAGCGAGGTGCTGCGCGGCAACCCCCTGAACGACCCGCACGAGCGCCCAGTGTGGGTGTACCTGCCACCGGGCTACGACGACGACCCCGACCGCCGCTACCCCGCGGTGTACGTGATCCAGGGGTTCACCGGGCACATCACGATGTGGCGCAACCGCATGCCGTTCCGGCAGCCCTTCCCGGAGACGGCCGACGCGGTGTTCGCCCGCGGCGAGGCCCCGCCCGCGATCGTCGTGTACGTCGACGCCTGGACCTCCTACGGCGGCAGCCAGTTCCTCGACTCCCCCGGCACCGGCCGCTACCACACCTACCTGTGCGACGAGGTCGTCCCGTGGGTCGACGCGCAATACCGGACGCTGCCCACGCCCGCGCACCGCGCCATCACGGGGAAGTCGTCCGGCGGGTACGGCGCGATGATCACGCCGATGCTGCGGCCCGACCTTTTCGGCGCGCTGGCCACCCACGCGGGCGACGCGCTCTTCGAGTACTGCTACCTGGGCGACTTCCCCGCCGCGGTGCGGCACCTGCGCGCCTATGACGGCGACATCGGCCGCTGGTGGGACGACTTCAACTCCCGGGTCTCGTTCACCAAGCCCGAAGACGCCAATCTGCTGGAATTCATCGGCTACACCGCGGCCTACTCCGCCCGCGACGACGGCACGCCCGAGCTGCCGTTCGACACCGTCACCGGGGTGCTGAAGCCGGAGGTCTGGCAGCGCTGGCTCGACCTCGACCCGGTGCGGATGGTGCCGCGGTACGCCGAGGCGCTGCGCTCCCAGCGGGCCGTCTGGATCGACGGCGGCACCCGCGACGAGTGGTACCTCGACGTCGGCGCCCAGGCGTTCCGGCAGGCGCTGCTCGACAACGGGGTGGACGAGACCGTGATCCACTTCGAGCTCTTCGACGCCGCCCACGGCGGCATCGACTACCGCTACCCGCTCTCCCTGGCCTGGCTCTGCGAGCGCATCGCGCCCGCCTGACCCCGGCCCCGCTCCAGAACGTTCCAGCAGGATCGAGCACCGGCCGCGACCGGGCCGTCACAGGCCCGGACGCGGCCGGTGTCGTTTTCGTTACGCCCATTCCTCCTGCTCGGAGGGCGGTTTCAGACCTTTCACAGCACGCCCGGCAAATATTGAAAATCCAGTATGGAATTGATTGATTGACACATCACTCGCATCAGGGTGCACTTCTGGACAGTTCAGTCGTCCGGCCCGGGTTCCGGAGCCCGCGCCAAGCGTCCCGTGCCCCGCCACGGGGGATCGCGGACGCGGCGGGCCCCACCCGCCGCGCCCGTGCCGGCCCCGAGCGGGGTTCCACTCCCCATTCGCCGCCAGGCGGACCCGAACGGCCGCGGAGCCCTCCCACAAGGACCTTCACGGAACCGCTCGCGGCCGCCCGGCCCTTGGAAGGAGCACCCCCCGTGCGACACCAGACCGCGCTCGCGGCCGCGGCGATCTCCGTCGGCCTCGCCGTGTCGATGTCCTCGCCCGCGGCCGGGACGGCCGCACCCCCGGCCCCGTCCCCCTCGTACAAGGTCGACCGCGCCCGCGCCGCCGCCTCGGCCGACCGGCTGGTCGCCTCCGGCGCCGCCCGCGTGCACGTCTCGCCCAAGGACAAGATCGTCCGCCGCGGCGTCACGGCCGGAGCCGGCGGGCTGCAGTACGTCGCCTACGACCGCACGCACGACGGCCTCCCCGTCCGCGGCGGCGACTTCGTCGTGGCCACCGACGCCGCCGGGAACGTCCTGAGCACCTCGGTCGTCCAGACCGCCCCGCTGTCGGTCTCCACGACACCGAAGCTGGCCGCGGCCAAGGCGGCCACGGTCTCGCGCGGACGGCTGGCCAAACCGTCGCGCGTCTCCGCACCGGTCCTGACCGTCCTCGCCGAAGCGGGCGGCCGGCTCGTGTACGAGACCGTCGTGGACGGCTCCAGCGCCGGCGCGAACGCGCGGCCCAGCCGCCTGCACGTCCTCGTCGACGCCAACGACGGCACCGTCGTCCAGCAGTGGGACGAGGTCCAGGACGCCGACGACGACCTGACCTACTACCACGGAGGCAGCCAGCGGCCTTCGCACATCGACACCACCGCGTCCGGCAGCACCCGCAGCATGCGCGACCCGAACCGGCCCGGGATCAGCTGCGCCAACCAGAGCGGCACCGTCTTCTCGGGCGCCGACGACGTCTGGGGCAACGCCGGCGGCACCAACATGGAGACCGCCTGCGCGGACGCGATGCGCGCCGCCGCCGCCGAGTTCGACATGTCGAAGACCTGGCTGGAGCGCAACGGCCTCAACGGCAGCGGGGGCGGCTGGCCCATGCGCGTCGGCCTCAACCAGGCCAACGCGTTCTGGAACGGCAGCTACGCCAACTTCGGCCGCAACAGCGCCAACACCCGCCAGGCCACCCCGACCGACGTCGTCGCACACGAACTGGGCCACGGGATCTTCCAGAACACCCCCGGCGGCTCGGGCGGCTCCAACGAGAAGGGCGGGCTGAACGAGTCCACCGGCGACATCTTCGGCGCCCTCACCGAGTGGTACCTCAAGGAGCCGCGCGTCACCGAGCAGATCTCCGGGACGACCGCGCTGCTCAACTACGACCCGCCCGACTACCTGGTGGGCGAGGAGGTCGACCTCGTAGGCCGCGGGGCCATCCGCAACATGTACAACCCGTCGGCGATCAGCAACAACCCCAACTGCTACTCCTCGTCCGTGCCCGGCATGGAGGTGCACGCGGCGGCCGGCGTCCAGAACCACTGGTTCTACCTGCTGGCCGAGGGCTCCAACGCCAACGACGCGGCGAACGGACGGCCCAACAGCCCGACCTGCAACGGATCGACCGTCACCGGGGTCGGCGTGCAGAAGGCCGGCCGGATCTTCATGGAGACCCTGAACCTGAAGACCAGCACCTGGACCCACGGCACCGCCCGCCGCGCCTCGCTCCAGGCCGTGCTGAACCTGGTCCGGGTCGGCAAGGCCACCTGCACCGACTTCACCAGGACCCGGGACGCGTGGACCGCCGTCAGCGTCCCGGCGGCCAGCGGCGAGCCCACCACCTGCACGAGCTGACCCTTCGAACCCGGCCGTGCGGGACGGGATCTCGGCCCGTCCCGTACGGCCGCACCCGCCAGCCCCCCGCCGCGTTCCGCCCCCTAGCGGAGGAGACCGCATGAAATCCCGCCTGCTCGCCCTCGCCGGAGCCGCCGCTCTGGCGGCCGGCGCCCTGGCCGCGCCCACCACGGCCGCGGCCGCCCCCGCACCGGCCGTCGCGGCGGCCCCGGACATCCCCATCGCCAACGTCAAGGCCCACCTGGCCCAGTTGCAGTCGATCGCCACCGCCAACGGCGGCAACCGCGCCCACGGCCAGCCCGGTTTCCGCGCCTCGCTCGACTATGTGAAGGCCAGGCTGGACGCCGCCGGATACCAGACCACCATCCAGTCGTTCACCGCCAGCGGCGCCACCGGCTACAACCTGATCGCCGACTGGCCCGGTGGCGACGCGAACCAGGTGCTGATGACCGGGGCCCACCTCGACGGCGTCCGCGCGGGCGCCGGGATCAACGACAACGGCTCCGGCTCGGCCGCCGTCCTGGAGACCGCCCTGGCCGTCGCCCGCAGCGGCTACCGGCCCGCCAAACACCTGCGCTTCGGCTGGTGGGGCGCCGAGGAGCTGGGCCTGATCGGATCCAACCGGTACGTCGCGAGCCTGCCCGCCGCCGAACGGACGAAGATCAAGGGCTATCTGAACTACGACATGATCGGCTCCCCGAACCCCGGCTACTTCGTCTATGACGGGGACAACTCCGACGGCGTCGGCTCCGGCCCCGGCCCGGCCGGCTCCGCCGAGATCGAACGCACGATCAACGGCTACTTCAGCGGGATCGGCGTGCCCACTCGCGGCACCGACTTCGACGGCCGCTCCGACTACGGCCCGTTCATCCGCGCCGGGATCCCGGCCGGAGGCACGTTCACCGGTGCCGAAGGCCGCAAGACCGCCGCCCAGGTACAGCTGTGGGGCGGCCAGTCCGGAGTCGCCTTCGACCGCTGCTACCACGGCTCCTGCGACTCGAGCTCCAACATCAACGACACGGCCCTGGACCGCAACTCCGACTCCATTGCGCACGCCGTCTGGACGCTGGCCGGCGGCGCCTGACCCGCCCTCCCCGAACCGCCCCCCGCCGAGAAGAAGATCCGGCCCCCGGTGCCTGCGCACCGGGGGCCGGATCGCAATGTCACACCCGTTGGCGAGAATGGGGTCATGTGCCGCAGCATCAAGACCCTCAGACCACCGTTCACCGAGACCGTCACCGACGACGACGTCAGGGCGGCCGCACTCCAGTACGTCCGGAAGATCTCCGGCTTCCGCGCCCCCGCCGCGCACAACGCCGAGGCGTTCGACCGCGCCGTGGACGAGATCGCCCGCAGTACCGCCGACCTCCTGTCCACCCTGGAGGTCAAGGGCCGCCGCTGACCGCCCCTCGTTCAGCGGGCAGTGATCACTCGGCGGCGACCAGCTCGGCGATCTGGACGGCGTTGAGAGCGGCGCCCTTGCGCAGGTTGTCGCCCGCGCAGAACAGCGCCAGCCCGTTGTCCACCGTCTCGTCGCGGCGGATACGGCCGACGTACGTCGGGTCCTGCCCGGCCGCCTGGAGCGGCGTGGGGACGTCCGTGAGCGACACGCCCGCGGCGCCCGACAGCAGCTCGGCGGCGCGCTCCGGCCCGATCGGCCGCTCGAACCGGGCGTTGATCTGCAGCGAGTGCCCGGTGAACACCGGCACCCGCACGCAGGTGCCCGACACCTTCAGATCCGGGATCTCCAGGATCTTGCGGCTCTCGTTGCGGAGCTTCTGCTCCTCATCGGTCTCCGCCAGCCCGTCCTCGACGATCGCCCCGGCCATCGGCAGCACGTTGAACGCGATCGGCCGCACGTACACCTGCGGGTCGGGGAACTCCACCCCCTTGCCGCCGTGGGTCAGCCGGTCGGCGCCCTCGACGACCTTGCGGGTCTGCTCGTGCAGCTCGGCCACCCCCGCCAGCCCGCTGCCGGAGACCGCCTGGTAGGTCGACACCACCAGCGAGACCAGCCCCGCCTCCGCGTGCAGCGGCCGCAGCACCGGCATCGCGGCCATGGTGGTGCAGTTCGGGTTGGCGATGATCCCCTTGGGCCGCTGCCGGACCGCGTGCGGATTGACCTCGGCGACGACCAGCGGCACCTCGGGGTCCATCCGCCAGCCGGAAGAGTTGTCGATCACGACGGCGCCCGCGGCGGCGACCTTGGGGGCCAGCTCCTTGGAACTGCCCTTCCCCGCGGAGAACAGCACGATGTCCAGGCCGGCGTAGTCGGCGGTGGCCGCGTCCTCCACCGTCACCTCGGTGTCCTGCCACGCCAGCTTGCGCCCGGCGGACCGGGCCGACGCGAACAGCCGCACCTCCTCCACCGGGAATCCGCGTTCGGCCAGGATTCTGAGCATCACGCCCCCCACCTGCCCGGTGGCGCCGACGATCCCGATTCTCATGCCGCTCCTTCTGTCGTCCCGCTGCTCGTCCAGTGTCCAGGTCGCTGACCTGGGCCAACGAGTCTGCCCAGGGCGACGCCGGAACGTCCAGTCAAATACACCGTTCCACACAACCTTAAGCAGTGCCGGTCAGCGGAAGGCGCCCAGTCCCGTAATGGCCCTACCCAGCGTGAGCAATTGGACCTCCTGGGTTCCCTCGCAGGCCAGGACGGGCTCCAGGTCGTTCATGTTCCGGGGCTGACGTTGGCGAGCTTCCCGCACGACACGCGGTGCGATGTGACCTTGCCCTCGTCCCTGAGCCGCCCGATCTGCGTCCACGCGGGAACGAGACATGGGCTCTGGGCAACGCCGTCAGGGTATGGCCAGGGCGAACGCCCTCCGGGCCAGGGTCGGCTCAGGGGCGAATCAGGGCGAATCCCGATGTCAAAGCCAGACGGAGATGGGCAGGATCAGAGCATGGACATCGAGAAGAGCACCACCGGCAAGCAACTGCGCCGCACCCAGGAGGGACGGATGGTCGCGGGCGTCTGCTCCGGCGCCGGCCGCTACCTGGGCGTGGACCCCAACATCCTGCGGCTGGCCATGGCCGTCATCACGATCTTCGGCGGCGCCGGCGTCGCGCTGTACGCGATCGCCTGGATCCTGATCCCCGAGGAGGGCCACGAGACCTCGATCGGCGAGGACCTCATCAAGAAGGCCAACGAGAGCCCCGTCGTCCAGGACGCCGTGCAGAAGTCCAAGAACGCCGTCAGCAAGGACTCCAGCAAGGACCGCACCCACGTCTGAGCCCGTGGCCGTGCCCTCGCCGCCGATTCCCGCTGAGCGAGCCGGGCTGCTCCCTGGGAGCACGCCCGGCTCCCGATCAGGGAGCGGGGGCGGAGCGCCACACCCCGCGCGGCGGCCTCTCCGGACGGGCGTCCACCGCTTCGGCCACCGGCGCGCCCTCCGTTCCCGGGGAGTCCGGGACGTCCTCCACGCCCCTGGGCGGCACCCGTTCGGTATCCGGCGCCCCTGCCCCCGGCCCCGACCCCGACCGCGGGCCCGAGTCCGAGCCGCCGCCCGCCTGCTCGTACATGGACGCGATCACCTGGCCGCGCACCTGGTTCCAGGAGAGGGTCAGGACGGCCGCCACCGACAGCCCCAACGCGCCCGCGAAAGCGACCACCGTCTCCGGCCCCAGCACCTGCGCCGCGGCCCCCGCCACCAGGATCCCAAGGCCCTGACCGGCCAGGATGCCCGACTGCGCCAGACCGAACGCCTGCCCGCGCCCCGACGCCGGCACCGCCGCCACGAACGCGGCGTTCGCGGCCAGCTGGTACGCGCTGCCCATCCCCGACAGCGCCCACAGCACCACCACCAGCCACAGCGGAGGATGCGCCGCCGCCCCGATCAGCGGGGCGCAGGCCAGGATCGACATCCAGCCCATCGACCGGATCCGGTTGGTGGGCCGCACGCACCGACTGAACACGAAAGCGCCGATCACCATGCCCGTCGGCATCGCCGACATCAGCAGCCCCACCGTCACCGCGCCGCCGTCGAAGGTGGCCGCGTACGGCGCCGCCAGCCCCTCCGGGATCACGTAGAACGCGCACAGCCAGGCGAACGACACCAGCGAACGCAGGGTCGGATCGCCGAAGACCAGCCGGCCCCCGTTCCAGGTGCCCTTCCACAACCCCAGCGACTCCCGCTCGCGCCGCTTGGGCGCGGGACGCCGCCGCAGTCCCGCCACCAGGATCACGGCCGACAACGCGAAGGTGACCGAGTCGAGCGCCAGCGCCTCCCGGGTGCCGACCACCGCCACCACCGCCCCACCGGCCAGGAAGCCCAGCATCTGGGTGGCCTGGTGGGTGATGTTGTTGATCGCCGAGCCCGCCACGTACCGGTCGCCCGGCAGCACGTCCGGCAGCACCGCCGCCCGCGCCGCGCTGAACGGCGCCCCCAGCAGCACGGTCAGGAACACCAGCGCGCACAGCATCCAGAACGGCATGGCCTGCAACGCCATGAGCGCGACCAGCGCCGCCCGCACCACGTCGCATATCACCATGACCCGGCGGCGCGGGAAGAGGTCGGCCAGGCCGGACAGTACGGGCCCGCCCACGATCGGCGGAATATAGGTCAGCGCATAGGTGAGGGCCGTGAGCAGAGGCGACTCGGTGCGTTCGTACACCAGCACGGCCAGCGCCACCTGCGCCAGCTGGTCACCCACGAACGACAGGGCCTGGGCCAGCCAGAGCGCGCGGAACTCACTTACCGCGAAGACCTCGCGGTAGGTGGCCTGCGCCTCCGGCGGCCGCCGATGCCGACCGGTCTGCCTCTCCGCCACGCGCGCTCCCCGTCGGGGCCGCCCGCCTTGGGCGCCCCCTCTATTAACTCACGCTGCGTGGCAGTCATGTGACCTACAGTGCCCAATTCGTTGCGGGTACGGCTCAGTAGCCCAGCTCGTGCAACCGCTTATCGTCGATACCGAAGTGATGGGCGATCTCGTGCACGACCGTGATCCGCACCTCGTCGACCACGTCCCGCTCCGTCTCGCAGATCTCAAGGATCTCGTTGCGGTAGATCGAGATGTGATCGGGCAGGACCCCGCCGTACCAGTCGCCCCGCTCCGTCAGGGGTACGCCTTGATACAGGCCGAGCAGGCCGGGCTCGGGAGCGTCGTCCTCGACGACGATGACGACGTTGCGCATGTGCGCGGTCAACTCGTGCGGGACAGTGTCGAGGGCCTCCCCGACCAACTCCTCGAACACCTCACGCGACATCTGGATCACGTCATCATTGTGCAAGACGGAAGGAGACAAAGTGTTCGTCGCGCACCTCCGGACCGCGCTCGCCCTCGTCCGGACCGCGCTTTCCAACCCCAGAGTGCGTCGCTGGGGAGGCGTCTTCGCGGTGGTAATCGCCGGCCTGACCGGCGGACTCATAGGACTCCTCCTGGGCGGCCGCATCGAAACACCCGTCGGCCCCACCGACGTCTCACTCCTCCTACGCCCCCGCTGGGGCGGAGGCACCACGATCCAGGTCCCCCCGCTCGGCGCGCTCAATCTGGACACCCACTGGGGCCCGATCGCCCTGGAGGCCCGCATCACGGAACTGCGGCCGGAACCGGCCCGTGAACTCATCGAGAGCCCCAACGGCCTGAACGGCCTCACGGACCAGATCAGCGACCAGCTCCGGCACGGCGTGATCGTCCTCTTCCTACGCGCCACCGCGCTGGCCCTGACGCTCTCCTTCCTCGCGGGCCTGGTCCTCTTCCGCTCCTGGCGCCGCGCACTGGTCAGCCTCGGCGCCAGCGTCGCCGGAATGCTCGTCCTGACCCTCCTCGCCTGGCTCACGTTCAACCCCCAGGCCGTCGCGGAGCCCCGCTACAGCGGCCTGCTCGCCAACGCCCCCCAGGTGGTCGGCGACGCCCGCAGCATCGTCGAACGCTTCTCCGCCTACCGCGCCCAACTGGCCCGCCTGGTCGGCAACGTCTCCAAGCTGTACGCGGCCACCTCCAGCCTCCCCACCTACGAGCCGGACCCGTCGACCCTCCGCGTCCTGCACGTCTCCGACATCCACCTCAACCCGGCCGCCTGGTCCGTCATCCGCTCCGTCAGCACCCAGTTCCAGGTGAACCTCATCGTCGACAGCGGCGACCTCACCGACCACGGCAGCAAGCCGGAGGAGAAGTTCGCCGACGACATCGAGTCCCTGAAGGTCCCCTACGTCTTCGTACGCGGCAACCACGACTCCCAGAGCATCCAACGGGCGGTCGACCGGCAGAAGAACGCCGTCGTCCTGGACGACAAGCTCCAGGAGGTCTCGGGCCTGCGCATCTACGGCGTGGGCGACCCCCGCTTCACCCCCGACAAGACCACCCGCGACGACAACCTCGGCGCCGACCAGCTACGCGCCCGGGGCGCCCAACTGGCCCAGAAGGTCCGCACCTCCGGCCAGACCCCCGACCTCGTCGTCACCCACGACCCCAACGAAGGCGAGGGCTTCTCAGGGACCACGCCGATCGTCCTGTCGGGCCACGGCCACAAGCGCGCGACCCGCCTGCTCCCCAGCGGAACCCGCCTCTTCGTCCAAGGCTCCACCGGCGGAGCCGGCCTCCGCGGCCTCGAACACGAACAGCCCACCCCCATCGAGCTCTCCGTCCTCTACTTCAGCCGCGCCACCCACCGCCTCCAAGGCTGGGACGACCTCCGCCTAGGCGGCCTGGGCCTCTCCTCGGCCCAGATCGAACGCCACCTGGAACCCGCCCCGGACCGCACCATAGGCACCCCGACCAGCCCAGCCCCCACCAACTCGCCCACGTTCCCGTCCCTGCCCCCATCCCAGTGGCCGACCGAATCGCCCCCCGCAACCAGCTCAACCCCGTCCCGTCCACCAGAAGGCGACTAAACCGTTTATGCGTCCAGCCAGGTTGTCCCCTATGCTGGTCCGGTCAAGTGGCAGCCCACCTGCCACTGGGGCCCCCTTCGTCTAGCGGCCTAGGACGCCGCCCTTTCAAGGCGGTAGCGCCGGTTCGAATCCGGTAGGGGGTACGCCCCGGTCTGCGCGGTTTCGTCGCGGTGGTCGGAAACGCGCGAAGCATGTCAAGCGCTCCACAGGGGCCTTGTGCGCGGAGCGGCGACAGAATGGACCTGCGCGGGCAATCGGGGCACCGAGTCCCCGACCGTCCAGGACCCTCGATTCCGGCCGTGGACTTTCTTCCATGGGGAGACGTTGTCGCCGGTCCACCACGGTGCACGTGCTCGCCCTGGAGCCGGCCTTCCTGTCCTGCGTCGACCCGGGGCGCGGGCTGGAAGGCGTCGGCGCCAAAGTAACCCGTGGCCGCAGTGCTCACTGGCCGATGGACGACTGCCCCTCGGCGAGCTGCGTCGAGGGCAGATCGCACGCTGCGAACGCCATCATCACCTCACGCGGCCCGGACAACCGCTCCGCGAGCTCACCGAGCGTCAACGGCTCCGGTTCGGCCATCGCCTCCGGCCGCTCCGCCAGCAAACCGGCCGGCTCATCTGTCGGTAGAGCGCCTTACCGGTCCCCTGGCGTCTTCGGACGTGTTACGGGGACGACAGTGAGGAGGTCGTCCAATCCTTTGAAGTCGTCGGGATTGGTGGTGAACAGCGGCAGGTCCTCGGCGATGGCGATGGCGGCGATCATCAGGTCGGCCACTCGGCGTCGGGGCTTGCGCCCGGCGCTGATCACGGCCGCACAGACCCTGCCGTAGGCGCGGGCTGCTTCCGCGTCGAACGGGATGGGGTCGAACTCGTTCTCCGCACGCTGGAGCACGTCCAGCCGCCGGGCGCGCTCGGCGTACTCGTCGTAGTCGTCCTGCTCTTCATTCCTGCGCACCTCGTGCGGCCCTGCGGACAGTTCCGCCAAGGTGATGGCACTGATCGCCATCTCTACGGGGAGCTCTTCAGGGTCCACCCACTTGCGCAGGATCATGATGTTCGTGTCGAGCAGCCCCTGCGCGTACTCACCGACCATAAGGGTCGTCCGGTTCCTGGTCGGCTGTGGCATCCTGGTCGGCCCGGAAGGCATCCAGGGAGATGCCGGGGGCGCTGCGGGACATCGCCGCGAACTCGCCGCGGGGCACGAACCGCCTGCGTCGCCGCAACGGAATCAGTTCGCCGATCTGGTGTCCGTCACGCGTGACCGTGAACGCCTGGCCTCCCTGGACCGCGTCCATGATCTCTTTGGACCTGTTACGCAGGTCACGTTGAGTGATCTCAGGCTGCACGCTCATACCATCACGATACCTGGCCGCGCCACGCGGTGCCACAAGGTGGCACATCATCATGAGGCACCTGTCACCCCGTGCCGGCTTCGCCTGTCCCTCGGCACGGCCGTCGGCCAGCCGCGCGATCTCGCGCCCGGCCGCGACCAGGGTGGCCTCGGCGGACGGGTCGAGGGATCGCGGCATGCCGGTCACCGATGCCGGCACGGCCGGCGGCGTCCGCGGCCGGCACGTGCGCCTCAACGATGTCGGCGGCGCTGCGCTCGGCCGCCTCAGCGGCCTTGTCCCGCCGCGCCAGGCGTTCCGTCCGGGCCTTTTCGGCACGCTCGGCGGCCCGCCCGGCATGCGCCGCGGCTTGCTCGGCCTGCTCGGCATAGCGCTGCGCGTCGGCGAAATTCTTCAGCCGCGGGTCGGAACCGAGCTCCTCGCGGACCGCCGTCTGCTCGGCGTGCTCGATCCGCGCCGCCTCCAGACGGCCGGCGGCCTCCGCCTCCTCGCGTTCGGCACGGTCGATCTCCTCGCGCACCCCGGCCAGTGACCGCTGCACAGCCTCGTACGCGCTGTACCCGCCAAGATGCGCGCGGTGCGGCCCTGTTCACCTACAACCATTCGAACGAGTCCTTGCCCGCCCGCCGGTACGAGGCGGCTGCGCGAACCGCCCACGGCACCAAGAGCAGTTCGGGAATCACCGCGCCCTCCAGGTCGCGAGGATCGACGCCCTCGTACCCGCCCCCGGGCTCAGGTTCGCCACCGACCCGCTCGACCTCGCCGTGCCGGTAGACCCGGATCACGCACGTATCGCCCACGAACATGGCCCACCATCCCTGCCGGAGATGGCGCAGAGCCGCGCCTTCGCCGGGCGAGGCCGCGGCGCTAGCTACGCCGCCGGACGCGCGGTCCGCGAGGCCTTGTCGAGCACTGATCGGCGCCCGACCAGCCGGTTCCCGCGCGATGCGGTCGTGGACGGCCTGGTGACGACCCTCTTGACAGCTGTCGCGTCGTCCTCGCACACTGGGGCGCGATATGCAAAAACGCTTTTGCAAAGAGAGGTCGCACATGAAGGTCCTGGCCATCAGCTCCAGCCCGCGCCGCGACGGCAACTCGTGGACCATGGCCGAGGCCGCAGCCAAGGGGGCGCGGGAGGCCGGTCACGAGGTCGAGTCGGTCTACCTCGCCGACCACGTCGGGGGGATGCTGGACGATTGCCGGCGCTGTCGGCTGAGCGACGGCGCCTGCGGGATCGGTGACGGGTACGAGCGGCTGCTCATGGACCGCGTCCTTCCGGCGGACGGGCTGATCATCGCCACCCCCCTGTACTGGTACGGGATGAACGGGCGCCTCAAGACCTTCTTCGACCGCCTCTTCTGCTACACCGCGGGCAGCTCCCCGGTCGGCGAGACCGTCTCCGCCGCGCTGCCGGGCAAGCGGGTCGCCGCGCTGATCTCCTGCGAGGAGAGCTACCGCGGCGCGACCCTCGGCCTGGAGGCGCAGTTCCAGGAGCTCACCCGCTACCTGCACCAGGAGCTCGTCGGCATCGTCGTGGGCGTCGGGAACAGCCGCGGCGAGGTCGGGTCCGATCCGTCCCGTCCGCTGGAGCGGGCCGAGGACCTCGGGCGCCGGCTCTTCGACGTGCGGGTCACCGACTACCGGCTGGACACGCCCCGCTCCAACCGCGTCTGGGGCGCCCCGGAGCACGAGGACGACGAGCTCTACTAGCGGGCGCCGCTCCGTCCCGCCGCGGAAGCGGGCCCACGCGCGTGCTTGCAAAAACGTTTTTTCAAGGCGAAAGGTAGTGGCCATGACGGATCTCAAGGAGCGCAACGAGCACGCGCTGGAGTTGCTGTTCGCGTCCGATCCCGTCCTCGTCGACGTCCGCCCGGCGATCGACGTCCTGCCCGGAATGACCAAGGACACGGTGCTCACCTCGGGCCCGCCGCTGCCGTGGCGGGAGTACACCGGGGGCCAGCGCGCGGGGATCATCGGCGGCGTCCGGTACGAGGAGCTCGCGCCCACGGCCGGGGACGCCGAGCGCCTCCTCGACCGCGGTGACGTCCGCGTCGCGGGATGCCACGACTTCGGGTGCGTCGGCTCGGTCGCGGGGATCACGACGGCGTCGATGCCGGTCCTCGTCGTCGAGGACGCCGGGTCGGGCGGCCGGGGTTTCTGCACGCTCTTCGAAGGGGCGGGGCCCGGCCGGCTCAACTACGGCGTCTACGACGACGGCGTCCAGCGGAACCTGGAGCACCTCGCCGGCGTCATCGGCCCCCTGCTCGGGGAGGCCGTGCGCTCGGTCGAGGGCGGCATCCGGCTGCGTCCGATCATGGAACGGGCGCTGCGCCAGGGCGACGAGCTGCACAGCCGCAACACGGCCGCCTCCGGCCTGTTCCTGCGGGCCCTGCTGCCCGCGCTGCTGGAACTCGACGGCCCGCGGGCGCGGACGCTCGCGTCCTACCTGACCAGCGACGACTACTTCTTCCTCCGGCCGTCGATGGCCGCCGCGAAGTCCATGGCGGACCGGATGTACGCCGCGGACGGCGCGTCGATCGTGACCGCGATGGCGTTCTCCTGCAAGGAGTTCGGCATCCGCGTCGCAGGACTCGGCCCGCGCTGGTTCCGTGGGCCCCTGCCGGAGTATGAGACGGCCGGGTTCCTGCCGGGCCGCGGCCGCGCCGAGATCGAGGCCATCGGCGGCGAGAGCCTGATCACCGAGGTGTGCGGCCTCGGCGCGTTCGCCCAGGCGGCGGCGTTCCCCCTGCAGGCATACCAGGGGGAGCCCGAGGCCATGGTGCGCCGCAACCTCGAGATGTACGAGATCACGGCGGGCGAGCACCCGTCCTTCCGCATCCCCTTCCTCGGCTACCGCGGCACGCCGGCCGGGATCGACGTCGCCCGCGTCGCCACCACCGGCATCACCCCCGCGCTCGACGTCGGCCTCGCGGGCAAGGGCGGCGGCCAGATCGGCGCGGGCTCGTTCCGCGCGCCGCTGCGGCCGTTCGCCGACGCCTGGGACGCCCTCTCCACCATCCCCGCCCCCTGAAGGAGAACCCGCATGGACACTGTTCACCGCATCGCCGCGGAACACGGCGACCTCGCCCGCGACCTCGCCGCGCAGGGCGTCAAGTACGCGGTGGCCGCGTGGATCGACGTCCTCGGCCGCCCGAAGTCCAAGACCGTCCCGATCGACCACCTGCCCAACCTGCTGGCGGGCTCGGAGCGCTACACGCCGCGCGGCATGGGCGGCATCGGGCGCATGGACCCGGTCGAGGAGGAGATCGCGGGGATCCCCGATCCGGCGACCCTGCAGGTGCTGCCCTGGGACCGGCGGGTCGCGTGGATGGTCGCCGACATGTCGTGGGGCGGGCGCGAGCCGTACGCGCTGTGTCCCCGCTCGATCCTGCGCCGGCAGGTCGAGGCCGCCGCGGAGACGGGGTACGTGTGCCAGCTCGGCGTCGAGCCTGAGTTCTACGCGTTCCGGCCGGAGTCTCTCGAAGCGGGGCGCCTCGTCCCGATGACGCTCAGTGAGGAGATCGAGCCGTCGCCCGCCTACGACGTCGAGGCGACGCTGGACTCGCTGCCGTTCCTCGACCGCGTGTGCTCCTACCTGGACGAGCTCGGGTTCGGGGTGTTCAGCTTCGACGCCGAGGGCGGCGAGGGGCAGTACGAGTTCGACTTCGCACACGCGCCGGTGATCGAGGCGGCCGACAAGGTGACGCTGTTCCGGCTCGCGGTGCGTCAGGCCGCCAAGGAGTCGGGGCTGCTCGCCACGTTCATGCCGAAGCCGCGCGCGGAGCTGTGGGGGTCGGGCGCGCACTTCAACATGAGCCTGGAGGACATGGCGGGCAGGAACCTCTTCCGCGCGGCGCAAGGCCGCGAGAACTGGTCGAAGGAGGCGTACCAGTTCGTGGCGGGCGTCCTGCACCACGCGCCGGCGCTGTCCGCCCTGGCGAACCCCACGACGAACTCCTACCGCCGGCTCGTGGAGCGCCTTGCCGACGGCGAGATCTCCTGGGCGCCGACGAAGATCAGCTACGGGTACAACAACCGCTCGTGCATGATCCGGCTACCGGCCAACCGCCCGGCGATCGAGAACCGGGCCGTCGACAGCTCCGCCAACACCTATCTCACCGCCGCGTACATGCTGGCCGCGGGGCTGGACGGCATCCGGCAGGGCATGGACCCCGGACGCGCGAGGGACGACCTGACCTATCTCGCGGACGTGGAGCGGCTGCCGCGCACCCTGCTGGAGGCGGTCGAGGCGTTCGAGAACGACCCGCTGACCGGCGAGGTCTTCCACGAGCGCTTCGTCCGCGACTACGCGGAGATGAAGGTCGCCGAGTGGGAGCGGGCGCATCTCGAGGTGACCGACCACGAGCGCGCGGCCTACCTGCTGAACCTATGACCGTCGTCGCGATCATCGTCGGCCGGGCGCGCGAGCACCTGCGGCTGCACCACGGCTACGCCGACGGCGTGCTCGCCGCCGGGGGCACGCCGGTGCTGGTCCCCGCGTCCGTCCTCGACGGGCGGCTGGCCGGTGCGCTCGCCGGCGCGGACGCGCTGCTGCTCGCGGGCGGCGGGGACGTCCAGCCGGAGCGCTACGGCGCCACGGCCGCCACGACGCTCACCGAGGTCGACCTCGACCGGGACGAGGCGGAGCTGCGAGCGTTCGGCCTCGCGCGGACGAGGGGGATGCGCGTCCTCGGGGTCTGCCGGGGCGCCCAGCTGATGGCCGTCGCGACGGGCGGCCGGCTGATCCAGGACCTGCCCGCGGGCGGCTACGCCCCGCATCTCGGCGTCCTGCACGACAGCGGTTACGCGGCCCTGCGGCACGCGGTCAAGACGGAGCCGGGCAGCCTCGCCGACCGTGTGCTGGCCGGTCTGGACACCGTCAACTCCCATCATCATCAGGCGATCGCCGACCCCGGCGAGTCGCTGCGGCCCACCGCGTGGGCCCCCGACGGGGTGATCGAGGCGGTCGAGGGGCCGGACGTGCTCGGGGTCCAGTGGCACCCCGAGACCGAACTGCGCCTTGAGCGGCGTCACCTGCGCGTATTCCAATGGCTGGTGCACGGAGAAAGGAACCTGGGCGATGGTCTCTGATGTGGCCGAGCCTCCCCGGCCGGCGGCCTTCGAGGACAGGCTGGGCAGGATCGAGCGCTGCGGGATCGAGCACATCCCGGAGAGCGCCCGCAAGTCCGCGCCGCGGAACCTGTTCATGATCCTTTTCGGCGGCAGCCTCACCTTCAGCGTGATCATCATCGGCTGGTTCCCGATCAGCTTCGGGCTCGGGTTCTGGCAGGCGGCGACCGCGGTGGTCGCCGGATCGGCCGCGGGCGCGGCGCTGCTGGCGCCGATGGGGCTGATGGGCCCGCGGACCGGCACGAACAACCCCGTCTCCAGCGGCGCGTTCTTCGGCGTGGCGGGGCGGATCATCGGCTCGCTCCTGGAGGCGACGGCGTCGCTGGCGTTCGCGGCGCTGAGCATCTGGACGGGCGGCGACGCCCTCGCGGGCGCGCTCGCCGCGTTCTTCGACATCGAGGACGCCACGGTGCCCCGGCTGGTCGCGTACGCGGTGCTCAGCGTCGTCGTCACGCTGGTCTCGGTGCTCGGGCACGCCAACATGGTCGCGGCGCAGCGGTTCATGATCCCCACTGCGGGGCTGTGCCTGCTGGTCGGGATCGCCGTCTACGCCCCGGACTTCGACCCGTCCTACCAGGGCACGGGCAGCTACGCGTTCGGGTCCGCGGTGTCCACGTGGCTGGTGTCGGCGCTGATCTGCGCCTCCACGGTGGCGTCCTACGGCGCCTACGCCGGGGACTGGACGCGCCACATCTCGCGGAAGCTCCACACGGACGGGTCCGTCATGCGGGCGCTGCTGCTCGGCGGGCTGTTCGGCATGGGCGGCCCGTTCATGTGGGGCACGTTCACGGCAGCGGCGATGTTCGGCTCCGGGCACGCGGACGCCGACACCCCGTACGTCCTCGGCCTGGTGGACGGCACGCCGATCTGGTTCGTGCCCGCGCTCATCTACCTCGGCCTGGCGTCGGGGACCGCCCAGGCCGTCATCAACACCTACGGGACGGGTTTGGACACGTCCGCGATCATCCCGAGGCTCGACCGCGTCCGGGCGACGCTCGTCGCGTGCGCGCTGGCCACGGTGCTGGTCTACGTGGGCCAATTCAGCTCCGCCGTCGCCGACACGGTCAGCGTGTTCCTGCAGTTGCTCGCCTGTTTCTCAATCCCGTGGATCGTCATGGTCGCGATCGGGCACCGCCGCCGACGCGGCTACTACGACCCGGACGCGCTGCAGGTGTTCAACCGGGGCGAGCGCGGCGGGATCTACTGGTTCTGGCACGGCTTCAACCCGTGCGGCATGGCGGTGTGGGGTGTTGCGGCGTGCACGGGGCTGCTGTTCGCGAGCAACGCCTGGTATGTCGGCCCCGGCGCGGCCCTGGCCGGGGACGCCGATCTGGGCTTCCTGGCCGCCGGGGTCACCGCCGCCGTGCTGTATCCGCTCGCGGTCCGGTTCGTGCCCGACCCGCCGGAGGTGCTCGGCCCGCCCGGCTGAGGCGGCCGCACCGACCAGGCCGGAGACCAGCTTGGTCAAGTAGGGTTGGACCGTGTCGGTGTCACCCACGATCCATGATGTGGCCGCGGCGGCCGGAGTCTCGATCACGACCGTGTCCCACGTCCTGAGCGGGCAGGGGAGGATCTCCGAGAGCACCCGCAAGCGGGTGGCCCAGGCGGCGGCCGGCCTCGGCTACCAGGCCAACATCCACGCCCAGCAGCTGGTGACCCGGCGCAGCCGCATCCTGGCGATCCAGATCGCCAACTCCGTCGAGGCGACCACGGGAGCGGCCCTCGTCCCGAACTCCGACTACTTCCTCGAAGTGCTGAACGGCGCCGCCGAGGCGGCGTTGGAAGGGTCCTACGCGCTCCTTCTGACGCCGCCCGACGCCGATCTCGACAGCCTCAACGCGTTCGCGGTGGACGGCGCGATCGTCGTCGACCCCCGCGGCGACGAGCCGTTCTTCGCCACCGGATGGGCGCGCGACCACCCCCTGGTGACGACGGGCCGGCCGATCAGCGTGCGCCGCGACGTGCCCGTCACCGTCGACAACGACCTGGAGGCCGCGGCCGGGCTGATGCTGGCGCATCTGGAGCGCAACGGCTACCGGCGGCCCGCGGTGATCACCACGGACACCTCCCGCTCCTACACCCACGACCTCGTCGCCGGGTACACAGGCTGGGCAAAGGAGCGAGGCATCGAACCCCTGGTCGTCGAGCTGGACGAGCCGCCCACCATCGAGGGCTCGGCGCACGCGCTCGGCGTCCTGCTCGACCGGCCGGAACCGCCGGACGCGATCTTCACGACTTCGGAGAACCTCGCGCTCGGCGTCCTGCACGAGGCGCAGGCACGCGGGCTGCGGGTGCCGGAGTCCCTCGGCATCTGCAGCGCTGTCGACAGCGGCTCGCTCCAGCTGACCTCCCCCCAGGTCACCGGCATGTTCGTGCATCCGCGCGAGGTGGGCCGCCGAGCGGCCGTCGCCCTCATGGGGCTCATCGAGAACGGCGAGACCGCGGAGCGGGCGATCCAGATCCCGGTGAAGCTCAACGAGCGCGCCTCCACCACCCGCGCCTGAGGGCAGATTCCTCGCGTGGGTCATGGAGGCGACCGGCGAACGGTCCCGACGTCGGCGCCAACCGGGCGTTCGGGGTCGCCGGGCTCCCGCCGTGCGTCCCGGCCGGGCCGCCGCGGTCAGGGGACGCGGAGGCAACGTTGATCCGGGACCGCAAGGACCCCCTGGGCCGCGCCTGGCCGCGACTCGGCGTGGGTGGGCCGTCCTACCGGGTCGGATCAAGGGGCGGCGCCCTCGGCCTCTGCTGCAGATACTGGCCAGATGCCGCGGGCGGTGATTTGGCTGTCAACGGCGCCTCAATCGTGCCCCCCTGAGGGCGGGCGCGTTGAACCCGCCCGTCTCCCCAGGGGGTCATTCTTCAGCCGCCGCCGACAATTTGGCTACGGGGCGGCTAGAGCGCGTCGACGCACGCCCTGGCATGGCTGCGTTCGCGCCGCGCGAGCGGGTGGTCGACATACCCATCGTCAATGGACGCTGCACCGTCAGGGGATGTCGAATCGGTTGGTGATCGATAGGGCGCAGCGGCCGGGGCGGTGGGGGTTGGTGGTGCAGCCGTGTGTCTGGGGTCCGGTAGGGGGTACCACAAGCATCGGTGCGCCGCCAGCGGCTACCCGCCACACGGCCAACTCACTATTAGCCGTACATTCGCGGTAGCCATACCTCCAAGGCCATCGCCCCAACCAGGGCTCGCAACACGGTGGTCATACCAATGGCCTGGCGTCGGCAGCACCACCACCGGCGGTGAGCCGTGGGCACAGGGTCAGCCATGCTCGCGCTCCGGCACCGGCTCTGCTCAACGGAGAACTCCCGGCCAGGCTGCTGAATGCAGCCCGGCCGGGAGTCTTGTCGCTCAGGCCCCGACCATCGGGTGGGGCCCTTCTACACGCCGCTCAGGATGCGGCGACCGCCGTTGGCGATCGCGTCGACCGCCGCTTCGGCGTCGTCGACGACCTGGAGCATGTTGAGGTCCTTGAGGTCGATGTAGCCCGCCTCCAGAACGGTGTTCTTGAGCCAGTCCTTCAGGCCGTCCCAGTACTCGCCGCCGACCAGCACGATCGGCCACGCGCCGGTCTTCATGCACTGGACGAGGGTGGCGACCTCGAACAGCTCGTCGAGCGTCCCCAGGCCTCCCGGCAGGACCACGAAGCCCTGGCTGTGCTTGACGAGCATCATCTTGCGGGCGAAGAAGTACCGGAACGTCATCTCGATGTTGACGTACTGATTGATCTTCTGCTCCCACTCCAGCGTGATGCCCAGCCCCACCGACTTCCCGCCGGCGAGGCGGCAGCCCCGGTTGGCCGCCTCCATTGCTCCGGGCCCGCCGCCGGTGATCACGGCGTAGCCCGCCTCGTGCCCGAGCCGACCGACCTCGACGCCGGCCTTGTAGTGCGGGGACCCCTCCGGGGTCCGGGCACTACCGAAGACGGTGAACGCCTTCGGGAGCCCGTGGAGCAGCTTGAAGCCCTCCGCGAACTCGGCCTGAATCGCTGCCAGTCGTGCACTGTCCCTCTCGGGGGAGAGATTCAGTTCCGCGGTCATGGTTTTCCTCTCTGTTGCCGGACGACGCCCATGGCGTCGCGTGGCACCTGCGTCTCAGGTGCCACGCGAGACCGTCCGGCGACGGCAGCCACTTGCAACCACCGTTGAAGCCGAGGAAACCCATGGGCGACCGGGCGGCTGATCGCAGCCGCTCCAGACCGTGCAAAGCCCCGGGACCGCAGATCCCACGAAGTCGGCGCAGGGATCACAAACATGGCGGTGTGCAGATCCGACTCATTACGAGTTCGTGAACAGAATGGAAATTCTGGCGTACGGCTGGTGGGGTCGCCTCAGATCTTTCTGCCGCTCTACTCCCAGGTTGCCGTAGCTCATCCGCTCCGGACGGTAGTTGCTGCGGTCCATGGCCGCACAGCAGACGCAAAACGAAGCCAAGACAGGAGTTGGTCGGAATGAGCAACGCCACCATCAGTCGGCAGAGGTGTGACGGGTTGTGCGTCACAATCCTGCCGGTCGACGAGAATGAGAACCTGTGGCTCGGCGTCAGCCCCAAGACAGGCGGGCTCTACTGCCCCGCCGGGCATTTCGACAGGTTCAAGGAATCCGTCAATGCTGCCAGGGCTGAACTCCGGGAGGAGATGGGCTTCAGGGCCCGCAGTCTGGAGAAGCTGAACGAAAGGATGCTCGTGACGCGGAACACCTGCGGGCGCCCGTACAGCTTCAGGGAGCGTGGACACCACTGGCACCTGTACCGGGCCCGGGTCCAAGGGGAGCCGGTTCTCGAAGGCAAGGCCTTCGAGACCGCCTACCTGCTCGCTCCCAAGAAGGTGCGGTCTCTCGGGTACCGGACGCTGGAGTCCCTCCACGAAACATCGGGAAGGACGCGTCGACTGGGCCGGAAAGGCACGTTCATCGACCCGATGTGGCTGCCCTTCCTCTCGGTGGCCGGCCTCATCGACCTGAGCAAGGAAGGCCGCAAACTGGTCAACCTGGCGATCAAGAACTGGGAGAAAGCGTAACGATCTCTCAGGGCACGACATCCGGGCGGGCCAGACGCACGTGCCGGGCCGACCTCAGCAAGACAGGCGCATGATCTCGCTGGACGACGTGGAATGAATTCACGTCGTTGATCGCGTGGAGTGCGCGGTCACATGGTCTGCCACGCCGGCGGCGGAGAGGCCTCCGCACGGACCCGGGGCCGCCCAACGGGCGGATTCCGATCCAATGAACTCCCGGGTGGGCAGCGTTCAGCTGCCACCCGGGAGTTTCTCATGATGCCGGGTTCACTCATGGAGCCGCGCTCCGATTGTGATCCGGCAGGGGTCGGGCCCGCTCTCACCTTCAGCAGGGAATGGGCCGACCAGCGGTTCCGGCACCGCGACCCGGGACGAGCCGATCCGGTACGCGCTCACCCGCGAACCCACCACGGCCCCCTGGTCGTACACCGGCTACCTGGCGAGGCGGTCACGGGCGCGCGGAGCCGGCGCGACGAGGTCGGTCCGTCCGCTGGACCTGCGACACTCGTACCGCCCGCACCCTCGCGGCTACATCGACGTGACCGAGCAGGACACCGGCTGCCTGGGCAATGGTGTCCGAGGTCAGCCGGTTCTGCGCCGCGCTGCTGCGCATGGTCCGACCGAGGGCCACCCCCGGGCTTCGGAGGTGGCCCATGCGCTCAGTGATCGTTGGGGGAGTCGCCCCCGCGTTCACTCCCCACGAGTCGGCGAGCGGCTGTCAGGCCTTGCGGCCCTTGGTCAGCCGGTAGTCGAGCGTCCAGAACTTCTTGGCGGTGCCCGTGGTCATGCGCAGCGGCCGGCCGTTCGGAACACACCGCCCCAGGGCCTCGTCGATATGGCCGTCATCTTCGTAGATGTCGAACTTGTACAGCTTGTAGACCGCACCCGCGCGCAGCGTGTAGTGGGCCTTCTTCTTCAGGCTCGCGGTATGGGCGAGTTCGGTGGCTTCGGTCTTGGTCACGTCGAAGCCGACCGCGGCGCTGATGTCCCTATGTGTGAAGCCGAACGTGGCGCTGACGCTGTTGCTGATCTGGACTATCTTCCTGATCTCCAGCGTGCTGTCCGGACCCCAGCCCGACACGCGCCAGGCGCCCTCGTTCGGCCAGGTCTTCTGGGTTCCGACGAACCTGCCGTTCTTCACGAACCGCTCCGCCTTGCAGGGAAGGCCGGCGGCCTTGGTGTTCGAAACGCGGCCCGCCGCCTGCTGCCCGCCCGAACCCGGCAGGACCGCCAGTCCGACCGCCGCGGCGGTGCCCACGACTCCGGATGCGGCGACGACCGCTACCTTCCGGTTCATTGCCCTCCGCCTTTCTGTGTTCCATGTTGCACCCAATGGCCAGAAGGATAGAAATGGCGGAGAATCCGCGGCCAGGGCCGAAGGGCCCTAGGGGTTGCGAAGGGGGCCCCAATGCCGCCATCGGACGAGGCCAGATGGCCATTCTGGAATCCATTGCGAGAATTTGATATGGCACGGTATGATCATCCGGCTGATCCGGGTTCCAGGGAGGCGTTCGATGGCTCATCGGAAAACAGCCGGCCTTCTCCTCATCGGAATGCTGGCCGCCACGTCCTGCGGCGGGTCGAAGGACGGCGAGGTCTACACGCAGCCGTCCTTGAGACGGCCCGCGCCGACGACCACGCCGCCGGGGACGGCCCAGTCGGATCCGGGAGCCGCGCCTGGTCTTCCGGGGGCGCGCGCCGCGCTGAAGGGGTTCCTCCAGGGGCAGGCCGCGGGCGACAGTTCGGTGTGCCGGTATGTAGTGAAGGACAGCGACTTCGTGAACAGCCCGGCTCTGAAGGGCGACTGCCGCAAGGGTGTGAAGAACACCCCGCATTTCCTCAGGCCGAAGGAAAGGCAGGCGCTCGGCCAGGTCATGGTCACCGGCGGCAAGATCACCGACGGCGAGGCCGTCCTGCCGTTCTCGGGACTGCGTTGGACCGACGGGCACCTGACGGAGTCGTCGCTGCAATCGAAGTTCGTGCTGCGCCGCGACGCCGAGGGAATGTGGCAGATCATTCGCTGAGGCACCGGTGAACGCGGCCTCCCGGAGGCCGCGTTCACCGGGTCGTTCAGGCGCCGTACATCCGGATCCAGTCGACTTCGAGGACCGCTGCCCTGCGGCGGATGCCGGGCGCGCTCTTCCCCGCCAGCTCGGGCATCCAGTCGAGCTGGATCGCCTGGCCCATCGGACCTGGCGGCCGCACGTCCCGCCTGGAGGTGTGGAACCAGCGGCGGCCGTCCACGTACCCGTTGATCTCCTTCTCGGTCCACTCGACCGCGAACGAGTGCCAGGTGGTGAGGTCGACCTCCACTCGGTCGGAGATGCGGCCCGAGTTGCCTTCCCGCCCCTTCTGCGTCGACCCTTCCCGCTGGTCGTAGTGGAGGAAGAAGTTCGCGCCCTTCCGGAGACCGTTGTCGCCGTAGGTCTCCATGTAGTCGATCTCGCCGCCACCGCCCTCAGGCGCGGTGCCGCCCCCGCCGCCGACGGGCCACAGCAGCATGTTGGCGTTGTAGCAGGCGCAGGAGCGGTTGATCCTCAGCCGTGCCTCCCAGCGGCCCAGCATCCGGCTGCCGCGGCGCCAGCCGAGCCCGCCGGTGGTCCCGTCGGTCCTGCCGGTGATTCGCAGCGCCCCGTCGCGAACGGTCACCGCGCTCGGACTGCGCCGCCCCTTCCCGGCGTGTCCAGCGCCGTCGTAAACCTCCCAGGCCTTCGTGTCGAGGGTGCCGTTGAACTCGTCTGCCGCCAGGGGACGCCCCCACCCGTGGCGCTGCGCCGCGGTCGGCTTGCCGGGCTTCTTGGTTTTGCCGGGGGCCGGCAGCCGCTGGGCGTCGGTCCTCGCGCCGGCGTAACCGACGTCGGCCGAGCTCTCGTGCAGGGCGGCGAACGCCGAGACTCCGACGGTCACCGCGGTGACCGCCACCACGACGGCCCGTCTTCGGAAAGAAAAAGGCACGCTACAACCTCCGAACCGAACGAATTGCGCCGGCCGCGGACTCCGGCCGTTCCGCACTCGACTAATTCGGCGAAAATCTACTCGGGGCGCGCACCGGGGCCCTAGGGCCCTAGAGCCCTGGGAACGGGACGGGGGGACCTCAATTCGACGGAGCCGGTCAGCCCCGCGGCGGCATTCCGAGCCAGGTCACGATGGCTGTGGAACGGTTGGGGGCGCCGAGTTTGGCATAGAGCCGGTTGATGTAATTCTTGACGGTCTTCTCGGTGAGAAATAGTTTGGCCGCGATCGTCGAGTTCGGATGTCCCTGCGCGATGAGGTCCATGACCTCGGCCTCGCGTTCCGAGAGCCCGAAGCGTTTCCGCTGTTCGGCCGGGTCGACCGCGGCCGGCGCGGTGGCCCGGTCCGTCCGAGCGGCGTCGATCAGGGCCGCCGACGCCGCCTGGGAAAGGGGGTGAGCCCGTTGCCGGACGGTCTCCACGACCGCCGCGGCCAGTTCCCCGGGGGTGAAGGTGTTGTGCACCAGATAGCCCACCGCCCCGTTCCGGACGGCCGCCAGCACCACCTCGGGGTCATCGACCTGGGTGAGCATGATGACCCGGCCGATCTCGCTCAGCACGGCCGCGGCGGCGATTCCGTCGACGTTCGGCATGCGGACGTCCAGCAGGATCACGTCCGGGACCAGTTCCCGCGCCAGCTCCACGGCCCGGCGGCCGTCGCCCGCCTCCCCCACGACCTCGATCTCCTCGCTCGCCTCGAGCGCCAGCGTGAGCCCGGAGCGGATGAACGGATTGTCGTCCACCACCAGCACCCGGCACGGTGCGTCCACGTTCATCGGCTCCTCCGGTCCATCGGCACGGCGGTCCTGGTCGCGCGGGGGAACCGGACGGTGATGCCGGTGCCGCCGCCCGGGGTCGAGTCCACGGTGAGCTCTCCTCCCGCCCGCCGGGCTCGTTCGTGCATGCCGAGGAGGCCGTAGTGGCCGTCGTCGGCGAGCGCGTCCAGCCAGCCGTTCCGGCCGGGGCGTCCGGGGAGGCCGAGGCCGTCGTCCCGGACGACCACCCGCAGGCCGTCCGGACCGTCGGTCACGGCGACCTCCACGGCCGAGGCCCCGGCGTGCCTGTGGACGTTCTCCAGCGCCTCCTTGATGATCGCCACGGTCTCGTGCCGGGGGTGCAGCGGCAGGTCGGCACCGTTCTGGACTCGGTCGTGCACCCGGACGCCGGTCGTCCGGCCCCACTCCGCGGCCAGTTCGCGGACCACGACGTGGAGAGGGCGCTGCACGGCGTCCGCGCGCAGTTCGCCGATGAGCGAACGCGCCTGCCGGGTGGCGATCTGCGCGGCGGCGGCGATGCGCTGGGCCTCCTTCTCCGCTCGGTCCGGCGACTTCCGCACGAACGCGGGGAGGCTGGTCGCCGTCAGCGCGATGCCGGACAGCGTTCCGGTCAGCGAGTCGTGCATCTCCCGGGCCAGGCGGGAACGTTCGTCGGCGGCCATGGCCAGCGCCTCCGAGCGCCAGAGCGCTTCCTCGGCCGCGGCCTGCTCGTCGAACAGCCGCCGGATCACGGCCCCGACCAGGGCGCCTATCCCGTAGAACGCGGGCATCGCGAGCAGCAGCGGGAGGGCGGCGCTGCTCCGTATGTCGTCCGCACCGCCCTGGAAGAGCGCGACGTAGTACAGAACGGCCTGCTGAAGGCAGAGCACCGCGGTCGTCGGCCAACGGTAGAGCAGACCCGCCAGACCGGCGGCGATCACCGTGACCAGGAAGTACGGGCCGATGATCCCGCCGGCTTCGAGCACCGCGTAGCCGACCAGCACGTCGCAGGCCAGCAGAGCGGGCTGCGCGTACAGCCGCGAGACCACCTGTTCCCAGCCGAGCAGCATCAGCCCGGAGAGAAGCGCGACCAAGGCCAGCACGCCCAGCGCCCAGAAGTTGCCGCGGACCTGGCGGTCGACCAGAACGGTCACCCCCACGACCAGCACCCGCACCTGGATGAGCAGCACGAACGTCGTGCTGATCCGGGATTGGACGGACCTGCGCAAAGACCCGGAGGCGTGGTCGGTGAGGTCGGCCATCGGGGTGCCCCTCCGCGAGTTCGTTCCGTCGGCCCGGAACCGGTCGGCGCGGGTTTCTGCGAAGGAAACCCTAGCCAAATCTTTAGTGGAGGTCGCTACGATGCCCACGATAAACGACATTTCCACTCAAGAAGGGCCGAGAGTGCCGACTCGCAGGGCCGTCCCGCAGCCGGACGACGTCCGCACCCCCGCCGAGTTCGTCGCCCTGATGCGGCAGCTTCAGCACTGGTCCGGACTGAGCCTTGAGGAGCTTGAGGCCCGGACGGCGAACATCCACGCGCTCCCTCCGGACGGGCTCGCCGGAATGCTGGACGGCGGCACTCTTCCAAGTCCTGACCTGGTGTCGGCGTTCATCAGCGCCTGCGGATGCGTGCCCGAGATTCAGGCCGAATGGCTGCGTGTGCATACGAGGGTCGCCTCACCGTCACCGGATTCCGAGCCCCGCCCACCGGCGAAGCCTGCCGCCGCCTCGGAGCCGACCGTGCCCCCGCCGCCGGACAAGACGCAACCAGAGGAGCAGGCGAAACGGCGCCGCCCCCGGCATCGGAAGTCCTCCGCAAAGCGAACGCGCCGTTCACTCTCCCCGCTGGTGGCCGCGCCGGCGTTCATCACCGTGGCGGTCATCGGGGTGGCCATGTTCACCGCGCTCGACGACGACTCCGGCAAGAACGAGAACAAGCACAGCGGCGAACTGTCCGCCTCCGCCCCGCCGACCACCGGCTGGTACTTCGTCCAACCCGAAACCGCCGTGTCTGCCGGGAACTGCCTGACGATCCTTCCCGACGACCAGTTCGCGCCGACGCTTTCCCAGGACAAGTGCGACGACGAGGACCGACTGCAGCGCATCCGGCTTGAAACCCATTCCAACGGCACCTATGTCGTCCAGGCCCGTACGAACAAAGACCAGCTTTGGTGCCTCACGCTAGACACCCCCAACGACGGCGCCCGCCTGCACCTGAGCGTCTGCGACAGCGGAAACAAGTGGCAACGCTTCAACCTGGAGAGAACCAAGCCACAGGCCCAAACCACAGCACAGCAGGGGACGTCCCAGCCGACGCCCCTCTACAACCTGCAGTCCGCCCAGACCCGTCGGAACGAAATGTGCGTGGGCATCGATTCCTCGCACCCGGGCACCATCCACGCAGTGCACACGACCTGCACCAAGACGACGATCTGGGGCTACACATTCGTGCCGACCATGGCCCCCGCAGGAACCTAGGGCCTGTCTCGGGGTAACCCCAGGTACCGCGCGAGCGCGCTACCTGGCCGGCGAGGTGACGCCGGAGGCGAGCCTCACCGGCCAGATCGCGAAGCGATGTCGCGCTCGCCAAGGCCCGGTTAGGGGCGAGCCGCTAGGCGAGCGCCGTAGGCCGGGACTTTGAAACACAGCCTAGGGCCTGTCTCGGGGTAACCCCAGGTACCGCGCGAGCGCGCTACCTGGCCGGTGAGGCGATGCCGCTCCTGAGTTCAGGTAGCACTTGGGCTGCGAACCGTTCGATTCGGGTGTGCGTCTCGGCGGCGGCGCCGTCGAGACGCACGTTCAGCGCGGTCGCCCCGCTTTCGCGGAGGTCGGCGGCGAGGGTGTCGGCCCATTCTTCGGGCGGGCCCGAGACGATCGCAGCGGGCTCGGCCGCCAGCCACGAACCGGACCCGCGGCTGCGCCAGCGCTCCACCATGCCGTCGACGGAACCGACCCGGCGGATCAGCACCAGCGGCCCGCCGCCGCCCGCGTCGCGGTGCGCCTGGACGAGCGGCGCGAGATCCGCGGCGGGCGTCAGCGACATGAGCAGCAGGCCCGCGCCCGCCTCGGCGGCACGGCGGGCGCCGACCTGCCCCGCCACCCCGGTGACGATGGGCAAACCCGACGGCGCGCACTGGGCCACGGCGGGATCGTCCCGCAGTCCGTTCTCGCCCCGCAGGGCGGCGGTGACCTCGGCGAGCGCCGTCCAATGCCGGCTTCGCCGGGTGGCGAAGTCCGCCGCCGCCACGGCGAAGTCCCGCTCCTGATAGCCCGGGACGAATCCGGCCCCGACGCGTCCCGGGTGCGCGGCGGCGAGCCAGGCCAGTTCCTCGGCCACGAGAGCCGGTGGCCGCAGCGGCAGGATCGTGGGGCACGGGATCGCCCAGCCTGCGGGGAGATGCTCCAGCAGCAGCGCGCTCAGCAGCATGGGCGTCGGCGGGTACCCGGGGAACCCGCCGTGGTGCTCGCTGAGCGTCACGCCGTCGAAGCCCGCGTCGATCGCGAGCCGCGCGGTGCGCTTGAGTTGGGCGACCGCGTCCCGCGCGTATCCCGGCGGCAGCGACAGGCCGAGCGACACCGACCCCGCATTCAACGGGCTCATCGTTTCAGCATTTCGGCGCCCGACTCGACGAGCCGCGCGATCGTCGGCGGGAGGCGTTCCTGGTACGGGTCCACATGGCGGCCCGCACGGTGGCGGTGGAGGTTGTGCGCCATGATGGCGGCCATCTTGAAGCGGCCGAACGCCTCGTACCAGGCGAGGTCGTCCGGCACGTCGCCGCCGGCCTGGCGGTAGGCCTCGACGAGTTCGTCCGCGCTGGGCAGGCCATCGACCGGGCGGCCCACCCCGGGGAAGGCCGAGGCGTCGCAGAAGACAAGGAACCAGCCCAGGTCGACCCCGGGCCGGCTCAGCCCCCAGATCTCCCAGTCGATGAGGCCGGTCGGCTCGGCCCCGTCGAAGACGAGGTTGCCCAGCCGGAAGTCACCGTGCACCAGCACCGGCGGGCCGTCCACGGCCGGTACCGACGCGGCCAGCGACTCGGCCAGGCGATCGATGCCGGGCGCCATCCCGGCCGACTTCGCCGTGCCGGACCAGCGGCCGACCTCGTCGGCCAGGTCAGAGATCGGCTCGCGGAGGGGCGCGGTATCGAACCGGTGCAGCGCGGCGAGGATCCCGGCGGACCGCAAAGCTCGTTCCCGCACGATGTCCGGCGGCGGCCGGTCGTCGTCGTCGAGGATGGGCTCGGTGACGGAACCGCGGCTGCGTTCCATCACGAAGCAGACCTCCTCGCCATTGACTCGGGCCAGCACCCGCGGGGAGGGCACGCCGGGCACCGTGGCCAGTAGGTCGAGGGCGTCGGCCTGGCGCAGGACGTCGTGCCTGCCGGTGGCGGGACGGCCGGGGGGCTTGGCCTTGACCACGATCTCCCGCGTCACGCCGTCGCGGGTGAGCCGGCCCGCCAGTGTGACTCCGGACCGTCCGCCGGCCATCGGGGTCAGCTCGGAGAGCTCCGCGTCGCCGATCTCGGCGCGGATCGCGTCGGCCAGGCGGGTCATGCGAACACCCCGATCAGGTCCGCGGGCTCGCCGCCGACCTGCATGCGGCCGCCGTCGACGCAGAGGGTCGCGCCCGTGATCCAGTCCGCGCGGGCGCTGAGCAGGAAGCAGGCCGCCTCCGCGATGTCCGCCGGCTCGCCGAGCCGTTGGAGCGGTACGAGCTGTTGCTCGGCGAGCCCGCGCTGCCCCTCCCACAGCACGCGTGCCATGTCGGTGCGGACGAGTCCCGGCGCGACCGCGTTGACCCGGATGCCTCGCGGCCCCAGTTCCCTGGCCAGGGTCGCGGTGAGCATTTCCAGGGCCGCCTTGCTCGCCGTGTAGGGGCCGGCCACCGGGTGGACGCGATGGGCCCCGGTGGTGGTGATGTTGACCACGGCGCCGGGTCCCATGCCCGCCTCCGCCGCGGCCTGGACCAGCGCGAGCGCGGGCCAGGTGTTGGCCAGCATCGTCTTCTCGAACGCGGCCCGGCCGGCCTTGAGCAGGGGGCCGTAGTGCGCGCTGGTGCCGGCGTTGTTGATCAGCGCGTCCGGGACGCCGAATTCCGCGACGGCCGTGTCGACCAGCCGCCGCGGGACGTCCTCGTCGAATACGCTGCCGGGAACGCCGGCGGCGCGGGCTCCGGAAGCGCGGAGCTCAGCGGCGGCGCGCTCGACCGCGTCCGCGTCGCGGCCGTTGACGACGACGGCGGCGCCTCCGGCGGCGAGCCGCACGGCGATCGCGTGGCCGATCCCCCGCGTTCCTCCGGTCACGATGGCGACCCGCCCGTCGAACTCCCCGGTGGGTGTGGTGGTCACGTAGTTCCCCAATTTATCGGTATAGTTGCAACAAATAGCGACGACGGATGGATGAGAAACGGTGAGCAAGGCAGGCGAACCGCTCCTCCGGCACGAGCCGCGCCGTACGGAGAAGACCTCCGAGCGCATCGCGCGCCGCATCCTGCGCGACATCGGCGAGCGTCGGCTCGCCCCCGGCACGTTCCTGGAGTCCGAGGCCGTGATGGCCGAGGCGTTCGGGGTCGGGCGCGCGTCGGTGCGCGAGGCGCTGCGCATCCTGGAGATCAACGGGCTGGTCACCATCAAGACCGGCCCCGGCGGCGGTCCGGTGGTGGCCACCCCGAGCACCAGCGACTACGGGCAGATGACCACCCTGCACCTGCAGGCGATGGGCACCACCTACCGGGAGCTGCTGCAGGCGCGGGTCAACGTCGAGTCGCTCCTCGCCGGGCTCGCCGCCGCGCGTCCCGGCCCCGAGGCCGGGCGGCTCGTCACCGCCGCCCTCGAAGCCGGCCAGCTCAACTCGCAGAGCGACGACACGACCTACGCCAACTCCCACTCGGAGTTCCACGCCGCCGTGTCGCAGGCGGCGGGCGACCCGGTGCTGGCGCTGTCGGCCAACGCGTTCCGCCACATCTGGTCGGTCCGGGTCACCGCCGTGCTGTTCCCGCCCGACCAGCGCCCGAGCATCGCCGCCGCCCACGACACGGTCGCCCGCGCGATCGTCGCGCACGACCGGCGCGAGGCGGAATGGCTCATGCGCCAGCACATGGAGTTCTACCAGCAGTACTGCGAGCTGCGGTATCCGGCCAGGCTGGACGACATCGTCGACTGGGGCTGAGCGGCTCACGCGGACGGCACCCCGAGGAACGCCTCGACGACGTCCGGCCGGGCCAGCATCTCCGCCGGAGTGCCCACGCCGAGCGGTGTCCCGTGGGCGAGCACGAGCGTGCGGCCGCAGCGCCGGGAGACGAAGTCGACGTCGTGGTCGACCAGCACGGTCGTGACGCCGGCGGCGCACACCTGGTCGATCGCGTCCGCGACGTCGGCCCGTTCCCCGGTCGTGGTGCCCGAGGTCGGCTCGTCCAGCAGCAGCACCTGGGGACGCGCGGCGAGGGCACGCGCGATGTCGGCCCGTTTCTGCACGCCGTAGGGCAGCTCGGCGAGTTCCTCCATGGCGAGCGGGGCCAGCCCGAGCAGGTCCAGGACCTCGCGGGCCGCGGCCCGTTCACGCCGCTCGGCACGTTCCATCACCGGCCACGCCAGCACCGACCACAGCGCCGACGCGCGGCCGCGGTGGACGGCCCCGAGCAGGACGTAGTCCAGCAGCGTGAACCGCTTGAAGTGCTCGGTGTTCTGGAACGTCCGGGCCAGGCCCAGGGCCGAGACGCGGTGCGGGGCGAGGCCGTCCACGCGCGTCCCGAACAGCGAGATCGTCCCGCCGTCCAGCCGGTACACGCCGGACACGCAGTTCAGCAGCGCGGTCTTGCCCGCGCCGTTCGGCCCGATGATCCCGAACGTCTCGCCGCGCTCGACGTCGAAGCCCACCCCGTCCACCGCGGTGATCCCGCCGAAGCGCAGCACCGCGTCGCGCACGCTCAGCGCGATCTCGTCAGACATTGCCCGGCACCCCGCTCAGCAGTTCGTGATCGGCCATCTCGGACGGCGGCCCGGCGGCGACGATCCGGCCGGCCTCCATGAGGTAGACGTGGTCGGCGAGCCGCAGCGCCGCCGCCGCGTTCTGCTCCACCAGCAGCACGCTCATGCCCTGCTCGTCGCGCAGTTCCCGGATGACGTCGCCGATCCGCTGGATCATCGCGGGGGCGAGGCCGAGCGAGAACTCGTCGACCAGCAGCAGATCGGGACGCAGCAGGGCGGCGACCGACAGCGCCAGCAGTTGCCGTTCACCGCCGCTGAGCAGCCCGGCCTGCTGGTCGAGCCGCTCGCTCAGCCCCGCGAAGTACGGCCGCTCCAGCAGCTGGGCGGCACCGTCCGGATCGGCGAGCGCGAGGTGCTCGCCGACGGTGAGGCTGGGGAACACCTTGTCCCGCTCGGGCACCAGGACGGCACCGGCCGCCGCGGTCTTCTCCGGCGGGAGCGTGGTGACCGGGGTGCCGCACACCGAGATCTCCCCGCGCACGCGCGTCTGCTCCCAGGCGAGGAAGCCGGTCACCGCGCGCAGGGTGCTGCTCTTGCCCGCCCCGTTGCGGCCGTACACCGCCACGATCTCGCCGGGCCGGACGAGCACGTCCAGCCCGTCGACCGCGCGGGCACCGGTGGAGTAGGTGACGTGCAGGTCCCGGATCTCCAGCGCGGCGGGTCGTCGCCCGTCGTTCTCGCGGACGCGCGGGCGTTCGGGCCGCGGCTCGTCCGCCGGCGTCCGGCCGCGGTCGCGGTCGCGGTCACGGCGGCGGAACGCCCCGCGCACCGTGGGCGCGATGCCCTCCGGCCGGTACAGCAGGAAGCCGAGCACCAGGACGCCGTAGAGGCCGTTGTTGATGTAGTGGATGTTCTCGCTCAGCCACTCGCCCGCCCCGGTGGACGGCAGCGCGCCGGGCAGCGAGGACAGCAGGTACGGCAGCACGACCACGACCGCCGCGCCCAGCACGGCGCCGGAGACCGTGCCCAGCCCGCCGATGATCAGCATCACGATGAACGAGATCGCGAAGTCGAGCGAGAACATGTCGGACGAGACCAGCTGCGCGTGGTAGGCCAGCAGCGACCCGGCGACCGAGACGACGATCGAGCTGCCGACGAAGGCGCTGATCTTCCACCGGACCACGTTGACGCCGATCGCGCCGGCCGCCAGCTCGCTCTCCCGGATGACGTTCCACATCCGTCCCGGCGCGTGCCGCGACAGCCCGCGCACGACCAGGATCGTCAGGCCGAGGCACCCGCCGAGCACGACGATCAGCGGGCCGCCGAGGTCGAGCTCGTACCCGCCGACGCTCGGCGGCCGCACCTGCAGCCCGGACGCGCCGCCGGTCGCGGTCTGGTACCGGTCGCCGGCGAACGCGACGAAGTACTGCAGGGCCAGCGTGGCCAGCGCGAGGTAGATGCCGCGCAGCCGCAGCGCGGGGATCGCGACGAGGAAGCCCGTCGCGGCGCCGACCGCCCCGCTGACCAGCAGCGGCACCGGGAAGGGCAGGTCGCCGAGGACGGCCGTGGTGTAGGCACCGGTCGCCATCAGGGCGGCGTTGCCCAGCGACACCAGCCCGGCCTCGCCCATCAGCCAGTTCAGCCCGACGGCGCTCATCGCGTAGATGAGCACGGTGCCGCCGACCAGGAGCAGGAAGTCGTTCGCGGTCGCGGCGAACGCGACCAGCGCGATGCCGCCGATCACCCACCGCAGGATCGCCCTGCCGCGCCCGCCGAGCCGGACGCGTCCGCGGAACCCGCCGCCGGCCGTCGTGTCCACCGCGGTCATAGCCGCACCACCTTCTGGCTCCCGAAGAATCCCTGCGGCCGCACCAGCAGCACGGCGAGCAGGACGGCGTAGGCGAGCACGTCCGACCAGGCGCCCCCGATCAGGTAGGTGGCCCCGGTCTGCACGACGGCCAGCACGACCCCGCCCAGCACCACGCCCCGGATGGAGTCGAGGCCGCCGAGCAGCACCGCGGGGAACGCGGTCAGGCCGAGCGCCTGGATCCCGGTCGGGTCGATGGACAGCCGCATCGCCTGGACGATCCCGGCGACCCCGGCGCACAGCGCCGCCACGCCCCACGCGATCGCCGACATCCGATGCACGCTGATCTTCGTCAGGGCGGCCAGCAGGGGCCCGTCCGCGACCGCGCGCATCTTCACCCCGACGCGGCTGCGCCGGATCAGCTGGTCGAAGACGATCACGGTCGCGAGCGCGAACAGGATGAGGAAGACGTCCAGCCGGGAGAACGACACCGGTCCGAGGGAGAACCACGGGGACCGCGACAGCGGCTCCGGCATCGTCCGGGTGCTCGGCCCCCAGATCATCAGGACGATGACGACGAGCACCACGTTCAGCCCGAGCGTGGCGATGACCAGCGAGAACTCGGCGGCGCCGACGAGCCTGCGGAACAGCAGGCCGTAGGTGAGCGCGCCGATCGCGGTGAGCGCCAGCAGCGTCAGCGGGATGGCGGCCGCCCAGGGGACGCCGAGCCCGGTCGTGACGCTGTAGAAGATCAGTGCGCCGAGCAGCATCAGGCCGCCCTGCGCGAAGTTGAGGACTCCGGTCGCCTTGTACAGGATGACGAATCCGACGCCGACCGCGGCGTACAGCCCGGCCAGCACGAGCGCGCCGACCAGGGCCTGAGCCAATTCAGGGGTCATACCGACTCCTAGGAGAGAAGGGGAACGGCAGCGGGGGGCCGCCCGCTGTCCGGCTATGCCCCGGGGCCCCCGCCCGCCGGCACGTTCGACGCGACTTCGCGCAGCGCCTTGGCACGCGGATCCCAGGCGTAGAAGCTGACCGCGCGCACACCCTCGTGATCATCTGGCGAGAAGCCGACCGGCCCGCTGGCGAACCCGCCGGAGTCGAACCTCAGGTTCTCCAGGGCGTGCCGCATCTTCGCCCCCGGGCACGGGTGGCCGCAGACGCGCAGCCCTTCGGCGATCTCGGCCGCCTGCAGGTAGCCGATGTTGGCGTAGGCGGTGGTCGCGGGCTTGCCGTTGCGCTGCATCGCGCGCGCGAACCGCCGCACGCCCGCGCCGGTCCCGTCACCGCTCATCGCCGCGTTGGACAGGCCGTAGTAGTCCGGGTTCTTGAGCGGCAGCAGGCTGCCCGCGGCCGTGGTGCCGTCGTAGTTGACGAACGGCACCCGCACCTGGCGGGCGGCCATGTTGCGCAGGAACAGGATCGCGAGCGGGTCGTACAGCGCTCCGACGACGATGTCCGGCTTGGCGGCGACGATGCGCGCGGTCTGCGCGCTCACGTCGGTCGCGGTCAGCGGGACGCTCTCGTCGGCCACGACCTGCCAGCCGCGCTTCTGCGCCGACGCCCGGAGGTTCTTCTCCAGGTTGGCGCTGGCCGCGGACGCGAAGTAGATGATCGCGATCCGCGGCTTGGCGGCGCGGACGAGCGTCCCGGCGAACCGGATCATCGGGGCGGCCTGGTTGCCCTGCGACGTCCGGGCGGCGAACACGTACGGCGACACCGGCCGCAGCAGGTCGTCGGCCACCGCGCTGCACACGAGCGGCACCCGCAGCCGGGTCGCGCGCGGCGCGGCGGCCCCGCAGCCGTTGCTCACCAGCAGCCCGCCGATCGCGGAGGTGTCCGGCGAGGCGGCGAGCCGGGCCACGTTGGCCGAGCCGCGGCCGACCTCGCCCCCGTCGTCGAGGTAGGTCACCTCGACCTTGCGGCCGTTGATGCCGCCCTCGGCGTTGAGGAGGTCGAAGTAGGCCTTGAACCCGTCGCGCTGGCCGACGCCGTTCAGCGCGTACTTGCCGGAAAGGTCGGTGGTGAACCCGACCCGATAGCCGTCGCTCCCGCCGGTGCCGCACCCGCCGGCCGGGAAGCATGCCGCGACGGCGGCGCACGCGACGGCGCGTCGCCACGCCCGTTCCCTCATGTCAGCAGCCCGTCCTTGCCTCGGAACCGCTCCCAGTGCGTCGGATCGTGGGCGATCCAGACCGCGGCGCCAGCCCGGTCAGGCATCGCCGCCTCCGAAGGTGACCACGCCGCGGATGTTGCGGCCGGCGTGCATGTCGGCGTACGCCTCGTTGATCTGGTCCAGCGGGTAGCGACGGGTGATCAGCTCGTCCAGCTTGATCGAGCCTCGTTCGTACAGGTCGAGCATCAGCGGGATCTCCCGGGCGGGGGCGCCCATCCCGAACAGCGCGCCCTGGATGCGTTTCTGGTGCATGGTGAGGTCCAGTGCGGGGATCGGGATGTCGGTCAGCTCGTGGCTGGCCGCGCTGGTGAGGACCAGCGTGCCGCCTTTGCGAATGGTCGAGAAGGCCTGGCCGATGTGCTCGCCGGTGACGACCCCGACGCTGAGGATCGTGGCGTCGCTGCCCTGCCCGTTGGTGACGCCGCGGGCCAGTTCGGCGGCCTCGTCGATGTGCGCGAACGCGTCGGTGGCGCCGAGTTCGAGGGCGAGTGCCCGCTTGGCGTCCACGGGATCGACCGCGATGACGCGCTCCGCGCCGACGTGGCGGGCGCCCTGCACGGCGTTCATGCCGATGCCGCCGGTGCCCATGACGATCACCACGTCGCCGGGCTCGATCTCGGCGGCGCGGACCGCCGAGCCCCACCCGGTGGGCACCGAGCAGCCGGCGATCGCGGCCACGTCGAACGGGACGTCCTTGCGGATCTTGGTGGCCGAGACCTCCGGCATCACCGTCCACTCCGAGAACGTCGAGACGCACGCGTTCTGGGCCACGCCCCGGCCGTCGGCGTGCATCCGGAACGTGCCGTCGAGCTGCGTGCCGACGGTGATCAGCGCGCCGTTGTCGCAGATGTTCTGGTGGCCGCCGGTGCACATCCGGCAGTGCCCGCAGGACGGGATGAACGAGGCGACGACGTGGTCACCGGGCTTCACCCGGGTGACGTTCGGCCCGACGGCCTCGACGATGCCGGCGCCCTCGTGCCCGCCGCAGGCCGGATAGTTGTGGAACAGGATGTCGCCCTGGGCGAAGTGGTCGTCGGAATGGCACAGCCCGCTGGCCATCATCTTGACCAGGACCTCGCCGTCACGGGGCGGGTCGAGGTCGACCTCCCGGACGTCCCACTTGCCCGGTGCCTCCCAGAGCAAGGCCGCACGCGTCTTCATGGATCTTCCTTTCGATCCCTGGGGGTGGGTGGACGGGCCCTCGCTACCGGGCCCACTGGACGTGCTGAGGTTCGAGGTATTCGTGGACTCCCCAGCGGCCGAGCTCGCGCCCGACGCCGCTGGCCCCGAATCCGCCCATGGGGGCGTCCGGCCGGAACGCGCCGCCGCCGTTGACCGACACCGATCCGCTGCGCAGCCGGGCGGCCAGCGCGACGCCGGACTCGGTGTCGGCGGTGTAGACGTAGGCGTGCAGGCCGTACCGGGTGCCGTTGGCCAGCGCGACCGCCTCGTCCAGGTCGCGGTAGGGGAAGGCCACCGCGACCGGGCCGAAGATCTCTTCCTGCGCCACCGGGGAGCCCGGCGCGGCACCGGCGAGCAGGACCGGGTTGGTGAACCAGCCGCGCTCGACCGGCGGCCGGCCGCCGCCGGCGATGATCCGCGCGCCGCCGGCGACGGCGTCGGCCACGAACCGCTCGACCCGGTCGCGGTGCGCGGCGCTGATCATCGGGCCGACGGTGACGTCCGCCGACCACGGGTCGCCGACGCGCAGGTCGCGGTAGGCGGCCTCGCTGATGGCGGCGAAGTCGTCCCAGGCGGACTCCGGGACGAGCAGCCGGGTCGGCGCGGCGCACGCCTGGCCGCCGTTGCGCGCGTACCGGAAGTGGATGCCCGGCACGACCGCCGCGAGGTCGGCGTCCGGGGCGATGAGCGCCGCCGACTTGCCGCCCAGTTCGAGGACGACCCCGCGCGTCCCGGCGGCGGCCTGCCGCATCACCTGCGTGCCGACCGCCTCGGATCCGGTGAACGCGATCTTGTCGACGCGCGGGTGCTCGGTCAGCGCCCGGGCCGCCTCCGCGCCGCCGGCCAGGACGTTCACGACCCCCGCCGGCAGCCCGGCGGCGCGGACGGCCTCCCCGAACAGCAGGGTCGCGATCGGGGTGCGCGGCGACGGCAGCAGCACGGCGGTGCAGCCGGCGGCGAGGGCGGCGCCGAGCTTGTGCACCGCGAGCAGCAGCGGGTAGTTGTAGGCGGCGATCGCCGCGACGACGCCCACCGGGCGGTAGGCCACGATGCTCGCCGAGCCGGGCGGCCCGGGATCCGGCGGCAGCCGCTCCGTCCTGTCCTCCAGCGCCAGCTTGGCGTAGTGGCGCAGGTGCGCGGCCGGGACGGCGACCTGGAGCGACTCGGCGAGGGCGACCGGGGAGCCGACCTCGGTCACGATCGCCTCGACCAGCTCGCGATGCCGCCGCTCGATCCCGTCGGCGAGGCGTTCGAGCGCGCCCGCGCGTTCTTCGGGCGATCCCCAGGGCCCTTCGCCGAAGGCCGCGGCCGCCGCCTCGACCGCGGCCGCCACCTGCTCCGGCGAGGCGCCCGCCACCACGGCGCACTCGTCCTCGGTGGCGGGGTTCACGACGTGCAGCGGTTCGCCCTCGCCGCGCACGGCCTGCCCGTCGATGAGCAGGCGCAGGTCGGCCCGGACGGCTGCCGCGCGGCTCACCGCTCGGCCCTCGCGAGCAGGCTGCGGGCCTTCTCGTAGTCGTGCACCAGGATCGGCTCGCCGTCCGGGGAGAGCGCCGCCGCCCGGTTCCCGGCCAGCACCTCCTCGTAGGCGGCGACGCACTCCCGCGCGGCCCGCCGCTCCTCCTCGCCCGGTGTGAACTCGTCGTTGATGATGTCGACGTGCGGCGGATAGAACGTGGTCATCGCGGTGAACCCCATGCGCCGCGACGCGCGCACCCGGTCGCGGATCACGGCCAGGTCCCGGATGTCGTGGGCGTAGGCGATGTCGGTGGTCGCGAGCCCGTAGGCGGCGCCGGCCAGCGCGGTCAGCGTCTTGGTCACGTGGAAGATCCCGTTGAGGGCGCCGTCCGGCTCGTACAGCGGCACCCCCGCGTCGACGCTGATGTCGCCGGGACCCGACATCAGGCCGACCACGCCCGGCACCGTCGCGATGTCCCGCAGTTCCAGCACCGACCGGCTGGTCTCGATGATCGCGAAGATGTCCGGGTCGGCGCCGTGACCGCGGAACAGCTCCTGCACCTCGCGGACGTCGTCGGCCGACGAGATCTTGGGGTAGACGACGCAGTCCGGCCGGCACCCGGCCAGCGCCTCGATGTCGTCGGCGCCCCAGGGGGTGGTGAGGTGGTTCGGCCGGGGCAGCAGCAGCTTCGTCCCGTCGAACGCGCGCTCGCGCAGCGCCCGCACCGCGCGCTCGCGCGCCTCCTCCTTTCCCGCCGGGGCAACGGAGTCCTCCAGGTCGAGGAAGACCGCGTCCGCCGGGATGCCCGGCAGCTTGCCCCACTTGCGGTCGTCCAGGATGGGCGTCTCCAGGATGCTGCGCAGCGCGCGATAGTCGTGCCGCCCGGGCCCGCTCGTGGTCATCAGATCACCTTCGCCGCGCGGAACTTCTCGATCTCTTCGGCGCTGTGCCCGAGCCATTCGCCGAGCACGAGGCCGTTGTCCTCGCCAAGGTCCGGGCCGGTGCGCCACACCCGCCCGGGCCGCTCCGCCATCCGGGGGACGACGGCCTGCATCCGGACCGGGCCCAGCTCGGGATCGTCCACCTCGACGATGTCCTCGCGCTCGGCGTAGACCGGGTCGGCGAGGATGTCGGCGGCGGTGTAGACCCGCGAGGCGGTCACCTCGGCCGCGGTCATCTCCGCCAGCGCGTCCGCGGCGTTCCGCGCCCCGATCCACGCGCGCAGCAGCGTGTCCAGCCGCTCCTTGCGGGCGGTCTGCTGCTCGACGGTCGCGTACTCCGCCGCCGGCTCGCCCAGCAGGACGGCGATGTTGCGCACCGACCGCGGCGTCCCGGACGTCACGGTGATCCACACCTCGTCCGCGCTGTGGAAGGTGTTGACCACCGCCGCGGGCGCGACCGCGAGCTGGTTCCCGGCCCGCGCCGGCGTCACGCCGAGCTGGTCGGCGACGATGACCTGCCACTCGATCAGCCGGAACAGCGGCTCGAACAGCGCCAGGTCGATCCACTCGCCGGTGAAGTCCGGCTCGTGCCGCCGGACGAGCGCGGCGCAGATGCCGTACGCGCCCATCAGCGCGGTCACGCTGTCGCCGTGCGAGAACCCGGTGTGCACCGGCGGGCCGTCCGGGAACCCGGTCAGGTGCACCACGCCGCTGCGCGCCTCGCCGACCTTGCCGAACCCCGGCTCGTTCGCCACGCTCGTGGACGCGCCGTTGCCGGTGATCTGCAGCATGACCAGCCGCGGGTGCGCCGCGTGCAGCGTCTCCCAGTCCAGCCCCCAGCCGCGCAGCGTGTCCGGCCGCATGTTGGTGATCAGCACATCGGCCCAGGCCACCAGCTCGCGCGCCAGGTCGCGGCCCGCCGCGGTGCGCAGGTCGAGGGTCACCGAGCGCTTGTTGCGCCCGGCGACCTTCCACCACAGGTGCACCCCGTCCTTCGCCGGTCCCTGCCGCCGGGCGGTGTCGCCGGTGCCGGGCGCCTCGACGTGCACGACGTCCGCGCCGAGGTCGGCCAGCAGCGTGCCGGCGAGCGGGCCCGCGATGACGTGGGCCAGCTCGACGACCTTCACACCGGCCAGCTGGCCGGCGCCCGCCCGCGCCGTCACGGGAGCTCGATCCGGTAGAGCTCGGCGGCGTTGTCCTGCAGGACGCGCCGCTGGGAGCGCGCGTCCAGCCCGCCCATGACGCGGGTGAAGTGCTCGCGCGGCCCCGGGTACAGGCAGGTCGGGTGCGGGACGTCGGTCTCGACGAGCACGTTCTCCACGCCGATGTCGTGGATCAGCTTGGCCGGGGCGACCTGCTCGAACCACCACATGACGTAGAGGTGGTCGCGGAAGTACTCGGTCGGCCGCCGCCGCGCCAGCGCCAGCTCGGCGGGGTCGGTGACCATCTCGTCGAACTGGAACTCCATCGCCTCCAGGATGAACGGGATCCAGCCGATGCCGCTCTCCGCGGAGACGATCTTGAGGTTGGGGTGGCGGTCGAACAGGTCGCTCATGCAGAGGTTGACGATGATGCGGACGTTGCTCATGTACATCTGCGTCGCGCCGACGGCCAGCCGCCGCTGCTTGCCGTAGTACTTCCACGCCGGCGGCGCCACGGACGGCACACCGGGGCCGGACGTGTTCGGCGCCTTCTGCCCGATGTTGCCGCGCATCGCCTCCATCTCCTCGCGGCGCGCACCGGCCCCGATGTGGAAGTTGGCGACGAGCCGGGCCTCGTTGAACACGTCCCACATCGGCGTGAAGTACGGGTCGATCAGTTCCGGCAGGCCGAGCAGCTCCGGCTTGTCCGACAGGGTGAAGCCGCGCATGCCCTTGTCGACCAGGCGCGTCATCTCCTTGACCGTCAGGTCCATGTCCCAGATGGGCAGCAGCGCCTGCGGGAACAGCCGGCCGCCCGACTCCTCCTGCGACTCGGCCAGGAAGTCGTTGTAGATCCGCAGGATCTCGGCGCGCTCGGCCTCGTCCTCGATGGCGAAGATGTGGTTGGAGGCGAAGCCGATGCCGTTCGGGTAGAGGATCTGCCCGTAGATCCCCATCGAGTCCAGCAGCTCCAGGCGCTCGCGCACCGACCACGCCGACACGTCCACCCGCTCGAACGGCTGGACCACGTGCGAGCCGAGGATCTTCTCCCGGCCGGTCGAGATCGTGTTGCCGCCGGTGCTGGCCCACAGCTCGTCGTGCAGGTACCAGGCGGTGATGCCGTCGATGGTCTTCTGCACCGGCACCCGGTCGCGCCTGGACGCCGGCACCCGCGAGGTCCACAGGTCGGCGGGCTCGGTCAGGTGCGCGTCGGCATCAATGATCTTGATGTCGGCCAGGACGTCGGTTCCGGTCTCCGGCAGGGTCGCCGTCATCTCCGCTCCTCGTTCAGTAGGTGTCGGAAGGTCACTGAAGGTCACTCGGGGTGGCGCCGGAAGGCGAAGGTGAGCCTGTCCTCGTGGTAGGCGTGCGCCACCACGTCCACGGCGTCGCCCTGTTCGGCCGGCCCGGCGAGCAGGCCGATGACGCACAGGCCCGCGTCGGGGAACCGCGCGACGCCCACGTCGTACGGGGCCAGGACGAGCGCGCCGGGCGGCGGGCTCAGCACCGCGGTCCGGACGTCCAGCACGGCCGGTCCGCGCAGCTCCACCGTTTCGGGCGCCGCGCCGCACGCCGGGCAGCACACGGCACGCGGGAACGCCGTCCGGCCACAGGCGGGGCAGCGCGAGGCGATCAGCGCGGTCGGCTCGCCGGGCGCGGCCAGGACGAACCGCTCCGCCTCCTGGAGCAGGTCCACGGGCTCGAAGGACATCGTCATCGCTGAACCACCACCACGCACGCGTTGTGACCGGCGCCCATCACGTGCCCGAGCCCGGTACGCGCGCCCTCGACCTGACGGGCGCCCGCGCGCCCCCGTACCTGTGTGACCAGCTCGTGCAGCTGGCCCAGCCCGGAGGCGCCCAGCGGCTCCCCCTTGGACAAAAGGCCGCCCGACACGTTGACGGGAATCCGCCCGCCGAGCGCCGTGTCACCCGAGCGCAGCAGCCGCGCCTCCTCCCCGTGCTCGCAAAGCCCGAGCTCGCGGTAGGCCAGCAGTTCGGAGGCCGCGTCGGTGTCCTGGCACTCGACCAGGTCCACGTCCGTCGCGCCGATCCCGCCCTGCTCGGCGGCGAGCGCCATCGCGCGGGCGGTCAGGTTCGTGCGCTCGGCCTGGAAGGACGGCGCGGGCACGAACCAGTCGTCCGGGCCCCGCGAGACCAGCCCGACCGCCGCCAGCCGCACCGGGTCCCCGACGCCTCTGCGGCGCGCCTCGTCCGCGCTCATCAGAACGGTCGCGGCGGCGCCCTCGTTGGGGGCGCACAGCATCAGCAGCCGCAGCGGCGGGCACACGTCCCGGCTGGCCAGCACCTCCTCCCGGGAGACCTCCTTGCGGTACATGGCGTTCGGGTTGTGCACCGCGTGCCGGTGGTTCTTCACCGAGACGTCGGCGAGGTCCTCGACGGTCGCGTCGGTGTCCCGCAGCAGCTCCTGCGCCTGGACGGCGAAGTACAGCGGGTTCACGCCGAGCCCGGTCTCGATCTGCCACCGCTCGAAGCCCGACTCGGGAATGAAGCCGCGGGCCGCCTTCTCGACGCCCACGCACAGCACCACACCGTGCGAGCCGGACTCGATCAGCGATGACGCCAGCGCCAGCGCCGACCCGCTGGAGGCGCACGCCGCCTCCACGTTGATCACCGGCTTGCTCAGGTACCGCAGCCGGTTGACGAGGTTGTGCCCCTTGGCCATCTCGGCGCCGACATTGGCCACCAGGACCATCTCGACGTCCTCGATGGGGACGCCCGCGTCGGCCAGCGCCTCCTGCGCGGCGTAGGCGCCCATCTCCCGGTAGCCGTACTCGAACCGGCCGAACGGATGGATGCCCACCCCCGCCACGACAACGTTGCGCATCGATCTCCCTCCTAGAGCGCCACGAGCGGCGCGGATCGGGCTCCGCGCGCGGCGAGCAGCGCTCCGATCTCCGGTTCCAGGTCCTCGGCGCAGCCGAACAGCGAATCGAGCAGGTACGCGCGTCGGACCACGGCGTGCAGCGGATGCTCGGCGGTGAAGCCCATCGCGCCGCACAGCTGCTGGGCGGCGGCCACCGCCGCGAGCGCGGCCCGTCCGGCCAGGGCCTTCACGGTGAGCGCCCCGAGTTCGCCGCCGGGGTCGGCGGGGATCGCGTCGAGCGCGGCCCGCGCGGCCTCCAGCCCGACGTGCGCGTCCACGAGCCGGTGGCGGACGGCCTGCGCCGCCGCGATCGGCCGCCCGAACTGGTGCCGGGTGCCGACGTACTCGATCGCGAGGTCCAAGGCGCGCTGCCCGGCGCCGGCGAGCTCGTGCGCGATCGCCCGGCGGCCGGTGCCGACCACCCGATGCCATGCCCGTTCCGCCGCGGCACCGGATGGGAGCGTTCCGATCACTCGGTGCGCGCCGAGACCCGGATCGAAGCCCTCCACCGGCCCGCCGTGCAGGGCCTCCGGGGCCACCGGCACCACGTGGGATCCCGTGTGCACCAGATACCGGGTGGCCTTCTCCGGGATCAGCACGATGCCGTCGACATCGATCGCGCCGCCGTCCCGCGAACCGGGCGGCCGCCAGGTTCCGGGCAGCGGAAGCACCACCCGGACGCCGCCGGCGTGATCGTCGCCCGCCAGCGCCAGGTCGAGCAGCGTCGAGCGGCCCACGACGCGGCCCTGCGTGCCCAGCAGCGCGGCGGCGACGGCAGGGTCCGCGACCGGATCGCCGATCCCCGCCTCGGCCAGCTCGGCGACCATCCGCTCCGGGTCGTCGCCCGCGAACACGTGCTCGGCCGTCTCGGCGAGCAGGGCGATCTCGTCAGCGTCCACGGCGGTCCCCCTTGGGCAGCGCGAGCACGTGGTCCGCGACGATGTCGCGCTGCACCTCGGCGGCGCCGCCGAAGATCGAGGACGCGCGGCTGCAGAACCACTCCGCGCGCAGCGCCGCCGCCTCCTCGTCGTCCGAGAGCGCCAGGTCGGCCCAGCGCAGGCGGCGCGCCGCGTCGAACACGGCGTGCTCGGCCCGCGACAACAGCAGCTTGTCCACCGAGATCAGCGGCCCCGGGTTCAGGCCCGCCGCCAGCCGGTGGACGGTCCCGCGCGACTTGGCCCGCAGCGCCGTCGCCGCCAGATGCGCGCGGCCGAGGGAGGCGAGCCGCGTCCGGCCGGCTCCCTCGGGTGCCGTCGCCGCGATCGTGCCGATCCGGTGGTGCAGGACCGCCTGCCGCAGCCAGGCGTACGTGCCGCGCTCGAACTGCAGCAGGTACATCGCGACGGCCCAGCCCTCGTCGACTCCGCCGATCAGATGGCCGGCCGGCACGCGGACGTCGTCGAAGTACATCTCGGCGAACTCGTCCCGGCCGTTCGCGGCACGGATCGGACGCACCGTCACGCCGGGCGCCGTCAGGTCCACCCACAGCAGCGACAGTCCGCGATGCCCGCTGTCGAGTGCGCCGGTGCGGGCCAGCACAGCGGCCCACCGGGCGAACTGGCCGAGGGTCGTCCACAGCTTGTGCCCGTTGAGGACGAACCCGTCGCCGTCCTGCCGGGCCCTCGTGCGCACGCTCGCCAGGTCGCTGCCGGCCTCGGCCTCGGAGAACCCCTGGCCCCAGAGCCGCTCTCCGGAGAGGTAGTCGGTCAGGTGCCGGCCGGCCAGCTCGGGCGCGTACCGGGTGAGCACCGGCCCGAGCGTCTCCAGCAGCACGAACGGTTCCGGAATCCGCACGCCCGCGGCGGCCAGCTCGTCGTACAGAACGGCCCGCAGCACCGCGGACCCGCCGAGCCCGCCCGCCTGCTCCGGCCAGCCCCACCGCGACCAGCCCGCGTCGAAGAGGATCCGCATGAGACGGCGGTCGTCCTCGATGCCGCATGGGCGGCGGAACGGGTCGAGCGCCTCGCGCCGCTCCTCCAGCCAGGCGCGGAGCACGCCGCCATGCCGGTCGGCGACGGAGCTCACCGGTACTCCTCCCGGTCCGCGACCTGGCGCAGCTCGTCCATCGCCGCGATGGCGGTCGGGAAGCCCACGTAGACGACGAGCATGCGCAGCGCGGCCCGCAGGCGCGGCTCCGGGACGCCCGACTGCAGCGCGCCGTGCAGGTAGTTGCGCAGCTGCCCGACCTTGCCGGTGGCGGCCAGCGCCGTGATCGCGACGAGCATCTTGGCCTCGTGGTCGAGGTCCTCGTCCTCCCAGACATCGCCGAAGATGAACTCGTCCGCCCACCCGGCCAGCCGCGGATCGACCGCGGTGAGCGACGACTGCAGTGCGTCGGCCTTCGCGCCCTGGGCGAGGCGGCGCCGGGCGCGGCCCGCTTCCGCTGTCACGCGATGCTCCTTCCGTGCGCCGCGAGCGTGGCGGCGTAACGTTCGGCGGCCAGAGCGCGCCGCGCGGGCAGGTGCCCGGAGGGGAACAGCCCCTCGGCGGGCTCGGCCTCGGCGAGCAGCTCGCGGCCGATCAGCAGCCGGTGGATCTCGGACGGGCCGTCGGCGAGCCCGACGTGCAGCCCGTTGACCAGCATCGCCACGAACGGCATCTCGTCGGAGAGGCCGAGCGCGCCGTGCAGCTGCACCGCCTTGGTGGCCACGTCCGTGAGCACCCGCGAGGCCATCACCTTGACGGCCGAGATGTCGCGCCGCACGCGGCGGTGGTCGTCGTACTTGTCGATCTTCCAGGCGGTGTGCAGGACGAACAGGCGCAGCTGCTCGATCTCCATCCACGCCTCGGCGACCATGTCCTGGACGAGCTGCTTGCGACCGAGCCGCTCGCCGTCGGTGACGCGGGAGACCGCGCGCTCGCACATCGCCTCCAGCGCCATGCGCATGTGCCCGACGCTGCGCATCGCGTGGTGGATCCGGCCGCCCGCCAGGCGGGTCTGCGCGACCTTGAACCCGGATCCGCGCTCGCCGAGCAGCGCGTCCCGCGGCAGCCGCACCTCGCGGTAGCGGATGTAGGAGTGGTCGCCGCCTCCCTCACCCTCGACCCACCCGGCGACGCCCACGTGCCGCACGAACTCCACACCCGGGGTGCCAGCGGGGACCAGGAACATCGACATCCGCCGGGACGCCTGGGCATCCGGGTCGGTGACGGCCAGCACGAACAGGACCGACGCCCAGCGCGCGTTCGAGGAGAACCACTTCTCGCCGTCCAGCACCCACTCGTCGCCATCGAGGCGGGCGGTGGTGGTGAACACCTTGGGATCGGACCCGCCCTGCGGCTCGGTCATCGAGAAGGCCGAGAACATCGTCCCGTCCAGCAGCGGCCCGAGATACCGCTCCTTCTGCTCGGGAGTGCCGTAATGGGCGAGGATCTCGGTGTTGCCGGTGTCGGGGGCCGCGCAGCCGAAGACCACCGGGCCGATCGTGGGTCCGGGGCCCGTCCGGCCGAGGATCTCGTTGAGCAGACCGAGCTTGACCTGGCCGTAGCCGGGGCCGCCGAGCTCAGGGCCGAGGTGGCAGGCCCAGAGGCCGTTGCGCCGCACCTCTTCCTGCAGCGGCGGGACGAGCTCCTGCCGGACCGGGTCGGCCAGATCGAGCGGGTGGTTGATCACGTACTGCACGGGCTCGACGTGCTCGCGCATGAACCGATCCGCCCAATCCAGCTTCTCCTGGTAGCCGGGTTCGGTCTCGAAGTCCCACATCGACTGTGCCGCCTCCCTGCGTTCCTCGGGGTGCGGCGAGTTTATGCGGATAAATAGATTAGAAGCAACCCTCTACTCGGAGATCATCATTTTCGCAGGTCAGCCCGCGAGCAACGCTCCGACCAGAGGTGATCAGCGGTGCTCCATCCTTGTTCCTGCCCACCATCTATGGCAATAATTCGACCCATGGGCCAGATCCTCGTCGACTTCACGTGCTCCGGGTGCGGCGCGACCCGGGAGAGCCGGGTCGCCCAGCCGCCACCGGAACAGCTCACCTCGGCCTGCTGCGACCGTCCGGCGAAGGAGATCGCCGCCCAGGAGACCGCCCTCGAACGGGGCACCCTCACCCCAGCCCGATCCGCCTTCCCAGGCGCGACGGACCTGCCGCCTGCACCCGAGCATGAGGGTCGTAGCGGTGGGCACCTCCAGCTTGGGTGAGCGACGGCGGACCCGGTCTTAGGTGTGCGGCTGGTGTCCCCGGCGCGCGCACACGTACCCCGCCGGAGATCGGCGACAGGCAACGCTGCCGGATGGTCCAATTCTCCGAGCAAGTGCACCTGTGCACACCCTGCGCCGTCGGGTGGGGGCGCCGACTGAGAGGAGGGTCGGCATCAGCTCGTCCATGAGCACGGGGGGTGGACCACCCAGCACGACCCACTGCCAGATAAGGTCACGCATCTACCGCCCTTCTCAAGCGAATTGCAGGGCAGATGCGATGCCAGATCGGCTTAACAGATTGCTTCTGCGGGAAGGTGACAGACGTGGCGACGTACCGGATCAACGAGATGGCGGCGGTGCTGGGAGTCAGCCCCGATACCGTGCGCCGCTGGATCGACGCCGGGCGGCTGCCCGCACATCGCGACGAAGCAGGGCGGCGCGTGGTCGAGGGCGTGGACCTGGCCGCCTTCGCCCGATCCCAGCTCACCTCCGGGCAGGACCGCAACACCACCTCCTCGGCACGCAACCGGCTGCGCGGGATCGTGACCGAGGTCGTCCGGGACCAGGTGATGGCCCAAGTGGAGATCGCCACCGGCCCCTACCGGGTGATGTCGCTGATGAGCCGGGAGGCGGCCGACCAACTCGGCCTGCAGGTCGGCGTGCTCGCCGAAGCAGTGATCAAGTCCACCAACGTCGTCGTCGAACGCCCCACCCCACCCGACCCCACCTGAGCGCACCCGCCTGGCTCTCCCCGTGCCCAAGGAGTCACCATGCCCTCCAAAGACCTCGCGGCCCGTCTGGCGACCCGGCCGAAGGTTCGCCTGAGCATCGGGGTCACCGGCCTGGCCCTGCTCGCCACCGCACTCACCAGCTGCGGCGACACCGGTTCTGGGGGAAACAAGACGGTCACGGTCTTCGCCGCCGCGTCCCTGACCGAGTCGTTCACCGCGCTCGGCAAGAGCTTCGAAGGCTCACATCCGGGAGTGAAGGTCCGCTTCAACTTCGGCGGCAGTTCCACCCTGGCCCAGCAGATCACCCAGGGCGCCCCGGTCGACGTTTTCGCCGCAGCCAGCCCCGCCACCATGAAACCCGTCACCGACGCCCGCCTGGCCAACGGGCAACCCCAGACCTTCGTGCGCAACCGGCTCCAGATCGCCACCCCCGCCGACAACCCCGCCAAGATCACCGGAATCAAGGGCCTGGCCGACCCGAAGGCGAAAGTGGTGCTCTGCGCCCAGAAGGTCCCCTGCGGCGCGGCCGCCCAGAAAGCCCTGGCCGCCGCCAACGTCAGGGTCAAGCCGGTGTCGCTGGAACAGGACGTCAAGGGCGCCCTGAACAAGGTCACCCTAGGCGAGGCCGACGCCGCCCTCGTCTACCGCACCGACGTCAAAGCCGCCGGCGCCAAAGTCCACAGCATCGACTTCCCTGAATCCGCCCAAGCCATCAACGACTACCCCATCGCCACTCTGACCAAGGCCCCCCAACCCGACCTGGCCAAGCAGTTCCTCCAACTGGTGCTCTCCCCCCAAGGCCGAACCGTGCTGACCGGGGCCGGCTTCGACGCACCCTAAGAGCACAGCAGCCCTGGTGAACGCTCGTGGTCAGTTCAGGCGGTGTCGCGGAGCCGCAGCAGGAACGTGATCCGGCCGAAGTCTCGCGAGTGCGCGTTTTAACGGAGTCGAGCGGCTGCCCCTTGAGAGCTGGGGTCAGCTTTCTGGTACGGGCGTCAGGGAGACGTTGTCGAGGTGCAGGGTGTAGGAGACGTCGTACGTTCCCACGTTGAAACTGAATGTGCGGGTGCCGGTTCCGTAGACTGCGACGGGAAGCTCGAAGTGCCGCATGCCGGTCGTCAGCGTGATGGGACGCTCCCAGCGGGGGATGTACTGGCCGTCGGTAAAGGTGTTGACGGTCGCAGCGATCGTGACGTTGCGGGTGGCCCGGGCGTCGAAAGACAGCTTGTACAGCTTTTTGTCGGTGAAGGACAGGTCGCCGTGGGACACCTGCCGGTCCCAGGGATTCACGATGCCGCCCGGGAGATCGCCGAAACCTCCGGTCGGGCCCTCCGCCACGAGTTCACCGCCCTCGACGCGGATGCCGACTATCTGCGTCGAAATACTTACGAACGGTAAATAACGGCCATTCACTCAGAATGATCAACTTCCGGCCAGTATGCCATTTTAGCCGACACGCCACCGAAAGAGCGACAGAGCCATGAACTCTGTGTCACAGACATTTAGCGCTGAGCAGATGCCTGCTCGGGAATGCCGGCGGCGGCCTTTCCGAGCTCCCCCGGCGCCGGACTGGGGGTCGCTCGGACGAATCGGCGCTGCGAATTATGACGTGCTTCTTACTCATTTTGGCGAAGGTTTTACGTAGATATCCGGTAGTAGGATCGGTGAGTAGGTGCAGGTCATGGTGCAACAGGCTGAGCTGAAGGTAGACCGCCTTCCGTATGAGGTGACGAGCTTTGTGGGCCGTCGCCAAGCGGTGGGCGAGCTGAGGCTTGCCCTGTCCAGGGCCAGGCTGGTGACGCTGACCGGGCCCGCCGGCGTGGGCAAGTCCCGCCTGGCGTTGCGGGTCGCCCGTCGGGTGCGGCGGGCCTTCCCGGACGGCGCCGTCCTGATCGAGTTGGCCGGGATCACGGAGCCGACGCTGGTGCCCAGCGCCGTGGCCGCGGCACTGGAGCTGATCGACCATTCGAACCTCGACGCCGAGACCGTCCTGCTGAACGGCCTGGCGAACCGGCGGATGCTGCTGGTCCTCGACAACTGCGAGCACCTGCTGAACGCCTGTGGCCACCTGGTGGACAGGCTGCTGTCGGCCGCGCCGGGGCTTCGGGTTCTGGCCACGAGCCGCGAGCCGCTGGGCATCGGCGCGGAACGGGTCTGGCCGGTGCCGCCGCTGTCGCTGCCGACGGTGAACCGGCCGGACGGGACCTCGTCCACCGGGCCGGATGCCGCGCACGAGGCGATCACCTTGTTCGGAGAGCGGGCCGCGGCCGTGGCGCCGAGCTTCGCCGTCGACGAGAACAACGTGACGGACGTGGCCCGGCTGTGCCAGCGGCTGGACGGTCTGCCGTTGGCGATCGAGCTGGCCGCGGGGCGGATGCGCGTGATGTCGGTGGAGCAGATCCTGGCGCGGCTCGATGACCGTTTCCGGCTGCTGGCCGCGCGCGCCCCCCTCGCCGCGGCGCGGCATCGCACGCTGCGCGCCGCCGTCGAGTGGAGCTTCGACCTGTGCACGCCGTCCGAGCGGACGCTGTGGGCGAGGTGCTCGGTGTTCGCCGGGGAGTTCGACCTGGACGCGGCCGAGGCGGTGTGCTCGGACGACGAGCTGCCCGCGGATCAGGTGCTGTCGTCCGTGGCGGGGCTGGTGGACAAGTCCGTCCTGACCCGGGTGGAACACGGCCTGCGGGTCCGGTACCGGATGCTGGAGACGATCCGCGAGTTCGGGCAGGAGCGGCTCGCCGAACGCGGCGAGGAAGCCATCCTGCGCAGGCGGCACCGTGACCACTATCTGCGGCTGGCGGAGCAGACGGACATTGACGCCTCCGGTCCCCGCCAGGCCGAGCTGGCCGGACGGGCGAGGGCGGACCGCGCCGACATCTGGGCCGCGCTGGACTACTGCTGCACGACGCCCGGTGAGGCCAGGGCGGGACTGCGGCTGGCGACAGGGTTCTGGTACTACTGGTTCGCCTGTGGCTTCGTCCGCGATGGCCGACGGTGGCTGGACCGCCTCCTCGCACTGGACACCGCGCCGAGTTCCGAGCGGGCCAGAGCGCTGTGGGTCAACGGCTTCATCGCCCATCTCCAGGGCAACTGCACCACCTCCCTGAGGCTGGATGAGGAGAGCCGCGAGCTGGCCGGGCAACTGGGCGACGAGACCGCACTGACCTACGCCACCCAGTGCTTCGCCGGCGTGCTCCTGTGGTCCGGTGAGCTGGACGCGGCGCTGCCGTTGCTGGATCAGGTGCTGGCCCGCCATCGCGCTTCGGGTGACTGGACCGCGTTCGCCTTGCTGATCTTCGCGTTGTGCGCCGACGCCGCCTCCCGGCAGGGGCGGATGGACGAGGCGATGGAACTGGTCGCCGAAGCCCGTTCCCTCGGCGCGTCACTGGGTGACCGCTGGATGTTGTCCTGTATCGGGTGGGGCGTCGGCGTCATGTGGTGGATGGCGGGAGTACCGGCCAAGGCCAGGGAGCCGCTGATCGAAGCGCTGCGGGAGAAGGCGGACCTCGACGACCAGTTGGGCATCATGTACTGCCTCGAGATGCTGTCCCTGGTCGCCGGCACCGAGGGCGACTGGAAACGCGCGGCCGTGCTGTACGGCGCCGCGGCCCGCATGCGCGAGCCGATCGACCACCCGTTGTTCGGGGCACAGAGGTTCCTCGACTGGTCCCGGCAGTGCGAAACCGACTGCCGCAAGGCGCTCGGGGATGCGGCGTTCACGGCCATCTCACAGCAAGGCGCGCAGCTGGCACAGCCGGAACTCATCACTGACGCGCTGGGCGCGGACGCTTTCGCGCCGCCCAGCGCCGGCGCGCCGTCCGCGCAGGCGTCCGCCGGCACGCTGACCAGGCGCGAGGTGGAGGTCGCCGCGCTGATCGCCGGGGGCATGTCCAACAAGCAGATCGCCGCCGAACTCGTCATCGCACAGCGCACGGCGGAAGCACACGTCGAACACATCCTTTCCAAGCTGGGCTTCACCTGCCGCGCTCAGATCGCCACCTGGGTCACCGAGCAGGACCGACCGCCCGGCAAGGGCGAAGCCGGGTGACGAGCCCCACCGAGCGGGCTCTCCCACAGGCGCACGCGGTGTTCGTTCATGGCGAGGACGTCGATGATCTGGGAAGAGAGCTACCAGGAGATCCTGGGGCAGCGCCGCCTACACCGGCCGCTCCTGACAAAAATGTGTGATCACTCTGCACGATTCTGACTGATCCAGGCAATGACGGAGGCAAGCGCTACCGGCCGGGTCGTGTCCACTCGCAGCAGCGGGAACTGCCCGAGAGGCTGGGCTTTCGCCCAGTCGTCCTGCCAGGCGGCGTCGGTCTGGCCGTGAATGGCATGCCGATCTGACCCACGCTGTTCGAATCGGGCACGGGCCGTCGCGGCCGGTACCTGGCACCAGATCTCCATGGGCCACTCGGCCCCCACACGGCGCAGGCCGGCGAGGACGAAGGGAGCGGACTCAGCCGACCAGACCGACTCCAGCACCGCCCCGCAGGGCGAATCGCCCAGCAGCGACCACATCGTCTCACTGGCCGCCACGCCCAGCTTCCGGCTCCAGGCCCGCTGGGACCCGCCGTCGCCGGGTTGGCAGCCCAGCACATCGGCGTGCGCTTCTTTGATCACGTCCTTGCTGATCAGGGGCAGGCCAAGTCGCTGTGACAGGGCGCGCGCCAGCGTGGTCTTGCCTGCCCCGGGGATCCCGTTGACGAGCAATGCCGGACCAGGCATCAGCGCCTCCAGCAGCTGTTTCCGCGGTAAAGATTGCTGCCAGCCACCAGTACTTGATCGGGTGGGGCGGCGCGGCGGTCGAGTTCGTCAACGGCACGGTAGCCCAGGGTGAGGCTCGGCCGGTCGGCATGGCTGTGATTGGCGCCGGGGGTATGGAAGGTCAGGGCGTCGAACAGCAGTACGTCACCGGCGGCGGCAGGGACGGGCAGGCCCTGGTGGGCGAAGCCGTCGAGAACCGGGTGCTCGTCCATCCAGGTGCCGCCCCCGTCACGTTGCGGAACGCCAACACTCGGCAGCCGGTGAGAACCGGGGATCAGGTGTGTGCAGCCGTTGGCGAGGTGGATTCCTGTAGGTAGAGGATGGCGGTGACCAGGCCGCGGGTGGGCTGCAGGATGTCCCGGTGGTAGCGGACGATCGCAGCGCCCGGCGGGTTGAGGCCGGCATGGTTGTGCCGATTGGTGACACACACGACGTTCGGGCCGAGCAGGCGCGTTAGAGCCCCCACCAGCGCAGGGCCGGCGATCACGTCACGGACCAGGGCAGGCGCCCGGTCGTGGAAGCGGTGGAGCTTGCCGGCTGGCGGGTTCTCTCGCCGGGTCTCCTGCCGGATGAACGCGATGAGCCGCTCGCACAACGCGACGGGGACGGCATGTGGGACCAGCAGGTAGCCGGTGTCGTGGAAGTGCCGAATGTGCAGATCGGTGAGTCGCACGGTGAGCTCTCTCAACTATCGCCGGACGGAAGACCGAGCCACTGGAGTCGTTCGGGGGTGCCCAGATCGGGTGCGGGACAGGCGATGTCCCACACGTGAACCGGATGGTCGTGGCCAAGCAACCAGGGCACCAATTCCCGGTAGAGGTCGACGGGCCCACCTGCGCCTGCGGACCGGGCGAACTGCTCAAACGCGCGGCGGTAGGCAGCACCGTTCACGGCCATCACTCCGGCACTGGTGGCAGCGTCACCGGGCACGGAGCACCCGATCGGCCGGTGGTGGTGCTCTGCGGCGTGCATCAAGACACGGCCGGTGATTCGCAGCCGATCGGCGTTCTGCGACCGTGCGCGGCGCACTGGGCGCGTCCGGCGCGGCGTTCACGATCGAAGCGAATGCGCACAGTTGTTCTCTCCTTTCAGGAACGCCTGACGCCGACGCCCTTGATGTGGAGGAACTCGTTCAGCCCTGCCCTGCCGCCTTCACGGCCGAACCCGCTGATCCCCACCCCGCCGAAGGGGGTGCCGGCGCACGTGATCGGGTTGGGTCCCGGGTTGACGAAGACCGTTCCGGCCTTCAGTCGCGGGACGAGACGGTTGACCCGCTCGATGTCGGGTGACTGGATGTAGGCCGACAGCCCGTACTGGCTGTCGTTGGCCAGCGCCACGGCCTCGTCCTCGGTGTCGAACGGCGTGATGGCCAGGACGGGGCCGAACAGCTCGAGCTGGGCCAGTTCGCTGCTGTTGTCGACGTCCGCGAAGACGGCCGGGGCCACGAAGTAGCCGTCGGACTCGATGCGCTCACCGCCGAACACCAGCCGGCCGGCGTTCTCGGCGACGGCCTTCTCGACCGCGGTCCGAATTCGGTCCCGCGCGGCGGCGTTGATCAGCGGGCCGATGTAGGTGCCGGCGTCGAGGGGGTCCCCGACCTTGAGGGACGCCACCACGCCCACCGTGCGTTCCACGACCTCGTCGTAGATGGAGCGCTCGACCAGCAGACGGGTCGGGAGCGCGCACCCCTGGCCCGAGTTGCTCATGGAGAAGGCGGCGCAGTACGGGACGACGGCGTCCAGGTCGGTGTCGGCGAACAGCAGGTTCGCCGACTTCCCGCCCAGCTCGAAGACCACCGGCTTGAGGCTGCGAGCCGCGGAGGCCATGATGTGCCGCGCCGTGCCGGGACCGCCCGTGAAGGAGATCTTGTCGATGCCCGGGTGGGTGACCAGGGCCTCTCCGGCGTCGGCGAGCCCGGTGACGATGTTGATCACTCCGTCCGGGATGCCCGCCCGCCGGGCGAGGTCGGTGAACAGCATGGCGGAGAAGGGGGTGCTCTCCGCCGGCTTGATCACGACGGTGTTGCCCGCGGCCAGCGACGCCGGCACCTTCATCGCCAGCGACAGGGCCGGCGAGTTCCAGGTGATGATGTGGCCGATCACGCCGTACGGCTCGGCGATCGTGTATTCCACGTGCTCGTTCGGGCTGTAGGCCGCGCCGACGGTCCCTTCGATCTTGTCGGCCCATCCGGCGTAGTACTCGGTCCACTCCGCGACGTGCGGGCCGACGCCTTCGACCCATCCGCCGACGCAGACCCCGTTCTCCAGCGGGCAGATCGCGGCGAAGGAGTCGATGTTCTCGCGGATCAGTTCCGCGAACCGGGTGAGGAGGCGGCGCCGCTCGGCCGGACGCATCGGCCCCCACACCTCGTCGAACGCGCGCCGCGCCGCCCGCACCGCCCGGGCGACCTCCTGCGCTCCCGCGAGCGGGACGCCCATCTGCTCCAAGCCGGTGGCCGGGTTGACGTGCCCGTAAACACCCCCGCTCCCCTCGAAGACGTCCTCGCCTCCGATGATCAGCCGCGGCTTCGGCAGGTCCTCGGCCGCCTTGCGCTGGTGCAACGCGACGTCCACGGTAACCATTCAGTCCTCCTCGGAGTTGTGTGCCCGCTGGAAGGTCAGACAGGGCAGGGGCACGCAGAACTCCGAGTAGAGCTCCACCTCCCCCTTGGCGATGAACCCGGTGACGAGTTCCCGCGCCAGGCCGCGGACCGCGTCCTCCAGCAGCTTGACCCGCTTGGGCGCGAACAGCGGGTCCAGGAGGCGGCGCCACATCGCGTGCGCGTCCCCGTCGATCTCCAGCGGGATGAGCGGCGAGTCGGTGGCGAAGGTCCCGCCGCGCCCGCCTGGGCCCAGGACGGCCGGGTGCCGGTTGATCGTGATGATGTCGCCGTGCCGGTAGAGGTGGAGCACGCCGTCCACGCGCTCGAACCGGAGCGTCGCCTTGTCCCTGTAGAGCCGCTGCGGGGACGGCATCTCGCGCACGGCCGGCATCAGGGCCGACAGCCGTGTGTCGAATCTTTCCGACCCCATCGTGATCACCTTTCGCCGATCTCGTCGGACAGGCGCGGGGGGAGCACGCCGGCCTCTCCGCCGAGATCGCCGGGGAAGATGATCGATGTGCGGGCCAGGTTGCCGCCGTCGGTCGCCGGCAGGCACACGCCGGAGATGTAGGCCGATTCGTCCGACACCAGGAACAGCGCGGCGTTGGCGTTGTCACGCAGGCTCGGCGGGCGGTCCAGCTTCAGGGGGATCGAGGTCGCGGCGGGATCCCACGGCTCCATCTGCTCATAGCTTTTGCCGAGCACCTCGGCGCTGGGCGGCATCGCGAAGTTGACGCTCATCCCGTGCGCCGGGCACAGCGCGTTGGCGCGGATGCCATAGCCGCCGAGTGACAGCGACATGCCCTTCACCAGCCCGTTGACGCCGTGCTTCGCGGCGGCGTAGCCGGGGAAACCCGGGTAGGCCACGAAGCCGGCCATGGAGGAGACGGCGAGGATCGTGCCGCGCCGTTGCCGTTTCATCACCGGAACCGCGGCCCGCGCGGCCAGGAACACGCCGGTCAGGTTGGTGGCCAGCATCGAGGTGAAGCCCTCGACGCTGATGTCCTCGAACGCCAGCGTGCCGAACCCTTCCTCGGGCACCCCCGCCGAGCACATCAGCGCGTCCAGCCGCCCGAAGGCGTCCACGGCCAGGGCCACGGCGTCGGCGCTGTCCGGCGCCTCGCGGACGTCGGCTTTGGCGCCGACGGCCTGCCCGCCGGCGGCCCGCACCTCTTCGACGACGCGGTCGACGCGGTCGGGGATCAGATCGGTGACCACCACCGCCGCGCCTTCGGCGGCGAACAGCAGCGCGCTCTCCCGTCCCAGGCCGGAGCCGGCGCCGGTGATGAGGACGACCTTGCCGTCCAGCCTTCCGCTCATGCTGAGTCTCCCGTCATGTGCCGCGGTGCCGCCGGGGCCCAGCGGACCGGAAAGGTGATCGGCGGCCGGCGAGGGCAACCAGACCAGCAAAAGATCTGAAATAGCTGAATTATTTCTTGCTAGGTCACACTGCCACCCGAGGGTGGGATCGTCAAGATATCGCTGCTATCTTCCGAGAGCCTGCGCCGAGGCGCGGCGGTCACGCACGCGCGGGACGGTCCATCCCGTCGACCTGGCACTGATCGGGAACCGGCTGCTGCCGTACCTCGCCGGGCACGGGCAGGACGACGCGATCGACGATTCAGGACTCTGGGATCGACGCTCCGCGCAGGATGAAGCCGGCCATCTCCTCGACGGTCCGCGCCTGGCTCGGCCGGCCGTCGAGCGGGAACAGCGCCTGGTCGAGCACTGACACGCCGAAGACCAGCGCGAAGGAGAACCGCACCGCGTAGGCCGGGTCCATGGACTTGCTGCCTTTGGCCCCGCTCTCGAGCGCGACCTCGCCTTCCAGCCGGTCGAAGACCGCACGCAAGAACTGCGCCGTCGCGGCGGCCAGTTCAGGCGCGTCCCCCGCCGCCGAACCCGCCATCGCTCCCAGCAGCCCGTGGTTCTCCCGCAGGAGCCGATACAGACCGCCGACGAAGACCTCTGTGTCGTGGGCGGAGGTGTTCGCGCCGTGCCCTTGCTCGGCCCAGCGGTGCACGTAGTCGGTGACGAAGTCGCCGAACGGCCGGTAAGCGGCCTCCACGAACAACACGGCCTTGGAGCCGAAGTGCCGGAAAACCTGCGCCTGCGTGACACCTGCCCGCCGCGCGATCTCCCGCGTGGAGACCTGCGCGTATCCCTGCTCGGCGAACAGCTCCCGCGCGGCCTCCAGTACCAGCGCCCGTACCGTCGCCGGACTGCGCCGCACTCTCGGCAGACCAGAATCCATTACCAGCCATCATTGCCCATGGGCGTCCCCCGGCAGACCACGGGCCCACTGCGGAACGGCTCGTACAGATCCTCGGGAGAGGACACGCCGGCCCGCGGTCGGCGGCGGCGAGTCCGGCGCGCTGCCTCCGGGCGGCGGGGGCTCCCCAGTCGCCGCCCGCATTGCGGGCGGTCAGCCGAAACCCCCGGCGGACTCGTCGGGGACGAGTCCGCCGGGGGTCATCGGCACGTCTCAGCCGGCGCAGAGGGCGGTGTCGAGGGCGGCCGCGTGGTGCTGGGCGGCGGGCAGCGACGTGGGAAGGGCGGTGACGGCGACGGTGGCCGCCCGTCCGTCGCCGGTCACGGCGTTCATGGTGCTGTAGCCGGGGGCGTTGCCGCCGTGCGTCCAGGCGAAGCCGCCGCAGCTCAGCTTGAACGTGCCGATGCCGAGCCCGTAGCGTGCCCCGCCGGTGACGTCGAAGTCGGGCGCGGCGACGGTGGTCTTCATCTGCTCCAGCTGCCGCGGCTTGAGCAGCCCGCCGCCCAGCAGCGAGGTGAGGAAGGCGTTGACGTCGCTCGGGGTGCTGATGAGCTGCCCGGCGGCCCAGGCGGTGGACGGGTCGATGTCGGTGACGTCGACCCACGGCTCGCCGGGCTTGGCGGCGAAGTAGCCCTTCGGGTGCGGGCCGCGGATGGTCTGGTCGCCGACGGCGGGCCAGTACGTCTGCCGCAGCCCGGCGCGGTCGATGACCCGCCTGGTGATCTCTTCGGCGACGGGGCGCCCGGTGACCTTCTGGATGAGCAGGCCGGCCAGGATGTAGTTGGTGTTGCTGTAGCTCCACCCCTTGCCGGGAGCGAACAGGGCCTTCTTCCCCATGCCGACGTCGAGCAGTTCGCGCGGCTCGTAATAGGTGTGCCGCGACTCCGGGAAGCCCTGCATGATCTCCTCGTCGTAGTCGGCCAGGCCGCTGGTGTGCTGCAGGATCTGCCGGACGGTGATCTTCCGGCCGTCGATGCCGTCGCCGCGGACGAGGTTCGGCAGGTACTTCTCGATCGGCGCGTCGAGCTCGACCTTGCCCTCGCCCACCAGCTGCAGGACGACCGTCGCCGTGAACATCTTGGTGTTGCTGGCAATGCGCACTCGTCCGTTGACGGGCACCTTGGCCTTCGTCTTCACGTCGCCCACGCCGGCGGTGTAGTGGCGGGTCCGCCCGTCGCGTCCCCGCACCGCGGCGAGGGCGCCGGGGTATTCGCTCTGGACGAGCTTGTCGAGGCTCTGCTGCACGCGATCGGCCGTTGCCGGTGTGCGCGTGGAATTCGCCGCGAGCGCGGGCGGCGCACCGGCATGGGCGGAATTCGCCGAAAGCGCGGTCAGCGTGCCGGCCAGAACGACGCCGCTCAGGGCGGCCAGTGCGAACCGGGGCCGCCGGCGCTTGGAAGGCCGCGGGGCGTCGGTGCGCGATGATTTTTCATCCCGGAGGGGCACGGGAACTCCTTGCTGGAGGGGAGCGATCGTCTGACTTGATCAGGATGTCGCCGGGGGCCTGTGCGATCGATCCGGCTGGCTGCACAGCATTTGGTACAGCTGGCTGTACTCGGGGCTCTCGCCGTGTGCCGTTCCGGGGAAGGCCCGCGACCCCCGCCTAACGGCGGTCGCAAATGGCGGTGTCGAGGACGGCGTTGACGTGTTCGCCGGCGGCGTCCGAGGGGGGCAGTGCGGTCACGGCGACCGTTGCCGCCCTGCCGTCGGTGGTGGCGGCGTTGCGGTTCTCGTAGCCATGGATGTCGCCGCCGTGCCCCCAGGCCACCCCGCCGCAGCTCAGCGAGATCTTCATGAGGCCGAGCCCGTACTGCCAGCCGGCCGGGAAGCCCGGCGCCTTGACGGTCTTCTGCATCTGCTTGAGCTGCTGCTGCTTGAGCAGTTCGCCGCCCAGCAGCGAGGTCAGGAAGCGGTTGATGTCGCTGGGACGGGTGACCAGCTGGCCGGCCGCCCAGCCCCAGGACGGGTCCATGGTGGTGACGTCGAGCAGCGGTCCCCCGGGCTTCTTGGGGTGGTAGCCGTGCGGGTGGCGGCCGCGGATCCGCTGCTCCCCGACTCCGGGCCAGTAGGTGTGCCGCAGCCCGACGCGGTCGATGACCCGCCGCCGTCGACGAGACCGATCGCTCCGGCCGGTCGTGTGCGGTTCGGCGTGGGGGGCTGGCATGGGAACACTTCCTCTGGAATCAGACTGGTCGGGAGCGGCGGCCCGCTGTGCCTGTCAGGCACGGGTGAAGGCTTGCGCGGGCGGGGTCCGCAGCGCCCGGCGGGTGGGGATCTCGGTGGTGAGGAACGCGATCGCGGTCACGACGGCCGCGACGGCGGGCAGCAGCCAGAGCGGTCCGGCGGGCCAGGGCCGGTTCAGGAAGCCGATGGCCAGGAACACCAGCGGCACGACCGACAGCAGGACGCCCGTGCCGAGCGCGGCGGCGCAGATCAGTGCCGCCTCCCGCCGCATCATCGACCGGATCTGGCGCGGCGTGGCGCCGATCAGCTGGAGCGCGGCGATCTCGTGGCGGCGCTGGACGGTGGTCGCGATGAGCTTGTTGGCGATGCCGAGGAGGAGGTAGCCGAGCAGCACCCCGAGCACCGCGATGTTGATCCACAGTTCGGGCGGGATCCTGTCCGCGCCCTCCGGGCCGTGGCCCGCGTCCTCGACGCCGATGGCCAGGCCCGGACGGGACGCGGCCAGCGCGGTGACGTTGCGCCGGGCGGTGTCCGTCCCGTCGGTACGGATCAGGACTTTCTGGTCGAGTCCCGTGGTGGTGTGCCCGGCGGCGAGGTCGCGGGAGACCGCCACGGGGCCGAAGCCGAGGCCGCGGGAGTAGACCGCGACGACCCGGGCCTCGACCCGGGCACCGTCCCCGAGCACCAGGCTGATCGTGCGGCCGACCTTCGCGTTCCGCGTCCTGGCGGCGTCGGCGTCGACGGCGACGGTGTTGCCCTTCAGGTTCGCCAGGCTGCCGGACCGCACGTCCAGGTCGAGGACGCCCGGCGCCGCCGGGGTCAGCATCAGCGCGGACCGGCTGTCGACCTCGGTCTCACCCAGCATCTTGTACGGCCACAGGACCGTGGTGGAGGTGACCGGGGCCGCCGCCCGCACCCCGGGCGTGGCCGCGGCCGCGGCGGGCAGGCCGTCCGGCAGGCCACCGAGGCCCGGCGCGCTCAGGCTGAACTGTGCGCGGCCTGCGTCGCGGATGTCACCGGACGTGGCGCCCAGCATGGTGGTCTGGCTCAGGGCGTAGGTGAGGGTGAAGACCACGGCCATGGCGAGGGTGGTGACGGCGCCGGCGACGCGCAGCGTGTACCCCTGGGTGTTGGCCACGGCCAGCCAGGTCGGCGCCGACGCGCGCGGGGGGAGCTTGCGAGCGAGCGCATGGCTGAGCCGGCTGACCATGACCGGGCCCGCCAGGGCCAGGCCGATGGTGGCGAGGATGCCGGCGAGGGCCGTCACCGCCGCGCCGGCCTGCGACCGTGCCAGCAGCGGCGCGACCGCGACGATGTTCGCCCCGACGAGCAGCAGCAGCCCGGCGAAACCGCGCCGCTTCGAAGGGGTACGGGGTTCGCTGCGCGATTCGGCGACCGCTTCGGTCGCGGGCATCCGGGAGCCGCGCCAGGCCGCGCACCAGGACGACGCCAGCACGACGACGACCATGAGGAGCACCGCAGCGACCCCGGGCGCCGGGCCGACGGTCAGCGGCAGCTCGGACGCGAGCATCCCGGACTTGACCAGCAGCACCCGCAACCGTTCCGCGATCAGGTAGCCGAGCGGGACACCGGGAACCAGCGTCACGAACGTGACCAGTGCGGCCTGCAGGGCGATGAGCCTGCGGACCTGTTTCGGGGTCGCGCCCACGGCCCGCATGAGGGCCAGGTCCCGTCGCTGCGCCCCGATCGACACCGCGAGGGCGCCACCGACGATGAACCCGATGACCAGCAGGGTGACCCCGGCGAGCGAGCCCGCCATCAGCGGCAGGACGTTCCGGGCGGACATCGCCTCGGGCGTCTCGGCGTCACCGCGGTCCGCCCCGGTGGACACCGTCAGCCCGCCGCCCGCGATCTTCCGGGCCGCTTCGGCGACCGACTCGCGGGCGCCCGGAGCGGTGCGCAACGCGACGAGGTCGGCCGTGCCCCCGCTACGGCCGGCCAGCGCCATCGCCGTCCGGTCGGCGAAGAAGATCCCGCCCCCGGACGCGGTGACCACGGCCGAGACGCGGTACGTGGCCTGCCGGCCGGACGCGACCACCGTCAGCCGGCCGCCCGGCGCCACGCCCGCGGCGGCCGCGGTGTCGTCGTCCACGGCGACCTCGTCCGGACGGGCCGGTGCCGTGCCGGCCACGCGCGGTGCGTCCAGCAGCGCGGTCGAGGACCAGCCGTGCCCCGCGGTGCGCGGATCCCGCACCGATGCGACGATCCGGCCGCGCCCGTCGACGGCGGCGGCGGGAAAGCTCAGATCGCCGATCGCGGCGGTGACACCGGGCAGCCGTGCCAGCCGTCCGGCCAGGTCGCCCGGCACCCGCGCGCGTTCCGGCAGCGCGATCGGCAGGTCTCCGCCCGGCCTGTACGTCTGGTTCGCCGTCACGACGACGTCGGCGCGCGCGAGCCGGTCGACCGGCGCGTGCGACCGCAACCCCGACTCCGCCAGCACGCCGATGCCGGTGACGAACGCGCCGCCGCCCAAGGTGGCGCAGGCGATGGCCACGAGCGCGGCGATCCGATGGCGGGCCATCCGCAATGCCAGGTGCAGCATCGCCTACCCCACTTCCAGTGTGGTGATGCGGTGGGCCAGGTCGGCGGCGGTCGGCGACTCCATCGTGTCGACGACCCGCCCGTCGGCCATGACCAGCGCCCGGTCCGCCCGCGCGGCGGCCGCCGGATCGTGCGTGACCATCACCACGGTCTGGCCGAGGCCCTCGACCAGGTCGCGCAGCAGGGCGAGCACCTCGCGGGCCGTGCGCAGGTCCAGCGCGCCCGTCGGCTCGTCCGCGAACACGACCGCCGGCCTGGTGACCAGCGCCCTGGCGATCGCGGCGCGCTGCTGCTGGCCGCCCGACAACTCGGCGGGACGGCGTCCCAGCCGTTCGGCCAGCCCGACCCGCTCGACCAGCATCCGCACCCAGTCCCGGTCCGGTGCCTTGCCCGCCAGCCGCAGCGGCAGCGTGATGTTGTCGGCGATGCTCAGCGACGGCACCAGGTTGTAGGACTGGAAGATGAACCCGACACGCTCCCGGCGCAGCTCGGTACGGCGGGTCTCGTTCATCCCGTCGATCCGGGTGCCGTCGATGAAGACGCTTCCGCTGGACGGCTTGTCCAGGCCGGCGGCGCAGTGCATCAGCGTGCTCTTGCCCGACCCCGACGGGCCCATCACGGCGACGAAAGTGCCCGGCTCCACGGTGAGGGACACCTCGTCCAGCGCGCGGACCTCGCCGGCGTAGGTCTTGGTGACGCGCTCCAGCGCCACGGCGGGCGCCTGCGCCGGCGCCTGCCGGTGGCCGTGCTCGGCGGCCGCGGTCCTCACGGGCGCCGGTGCTTGTAGTGGTGGACGATCAGCGCGGCGACGCAGCCCATCGCCGCCACCCCGAACACGACGCTGACGGCCATGAGGCCGATGGCCGAGGTCAGGGCGTTGATGGACGCGCAGATCACCAGCAGCAGCCACAGCAGCGGGCGCAGAGCCCCGCCCTGCCGAGCGGCACGCGGCCCCTCGGTGACCTCCGAAATCCGGTACGGGTCGCTCACTGCGTTACTCCTTCACCGATCGACTGCTCAATGCGCCATCACGCTAGGAGCCGCGGCCATCAGGGACGATCCAGCACGCAAGTCAGCCTTGGTACAGCAGGCTGTACTCCTTGCGTGACGGCCTGACAGGCGTCCGAAAGGTGCCATATCGTCTCCGGCCGAGGGGAATGCGATCGCTGAGGAGGTGCGGATGCCGACCCGCGAGTCCGCGCCGGCCGGTTCAGCACGGCGGATCGGCCGGCCGCAGGTGATGGCCGCCGGCCGGGCCACGCTGGACGCGCTCGAACATCTCATCGGCGGTCTGGGCACCGCCGTCCTGGCGCTGACCGCGCTGGCCTGGCTGGTCGCGGTCGCGCTGGCCTGCCTGCTCGGCGTGGGCCTCCTGCTCGTCCCCATCACGCTGCGCGGGGTGCGCGGCGTCGCCGACCGGGAGCGCGCCCGGCTCTCCCGCTGGGGCCCGGAGATCATCGGACCGGAGCGGGTCCCGTCCCGCCCGCTCACCGCGCTCAAGGATCCGGCCGTCCGGCGGGAGCTGGGCTGGGTGGCCGCGCACGCCACCCTCGGGCTGGTCGTCGGCGTGCTCGGCCTGACACTGCCGATCTGGATCATGCGGAACCTCACGTACCCGCTGTACTGGTGGCTGGTCCCCGGCGACGCCGCCGACCGCTCCCCCGAACTGTGGGCCGTGCACGACTTCGTCGGCGCCCTCGGAATCGCGCTCATGGGCCTGGTGTGGGCCGCCGTCCTCGTGGGCCTCGGGCCCGGCATGGCCCGGCTCCAGGCGTGGCCCGGTCGGCGGCTCCTGGCCCCCACCTCCGACACCGACCTGTCGCTGCGGATCGCGCAACTGTCCGCCACCCGCGCCGCTGCACTGGACGCCCACGCCACCGAACTGCGGCGCATCGAACGGGCGCTGCACGACGGCACGCAGAACAAGCTCGTCGCCGTCACCGTCATGCTGGGCGCGACCCGCCGGGCCCTCACCCGCAACCCCGCCGCCGCCGAGGAGATGCTCGAACGCGCCCAGGCCGCCTCCGAGCAGGCACTGGCCGAACTCCGCACGGTCGTGCGCGGCATCCTGCCGCCCGTCCTGGCCGACCGAGGACTGGCCGGCGCGCTCGCCGGGCTCGCGGCGTCCTGCGGCGTGCCGTGCCGGCTCGACGTGGACGTCCCCGGCCGGTGCGCCGCCTCCGTCGAGGCCACCGCCTACTTCGTGGTCGCCGAGGCGCTCACCAACATCTCCAAGCACAGCGGCGCCCGCGACGCGGCCGTCACCGTCCGCCGCCACGACGACCGGCTGTCCCTGCGCATCGAGGACGACGGCAAGGGCGGCGCGGACGAGCACCACGGTTCCGGCATCGTCGGCATCCGCCGCCGGATCGAGGCGTACGACGGCCGTCTCACCCTCTCCAGCCCGGCCGGTGGGCCGACGATTCTCCAGGTGGAACTGCCATGCGGATTGTGATCGCCGAGGACGATCTGCTGCTGCGCGAAGGCCTCGCGCTGCTGCTGCGCGCGGAGTCGCTGGACGTGGTGGCCACCACCGACCGTCCGGACGCGTTCCTGGAAGCCGTCGACGCCCACAAGCCCGACGTCGCCATCGTCGACGTCCGGATGCCGCCGACGCACACCGATGAAGGCATCGTCGCGGCCGTCGAGGCCAGGCGCCGCCGGCCCGACCTGGCAGTGCTCGTGCTGTCGGCGTACGTCGAGCAGGCGTTCGCCACCGAACTGCTCTCCAGCGGCGCCGTCCGGCTCGGCTACCTCCTCAAGGAGCGCGTCGGCCGCGTCGAAGAGTTCCTCGACGCCCTCCACCGGGTCGCCGACGGCGGCACGGCCATCGACCCCGACGTCGTCGCCCAACTGCTGACCCGCACCCGCCCCGACACCGCGCTCGAACGCCTGAGCCCCCGGGAGCGGGACGTGCTCGCCGTGATGGCCGAGGGCCTGGGCAACGCCGCCATCGCCGAACGCCTCTTCGTCACCGAGGGCGCCGTCCACAAGCACATCCGCAACATCTTCGCCAAGCTCGACCTGGCCCCCACCGACCGCGCCGACCGCCGCGTCACCGCCGTCCTCCGCTACCTGGAAAGCACCCAGCCCCGCCCCTGACGACGAGCACCCCCGCGTGCAATGACCCCGGTGTCAGGCCGCAAGCGATAGGCGGCACGCCCAGCACGGCCCCCTTCCCGCAGCGCGTCGGACGTCGGCGGCGCATGATGCGCCAGAGCGCGGGCGTGCGCGCGCAGCGACGGCGGGCTTGGCAGTGGTGGTCAGGTTGGGAGGTCAGGTTGGTCAGGTCGGCGATGATCTCGGAGGTCACAGCCGGGTCCAGGTCGGCGAAGCGGAACCGGTTGGAGCCGTCCGCGATCGGACAGGTCGGCGGGCTTGGCGTGGGTGGTCAGGTTGGGGGCTTGGCGTGGGTGGTCAGGTTGGGGGTTGGAAGGTCAGGTTGGTCAGGTCGGCGATGATCTCGGAGGTCACGGCCGGGTCCAGGTCGGCGAGGCGGGGGCGGGGGCGGGGGGAGTCGGCGGCGACCACGGACACCCGGGTGATCTTCTGCTCGAGGTCGGGGCTGTAGAGCTCGCCCTGGAAGCCGGGCCGGAACGCGATGACGGCGCGGTGGCCGGGGGCGATCTTGCGGGAGATCTCGTCGATGCTGCCGTACTCGGCCTCGCTCGCGTCCCAGGCGCGGTTGCGCAGGCCCAGGAGCTTGCCCCCGGGCACCTCCAGGCCCTCGAAGCGCGCCAGGCGGTCGCCGGCGCCCTCCTCGTCGGTGAGGGCGTGGACACGGCGGCCGAGCTGGGGGAACGGCTGGATGATCTCGTAGTCGGCGAACACGTCCGACCATGCCGCCAGCTCTTCCCCCAGGTGGACGGGATGGGCGATCACGACTTCGGCCTCGGCGGGGAGGGTGACCGCGTCGTCGGTGACGTCGGCGAAGGTGCGGTCTTCGGCGATGCGGAAGGTGAAGGTCCGTCCCTCCGCCTCGCCGGTCCACACCAGGCGCCGGGCCAGGTGCCAGACCAGCGGGTGCTCCACGACGAACGCGCGGAACTCGGCGGCCGGCCAGCGGCGCTGGTCTGCCAGCGCGCGTTCCAGGCGGCGGATCTGGTCGGCCGCCACCGTGGCCACGTCCTTCTTCAGCGCGGCGAACCGCTTGTGGGCGGCGGGCCCGAGCTCCGGGTCGTCGGACGCGGACGGCTTGGGCAGCGCCTTGCGCGGCTTGCCGTCGGGGTCGATGACGTACGGCTTGAGCTGCTCGTCGAAGCCGACCCTGAAGCGGCGCGGCCCGTAGTCGAGGGTCATGCCGCCGTCGTCGTCCAAGCCGAAGGCGGGGGCCAGGCGGTCGTCGAGTTGCTCGGGGGTCAGTTCCAGGTCGGCGGCGACCTGGCCGAGACGCTCGCGGGCCTGTTTTTTCAGCGCCGCGGAACGCGCCGACAGCGCGATGCCGTTCAGGTGCACGAGGGCGACGTCGGAGCCGATCGCGGCCAGGACGTCCAGGCCGGCGGCCATTCTCGGGGTCCGTTTCTCGGTCGCCCAGGCACGGAGCAGCGGCGACAGGCGCCGCACCGTCCCGTCGTCGCCGAGCATGCCTAGCTGGGTGAGCGCCCAGCCGTCGCTGGACTGGGCGCCGTGGGTGTCCCAGCGGCGGAAGACCTCCCACGCGAACCCGGCCAGCGACTCCGGGTCGCACAGGTCGCGGACGGCGTACACGCCCGGGTACACCTCGTCCGGCTTGGAGATCGCCAGCATGGTGAGCAGGTGCCCCGCGGCCTCGGCGGGCAGGGCGCGGTCACGGCCGCGCAGCAGCACCTGGGGGAGCAGCCCGGGGTCGGCCCACGCGCCGAGCTTGGGCATCCGGGGCGGGAGGGCGTCGAGCGGGTCGGTGTCCAGCATCGCGGCGATCGCGTCCGCGGCCTGGTCGCCGTGCGCCCGGGCGGCTTCGACGATCGGTGCGGCGCCATGCCGGGACGCCAGCAGCCGCAGCGCCGCCTCCGCGTCGCCCCGGGCCGCGCCGGGCTTGGCCAGGGCCGCGGGCACCAGGAACGGGACGGCTTCGAGGCCGTGCCGGTCGAACCAGGCCAGCGCGACCTTGCGCTGCCGCCGCACCCGGGCGAGCCAGCGGGCCGCGAGCGCCGCCGTCTCCGCGCTCAGGTACGGCAGCAGCAGGTCGCCGCATTCGGACTTGTGCGCGTTGAGCACCTCCGAGACGAGATGGAGCGCGTCGTACTCGAACCTCGCGAGGACGGCCCGCGTCGCGTAGTAGTCAGGGTGGAGGTAGCGCGGGTCGGGCTTCCAGCGTTCCAGCAGCCACCGGGCCACGTCTTCGGGGCCTCCGGCGAGCCTGTTGACCACCTCATAGGATCCCATCCGGCGGAACCGCGCGATGACCTCGTCCGGGTCGTCCGCATCGAATCTCGGGGTGTTGTACAGGTTCGCCCACCGGTCGCGTTCACCGGGCGCCCAGACGATCGACGTGGTGCTGGGCGCCGTCAAGCCTGTGATGACGACCGGCTTGGCCTTCTTGCGGCGGGCCGTCCACGGCGGCTCGACCAGCAGCTTCGGCAGCGCGTCGGCGGGCGCGTCCGGAACGAGGTCGGTGGCCATGGCGTCCAGCATCGGCTCGATGACCTTGCGGGCCTCGTCGGGGAGGCCGGGCAGCGCGGACACGGCCAGGTCGCGATGGGCGCGCAGGTGACCGCGCAACATGTCGGCGGCCACCTCGGCGGGACGGCTCGCACCGGCGGCGACCGGCCCCAGCAGCCGCAGCGCCCGCACCGGGAACCGCCGCATCGCCTCGATCAGCGCGGGCTGGGCGTGCTTGTCGCCGACCCGGTCGACCAGGACCTGGACCGCCTCGTCCGACGGCACGGCGGCCAGGCCGCGGAGGAGGATCTTGACCGTGTCCACCTCGCAGCCGTGCATCCACTTCGTCAGCAGCGGGACGGCCGCCTCGCCGAGCGCGTCGACCATCGTGGCGATGTTGTCGTCGGCCAAGACGTACCTGTTCGGGCTGAAATTGCGTTCCAGCAGGTCGGCGTGGACGGGCGTGCTCACCGCGCAGATCAGCATCCAATGGTGCATGCGCGCGTCGCGGCCGGTGATCACGGGATCGGTGCAGCAGTGCTCCACCCAGTCGAGCCGGGTGGGCGCCAGGTAGGCCGTTTCCAGCCGCTGCCCCGGTGACCTGCGATGGCGCGCCAGACCCTCGACGGCTTCGCGGTACTCTCCCGCGCCGGCCGCCGCCAGGAGCGCGCGGGCGCGGAGCAGGCAGTCTTTGCCTCGGAGACGCAGGCCGCCGTCCCGGTAATGAATGATCGGAGTTTCCCCGCCGCCCGTCTTGACGACCTCGACCTCGTCGAGTTCCGCGGTGGCGCACGCCGCGAAGGCGACCCCGTGGTCGGCGGCCCAGGCGTCCACCACCCAGCTCGGCACGAACCCGCGGCGGCCCAGCGGGTTCGTGACCATGAGCAGCGCGACCGCGGCGGCCCCCACCGGATCGGCGTGGCCGTCCAGGTAGCGGCGGGTCCTCTCGATCATGCCAGGATCGCCGCTGGCCCCCAGTGCCTTCTGGACGCGGTGCGATTCCTTCTCGACCCCTTCGGCGAGCCGGCGTGACGCCGAGCCGTCGATCTCGACCTTCGGGACGTGCCGCCCGCCGTGCCGCGGGTGCGCCCGCGCCAGCCAGGTGTCCGGCATGTCCGAGAGCTGTTCCTCCATGGCGAGCAACGTACGGGATGGGTGTGACACTCTGCCGCGAGCTCCCTCACTCGCTGTGAACCGCGCCGGCCTCCCCGCCGTCAAGCCCAGAAACCACCGCCCATGACGGCCCAGACCACGTAGATCACGATGCCCGCGGCAACGCCCAGCCAAAGCGGGACGCCCACCGCTCCCCACGCCTTCGCGTCCCGGCGAAGGACGGCACCGCGGCCGGCGAAGCCCACCAGCATCAGGCCGATCACGCCGACCCCGGCCGCGCTGATCCCCTTCTGCGTGATGTTGGAGCGGCCCTCGTCATCGGAACGTGCGAACGGCTCGATTCCGCTCTCCCTGACCCGGATGTGTGCGGGGAATGTCTGCCCTTCCTTCAGACCCGAGGCGTCGTTCTTGTTGGGAAGCTCGACCTGGTCCCGTACGACCCGTCCGTCGTTGGAACGCCAGGAGCCGCCGCAGTAGCTCTTCCCCCTGGACTTGGTGCAGTGGCCCAGGGTGTACACCCCTGGCACGCCTTCCTTGAGGGCGCTCTGGGGTTGCCGGTAGTTGTCGTCGAAGAAGCCCCAGCCCATGAAGAGCATCAAGGCCCCTCCCGCCAGCGCGCCCAGTACCCTGCCCCACTGACGCTCGCCGCTCTGCCCGGCAGGGCGCTGCCCCTGCTTCGCGGGCGCCTGCTCCGAATCCGTCACTGTCTCACCCCTGTGGTCGTCATGCTCTGGTTTGTCCCGGCCAGGCATCATAACGATCACATACAGCGGCGAAACCTGTCATTTACGTGAACAGGAACGTTCCTAGGGGAGCGCGGCGGCGGCCGAATCGGCGAGCCGGGTCCCCATCGAGCAGAGCCGGTCGGCGGGCTGCTCTCCGGACACGACCAGGTACAGCATCTCGATCGCGGTCCGGCCCTTCTGGTCGACGTATTCGCGGACGACCGTCCTGACCAGGCAGGTCTCCTCGCCGTCCCCCTCGGCCTCGATGAACGTGCGGTAGCCGCGCAGCCTGGTCGGGTTGCCGTCGGCCGCGGTCAGGGGCTGGTCCCGGTCGAAACGCAGTTCGATGTCGAGGTCGCGGGTGGTGCTGTGCCACTCGCAGTCCCACCCGCCGAACCCGACGTCCGGGTCGCCGGCATCGATCCCGGGGACGATGTCGAGCGCGTCGGCGCCGAGCAGCGCGCAGGCGTTCCGATGCGCCAGCGAGCGCGCCGGGAACGGCGGCGAACGCCGCGCGATCGGCCCCTTGTTCAGCACGCCCATCGCACCGGCGGCGGCGACGTCGGCGATCTCGCAGAGCGGCGCCTTGCCGTCCTCGGTCTGCCGCGCGGTCACCGTGACGTTGGTGCCGGGGTCGGTCGTCAGGATCAGCGTGCGGTTGCACTCGTCGCTCTCCGCGGGATCCTCGAAGAGCCGGACCGTGCCGACGCTCTTCGCCGGTGCCGCCGTCTCCGGCTCGGACGCGTTGTTGAGCTCGACCTTCACGTCAACGACGCGGTCCTTGCCCGAGTACACGAGCACGTCGCAGCGGTCGAAGTTGCCGTAGTCGCGGTCGAGCTCGGTCTGGCCGGAACGGCGGAGCGCGGCGGGCTCGGTGAGGGCGCACGGGTCGGCGATCCGGGGATCGCGGATGAGGGACTCCGGCTTGGGCGGAGCATGGCCTCCAGCACCTCGCCCAGCGGCCCCACGTCGGCAAAGCGATCGCCGTCGCCCTGGCGCGGAGGCTCGCCCACCACCAGCGCGTAGACCGTCGCGCCGAGCGAGAACACGTCCGACGCCGGCTCGGGACGCCGCCGCACGACCTCCGGCGCGGCGAAAGCGCGCGTGTAACCGATCCCTGCGTTCGGGGTGATCGTCTCCCTGCCCTCGACCCGGTAGGCGGCACCGAAGTCGGTCAGCTTGGCCGACCCGTTCTCGGTGATGACGATGTTGCCCGGCTTGATGTCGCAGTGGACGATGCCCTCGGCATGCAGCGCCGCCAACGCGTCCGCTATCTGCGCCCCGATACGCGCGGCAAGCGCGGGTTCGATGGTCGGCCACCTGTCGAGGCTGCCGCTCGGCACGTACTCCAGGACAAGCCAGGACGTGCCCTTCTCACGTACGGCGTCGTACAGGGTGACAACGTGCGGATGACTGAAACGGGCCAGCGCACGCGCCTCGGCCCGCAACCTGTCGAAAGGTGTCCGCGAGCTGACTCATCCATTCGTTTGACAAGTTCAACCGTTCAGATGAAGATGGATCTCATGATCCTCATCACCGGCGCCACCGGCGCCGTGGGCCGCCCACTCGTCCACGAACTCGCCCGCGCCGGCCACAAGGTCCGCGCGCTCACCCGCACCCCCGCCACCGCCGGCCTTCCACCCGAGGTCGAGGTCGCCCGCACCGAAGACCTGCCCCTGAACGGCGTGACGTCGATCTTCATGAATCCGGCCGTGTTCTGGAACGGCCTCGGCGACCTCCTGACCCGGGCCGTCGAGAACCGCGTCCGCCGCGTCGTCCTGCTGTCGTCGCTGGCCGCGGCCGCCCCGCCCAACCCCATCGGCGCGCACCACCTGGAGTTCGAGAACCAGATCGAGGCGTCCGGCCTCGAATGGACCTTCCTCCGGCCGGGCGCGTTCGCCGCCAACACCCTCCAGTGGGCCGACCAGATCCGCGCCGACGGCGTCGTCCGCGGCCCGTACGCCGACGCGCACACCGCCCCCATCGACGAACGCGACATCGCCGCCGTGGCCGCCAAGGCCCTGACCACCGACGCCCACATCGGCACGAAACCGCTGCTGACCGGCCCCGAGTCCCTCACCAACGCCGACCAGGCCAGAATCATCGGCGAAACACTTGGCCGTCCCGTCCGCTACGAAGAAATATCCCCCGAAGCCGCCCGAGAGGCCATGACCGGCGGCTTCGCTCCCGCTGAAGTCGTCGACGCCCTCCTGAGCATGTATGCCGCCGCCGTCAACACCCCTGCGGAAGTCCTCCGCACGGTAGAACAAATCACCACCAACCCACCCCGAACCTTCAAAACCTGGACAACTGCCAATATTTCCCAATTTCAGCAAATCGGGATCGCAACAAACAGCGCATAAATCGACTGCCGCGACATCAGAGCGATACGCTCATGAGCCCGACCCCTCGTTCCTGAAGGCTCTATGCGGTCATTCCTGGTGATCTCCGTGCTCGTCGGCCTGCTGCCCATTACTTCCTGCGGCGGAGGCACGAGGAGATCATTGGACGCATGCGCCCTCGTCGACCCGTCCCTGGCAGAGTCCCTGGTCGGCGACCGCGCCGGCGAACCCAGCATCATCAGCAACGATCAGGCCTACAACTACGCCGGCTGCTACTGGACCGGCCGCAACAAGACCGACTCCCTGACCGTCGACGCCAAGGTCTACGACCCCAACGACACCAAAACCGCCGAGGCCGACTTTTACCGATCCGCGCAGACCTGGGAGTGCCACACCACCCTCACCATCCCCCGCGCCGGCCGCTCAAAGGCATGCGCTTACAAGGCCCCCATGGACTCGGGCGTCATGCTCTTCAAAGGCCCGGTCTTCGCCCGCATCGGCTACAAGGGCCCAGGCACACCGCAACACGACCAGAACCGCCAACCAGCCATCGCCCAGCAACTGACCACAAAGGCGATCTCCACCCTCTAACGGCTGGCAAACCGCTGCTGCGGCCCCTTACGGTCAAGCGTCACCACACCGGTTCCGTGACCCCCAGACGCTGATCTGGCCACCGCGCCTCGTCGGCGATCCTGTCCCGCTTCATCTGCTCAGCCCACCGCGTTCGCAGCTCGCCATCTGCGCGGGCGGCCGAACGTGGGGTGATTCGGCTGGGTCGGGCTGTCGCCGGTGCTCGGACATGAGCCTGAATCGGAACCGGCACCCACGAGTTGCCTTTCGTACCGGGGTGCCGCTTCGTTTTGTTCAGGCATGCGGCGCAGGCTCAGGCGTCGAGTTCCAACTTGAAGTGCTTGCCGAGCTGGTGGGAGCCGGTGCTCAGCGCGGCAGTGCCGCGGATCTCGATTCCGCAGGCCGACGACAGGTCGTCGACGGCGAGGGCCGCTGCCCGGAGGCATCGACGGTGGCCAGACGCCCCAGCGGATGCCGGTGCGCCCGGCGTCGCCGAAGCAGGTGGAGCCCGGCCCGGCCCGAGCGTCCGCCGCTCATCGCAGCGGACGGTTCTCGGGCCGGGCCGTCGTTCCTCAGATGTCGTCGACGTTCATCGCGCCTTCGTTGGGGCGCCGGGACAGGTCGATGCCGAGCTCCTCCGCGGCGCGGAAGACGTCCTCGTCGGTGTCGCGCA
>NZ_BAAARW010000002.1:404068-553500 GCF_039532545.1 Actinomadura vinacea | reverse complement strand
CAGTACGGCGCGAACAGCCCCGAGAACGCCGGCACGAAGTACACGCCGCCGTTGTCGTCGACCTCGCGCGCCAGCGTCTCGCTCTGCGCCGCGCCCGAGATGATCCCCAGCTGGTCGCGCAGCCACTGCACCGCCGACCCCGTCACGGCGATCGAGCCCTCCAGCGCGTACACCGGATCCTGGTCGCCGAACCGGTAGCAGACGGTGGTCAGCATCCCGGCCTTGGACCGCACCAGCTCGGTGCCGGTGTTGAGCAGCAGGAAGTTGCCCGTCCCGTAGGTGTTCTTGGCCTCGCCGGGCGCGAAGCACACCTGGCCCACGGTGGCGGCCTGCTGGTCGCCCAGGTCGCCGGACAGCGGCACCTCGCCGCGCAGCGGCCCGGACGCCCGGGTCACCCCGTACGGGTCGGGCGCCGACGACGGCCTGATCTCCGGCAGCATGGCGCGCGGGATGCCGAAGAACGACAGCAGCTGGTCGTCCCAGTCCAGGGTCTCCAGGTGCATCAGCATGGTGCGGCTGGCGTTGGTGACGTCGGTGACGTGCACGCCGCCGTCGACGCCGCCGGTCAGGTTCCACAGCACCCAGGTGTCGATGTTGCCGAAGAGCGCCTCGCCGCGCTCGGCGGCCTCCCGGACGCCCTCGACGTTCTCCAGGATCCACTGGATCTTCCCGCCGGAGAAGTAGGTGGCCGGCGGCAGGCCGGCCCGGTGCCGGATGATGAGGCCGCGCCCGTCCCGCTCCAGCGCGGCGGCGATCCGGTCGGTGCGGGTGTCCTGCCACACGATCGCGTTGTAGTACGGCCGGCCGGTGCTCCGGTTCCACACGACCGTGGTCTCGCGCTGGTTGGTGATGCCCAGTGCGGCCAGGTCGTGGTGGTGCAGGTTCGCCTGGTTGAGGGTGGTCTGGATGACGGCGCGGGTCCGCTCCCAGATCTCGGTGGGGTTGTGCTCCACCCACCCCGCCTGCGGCAGGATCTGCTCGTGCTCCAGCTGGTGCCGGGCGATCTCGTTGCCGCCGTGATCGAAGATCATGAACCGGGTGCTGGTCGTGCCCTGGTCGAGCGCTGCGACGAAGTCGGGCATCGGGCCACCCCTTTCTGCCGGGTCGGGTCAGGAGGCCGGGTCGTATTCCGGCTTGTGCTCGTCTTCGGGGCCCGCCGCCTCCTCCGGCGGCAGGTGGCGGCCGACCAGGAGCAGGTAGAGGCCCGCGCCGATCACGCCGCCGATCAGCGGCCCCGCGATCGGCACCCAGTAATAGGGATCGCCGTACTGGTCCCGCCACGCGCTGTCGTAGCCGGTGAGGTACTGGGCCAGCCGCGGGCCGAAGTCGCGGGCCGGGTTGATCGCGTAGCCGGCGTTGGTCCCCCACGCCATCCCGATCCCCACCACCAGCAGGCCGATCACGATCGGGGTGAGGTTGGCCAGCGGCGGGTTGTTGCGCAGGTCGGTGAGGGCCATCACGACGAACAGCAGGATCGCGGTGCCGATGATCTGGTCGCGGAACCCGCCCCACATGCTCACCGGCAGCACGCCGTTGCCCGGCAGGGTGGTGAAGACGCCCTGGGTCTTGAGCGTGTGCCCGGGGTCGGCCTTGGCCAGCACCTCGGTGTAGTTCCAGCGCACGATCAGCGCCGCCACGAACGCCCCGGCGAACTGCGCCAGGATGTACGGGGCCACCTTGACCCAGGGCAGCCGTTTGTACGCCGCCAGCGCGAGGGTCACGGCGGGGTTGATATGGCCGCCGCTGAGCCGGGCGGCGACGTACACCCCCATCGTGACGCCGATGCCCCACGCCCAGGCGATGCTGTCGTGGTCGCCGAGCTCTCCGGCCACGACCTGCGCGACCACTCCGACCCCGAACAGGATGAGGATCATCGTGCCGGCGAACTCCGCGGCCATCTCACGGACCAGCGGAGGAAATCCCAGTCGTTCCGCCATCTCTCCTCCTCGGCGGTCCGGCCGATCTCACGGCCGGATGGCGTCGGAACGCGCCGAGAAAGGGTCAGGTACGGTGTGGCGTCCCCGGCCCCCGCGAAGGTGCGCTCACCTCCGGGAACATGCCCCACGGCGTCGCCTTCCTAGCGGACCGTGACGATCTTTTTGCGGACCCGATGGACAGGGCCACACTCGGTGCCCGGAGAGTGACCGCAGGTAGCGGTGGGCGGCGCCGTCGCGGCAGGGCCGCCCACCCACCTGGGGCGTGGCTCGACCTGTCAGCGTCCCGTGAGCAGCGTGCGTACCGCGATCGCCGTGTCGTCGTCGACACCGGCCGCGGCGAGCGCGCGCTCGACCCCCGCGCCGTCCAGCAGCGGGCGGGCGGCGGCCACGCGCAGGGCGGCGGCCTGGGCCAGCCCCGCGTCCTCGGTCAGCACGGCCGCCGCGCGCGTGGCCGGCAGTGCGTCGTACCAGCGCAGCCCGACCCTCTCCCGCCCGCCGGCGGTCAGGTCCCCGTAGACGCGCAGCCGGGCGAATCCGCCGTCGGGGTAGACGTCGACCCGGATCTCGCGCACCGGCGCGGTGGGCGGCACCCGGTACACGTGCCGGGTGTCGGGCTGCAACCGGGTCCGCGGCAGCAACTCCGTGCCGCCGTCGCCGGTCAACCGGAACCAGCCGGGTGCGTTGCCCTTGAAGTGCGTCGTGTCGATCTCCACCTGGCGAACGATGCCCTCTTCGACCAGCCGCACGTTGACCCAGTCGTTGCCGCCGCCGCGGCGGCGCGCGGTCTCCCAGCCCTCGCCCATGACCCGGGCCTGGCCGGGCAGCAGCAGGTTGTTGGGGGCCGAGTAGAACCTGTTCGAGCAGTCGGTCACCACACCGCCGTTCTGCAGCGCGGCCAGGTCCAGCGGGATCCCGGCGAACCACCGCGGGTCTGGCAGCACCTCGCCGTGCACCCGGAGCCGCGCGACACCCCCGTCCGGGAAGATGTTCAGCCTCACGTGGGTGAACCGCTGCCCGGACGTCGCCGCGAACACGTTGCGCGTGTCGCCCGCGAGCGGTGAACGCGGCACGACCTCGACCCAGTCGGCCGCGGCCAGCTCCTCGGGCGAGGGGTAGCCGGCGACCGAGGCGGCCTCCACCGAGCACGCCTCCGGGTAGTTGCCGGTGAAGAACGCGGTGTCCACCACCACACCGCGGATGACGCCCGGCGTGCCCAGCCGGACGGTCGCCCAGTCGTGGCCGTGGTCCCGGCGGCGGCGCGTCTCCCAGCCGTCGTACACCTGGCCCTTGTGCCCGAAGGTGTGCGGGGTGAACACCGCGGGCTCGGGCTTGATCAGGTTCTCCCGTTCGGCGAAGAACTCGTCATTGGCGGCGACGACGCCGCCGCCCAGGTTTCGCGCGGCCAGATCGGGCAGTTCGGTGAAGTCGGTCATCGTCTCTCCTCGGTGGCCCGCGATCAGCGTGCCGCCGGTGATACTAGGTCACCTGCCGTGATAGGCGGCTAGTGGCCGCGGAACGCCTCTTCCAGCCACCATGACGGGGCGCCGGACGTCACCTTGGCGTCCACCACCATCGGACGGTCGCGCGGCCCGGCCAGCCAGTCGGCCACCGCGCCCAGGTCCTCGCGCTTGCGGACGGTGACCGCCCGGCAGCCGAAGCCCTGCCCGATCGCGGCGAGATCGGCGGGCGGGAAGGTGACGGTGCCGAGCGGGTGGCCGTCCGGGCCGAAGTGGTGCACCTCCGCGCCGTAGGCCTCGTCGTCGTAGACCACCACCAGCAGGCCCAGGCCCAGGCGCACCGCGGTCTCCAGCTCGGCGATCGACATCAGCGCGCCGCCGTCGCCGAGCGCGGCCACGGTGAGCCGGTCGGGACGGGCCAGCGCCGCGCCGATCGCGGTGGCCAGGCCGAGCCCGACCGACTGGAACGCCTGGGTGAACACCAGCCCGTCGGCGTCCGGGACGTCCAGGAACATCGCGGGATAGCCCATGAAGTTGCCGGAGTCGACGGCGACGGTGCGCTCGGCGGGCAGCAGGTCGTCCAGGGCGATCGACAGCGTGCGCGGGTCGAGCCGGGACCCGTCGGAGTCGTCGTCGTAGGGGTGGTCGCGCCAGCGGCGCTCGCGCGACAGCCGCTCCGCCAGGCCGGACGAGCGGTAGCCCGGGGAGGCGTGGTCGCGGGCCTCCAGCTCGGCCGCGGCGGCGCGGGCGGTCTCGGCCACGTCCCCGATCAGGCTGAGGTCGACGGTGCGGTGCGCGCCGAGCGCCTGCGGGTCCAGGTCGACCTGGACGACCGTGGCGCCCTTCCCGACCAGGGCGCCGTGCCTCAGCGTCCACATGTTCAGCGACGCGCCCCAGCCGACCAGCAGGTCCGCCCCGGCGATCAGCTCGGCGGCGGCCGGGGTGGCGAACCCGCCGCTGACGTCCAGGTCGTAGGGGTCGCCGAGGAACATCCCGCGGGCGACCGCCGAGGTGGCCAGCAGCGCGCCGCAGCGTTCGGCCAGGGCCCGCAGCGGTTCCCGGGCGCCGCTGAGCCGGGCGCCGCGCCCGGCGATGAACACCGGGCGCTCGGCCGCGGCCAGCGCGTCGGCCAGCCGCGAGATCGCGGCGGGCGACGGCACCGGCAGGAACGGCACCCGCGCGGGAGAAGCGAAGACGTCCCGCGGCGGCGCGGCGGCGGGCGTGGAGCGCACCGCCGGGCGGGGCACGGGACGGTCCACCGCCTCCGCGCCGGTGTAGGCGGCGGCCTGGACGTCCAGCGGGAGGCCGAGGACCACGGTGCGGCGCTCGGCCACGGCCGTGCGGCAGGCGCGGGCGACGTCGGCCAGCGCGGTGCGCGGCGAGTGCACCCGTTCGGGGACCGCGCCGACCCCCGCGGCCAGGGCCGCCTGGTCGACGCGGAAGTTGGAGCGCACCGCCCCCGCGGCGACCTCGCCGGTCAGCACCAGCAGCGGCGTGCGGCTCTTGGCCGCCTCGGTGATCCCGGTGAGCGCGTTGGTCAGCCCCGGTCCCTGGTGGACCGACAGCACGCCGAGCCCGCCGGAGACCCGCGCGTACGCGTCGGCCATCGTGGCGGCGCCGCCCTCGTGCCGGGCCGCGACGAACCGCGCGCCCCCGGCGATCAGGGCGTTGGTGACGTGGAAGTTGCCGCTGCCGACCACGCCGAAGACGGTGTCCGCGCCGAGCCGGACGAGCGCGGCGCCCACCGCCTCGGCGACGGTGGTCGCCCGCTCCGTCATCGTTCCACCAGCGCCAGGACGCGGGCGGGGCTGCCGGAGCCGCCGACGATGGGCAGCGGGGCGGCGACCAGGACCGCACCGCGCACCGGCAGCGCGTCGAGGTTGCGCAGCTGGGTGAGGCCGTACTTGCCCGCGCCCAGGAAGTAGGAGTGGCACGGGAAGGGCGGCTCGAAGGAGTGCGCGGCGCCCGCGTCGGTGCCCACGGTCTCCACCCCCAGCCCGATGATCGGCGTCTCCTGCGCCAGCCAGCGCGCGCATTCGGCGGAGATCCCCGGCGTGTGCGGGCCGTTCTCGTCGGCGTTGAGGAAGGTGTCCTGGTCGGCGCCGCGGGCGTCCCAGCCGGTGCGGTAGAGCAGCCAGCCGCCCTCGGGCAGCGGGCCGTGCCGCTCCTCCCACTCCCGCACGTGGTCGACCTGGAGCAGGAAGTCGTCGTCGGCGCTCACGTGCGCGGAGGCGTCCAGCACCACCGCGGGCGCCACCAGGCGGCGCGGCGCGACCTGCGAGACGTCCTCGCCGTCGCGGCCGGTGATCCAGTGCACCGGGGCGTCGAAGTGGGTGCCCACGTGCTCGCCGGTCCGGATGTCGTTCCAGTACCAGGCCGGACCGCGGTCGTCGTAGCGGCTGATCTCGCTCAGCGAGAACGGCACGGTGTTGGCGAACGGCTCGGGCAGCTGGAGGATCGGCGTCGACTCCGACAGCGGCGCGGTCAGGTCGACCACCTCCGCCGATCCGTCGGCGAGGGCGGCGAGCAGTTCGGCGAGCACGGACATCGGTGTTCCCTCCACGGGCACGGGGCGGCGCTGCCCCGAACGTACCGGGTGATCGTGTGCCCGGCCACAGAACCCGGCACGCGGATCGTCGCACACGCGCCTTCGCTCTCCGGAGTCATCCGCGCGCGACCTGGGCATGATCATCAGCACTGATGATCATGCCCGGGAGGTCCACGTTGCGCCGCAGAGCACTCGCCGCCGGAGCCGTCGCCGCCGCGACGGCTCTGGTCTTCAGTACCGCACCCGCCGTCCAGGCCGGTCCGCCGCCCGCCCCGCCGTCCAGGGCCACCATGGAGGCGACGCGGGGCTTCGACATGCTTCACCCGTCCCGGCACCCGGTGGTGCTGCGCGACGCGCCGCGCAGGCTGAACGTCACTTACACCCACAAAGGGCGGAAGCGCACGCTCGAACAGTTCCTCGCCACGACCGGCACCCAGGGGTTCGTCGTCCTCGACGCCGCCCGCGGCCAGGAGGTGGTCTTCGAACGCTACTCGCTGGCCGACCGCGACACCCGCTTCCAGTCGTGGTCGGTGGCCAAGTCGTTCACCTCCGCCGCGGTCGGCGTCGCGCTGGGCGAGGGTGCGATCGACTCCATCGCCGACCCGGTCACCAAGTACCTGCCGGAGCTGGCCGGGTCCGGCTTCGACGGCGTGTCCATCCGCGACCTGCTGCGGATGTCGTCCGGCATCGCCTGGAACGAGTACTTCGACGTGCCGCCCGTGCACGTCGCCGCCAGCCTCGGCTCGCCGCTTCCGGCCATGGCCAAGCTCCGCAAGCGCGCCTGGAAGCCGGGCAGCCGGTTCGAGTACACCTCGATGAACTCCTTCGTGCTGGCCTGGCTGGTCAGCCGGACCACCGGCGTCCCCTACCACCGGTACGTCGAGCAGAAGCTGTGGCAGCCCGCCGGCATGGAGGCGACCGTCCAACTGGGCAACGACTCCAACGGCAACAGCATGGGCTACTGCTGCTACTACGCCACCGACCGCGACTACGCCCGGTTCGGGCTGCTCTACCTGCGCGGCGGCAGGGCCGACGGGCGGCAGGTCGTACCCGAGTCGTGGGTGAGGGAGTCCACCCGGCCGTCGGCCTCCTTCAACAAGGACTACGGCCTGCACTGGTGGGTGGGCGAGAACGGTGATTTCATGGCCACCGGCCTGGCCGGGCAGCACATCTACGTCTCCCCCAAGCGCGAGGTGGTCATCGTGAAGTCGACGCTGGCGACGATCATCGGCGAGGACGAGACCGAAGCCGCGTTCCGCGCCGTGGCCGCGGAAGTGGCCCGCACCCGCGCGTCCTCAAGGCCGGGGGTCCCGCGGTCATGATGGCCCGCGTGCCGCGGGCCGCGCCGCCCCTGCCCGTTCCGGAGCCGCGAGCCGCGGGCAGGGCACCGGGACGTACTCGATGACCTCGTCGGCGACGGCCCTGGCGCCGCGCTCGTACCGCTCGCGCAGCCGGTGCAGCACCTCCTGGGCGCGCACCGCCGGCCACTCTTCCGGCAGGTGCTCGACCGGCAGCCGCGGGTCGACCCGGACCAGGCCGAGCCACTCGGTCATCATCCACAGGAAGCGGGCCAGGTCGTCGGGCGCGCCGGGAAGCGGCTCGGGACGGTCCCAGCGGTCCAGGAACGCGCGGTATCCGGCGGCCAGCCCGTCGAGGTCGAACGCGTCCCGGATCATCGCGCCCACGTCGGTCGGCTCCTCGGCGGTGCCGTGGAAGACCTTGACCCGTCCGGTGAGGCCGAGGTCCTCGCCGCCGGGCGCGATCACCTGGTCGACCCCGACCAGGGACGGGGCGATCCAGATGCCGTTGCCCAGCGGGCCGAAGCCCGCCCAGACCAGTCGGGAGCGCAGGTCGTGCCGCTGCCGCTGCCACGACTCCGGCATGGAGAACGACAGCACGGTCCAGCGGCCGTCCCAGTCGTCGTTGACCGCGCCGCGCCGCCACACCCGCGCCTCGCCGTCCAGCAGGATCCGCTCCGAGCGGCCGGTGAGCCCGAAGTGCATGCGGCGGCCCCGCCGGTGACGCGCCAGCAGCCCGCGGCCGGCCATCCGGGTGAGGGTCGAGCGGATCGCGTGCTCGCCCACCCCCAGGCGCCCGAAAACCTCGATGAAACTGCCGGAGAACACCGCGATGTCGCGCCTCAGGACGTAGTTTCCCAGAAAGGTCAGCATCAGCGACTGGGGCCGCGGGGACGGGGCGGGACGGTCCAAGGATTCGGCTCCCATGCGGTCAGGGTAAGGGCGTGGCAACGATGTTGTGCAGATTATTGACTGCTGCAATTAATCCGCCTATTTTCGCACTACTCCAGCCCCGCCCAGCACACCGGTCTCAGCCCGTTTCGCCCCGACTCCTGATCGTTGATCCAGGGAGCTCCGATGCACAACGAGGGACTCGGTTCCTGGCCCGCCCGCCGGGCCCGCAAGACGCCCCGCCGCACCGCCCTCGTCCACGACGGCCGGACCCTCGCCTACGCCGACCTTGACGAACGCGTCACCCGCCTGGCGCACGGTCTCCGCTCGCTCGGGGTGCGGCGCGGCGACCGGGTCGCCTACCTCGGCCCCAACCACCCCTCGTTCCTGGAGACGCTGTTCGCCGCCGGGGCGCTGGGCGCGGTGTTCGTTCCCCTGAACACCCGGCTGGCCGCGCCGGAGATCGCCTACCAGCTCGCCGACTCCGGCACCTCGGTGCTCGTCTGCGGGCCCGCGCACGCCGGGCTGGCGGACGAGCTGCGCGCCGGGGCGCCGGTCCGGTCCTTCGTCGCGGTGGACGGCGCGGGCGCACAGTACTTCCAGGACTACCAGGACCACCAGGACTACGAGGACCTGCTGGCCGGGGGCGCCGCCGACCGGATCGACGAGGCGGTCGGCCCGGACGACCTCTGCATGATCATGTACACGTCCGGTACCTCCGGGCGCCCCAAGGGCGCCATGCTCACCCACGGCAACATCATCTGGAACGCGGTCAACGTGCTCATCGACCACGACCTGGTCGCCGACGAGGTGGCGCTGGTGTCGGCGCCCCTGTTCCATACCGCCGGGCTGAACATGCTCACCCTGCCCGTGCTGCTCAAGGGCGGCCGGTGCGTGCTGGTCGCCGGGTTCGACCCCGAGGCCACCTTCGACCTGATCGAGAAGCACCGGGTCACGTTCATGTTCGGGGTGCCGACGATGTTCCAGCAGGTCGCCCGCTCACCCCGGTGGGAGGGCGCGGATCTGTCGTCGCTGCGCATCCTCACCTGCGGCGGCGCGCCCGTGCCGCCCACCCTCATCGCGGCCTACGGCGAGCGCGGGCTGACGTTCCTGCAGGGGTACGGCATGACCGAGGCCGCGCCCGGGGTGCTGTTCCTGGACGCCGAGCACGCCGAGAGCAAGGCCGGGTCGGCGGGCGTGCAGCACTTCTTCAGCGACGTGCGAGTGGTCGCGCCGGACGAGCCGGGGCTGCGTCCCACCGGGCCCGGCGAGATCGGCGAGGTCGTCGTCCGCGGCCCGCACGTGTTCCGCGGCTACTGGGGGCTGCCGGCGGAGAGCGCCGCGGCTTTCACCGACGGCTGGTTCCGCAGCGGCGACGCGGCCCGGGTCGACGAGGACGGGTACGCCCACATCGTCGACCGGATCAAGGACATGTTCATCTCCGGCGGGGAGAACGTCTACCCGGCCGAGGTGGAACACGCCCTGCTCACCCATCCCGACGTGCTGGAGTGCGCGGTCATCGGGGTGCCCGACGACGAGTGGGGCGAGGTCGGCCGCGCCGTCGTGGTGGCCCGTCCCGGCTCCGCGCCGACCGCCGAGGACCTGCTGGCCGCACTGGCCGGACGGCTGGCCGCCTACAAGATCCCCAAGTCGGTGGTGTTCACCGGAGCACTGCCCCGCAACGGTGCCGGCAAGCTGCTCAAGCAGCCGCTGCGCGCCGACTTCGGCAACCCCTGAGCAGGCCCGGATCCACCCCCGAATCCACGTCCGGACCGACCGAGAGAAGGTGCAGAGCACCGTGGGCAGAATCTTGACCGGGGTAGGGAGGGTGCCTAGATTCAGGAGGCGCCCGGTGAGCCGCGCCACTTCCCCGGAGGTAGCCGTGCGACGTCCCGCCCCCCGCCGATCCCGTGAGAGGGCGGCACCGCTCCGCGCGGTGGCGCTGGTCTCCGTCCCCCTCCTGCTCTCCCTCGCCGCCGCCTGCGGCGACTCCTCCGGGGGCGGCTCCGGCCCGATCAAGGTCGGGCTGATCACCTCGCTCACCGGCAACTACGCGCCGCTGGGCACCGAGGACAAGAAGGCGGTGGAGCTGGCCGTCGAGCAGTTCAACGCCAAGGGCGGGGTGCTCGGCCGCAAGATCGAGATCGTGTTCCGGGACGACAAGACCCAGCCCGACCAGGCGGTGCTCGCGCTCAACGCGATCAAGCGCGACGTCGACGCCGTGCTCGGCCCGGTGTTCTCCAACTCCGCGCTGGCCGCCGAGCCCATCGCGCAGCGCGACAAGATCCCCTACCTGTCGCTGGCGCCCGCCACCGAGCAGGTCAAGCCGATCAAGTCGTACGTGTTCGTCACCCCCGCGCTGTCGGCCATGTACGCCGAGCGCTACCTGCAGTACTTCCAGCACGAGAAGATCACCAAGATCGCGGTGGCGCACGACAGCAAGAGCGGCTATTCGGTGGCCGGGCACGAGTCCACCCTCCAGCTCGCCCCCAAGTACGGGGTGCGGGTGGTCAAGGACGAGTCGTACGAGACCACCACCGGCGACTTCAGCCCGATCTTCACCCGGATCAAGGACTCCGGGGCGCAGGCGTTCCTGTTCTGGGGCACCGGCGCGCCCGGCGTCACGGTCACCAAGCAGTACGTCGCGTCCGGTGTCAGAATCCCGCTGATGCTCACCGCGTCCCAGGCCAGCACGCTGTGGCTGAAGCCGGTGGGCGCGGCCGCCGAGGGCATCACCGTGCAGAGCGCGATCGGCGTGGTCGGCGACCATCTGCCGGCCGGCCCGCAGAAGCAGATCATCGACCAGCTGGCCGGGCCGTACAAGCGGAAGCACGGCTACGCCCCGCCGCAGTTCGCGCAGGACGGCTACAGCGCGGCGCTGCTGCTGTTCGAGGCGATCAAGAAGGCGGGCGGCACCGACGCCGCGAAGGTCCAGAAGGCGCTGGAGACCATGGACCTGGTCACGCCCAACGGCCGGTTCCGCTACTCCGCGACCGACCACTCCGGCCTGTCCCCCGAGTACATCTCGGTCAACACCGTCAAGAACGGCCAGTTCGTCCCCACCGACTGGGCCAAGGAGCAGCTGGCCAAGACCGTCGGCGGCGGGTGAGGGGGTGCTCCGGCTCGAAGGGGTCTCCCGCCACTTCGGCGGCGTCTACGCCGTCCGCGACGTCGACCTGACCGTCGGCCAGCGCGAGCTGCGCGGCATCATCGGCCCCAACGGCGCGGGCAAGTCCACGCTGTTCAACCTGATCGCCGGGCATCTGCGCCCCGACCAGGGGACGATCGCGCTGCGCGGCCGGCGGCTCGGGCGGCTGCCCGCGCACTCCCGGGCGGCGCTGGGCATCGCGATCGTCTTCCAGGCCGCCCGGGTGTTCCGCGGCATGTCGGTGCGCGAGAACGTCATGGTCGGCGCGCACGCCGGCACCCGCGCCGGGTTCTGGACGGCCGCGCTGCGGCTGCCCGGGCACTTCCGGGAGGAGCGGCTGATCCGCGCCAGGGCGGACGCGGCGCTGGCCAGGGTCGGCCTGTCCGGCTGGGCGGACCGTCCGGCCGAGTCGCTGCCGCTGGGCCAGCAGCGCTCGATGCAGCTGGCCCGCGCGCTGTGCGCCGAGCCCGAGCTGCTGCTGCTGGACGAGCCCGCCTCCGGGCTGCGCGCCGCCGAGCGGGAGGCGCTGGCCGACCTCATCGCCGAGCTCCGCCGGGCCGGGCTGACGATCATGCTGGTGGAGCACGATGTGGCGATGGTGACCCGGCTGGCCGACCGGATCACGGTGCTCGACCTGGGCCGGGTGATCGCCGACGGCGCCCCCGAGGAGATCCGGTCCGATCCGCGCGTCATCGCCGCCTACCTCGGCGAAGAGGTCGCCACGTGATCGAGGTCGAGGAGCTGACCGTCCGGTACGGGTCGGCCACCGCGCTGGACCGGGTGTCGCTCACCGTGCGCGAGGGCGAGATGGTCGCCCTGGTCGGCCCCAACGGCGCCGGGAAGTCCACGCTGGTCGACACCCTGTCGGGGATCGTGCCGCCCGCCTCGGGAACGGTCCGGGTCACCGGCCGGTTCGCGCACGTGCCCGAGGGCCGCCAGCTGTTCCCGGACCTGACCGTGGAGGACAACCTGCGGCTGGGCGCCTGGCGCGTCAAGGACCGCGACACCGCCGCGGTGTACGAGCTGCTGCCCGGCCTGAAACGGCTCCGGGACCGGCGCGGCGGCACCCTGTCGGGCGGCGAGCAGCAGATGGTCGCGGTCGGCCGGGCGCTGATGGCCCGGCCCGAGGTGATCGCGGTGGACGAGCTGTCGCTGGGCCTGGCGCCGCTGGTCATCGCCGATCTGGCCCGCCATCTGCGCGAGCTGAACGCCGAGCACGGCACCGCCGTGCTGCTGATCGAGCAGAACGCCCGGCTGGCCTTCGACCTGTGCTCGCGCGCATACGTCCTGGAGGCCGGGCGGATCGTCGCCGAGGGGCGCTCGGACGAGCTGGCCCGCAGCCCCGAGGTGGAGGGCGCCTACCTCGGCGGCCCCATCCAGGAGTCCCATGAGTGACTTTCTGAGTTACCTGATCAACGGGCTCGCGGTGGGCTGCGGGTTCGCGCTGATCGGCAGCGGGCTGGTGGCGATCCACCGGGTCACCCGGGTGGTCAACTTCGCCCAGGCCATGTTCGCCGTCGTCGCGGGGCTGAGCGCGTCCTCGTTCCTGGAGGCCGGCCTGCCGCACGGCGTCGCGGAGATCGCCGCGGTGGCGGTCGCGGTCGGGGCGGGGCTGCTGGTCGGGCTATTGGCGATCGGCCGGCCCGGCACCTCCCCGCTGTCCTCGCTCATCATCACGCTCGGCATCGGCATCCTCGCCTACGCCGTCGAGGTGATGATCTGGGGCGACCAGCCGCGCTCGTTCCCCGGGCTGCGCGGGTCGTTCACCATCGCGGGCGCGACCGTGCAGAAGCAGTACCTGCTGGTCATCGCGGTCACGGCGGTGACGTTCGCGGCGCTGGCGCTGTTCTTCGGCCGCACCTACGCGGGCAAGGGGCTGACCGCGTGCGCGTCCAACCCGTACGCGGCCCGGATCGTGGGCATCGACGTGCGGCGGATGGGGCTGCTGGCGTTCGGGCTCGGCGGCGCGCTGGGCGGCATCGCCGGGGTGCTGGTGACGCCGCTGCAGCCGATCTCGTTCGACTCGGACGTGACGCTCATCGTCAACGGGTTCGCCGCGGCCGTCTTCGGCGGGCTGCTGCGCCCCGGCGCGGCGCTGGCCGGCGGGCTGGTGCTGGGCGTGGCGGAGGCGATGGTGGCCGGGTACGGCAAGGCGTCCTACCAGATCGAGGTCGCGCTGGGCCTGATGCTCGCCATCATGATCTGGCAGGCCGTCCGCACTCCCGCGCTGCAGGAGGAAACCCCATGAGCGGAGGGCTGCCGGGCCTGCTGGCGCGGCTGCGCGGGCAGGGTGAGGAGGCCGGGATCCGGCTGCCGCACCTGGCGGGGCTGTTCGTGCTGACCATGGTGCTGTCGGCCACGCTCGGCGAGGGCCGGCTGTCGGTGTTCATCCTGCTGGGCCTGGCCGCGATGGTCACCGTCGGGGTGTCGCTGCTCATGGGGTACGCCGGGCAGGTGTCGCTCGGGCAGGCCGCCTTCTACGCGATCGGCGGCTACACCGCCGGGCTGACGAGCGTGCACGGGATGCCGCGGCTGCTCGGGCTGGCCGCGGCGCCGCTGGTGGCCGCCGCGTTCGCGGTCGTCATCGGGATCCCGCTGCTGCGGCTGCGCGGCCACCACCTGGCGTTCGCGACGCTGGCCACCCAGCTCATCCTCCTGTCGCTGGCGGGCGAGCTGGGCTTCCTCGGCGGCAGCATCGGCCTGCAGGGCATCCCGCGGCTGGGCGCGGGCTCGGCGGAGCTGGAGAGCGACCGCGGGTACGCGTTCATCACCTGGGCCGCGGTGGCGGTGGTGGTGCTGATCGCCCGCAACGTGATCGAGTCCCGGCAGGGACGGGGCCTGCGCGCGCTGGCGACCAGCGAGGTCGCGGCCGAGTCGGCGGGCGTGGCCGTGGGCCGCGCCAAGCTGGCGGTGTTCGCGCTGTCGGCGGCGTTCGCCGGGCTGGCCGGCGGCATCTACGCCTACTACGTGGGCTACATCGCGCCCGGCTCGTTCCCGGTGCTGCTGTCCATCGAGTACGTGGTGATGGCGGTCGTCGGGGGGCTGGGCACGATCTGGGGCGCGCTGGCCGGCGCCACCGCGATCACCCTGCTGGTCCAGCTGCTCAACAACGTCGGCACGATGGAGGGAATGCCGAGCTACGCGCCGAGCGTGCTGTCCTACGCGGTCTACTCGGTGCTGCTCATCGCCGCCGTGCTGTTCATGCCCGGCGGCCTGGTGCCGGCCGTGCGGGCCCGGTTGTCCTCCCGGGCATCGGGAGCCGCTTGAAACGAGAGGGAGCATCATGGCCCTGAGAGACACGCCGCCGTTCCGGGCGGACCACGTCGGGAGCCTCCTGCGGCCGCGGGAGCTGCTCAGCGCCCGCGCCGACCACGCGGACGGCAAGATCAAGGACGAGGAGCTGCGCCGGGCCGAGGACGAGGCGGTCCGTTCGGTGGTGGCGGCCCAGCGCGCGGCCGGGCTGCGGTCGGCCACCGACGGCGAGTTCCGGCGCACCTCGTGGCACATGGACTTCATCTACCGGCTGGGCGGGATCAGCCCCGCCGACGAGAAGATCAAGGTGCGGTTCCACAGCGGCAAGGGCGACATCGAGTTCACCAGCGCGGCGCTGCGGGTGCACGACCGGATCCGGCTCGAGGAGACCGTCTTCGCCGACGACTTCGCCTACCTGCGCGACCTGACCGAGGGGACGGGCGTCACGCCGAAGCTGACGATCCCCTCCCCCAACATGGTCCACTACCGGGGCGGCCCGGCCTCGATCGACACCTCGGTCTATCCGGACGTCGAGGAGTTCTGGTCGGACCTGGCCGCCGCGTACGCCGAGCAGGTCCGCCGGGTCGGCGAGCTCGGCTGCCGCTACCTGCAGTTCGACGACACCAGCCTGGCCTACCTCAACGACCCCGAGCAGCGCGCGATGATCAATGCGCGCGGGGACGACGCCGACCACCTGCACCTGCGCTACATCCAGCAGATCAACGGCGCGCTGGCCGGGCGGCCGGAGGGCATGCGGGTCACCACCCACATGTGCCGGGGCAACTTCCGCTCCGCGTGGACGGCGCAGGGCGGCTACGACTTCGTCGCCGAGGCGCTGTTCGGGGAGTTGCAGGTGGACGGGTTCTTCCTGGAGTTCGACGACGAGCGCTCGGGCGGGTTCGAGCCGCTGCGGTTCGTGCCGGAGGGGAAGACGGTCGTGCTCGGGCTGGTCACGACCAAGACCCCCGTCCTGGAGAGCAAGGACGAGCTCAAGCGCCGCATCGAGGAGGCGAGCCGGTTCGTGCCGGTGGAGCGGCTGTGCCTGTCGCCCCAGTGCGGCTTCTCCTCCACCGTCGAGGGCAACGAGCTCAGCTACGACCAGCAGATGGCCAAGCTGGCCCTGATCGTGGAGACCGCGGCGGAGATCTGGGGCTGAAACAAGATCGAGGATCTCGACAACACCACCCCCTGGGAGGTTAGGCTTACCTAATAACGCGTGATCGGAGGGACCTATGGCGAACGAGCCGGCGCGCAGGCGTCCGCTGAACACCGGCACGGTGCTGCGCACCGAGCGGCTGACCCCGCACATGATCCGGGTGGTGCTCGGCGGCGGGACCCTGGCGGGCTTCGGCGCGGGAGAGTACACCGACCACTACGTCAAGCTGCTCTTCCCGCAGCCGGGGGTGACCTACCCCGAGCCGTTCGACATGGAGACGATCCGCGCCGAGCTGCCGCGCGAGCAGTGGCCCGCCACCCGCACCTACACCGTGCGCGCCTGGGACCCCGAGGCGGTCGAGCTGACCATCGACTTCGTCTACCACGGGGACGAGGGCCTCGCCGGCCCCTGGGCCGCGGCCGCGCGGCCGGGCGACGTGCTGCGGTTCATGGGGCCGGGCGGGGCGTACGCGCCCAGCCCGGACGCGGACTGGCACCTGCTGGTGGGCGACGAGAGCGCGCTGCCGGCGATCGGGGCCTCGCTCGCACGCGTCCCGGAGGGCGCCCCGGTCCGGGTCCTGCTGGAGGTCGCGGGAGCGGAGGAGCGGCAGGACCTCCCCACCCCGGGCGACGCCGAGATCGTCTGGTTGCACCGCGACGGCGGCCAGGTCGGCGACGCCCTCGTGCCTGCGGTGCAGGGGCTGGAGTTCCCCAAGGGGGACGTGCACGCGTTCGTGCACGGCGAGGCGAACTTCGTGAAGCGGCTGCGCCGCCATCTGCGGGTCGAGCGCGGCCTGCCGATGGAGCGGCTGTCGATCTCCGGCTACTGGCGGCGCGGCCGGGACGAGGACGGCTGGCGGTCGTCCAAGCGCGAATGGAACCGCCAGGTGGAGGAGGAAGAGGCCAAGGCCCTGGCCTGACGGCGGCCGATCGCCACCGCTCAGGCGGTGGCCTCGCCCTCGGCCGGTCCGGGGAGGGCGCCGTCGGCGTCGCCCGCGGCGAAGCCGGGCAGCCAGCGCTCGGCCTCGGCGCGGAAGGCGCCCTCGGCCTCCAGCTGGCACAGCACGCCGCCGCAGCCGGTCAGCGCGCGGGTGACGGCCATGTACTGCGGCGGCACCCGCAGGTGCCGGGCCAGCCCGCCGGGCCGCATGTCGGTGGCGACGCCGAAGCCGCGGGCGGTCTCCTGGCGCATCCACTCGCGGGTGTAGCGGAACCGCTCGGTGGAGAACGGGAAGGCGTGCGCGGACACCAGCGCGGCCAGCTGCTCGGGGTCGACCTCGCCCTCGGGGGCCAGGAAGCCCTCCTCGCGCATCGCCTCGACCATCTCCTCGGGGGTGCCGAGCGTGCCGATCCGCAGCAGCCGCCCGATCGACCACTGCAGCTCGGCCGGGACGCGGGCGGCGCCGCCGAAGTCCATGACCCCGAGCCGGCCGTCGTCCAGCATCCGGAAGTTGCCCGGATGCGGATCGATGTGGATCATCTCGCAGCGCGCCGGGCCGGACAGCAGGAACCGGAACAGCAGCAGTCCCGCCCGGTCGCGCAGCTCCTGCGGGCCGTCGGCGATCACCTTGGACATCGGGGTGCCGTCCAGCCACTCGGTGACCAGCACGTGGCCCGACTGGGCCACCACGGCGGGAACGGCGAAGTCGGGGTCGCCGGCGTAGGCGGCGTGGAAGGCGGCCTGGGCGCGGGCCTCGTCGTCGTAGTCGAGCTCCTTCTCCAGGCGCCGCTTGAGGTCGGCCACGAGGGGCTTGACCTCGACGCCGGGGAACAGCGGGTTGATCATCCGGCTGAGCCGGGAGATCTGGTTGAAGTCGCTCATCAGGGCCTTGCCGGCGCCCGGATACTGCACCTTGACGGCGACGGTGCGGCCGTCGTGCCAGACCGCCTTGTGCACCTGGCCGATGGACGCCGCCGCGGCGGGCCGGTCGTCGAACTCGGCGAAGCGCTCCCGCCACTCCTTCCCCAGGCCCTCGGCCATGACCTTGTGCACGGTCACCGCCGGCATCGGCGGCGCGGCCTCCTGCAGCCTGGTGAGGCTGGCGCGGAAGGGTCCCGCCACCTCCTCGGGCAGCCCCGCCTCGAAGATCGACAGCAGCTGGCCGACCTTCATCGCGCCGCCCTTGAGCTCGCCGAGCACCCGGAAGAGCTGGTCGGCGGTGCGCCGCTGGACCTCCAGCGCCACGGTCTCGGCGGGCCGTCCGAAGGTGCGCTTGCCCAGGCCGAGCGCGGTCCGCCCGGCGAATCCCAGGGGGAGCGTGGCCAGCTTGGCACCACGCGTCACGGCACGGCGGGGGATTTCGCTCACGCATTCAGTACTACCAGCATTGGACGGCGTCCGTAAGTGCTCCGCGTTCACCTTCTGACATGTCACTAATGACATGTCATCATCGATAGATATACTTCGGAAAATGAGCCTTCGCCATGCCGTGCTGGGGCTGCTGGCCGAGCTTGACCGCGCCAGCGGCTACGACCTGCTGAAGACGTTCGAGATCTCCCTCGCCAACGTGTGGGTGGGCACCCAGAGCCAGATCTACGGCGAGCTCGGCAAGCTGACCGCCGACGGCTTCATCGAGGTCCTGGAGGAGGGGCCGCGCGGACGCAAGGCGTACGGGATCACCGAAGCCGGCCGGGCGGAGCTGCGGCAGTGGCTGCTGGAGACCGAGCCGCGCAACGTCCGCCGGGACGAGGCGCTTCTGCGGGTCTTCTTCCTCGGCCAGCTGGAGCCCGAGCAGGCCGTCGCATACCTGCGCAAGCAGGCCGAGCACGTGGGCGGCTGGGAGGAGGAACTGGACGGGGTCGAGCGGAGGGTCCCCTGGGACGACGGCAACCTGTCGAGCTACGGCCGGGTCGCGCTCGAATACGGCCGGCGCTACACCCAGATGCGCCGCGAGTGGCTGGAGTGGGCCGTCCAGCAGGTAGGGGAGCGGCAGCGCTGAACCGCCTCAGGCCGTGTCACGAACCGCCTCAGGCGGCGTCGCCGGACGGGCGCAGCAGCAACTCGATGACCTCCAGCGCGGTCTCGATCTCCGGCTCGCCGCCGCCCAGGTAGTGCGCGTACATGAAGGAGTCGGAGATCCGGACGATCGCCTGCGCCAGGGTGCGGGTGGGCAGCGCCACGCGCAGGGCGCCGCGGTCGATCTCCCGCTGCAGCTCGCGGGTGAGCAGCGCGATGGCGCGCTCCTCGACCGGCCCCGGCGTGGTGGCCAGCCGGACGAACAGCCTCGGCTCGCGCTCGGTGAACGCCTTGAGCGGCGCGGCGTCCACCACCGCCCGCATGAACCGGTCGAGCGCGTCGAGCAGCCGCTCTGGGCCGCTGCCGCGCACCTCGCGCAACGCGACCCGGTAGGTGGCCTCGGTCATCTCCGCCAGGACCGTTCCGAGCAGCTGCTCGCGCCCGCCGACCCAGCGGTAGAGGGTGGCGCGGCCGACCCCCAGTTCGGCCGCGAGCGCCGACATGTCGATCGGGTCGCCCGCCAGGTAGTGCGCGATGGCCGCGGCGACGGCCGCGTCCGGCCCTGCCGCGCGTCCGCCGCCGGCACTCCGGTCGCCTGTGACCGAGGCGCGTCGAACCCGACTCACCCGCAAAGCATCGCACAGTCCGGCGGGCTCGGCCGAGGGAAAAAGCAAAGGTCGCCCGGTGTGCAGGCTGCTTGACGGCGGCTCCGCACGCGGTCAGCACGGCCGTCAGCACGGCGCTTCCGGGGGACGCCAGCCGCGTCGCCAGCGCCCGCAGCGTGCCGAACTCGGTCCCGGAGTCCACGGCCAGCGACCGGCTGGCCGCCCGCAGGAAGGCGTCCAGCTTGAACGGGCTGGTCAGCGTGCCGGAGCTGACCGCCTTCTCGGCCAGTGCGCGGAGGAAGGCGTGCCCGGACGTACCGGAAAGGCCGGGCGGGAAACGCGGGAAAAGGCGGTCAGGCGAACGCGACGAAGGCGGCCGCGCCGACGACGGCCAGCGCCGCCACCACGGCGGCCGTCACCACGAGCCATCGCCGCCGGGACGGCGCGGGCGCGCCCACCGCGTCCCTGGCCCCGCCCGACCTCTCTTCGGTGCCCTCGGCGGCGCTCTCGTCCGTGTCCCGCACGCCGCCCTGCCCGGTGCCGGGCCCGGTGCCGCTGGAGGGCGACGGAAGCGAAGGCTGCGAGGACGGCGCCGCCCGCCGCGGCCCGCCGGCCGGTCCGTCCGGCAGGGACAGCAGGAGCCGCCCCGTCCGGGCGGTCTCGGTGAAGTCCAGCAGCCGGTGGCCGAGCGTCTCGGCGTCCGGACGCTCCCCGGGGTCCTTGGCCAGGCAGCCCTCGATCACCGACCACAGCGCCGCCGGCAGCCCCGCGACCGGCTCGGGTGCCTTGGTCAGGTGCGCGTTCATCACCGCGCCGAAATGCTCGCCGCGGAAAGGAACCCGGCCCGCGACCAGCTCGTACAGGGTGACCCCGGCCGCGTAGACGTCGGCGGCGGGCCCGAACGGATGCCCCTCCAGCGTCTCGGGCGCCAGGTAGGCGGGGGTCCCGGTGATCCGGCCCGCCGAGGTGACCGTGGTGTCGTCGAAGACCCGGGAGATGCCGAAGTCGGCCAGCCGCACCGGCCAGGAGGGGCGCTCGTGGTCGAGCAGCACGTTGGCGGGCTTGAGGTCGCGGTGCACCATGTCCGCGCCGTGCACCGCGGCCAGCGCCGCGCAGATCTGCGCCATCAGCCAGGCGGAATCGACGGGGGGCAGCTTCCCGCCGCGGCGCAGCCGGTAGCCGCGCAGGTCCTCACCGCGGACCAGGTCCATGACCAGCGCCAGCCGGTCCCCCTCGACGATCATGTCGTGCACCGCGACGATCCCCGGATGGCGCAGCCGGATCAGCGCGTTGCGTTCGCGCACGAACCGGGTGAGCGCCGCCGGATCCCCGGCCAGTTCCGGCCGCAGCAGCTTGATCGCGTACACATCGCCACTGGCATGGTCGTGGCCGCGCCACACCACGCCCATGCCGCCTTCGCCGATCGGCTCGTCCAAGCGGTACCGGCTGCCGAGCGGCGCCCCGTCCTCGCTCATCCCGCCCCCGCTCCAAGGTGATCGCGTGCCCCCGAAGATGCGGCACGGCTCCAGGGCCGCGCTGCCCGGCGCGCCCTGCGATCACGACATTAGGGGAATCGGGTCAACCCGAGGTCACGGTGCCGCGGGAAGGCCCACGTAATTCTCCGCGAACGAGGTCGCGGCGGCCTCGGAGGACACCACGTACTCCAGGTGCGAGCGCTGGAGGCGGCGGGCGAAGTCGTCGGCCGCCGGGTCGGCGTGCAGCAGCGTCGTCATCCAGTACGAGAAGTGCTCGGCCCGCCACACCCGGCGCAGGCAGGACGCGGAGTAGCCGTCCAGCGGCGCCTCCGAGCCGGAGGCGTAGCGCTCGGTGAACGCCGCGGCCAGCATGGTCACGTCCGACACCGCGAGGTTGAGGCCCTTGGCCCCGGTCGGCGGGACGATGTGCGCGGCGTCCCCGGCCAGGAACAGCCGGTCGTGCCGCATCGGCTCGGCCACGAAGCTGCGCATCGGGGTGATCGCCCTGTCGGTGATCGGGCCCTCGCGCAGCTCCCAGCCGTCGCCGGTGGCGAACCGGGCGGCCAGCTCGCTCCAGATCCGCGCGTCCGGCCAGGCGGCCAGGTCCTCGTCCGGCGCCACCTGGAGGTAGAGCCGGCTGACCTTGGACGAGCGCAGGCTGTGCAGGGCGAAGCCGCGGTCGTGGTTGGCGTAGATCAGCTCGTCGGTGGACGGCGGCACGTCGGCCAGCACGCCCAGCCAGGCGAACGGATAGTCCCGGACGAAGGTCCGCAGGCCCGGCACCGCCGGCCGGCTCACCCCGTGGAAGCCGTCGCACCCGGCGACGTAGTCGCACTCGAGCGTACGGGTGCGGCCGTCCTGGACGTAGGTGACGCCGGCCGCCGCCGGGTCGATCTCCACGACCCGCGCCTCGAACCGGACGTCGCCGCCGTCGGCCAGCCGGCGGGCGACCAGATCCTTGACGATCTCGGTCTGGGCGTAGACGGTCACCGTGCGGCCGGTCAGCCCGGTCAGCGGGATCCGGTGCCCGGTGCCGCCGAACCGCAGCTCCAGCCCGTGGTGCACCAGGCCCTCGCGGTCGAGCCGCTCCCCCACGCCGCTGCCGCGCAGCACGTCGGTGGTGCCCTGCTCCAGCATCCCGGCGCGCTGCCGGTGCTCGACGTACCGGCGGTCGCGGCTCTCCAGCACCACCGAGGCGATGCCCTGCCGGTGCAGGAGGTGCGACAGCAGCAGTCCCGCCGGCCCTCCGCCCACGATCGCGACCTGGGTGCGCATGGTGCCTCCTCCTGCTCCCGAGCTGCTCCCGGTCCGGGCTTGTCCCGAACGATCCTCGCGGGCATCGGCGCAGGCTCAGGGGCTGACTTTCCGTTCATCGGAAGGCAGGTCGTCGGGCCGGGGCCCCGGCTCCCCGCCCGAGCCGCCGCGCCAGTGCACGGCGACGTCCCTGGACAGCGCGCGGGCCGCGGTGGCCAGCGGCGGCAGCAGCCTGCGCATGTCGGCGCTGCGTGTCCGGGACACCAGCGACAGCGCCGCCACGACCGCGCCCCGGCCGTCCCGCACCGGCGCGGCCGCCGAAGCGGCCCCCGTCGTCATCTCGTCCCGGGTCAGCGCGAACCCGTTGCGGCGCACTTGCTCCAGGCAGCGGCGCAGCTCGCCGGGATCGGTGATGGTGCGGGCCGCGTGCCGGGGCAGGCCGGCGGCCAGGATCTCCTCTCGGACGTCCTCGGGCGCGTACGCCAGCAGCACCTTGCCCACGCCGGTGGTGTGCAGCGGGAGGGTGTTGCCGACCTGTGTGACCGTCGGCACCGACCGGGTGCCGCGCAGCCGCTCCACGAACAGCGCCCGGCCGTCGCGCAGCACGGCCAGTTGCACGTTGTCGTGCGTGGCCTCGTACAGGTCCTCCATGTGCGGCAGGGCCAGCTCGCGCAGCCCGGTGACGGCCGGGGCCTGGCTGCCGATCCGCCAGAGCCGGGTGCCGATGCGGTACGTGCCGTCCGGCACCCGTTCCAGGAAGCCGCCCGCCACCAGCTCGCCGACCAGGCGGTGCCCGGTGGCCAGCGGCAGCCCGGCGCGCCGGCAGATCTCGCTCAGGTTGAGCCGGACGCCGCCGAGCGCGAACGCGTCCAGGATCGCCATCACCTTGCCCGCCACGCTCGGCGGACGGCCGCGGCCCGGCATCCGGTCTGGCACCCGGTCTGGCACGCGCTCTGGCATCGTCACCCCGGTCCGGTCGGCCTCTGCTCCCCCGCGGCTTCTTCGTCCAGTTCGTCCAGCACCCGCTGCGCCACGGCGAAGGCCGAGTTCGCCGCGGGGACTCCACAATAGACGGCCGTCTGCAGCAGGACCTCTTTGATCTCGTCGGGGGTGAGGCCGTTGCGGAGCGCGGCACGCACGTGCATGGCCAGCTCGTCCAGGTGGCCCAGCGCGACCAGGGCGGTCAGGGTGACGCAGCTGCGGGTCCTGCGGTCCAGCCCCGGCCGGGTCCAGATCTCGCCCCAGGCGTACCGGGTGATCATGTCCTGGAAGTCGGCGGTGAACCCGGTGGTGCGGTCCCGGGCGCGGTCGACGTGGGCGTCGCCGAGCACCTCGCGGCGCACCTTCATGCCCTCGGCGTGCCGGTGCTCGTCACCGGTCCGGCGCGTCCGCTCGCTCACCGGGGCGATCCCTTCCAGGTGCGGTCCAGGTGCGCGGTGATCGCCGCGGCGACCGGCCCCGGCCGCTCGGCCACCGCCAGGTGCCCGGCGCCTTCCACGACGGTCAGTTCGGCGCCCGGGATTCCGGCGGCCAGCCGGTCGGCGTGGCCCTCCGGCGGGGTGGCCGCGTCCGCCGCGCCCGCGATCACCAGCGTGGGCGCGGAGATCTCGGGCAGCCGCGCGGTCGCGTCGAACAGCGCCAGGGCGTCGCAGCACGCCGCGTAGCCCTCGGGATCGGTCGCGCGCAGCATCCGCAGGTACGGCCCGCCGCCGGTGAAGCCCGGCGCGAACCACCGCTGCGCCGCCATCGCGGCCACCGGCCCGACACCCTCGCGGCGCACCAGTTCCGCCCGTTCCCACCACTGCTCCGGCGGGCCGAACCGCGGCGAGGTGCAGATCAGGACGAGGGCGCCGACGCGATCGGGGGCGTTGAGCGCCAGCGCGGTGCCGACCGCCCCGCCCATCGACACCCCGGCGTGGGCGGCCTGCCGGATCTCCAGCGCGTCCAGCAGCCCGGCGAGCGCCCCGGCGATGTTCTCCACGGTGAAGCCTTCGGCCGGGGTGGGCGATCCGCCGTGTCCCGGCAGGTCGTACCGGAGCACCCGCCACCGCTCCGCCAGCTGGGGCAGCACCGGGTCCCACAGCTCGATGCCGGTGCCCACGGACGGGCCGAGGACCACCACGGGCGCGTCGCCGGGGCCGTCGAGTCGATGGTGCAGGATCATGCTCCTCCGTTCTGTGGGCGGCCCGCCCGGCTCGCACGGTAGGCGGCGACGGCGCGGTCGGCGAGCTCGGGGGCAGCGCCCGGCCCGCCGGAGCCGTGCCCGTGCTCTTTGAGGATCTCCAGCAGGCCGGCGAGATTGGCGGCCATCCGCTCCGGGCGCACCTCCAGGCCCCCGGCCAGTTCCGCGGCCGTCTCCGCCGCGCCGCCGGTCAGCCGCAGGCACTCGCGCAGCGGCTGCCACTCGGCGTGCCACTCCCCCGCCGGCCGCTCGTGCGGCGCGGCCAGGGACGCCAGCAGCACCTGCGCGTACGCGGGCACCTGCAGCGCCGCCGAGCGGATCATCGTGGCCAGCGCCGGGTTCCGCTTGTGCGGCATCGCCGACGACCCGCCCCGGCCCGGTGCGGCGGGCTCGGCGACCTCGTCCACCTCGCTCTGCGCGAGCAGCACCACGTCGGTGGCGAACTTGCCGAGCGCCCCGGCGGCCAGCGCCAGCGCCGACCCAAGCTCGGCCACCGGCGTGCGGCGGGTGTGCCAGGGCGCGGCGGGACGGTCCAGCCCGGCCTCGTCGGCGAACACGTCCGGCAGGTCGAGGGCGTGCGCGCCGTACCCGTCGAGGGTGCCCGCCGCGCCGCCGAGCTGCGCGGGCAGCGGCACCGCGGCCAGCCGCTCCCGCGCCTCCAGCACGCCCAGCAGCCAGCCCCCCGCCTTCGCCCCGAACGTCGTGGGGACGGCCTGGCGGCCGAGCGTGCGGGCCGCGACCGGCGTGTCGCGGTACCGGGCCGCGAGCCCGGCCAGCGCGTCCATCGCCTGGTCGAGCCGGCCCAGGACGACGCGCCTGGCCCGGGTCGCGACGATCATGGCGGCGGTGTCGACGATGTCCTGGCTGGTCGCGCCGCGGTGCACATGCCCGCCCGCCGGGCCCGCCAGCTCGCGCAGCGCGGCGACCAGCGGCACCACCGGGTTGCCCGCGCCGCGCGCGCGGCGGGCCAGGTCGACCAGGTCGAACCGGTCCGGCACCGCCGCCCGCACGATCGCCGCGGCGGCCTCCTCGGGCACGATCCCCAGCCGGGCCTGCGCCCGGGCCAGCGCCGCCTCGGCGTCCAGCAGCGCCGCCAGGTAGGCCCGGTCACCGGTGGCCGCCTCGGCCTCCGTACCGGCCCGGACCGGCGACAGCAGCCCCGCGTCGGGCGAGACCACGGCGCCCGGCGAGACCTCAGACCGCAAGGAAGACCGTCTCCCGCTCGCCCTGGAGGCGGACGTCGAAACGGTACACGCCGTCCCCCTCACGCTCGGCGATCAGCGTATCGCGCCGCTCCCCCGGCACCTGGGCCAGCAGCGGGTCGGTGCCGTGCGCGGCGGTGTCCTCGGGGAAGTACAGCCGGGTGAACACCGGCTTGAGCAGGCCGCGGGCGAACACCAGCACCGCGATGTAGGGGGCGTCCGCGCCGACCGCGGCGGGCCTGAGCGTGCTGAACCAGTAACCGCCCGCGGCGTCGGTGGCGCACCGGCCGTAGCCGGAGAAGCCGTGCCCGTCGCGCACCAGCCCGCCCGGCCGCCGCGGGATCTCGCCCGAGCCGTCGGCCTGCCGGATCTCCACCAGCGCTTCGGGCACGGCATCGCCGGCGCCGTCCAGGATCCGGCCGCGCACCGTGATCGCGCCGGACCGCCAGCCGGGGACGAGCCGCGGGCCGGCCGCGTAGGGCAGCGCGTACCCGAAGAAGGGGCCGACGGTCTGCGAGGGCGTCGGGGAAAGCTCGGTCATCACGCCTCCACCGGGGTGTCGCCGAGCACGATGTCCCACTGGTAGCCCAGCGCCCACTCCGGCTCGGTGGTGTCCATGTCGAACCGGGCGACCAGGAGGTCTCGGTCCTGCTCGGGGACGGACTGCATGATCGGGTCGTAGGCGAACAGCGGGTCGCCCGGGAAGTACATCTGGGTGACCAGCCGCTGGGTGAACGCCGTGCCGAACACCGAGAAGTGGATGTGCGCGGGCCGCCAGGCGTTGGGATGGTTGCGCCACGGGTAGGCGCCCGGCTTGATCGTGACGAAGCGGTAGCGGCCCTCGTCGTCGGTGAGGCAGCGGCCCGCGCCGGTGAAGTTCGGGTCCAGCGGCGCGGGGTGCAGGTCACCGGCGTGCGCGTAGCGGCCCGCCGCGTTCGTCTGCCAGACCTCCACCAGCGTCCCGCGCACGGGGCGGCCCGCGCGGTCCAGCACGCGGCCGGCCACGATGATCCGCTCGCCTTGCGGCTCGCCCGCGTGCCGCCGGGTGAGGTCGGCGTCCAGCGGATGCAGTTCCTCGTGCCCGAACACCGGGGAGGTGAGTTCGACGCTGTCGGGCCCCAGCTTGGGCATCACCGGCTCCTGGGCGGGCGCCCGCAGCACGGTGCTCTTGTAGCGGGGATACAGGTACGGGGGGTGTGTCATGCCCGGGCCCCTTCTTCGTCGGTCTCCGCCGCGGCGCCGCCGGCGGCGGGCGCGATCTTCACTTCGGGTTCGGTACGGGCGCGGACCTCCTCGACCGGGACGCCCGGCGCGGTCTCCACCAGCAGCAGGCCCTCACCGGTCACCTCCAGCACGCCCAGCTCGGTGATGATCAGATCGACGCAGCCGGTCCCGGTCAGCGGCAGATCGCACTCGTTCACGATCTTCGGGGCGCCGTCCCGGCCGGTGTGGTTCATCACCACGATCACCCGGCCGGCCCCGTGCACCAGGTCCATCGCCCCGCCCATGCCCTTGATCATCTTGCCGGGCACCGACCAGTTGGCCAGGTCGCCGCGGGCCGAGACCTGCATGGCGCCCAGGACCGCGATGTCGATGTGGCCGCCGCGGATCATGCCGAACGACAGCGCGGAGTCGAAGCAGGCCGCCCCCGGCAGCACGGTGACCGTCTCCTTGCCGGCGTTGATCAGGTCGGGGTCGACCTCGTCCTCCGCCGGGTAGGGGCCCACGCCGAGCACGCCGTTCTCCGCGTGCAGCACGACCTCGCGCCCCGCCGGGACGTGCCCGGGGATCAGCGTCGGCAGCCCGATCCCGAGGTTGACGTAGGCGCCGTCGGGCAGCTCGGCCGCCGCGCGCGCCGCGATCTCGTCCCTGGACCAGGCCATCAGCCCTCCCCCGTCCCGCGCGCCGCGGGCGCGGACACCGTACGCCGCTCGATCGGCTTGTCCGCCGCCTGCTCCGGCGTCAACCGCACCACCCGCTGCACGAACACGCCGGGCAGGTGCACCGCGTCGGGGTCGAGGACGCCCGGCTCGACCAGCTCCTCGACCTCGGCCAGGGTGATCCGGCCGGCCATCGCGCACAGCGGGTTGAAGTTGCGGGCGGCCTTGTCGAACACCAGGTTGCCGTGCCGGTCGCCCCGGGCCGCGCGGACCAGGGCGAAGTCGGTGGTGATGCCCTCTTCCAGGACGTGCTCGCGGCCGCCGAACTCCCGCACCTCCTTGGCGGGCGAGGCCACCGCGACGCTGCCGTCGGGCGCGTACCGCCAGGGCAGCCCGCCCTGCGCGACCAGCGTGCCGACGCCCGCGGGCGTGTAGAACGCGGGGATCCCGGCGCCGCCGGCCCGCATCCGCTCGGCCAGCGTGCCCTGCGGCATCAGCTCGACCTCGAGCTCCCCGTTCAGGTACTGGCGGGCGAACTCCTTGTTGTCGCCGATGTAGGAGCCCATCGCCCGCGCGATCCGCCCGGCGCCCAGCAGCCGTCCCAGCCCGCGGCCGTCCAGCCCGCAGTTGTTGGAGACGACCGTCAGCCCGCCGGAGCCCCGGTCGTACAGGGCGTTGATGAGCACCGCCGGGACCCCGCAGAGCCCGAACCCGCCGACGGCCAGCGACGCCCCGTCGGCGATGTCGGCGACGGCCTCCGCCGCCGTGGCCACGACCTTGTCCATACCTGGGTGCGCCTCCCCTCCCGCCCCCGCGGCCTTGCCGCCCCGGGGAACTGGATCTCCCCCACCCTGGCACTCGTCACCCCCGCTGACAGGCCCGAGTTTCCGCCCAATGGAAACCTCGGCCGGCGGGCGCCGCGGGGTCAGGCGGGAGCGTTCTCCGGGAGGGCGAACTTCGGGAACAGCGTGGTATCGAAGAAGATCGACGCGCGGGTGATCCCGTCGGGGGTGATGGTGAGGACCTGGATCTGGTACGGGCGGTGCACACCGTCCTCATCGCGCTTGTACAGGCCGAACGCGGGCTGGCCGTTGGCCGCGGTCGGGACCAGGCGCAGGTCGCCGGGCTCGGGGCCGCACTGGGCGATGATGAGGCGGGCGATCGCGTCGCGGCCGACGAACCACTCGGGGAACGGCGGCATCTCCCAGACCGCGTCCTCCTTGAACAGCTCGACCAAGCCCTTGATGTCGGCGTTCTCGAACAGGGAGGCGTAGCGGTCGAGCAGCTCGCGCTGGCCGGGGTCGGCGGGCTCGACCAGCTCGTCCTCGCTGGGGGCGACCTTCTCGAGCTGGGCGCGGGCACGCTGCAGCGCGCTGTTGGCGGACGCGATGGAGATCTCCAGCAGCTCGGCGACCTCGGCCGCCTTCCACTTCAGGACGTCCCGCAGGATCAGCACGACGCGCTGGTTGGGCGGCAGGTGCTGGAGCGCGGCGACGAACGCCAGCCGGGTCGTCTCGCGGGAGGCCACGATGGTGGCGGGATCGGCGGCGTCGCCGCCGAGCACCGTGTCGGGGACGGGCTCCAGCCAGGGCACCTCGGGCGCGGCCACGACCGGGCGCTCGGGCTCGTCGCTGGGCGCGCCGAGGCCGGAGGGCATCGGCCGGTTGCCGCGCTGGTCGATCGCGGTCAGGCAGCAGTTGGTCGCGATCCGGTAGAGCCAGGTGCGCAGCGACGAGCGGCCCTCGAAGTTGCCGTAGGACCGCCAGGCCCGCAGGTAGGTCTCCTGCACCAGGTCCTCGGCGTCGTGGATGGAGCCGAGCATCCGGTAGCAGTGCGCCAGCAGCTCCCGCCGGTACGGGTCGGCGAGCCGCTGGAAGTCCTGTTCCTGCTCGATCGTGCTGTTCGCCATGGGTCGTCACCTTCGTCGGGGCGGCGGGCTGAGCCGTCCTCCGACGGTAAGCGACGCCACCGACAGAACTTGCGCGAAGCCACATCATAGGCCCTTGACCTGCGAAATCAGGGGCGGGCGGGCCGGCCGGGGTTCAGCGCGGAACGACCACCGTCATCCCGGCGGTGCCGCCCGTGCCCGTGCCCATGCCCGCCAGCGCCGCCGGGGCGTCCGCCAGCCCGACGATCCGGCCCACCAGTGCGTCGGGGCGCAGCGTCCCGGCCCGCACGAGCTCCAGCATCGGCCCGTAGGCGTGCGCGGCCATCCCGTGGCTGCCGAGGATCTCCAGTTCCAGCGCGATCACCCGTTCCATCGGCAGGTCCGCGCGGCCCGCCGCGGGCGGCAGCAGGCCGACCTGCACGTGCCGACCGCGGCGGCGCAGGCCCTCGACCGAGGCGCGGGCGGTGGCGGGACCGCCCAGCGCGTCCAGGGAGACGTGCGCCCCGCCGCCGGTGATCTCCCGGACGGCGGCCGCGGCGTCGCCGGAGGAGGCGTCCACGGCCGCCGCGGCGCCCAGTTCGCGGGCCAGGGCGAGGGCGCCTTCGGCGATGTCGACGGCCACGACCCTGGCCCCGGCCGCCACCGCGATCATGACGGCGGACAGGCCGACGCCGCCGCATCCGTGCACCGCGACCCACTCCCCCGGCGCCGCCCGGCCCCGGGCCAGGACGGCGCGGTAGGCGGTCGCGAACCGGCAGCCCAGCGCGGCGGCGGTGGGGTAAGGCGTCCCGTCCGGGAGTCCGACCAGGTTGACGTCCGCGGCGCCGATCGCCACCAGTTCGGCGAACGATCCCCAGTGGCTGAAGCCGGGCTGGGTCTGCTCCTCGCACACCTGCTGGTCGCCGGACGCGCAGGACGCGCACCGCCCGCACGCGCACACGAACGGCACCGTCACGCGGTCGCCGGGCCGCCATCGGGCGACGCCGTCGCCCACGGCCTCCACCACGCCGGCCAGCTCGTGCCCGGGCACGTGCGGGAACGCCCGGATGTCGGGATCGTGGCCCTGCCAGCCGTGCCAGTCGCTGCGGCACACGCCCGTGGCCTCGACCCGGATCACCGCGCCGCCCGCCGGGACGGGCGGATCCGGGACCTCCCTGACCTCCATCGGCCCGCCGAACGCCTCGTACACCACGGCCCGCATGATCACGCTCCCTTCCGGAGCGGCAACGCTAGCGCAGGCCGGGGCTCAGAACTCGAAGCCGCCCGGACGCCCGTTGCGGTCGGCCGGCAGCCCGGCCGGCGGCCCCCTTCCCGGCCCGTTTCCTCCCGGCTCGGGCATTCTTGCGGCCCTCCCCGTCCTAAGAAGGACCCAACCTGCCCCGAACAGCTGTGAAACTCTTCCGCCAGAGCGGGTATACCTGCACCCTGGAGTGCACACATCCGTGCACGTCCGGCTCGGGAGGGACAGTGAACGCGAGACCGGAGGGCGGCCCGCGCGTGGTGGTCGGGGTCGACGACTCCGCCGGGGCGCGGTGCGCGCTCTCCTGGGCCATCGGCGAGGCGCGGCTGCGCGGCCTGCCGCTCATGGTGGTGCACGCCGCCCCGCTGCCGCCGCACGTGTCGGCGGCGGGCCAGCTGGGCTGCGGGGTGACCGAGGCACTGCGCGCGGCCGGCGCCGAGTTGATCGCCCGGCAGTTGGAGGAGGTCGCGGGCGGCGCCCCGCACGGTGTGGAGATGACCGCGCTGGCGCTGGTCGGCGAGCCCGGCGCCACGCTGGTGCGGCTCTCCCGCGAGGACGACATCCTGGTCGTGGGAAGGGGGTCGCGCGGCCTGCTGTCCCGGTTGCTGAGACCCTCGGTGCGGCTGCACTGCGCGCGGCGGTCCAAGGCGACGTTCGTGTGCGTGCGGCCGCCCGTCCTCGACACGCTGCTGGAGTCATTGACGGCTCGGGAGGGGGCGCCCGCCCACGCCTCCGACCGTTCGAGGCTCCGCCGCCTCGGACGCCGCCCGCGCCACATCTGACCCTGCTGTCGTGCGGGCGCCGCGAGCACGGTGGCGCCCGCCTCGCCGCGGGCGGCCAGGGCCTCCAGGGGCTCCCCGGGTGCCGCCCCGGACCCCGGGCATGCGAAGGTTCGGTCATGCGCAAGTACGTCATCATCGGCGTGCAGGGCAGCGGCAAAGGGACCCAGTCGCTCCTGCTGGCCCGCGACCTGGACCTGGTCCACATCAGCGTGGGCGACATCTTCCGCTGGCACGTCCAGCATCACACCAAGCTGGGCGCCCAGGTCCGCCGGATCATGGCCGCGGGCAAGCTGGTCGGCGACGACCTGGTGGAGGGCGTGGTCAGGGGCAGGCTGGAGCAGCACGACTGGAACTTCGGCTTCGTCATCGACGGCTTCCCGCGCAACCGCAGGCAGGCCGAGTTCTTCCTGGAGAGCTACGACATCGACGGGGTCATCCACCTCGACCTTCCCGACACCGAGGTCCGCCGCCGGGTGCTGGCCCGGCGGCTGTGCTCGGGCTGCGGGATGGACTACAACCTCATCTTCGACCGTCCCGAGGCCGAGGGCCGCTGCGACGTGTGCGGCGGCGAGCTGGTCGCCCGCGAGGACGACACCGAGGAGGCCCTGGCCGAGCGGCTCCGCACCTACCACGAGAAGACCGACCCTGTGCTGGAGCTGTTCCGGCGCAAGGAGTACGTGGTGACCGTGGACGCCCGCGCCGACATCGGCACCGTCCAGCGGAACCTGCGCCGCGAGCTGGGCCTTCCACCGCCCGAGAAGCCCTGAGAAGCACCGCGCGGCCGCACCCGGGCGGCCGGGCCCGGCACCTGGCCGTTTGAGGTCACCTGGCCGCCCCTGGACGACGGCGGGCGTTCATCTCACGGCCGCCTGCGGCTGCTACCTGTAGCGCCGTGAGAAACGCCCTCCCCCTCGCGGGCCTCCTCGCCCGGGTCGCCGCCGTGGGCCTGCTCCTGGCGCTGCCGGGCTGCTCCGCCGCAGCGGGCTCGGACTCGATCGCAGGCCGGGACTCCCTCGTGGTCGGGGTCAAGGCCGACCAGCCGGGGCTCGGCCTGGCCGGGCCCGGCGGCACCTTCCGCGGTTTCGAGGTGGAGGTCGGCCGGTACATCGCCCGGCACATGGGCGCCTCCCGGGTCGGGTTCAAGGCGGTCACGTCCGAGAACCGGGAGCGGCTGCTGGACGCGGGAGAGGTCGACCTGGTGCTGGCGTCGTACTCGATCACCGCCGACCGGTCCACCAAGGTCACCTTCGGCGGCCCCTACTACGTGGCCCACCAGGACATCATGGTGCGCCGCGGCGACGACCGGATCCGGACCGTCCGCGACCTGGCCGGACGGCGGATGTGCCAGGCCGCGGGCTCGGTCTCCACCGAGCGCGTGATCGAGGGACTGGGGGTGCGCACCGGGCTCGTCCCCGCGCCCTCGTACGCCGCCTGCGTCGACCGGCTGCTCGACGGCGGCGTGGACGCGGTGTCGACCGGCGACCTGGTGCTGGCCGGGTTCGCGGCGCGGTCGCGGGCATCGCTGCGGATCGTGAACGCGCCGTTCACCGAGGAGCGATACGGCGTCGGGCTGCGCAAAGGCGACATCGACGGGTGCGAGGCGGTCAACAAGGCGATCACCGAGATGTACCAGACCGGGTCGGCGCAGCGGATGCTGCGGGTCTGGTTCGGCTCGACCGGCCTGCGGCTCACCGGCTCGGTGCCCGAATTCGAGGGCTGCTCGTAGGCTCAGCCGGCGGTCACGGCCCCCTCCCTGCCCGCCGGGACGGACAGCGCCGGGGACGCTTCGACGACCTCGCGCAGCGCCCGCAGGCCGTGCTGGACGAGCGGGTGGTCGCGGCCGCCGCGGCGGACGCAGGCCAGCACCCGCCGCACCGGCAGCGGGTCGCCCGTCAGCGGGACGCGCACCACCGGGCGCTCGGAGGAGATCTCGGCCAGCCGCGGGATCAGGGACACGCCCAGGCCGTGCCCGACCAGCGCGGAGATCGTCGGCCATTCGGTCGCGTAGTGCGCCACGCGCGGGTTGTAGCCCGAGGCGGCGCAGTAGGCCAGGATGCGCTCGTGGTGGTGGCAGGTGCCGCGCGCCGGGATGATCCACGGCTCGTCGGCGGCCTCGGCCAGCCGGACCGCGGGCCGCGCCGCCAGCCGGTGCCCGGCCGGGACGAGCAGGTCGTGCGGTTCCTCCACGAGCAGGTGCTGGTCGAAGCGGCCGTCGCCGGGCGGCGGCGCGTCCTCGTTGGGGTCGACCACGGCGATGTCGGCGTCGGTGGCCAGCAGCAGGTCGAAGCCGTCGGCGGTGCCGCACTCGCTCACCTGGACGGTCAGCCCCGGACGGTCGGCGCGCAGCCGGGCGGCGGCCGGGGCGAGCAGCCCCACCACAGCCGTGGCGAAGCCGCACATGCGCAGCAGGCCCGCCTCGCCCGCCCGGTGCGACTCCAGCGCGGCCTGGGCCTCCTCCCAGCGGGCCAGCAGCGCGTCGGCGTGCTCGACGACCACGTAGGCGGCAGAGGTGAGCCGGATACCGCGGCCGCGCGGCTCCACCAGGGGCACGCGCAGTTCCCTGGCCAGTTCGCGCAGGTGGTGGGAGACGGCGGAGGGGGTCAGGTGGAGTACCTCCGCTGCGGCGGTGACCGTGCCGTACTGGTGGACGGCCCGCAGCACCTGGAGGCGGCGCAGATCGATCATGCAATAGTTTTTCACATATGACTGCGGAAATGTGAAATGGACTAGAACGCTCGCGGGGCCGCAGACTGCCTTCATGACCTCCACCGAGACCTCCACCGGGAAGATCGTCTCCAGCCACCCGACCAGCGACGGCGTCGTCGTCTGGAGCCGCTGCGCCTGCGGGCGGCTGCGCATGACGCTGGTCCCCTACGACCCCTCGCCGGACGGCGGCGGGCGGCGGCTCACCGCGGGCGCCCGCTGCCCGGTGTGCGGCTGAGCGGGCACTGAGCGGGCACCGGCCGCCTCCACCCGGCACGGTCAGGCGGGCGGCAGGTCCACCAGCGCGGCCAGGGCCGCACGGTGGCGGTCGGGGGTGCCGAGCGCGATCGCGGAACTCTTGGCCCGCTTCAGGTAAAGGTGCGCCGGATGCTCCCAGGTGAAGCCGATACCGCCGTGCATCTGGACGCACTCCTCGGCGGCCTTCACCGCGACGGCCGAGCAGTGCGCCTGCGCGACCACCACGGCGACGGCGGTGTCGGCGTCGCCGGTCGCGGCGCACACGGCGGCGTGGCGGGCCACCGCGCGGGCCTGCGTGATCGAGGTCCACAGGTCGGCGAGGCGGTGCTTGAGCCCCTGGTACGAGCCGACCGGGCGGCCGAACTGGTAGCGGGTCTTCAGGTACCCCACGGTGGTGTCCAGGCACCGCTCGGCCAGGCCGAGCTGCTCGGACGCCAGCATCGCGGCGCCGATCGTCAGCGCCGAACGTACCGCGGCCTCCGCCTCGGCACCGGCCGCCACCGGCCGTGCGGGGGCGTCCGACAGCGTCAGGTCGCACAGCCGCCGGGTCATGTCCAGCGAGGTGACCGGAGCGCGCACGGCGTCGGCGGCGTCCACCGCGTACAGGCCGCCGGAGGCGGGGACCAGCAGGACGTCGGCGGCCTCCCCGCCGGCGACGCCCGCGACCTCCCCGGTGAGCCGCCCGCCCGCCGCGCGCACCGTCCCGCCGAGCGGGGCGTCCGGCGCGGTGCCGAGCGGGACGGCCGGCACCGCGATCCGCTCGCCCGCGGCCACGGCCGGGAGCAGTTCGCGGTCGCCGGCGGCGCTCAGCGCGGCGACGGCCAGCACCGAGGAGCCCAGGTACGGCACCGGCGCGACGGCGCGGCCCAGCTCCTCCATGACCACGGCGGTCTCCCGCCAGGTGGCGCCCGCGCCGCCGAGGTCCTCGGGGACGGGCAGCCCGGTGACGCCCATCCGGGCGAGCGCCGTCCAGAGCGCGGCGTCGTAGGGGTCGTCCTTCTCGGTGCCGGCGAGCACGTCGGCCCACCCGCACCGGTCGTCGAGCAGTTCCCGGACGCCGGCGCGCAGGTCGTTCTCGATCTCGCTGTAGAGGAGGTCGTTCACTTGGGCAGATCCTTCCACGCCACGTCCTTGTCCACCCGGATCTCGCCGGGCAGGCCCAGGACCCGCTCGGCGATGATGTTGCGCAGGATCTCCGAGGTGCCGCCCTCGATGGAGTTGCCCTTGGCGCGCAGGTAGCGGTAGCCGGGCGAGCGGCGGGTGAAGTCGACCTCGGCGGGACGGCGCATCGTCCAGTCGTCGTAGCGCAGCCCGTCCTCGCCGAGGATCTCCAGCTCCAGCCCGGCGATCTCCTGGTTGAGCCGGGCGAAGGCCAGCTTGGCGGCCGAGCCCTCCGGCCCGGGGGCGCCGGCGGCCAGCGCCTGCCGCAGCCGGGCGCCGGTGAGGCGCGCCGCCTCGGCCTCCACCCACAGCCGCAGCAGCGCGTCGTGCAGGCCGGGGGTGCGCAGCTCGGGACGGTCCCGCCACAGCGCGGCGACCACGCCGATCATGCCGCCCTCGCGCGGGGAGGCGCCGCCGCCGATGGCGACCCGCTCGTTCATCAGCGTGGTCGTCGAGACCTTCCAGCCGTCGCCGACCGCGCCGAGCCGGTGCTCGTCGGGGATCCGCACGTCGGTCAGGAACACCTCGTTGAACTCGGCCTCGCCGGTGATCTGCCGCAGCGGCCGGACCTCGACGCCGGGGGCGCGCATGTCGCAGGCGAAATAGGTCATGCCGCGGTGCTTGGGCACGTCGGGGTCGGTGCGGGTGACCAGCAGCGCCCAGCGGGCCTCGTGCGCCATCGACGTCCAGACCTTCTGCCCGTTGACGATCCAGGCGTCGCCGTCGGGCACGGCGCGGGTGCCGAGCGCGGCCAGGTCGGAGCCGGCGCCGGGCTCGCTGAACAGCTGGCACCAGATCTCCTCGCCCGTCCACAGCGGGCGCAGGAACCGCTCGCGCTGCTCGTCGGTGCCGGCGGCCAGGATGGTCGGCGCGGCCATGCCGAGCCCGATGCCGTTGCGCTCGGGGTCGTTGCGCGGCGCGCCGGCCGCGGCGAACGCGGCGTCCACGGCCGGCTGCAGCTCGCGCGGGGCGCCGAGGCCGCCGAGCCCCTCGGGATAGTGCACCCAGGCGAGCCCGGCGTCGAACCTGGCGCGCAGGAACTCCAGCGGCTCCGCGGCGGCGGGGTCGTGGCCGGCGAGGAACTCCCGGACCCGCCGGTCCAGGTCTCCGGCGTCGGGTGCTGTGCTCACAGGGCGGAACCTCCGCGGGACGGGTCGGCGGCGGGCCGCCGGACGACGGGACATGCCAACCGGTCGGTGAGCACTCCCACCCTAGAAATCCCGCGGGAGGCCGTCAACGGCGTCCCCCGGCGCGGGCGTGCGGCACCCGGTACCGTGCTGTCGATCCGCACGGCGGCGGGCAGGGTTCGTCCGCGGGAGCGGCGAGGTCTGCCCGGTGGCGCGGCGGCACCGGCTGTCGACGCTGGTGCTGGACATCGAGCCCGACGGGACCTTCGCCCCCTGCTGAAAGCCCCGTGCTGAAAACTCAGGGCAGGCGGGGCAGCGGGCGACGGTGCACCCAGGCGGTCATCAGCTCGCGGACGGGCACGAGCGCGTGCGCCTGGGCGAACAGGATGAAGCGTTCGGTCGTCACCGAGCCGTACCGGTTCTGGGCCGTCCAGGCCCGCAGCATCGGGAAGAAGCGCGCGTCGCCCATCGTGCGCCGCAGGGCGTGCAGCGCGAGCGCGCCGCGCTTGTAGACCCGGTCGTCGAAGATCCGGCGCGCGCCCGGGTCGGACAGCACCAGGTCCTGCGGGCGCCGGGCGACGCGGCCGTGCCAGCGCGCCGCGTGGGCGTCGGCCGGCTCGCCGCCGGAGGACTCCGACCAGAGCCACTCGGCGTAGGTGGCGAAGCCCTCGTGCAGCCAGATGTCGCGCCAGTCCGCCAGCGTCAGGCTGTTGCCGAACCACTGGTGCGCCAGCTCGTGCGCGACCAGCCGCTCCTCGCCGCGGGCGCCGTCGGCGTGGTTGGTCCCGAAGATCGACATGCCCTGCGCCTCGACCGGGATCTCCAGCTCGTCGCCGGTGACCACGATCGTGTACGCGGGGAAGGGGTACGGGCCGAACAGCTCGGTGAACCGCTCGATCATCTCGCCCTGGCGGCCGAAGTCGTGCCGGACGCGGCGCTCGGCGTCGGCCGGGAACACCAGCCGCTGCGGCACCGGCGCCCCCGGCACCTCGACGCTGCGGTAGCGGCCGATCTGAACGCCGGCGAGGTAGGGCGCCATCGGCTCGTCCTGCTCGTACACCCAGGTGGTGGTGGCCCCGGACGACCGGCGGCCGGCCGGCCTGCCGGTGGCGACGACGTGGTACGCCGACCCGGTCGTCACCGAGATCCGGTGGCGCGCCTTGTCCTGGACGCGGTCGTTGCAGGGGAACCAGGACGGCGCGCCGGTCGGCTGGGAGGCGACCAGCGACCCGTCGGTCAGCTGCTCCCAGCCCAGCCCGCCCCACGGGCTCGACAGCGGCCGCGGGTTGCCGGAGTAGCGGATCTCGACGGTGCTCGGTTCCCCCGCAGGCAGCCGCCTGGCCGGGGTGAGGTGGAGCTTGTCGCGGCGCTGCCGGAACCGGGCGGCGCGCCCGTCCACCAGCGCCTTCCCGATCCGGAACGGCCCCAGGTCCAGTTCCAGCCGGTCCAGCGGGACGCGCGGCACGATCTCCAGCCGCGCGGCGCCCGCGAGCCGGTTGGGCCCGACGCGGTAGTCCAGGTCCAGGTCGTAGAACGTGACGCGGTACTCGTCGCTGCCGCGCTCGGGGAAGTAGGAAGGCCGGTCGCCGGTCTCGCTCATGCCTCGGTCACGCCGGGTCAGGTCCTCTTTCTCGTCCAGGCCGCGACCGGGTTGCCGAGCCATGCGGTACGGGCGGGCAGCTGCTCGCCCCGCATCACCAGGGAGGCGGGCCCGACCGTGGCGTCCTCCCCCACCGTGGCGGCGGGCAGCACGACGCCGTTCGAGCCTAGCGTCGCGCCGCGCTCCAGCACGACCGAATCCACGCTCATGATCCGGTCGTGGAAGAGATGGGTCTGCAGGACGCAGCCCTCGTTGACGCTCACGCCGTCGCCGAGCCGCACCAGGTCCGCCTCAGGCAGCCAGTACGTCGCGCACCACACCCCGCGGCCGACGCGCGCGCCGAGCGAGCGCAGCCACACGTTGAACGGCGCGGTGCCCGGCCACGCCTCGGCGAACCAGGGCACGGCGAGCAGCTCGACGAAGTTGTCGGCCAGCTCGTTGCGCCAGATGAACGCGCTCCACAGCGGCCGCTCCCCGGCCCGGATCCGGCCGACCAGCGCCCATTTGGCCGCGGTCGTGACCGCGGCCGCGACGGCGCCCGCGCCGGCCAGGACGGCGCCGCCCAGGAGCGCCGCGACGCCGAAGCCGTACGCCGCGGCCAGCGCCTCCACGGCGGCGGCCGCGAGCACCCCGACCGCGACCGTGGCCATGGCGGGCACGATCCGGCAGGCCTCGACGGCGGCGCGGGCGGCCTTCAGCCTGCGCGGCGGCCGGTAGGTGCGGGACTGGTCGCCGGCCCCGGCGGCGCGGTGCAGCCGCACCGGCGGCATGCCCAGGTAGGACGCCCCCGCCTTGGCCTTCTTGGGCGCGGCCGACAGCACGCCGATCAGCCCTCCCTTGGGCACCTTCCGCCCGGGGGCGGCCATCCCCGAGTTGCCCAGGAAGGCCCGCTTGCCGATGCGGGCGCGGGCGATCCGCATGCGGCCGCCGCCCAGCTCGTAGGGGGCGACCATGGTGTCGTCGGCGAGGAAGGCCCCGTCGGCGACCGAGGTCATGGTCGGCAGGGCCAGCACGGTGGACGCCTCGACGTCGCGGCCCACCCGCATGCCCAGCGCGCGCAGCCAGGCGGGGGTGAGGATGCTGGCGTACAGCGGGAACAGCCAGACCCGGGCCATCGCCATCAGCCGGCTCGTCGCCCACGCCTGCCACGCCCGGCGGCTGTGCACGGGATGGTCGCCCTCGTCGAGGCCGAGGGCGAGCGACCGGACGCACAGGAAGGTCAGGGCGGCGAAGGAGAGCATCGCGGCGATGGTGGCCGGCGGCACGGCGAGCAGCGCGGCGCCGAGCGCTTGCGGGAGGGTCGCGGTCCCGTCCAGGAAGGCGGCGAGGACGGCGAGCCCGGGCAGGGCCGCGATCAGCGGGAGGGCGCCGAGCAGGACGGCCGAGGCGCCGTAGGCCAGCGACCAGCCGCGCCGGCGCTGCGGCCGGGCGGTGGGGTGGGCGCGCGCCTTGCCGCGGCGCACGGCGGGCGCGCCAGCCCAGCGCTGCCCGCCGGGCACCCGTCCGGTGACCGCCGCCCCCGGGGCGACCTGGGCGTTCTTGCCGATGCGTGCGCCGGGGAAAAGGACGGCACGGGCTCCGACGGTGGCGCCGGCGCCGACCCGGATCACGCCGATGTGCAGCACGTCGCCGTCCAGCCAGTGGCCGGTCAGGTCGACCTCGGGCTCGATCGCGGCCTCCCGTCCGAGCCGGAGCATGCCGGTGACGGGCGGCGGGGAGTGCAGGTCCACCTCCTTGTCGACGCGGGCGCCGAGCGCGCGGGCGTAGAGGGCGAACCACGGCGCGCCCGACAGTTCGGCCGCGCCGAGCCGCCGCGCGATCTGCTCGGCCGTCCACAGCCGCAGGTGGACCGAGCCGCCGCGCGGGTAGGAGCCGGGGCGCAGCCCGCGCAGAAGCAGGCGCGCGGCGACGGCCGACAGGGTCATCCGCCCGGCCGGGGTCACGAACAGCAGCGCCCCCGTCAGGACCCACCACCAGGAGACCACGGGCGCCCAGGGCGGTCCGGCGAGGTTGTTGAAGGCGGCGAGGCCGACGACCCAGCGCATCGCGCCGAGCGTGAGCAGCGGCCCCATGAGGACGGTCTGCAGGAGGGCGGCGCGGCGCGGGACCGGACGGACCTCGCGCTCCACGGCCACGGGCTCCTGCGGCGCGGTGCCGTTCTGAGGGCCGTTCTCGGGCACGCCCAGGTGGGCGGCCAGGCCGCGAAGCGTCGGGTGCTCGTAGACGTCGCCGACCGCGACCGTCGGGAAGTGCGGGCGCAGCGCGGACACCAGTCGGGCGGCGCCCAGGCTGCTTCCGCCCAGGGCGAAGAAGTCGGCGTCAGGGCCGGCCGGCGCCTCGCCGAGGATCTCGGCCCAGCGCTCGGCCAGCCACTGCTCGGCCGCCGTCAGCGCTTCCGCCGGGCCCGTGTCGCCGCCGGCGCCCCCGCCCGCGTCGCCGCCGGGCGGCGGCCACGGCAGGGCGTCGCGGTCGACCTTGCCGGAGATCCGGGTCGGCAGCGTGTCCACGACCGCGAGCCTGGGCACCAGCGCGGCGGGCAGCGCCCGGCCCAGCCGCTCGCGCGCGGCGTCCCGGTCGAAGGCCTCGTCCGCGACGACGTAGCCGACGAGCAGCGGGTGCCCGGCCGCGGTCGTCCGGACGGCCGCGGCGGCGCCGGTCACGCCCGGCAGCGCCTGCAGCGCCGCGTCGACCTCGCCCAGCTCGATCCGGCGCCCGCCGAGCTTGACCTGCTCGTCGGCCCGTCCGACGAAGACCAGGCCGGCGCGGTCGGCGCGGACCAGGTCGCCGCTGCGGTACGCGCGGTCCCAGCCGAGCGCGGGCAGCGGCGCGTACTTCTCGGCGTCCTTGACCGGGTCGAGGTAGCGGGCCAGCCCGACGCCGCCGATGACCAGTTCGCCGGTCCCGCCGACCGGGACGGGCTCCCCGGCGGCATCGACGACGGCCAGGTCCCAGCCGTCCAGGGGGAGGCCGATGCGGACCGGCCCGGGCCCGCCCAGCGGCGCGGCGCAGGCGACGACGGTGGCCTCGGTGGGGCCGTAGGTGTTCCAGACGGTCCGGTCGGGCCCGGCGAGTCGCTCGGCCAGCCCGGCCGGGCACGCCTCGCCGCCGAAGATCAGCAGCCGGATGCCCGCCAGCGTCTCCACCGGCCACAGCGCGGCCAGCGTCGGCACCGTCGAGACGACCGTGATGCCGCGCCCGGCCAGCCAGGGCCCCAGGTCCATGCCGGTGCGCACCAGCGAGCGCGGCGCGGGGACCAGGCAGGCGCCGCCGCGCCAGGCCAGCCACATCTCCTCGCAGGAGGCGTCGAACGCCACCGACAGCCCCGCCAGCACCCGGTCGGACGGGTCCGCCGGGAACAGCCGCGCCTCGGCGTCGGCGAACGCGGCCGCGCTGCGATGGGTCACCGCCACGCCCTTGGGCCGTCCCGTCGAGCCGGAGGTGAAGATGATCCACGCGTCGTCGTCCGGGCCGGGGCGCCCGGTGGCGCCGCCGGGCTCGCGGTGCATGACGACCTCGCGGCCCTCCCCGATGACCGCGCACACCTCCGCCTCGCCGAACACCAGCGCGGCGCGCTCCTCGGGGTCGTCGGCGTCGACGGGCACGTACGCGGCGCCGGAGGTCAGGACGGCCAGGATCGCCACGTACAGGTCCACGGTGCCCGAGGGCACCCGGACGCCGACCCGGTCGCCGCGGCCGATCCCGGCCTGCTCCAGCTCCTTGGCCAGCTGCTCGGCCTCGGCGCGCAGGCCGGTGTAGTCCAGGACGGTCGTGCCGTCGTCGAGGGCGGGCGCGCAGGGATGGCGCAGGGCCGTCGCGTCCAGGACGTCCAGGAGGGTCCGCGCCGGGGGCGGCCCGCCGCGCGATCGGAAGACCGCGCGATCGGGCGGGGCCGGAACCGGACACGAGTCATGACGCACGCCTTGCCGCAAGCCCTGATGCAAGCTATCCCCCGAGTCCGGGCGGTCGGGCGGCCCCCTGCCGTCGCAGCACCGAGCCGCACCGTCCCCTGCCATGGGAAGGCTTCCGGAATCGGTGTCCGCATGCCGCACGAAGGCGCGCTCGGCGCGCCACAAACGCAATACCCTACTCGAAGCGGGCAAACGCGAGCGCCGCCCGGGGACCGGAACGGTCGCCGGGCGACGCCTCTTCTGTCCGGCTTGTGCCGGGGCCGGGGCTACTTCTGGCGCGCCACCTCGTAGGCGGCGCAGCCGATCAATTCCAGCGACACCTGAAGCCGCTGGAGGCTGATGTTCTTGGCGATGGTGTCCTCGGGCGTGTGGTAGATCGGCTCGAGCTGGCTGGGCGCCTCGCCGCCCCGCCAGCTGAAGTTGCCCGCCGCGATGCCGCGCTCGTGGAACGCCTCGTGGTCGCTGGAGCCGCGGGCGACGGGGCCCTCGGCCTGGTCGGCGTACCCGAGCCGCTCGGCGGCGGCGTTGACGGCGGCGGTGGTGGTGTTGTCGCCGCCGTCCACCGACAGCAGCCAGTACGTTCCCGCGGGCGGGTGGCTGGTGGCGACCATGTCGTTCTGGAAGCACCCGGTGATGCGGGCGACGCCGGCGTCGTCGAGCTGCTTGACGTAGTGCCGGGCGCCGATGAGGCCGTACTCCTCCGAGCCCCACAGGCAGATGCGGATGTCCTGCTGGGTCGGCAGCCGCTTGAGGACGCGGGCCAGTTCCAGGCACAGCACGGTGCCGCTGCCGTCGTCGTTGGCGCCGGGCGAGCCGGGCACGCTGTCGTAGTGCGCGCTGACGATCACGGCTTTGCCGCCCGGGTTGGGCAGCGTCGCCTTCCGGCTCGCCAGCACGTTGTAGGAGGTCAGCCCGGAGTGGTGGGTGACCTTGAACGACAGCCTGCGGGCGCCAGCACGGATCCGCGCGCCGTGGTACTCGGCCAGGCCGAGCACCGGGACGGAGACGTTCTCGTTCAGCGTGGGCGTGAACGTGGCGGCCTTGCGCTCGGGGAAGGCCGCCGTCCGCACGTTGGCGATGAGCACCGCCTTGGCGCCCCGGGCGACGGCGGCCTTGACCTGCTCGGTCTCCTTGCCGGTGACCCGGTCGAACAGCGCCAGCCGTCCCTTCAGGTCGGCGGTGACCTCGGTGACGGCGCCGAGGTCGACCACCTGGCCCTCGGCGGAGGCGACGGCGGCCTGCGGGGAGGCGCTGCTCTGCCAGCGCGGCTCGCCCTTGGCGCGGATATCGGCGAGGTGCCTGTCCGCCACCGGGAACGGCTGCAGCTCGACCTTGTAGCCGAGGTCGCGCAGTACTCCGGCGATGTAGCGGGCGGCACGGTGCTCGGACTCGGTGCCGGCGATGCGCCAGCCGATCTCGTCGCTGAGGACCTTCAGGTGCCGCAGCGCGCGGCGGGCGTCGACGCGGGCCACCACGGCCTTGTCGCCGGTGGTCAGGGACGGCGGGCGCAGCGCGCCCGGCCGCTGGCGGGTCGCCGCGGCGGCGGTGCCGGGCAGCAGGCCGACGGTCGCGAATCCGGCGAAGGCCGCGGCTCCGGCCAGTAGGTCGCGGCGTTGGACCTCGGGCATGTAGATCTCCTCGAGCTCGGGCAGGTAGCCGCGACCGCCCGGCCCGGATCGCGAGCGCGGCGGCGGGCGTCGGCCACCGCGGTGAACTGATCCCCCGTTCGCCGCGAACCTACGGAATCGCCGGATATGTCGACAAGATTCCCTAACACCGCAATCGAAACGTGATCATGAAACCCGCCGCCCGGACCGCCCGGCCGACCCGTTGATCAACGCCGCGCCGCTCGGTATCGTGAACGCCCCCAGTGATGCGGATCACACTTTCCGCGGCCGCGTGGAAGGGAGGCCGATGGGCATGATCACCGCCGACGGGCTCCGCGCGACCGGCGTCACGGTCCGGTACCGAAAAGGCACGGCCGCCCTGACGGCCCTGGACGGCGTCTCGCTGACCGCCCCGCCCGGCCTGGTCACCGGGCTGATCGGCCCCGCCGGCGCAGGCAAGACCGCGCTCCTGGACGTCGTCTCCGGGCTGCGCCGCCCCGCGCACGGCACCGTCCGCCTCGACGCCGACGACCTCACCGGCAGGCCGGCGCACGCCCGCGCCCGGCTCGGAGTCGCCCGCACCTTCCAGCGGCCGCGGGCGTTCGGGTCGCTGACCGTCCGGCAGAACGTCCAGGTGGCCGCGGAGGCCCACGCGATGACGCGCCCGACGGCGGGCCGGAACGTCCGCGACCGGAGGCGGCGGCGCCGGGACGCGCGGCGGGAGGCGGGCCGTACCGCGGACGCCCTGCTGGACCGTGTCGGCATCGGCCGCCACGCCGACGACTCCCCCGAGCGGCTGCCGGCCGGGGTGGTGCGGCTCATGGAACTGGCCCGGGCGCTGGCGACACGCCCGCGGCTGCTGCTGCTCGACGACCCGTCCGCCGACCTGCCCGAGGCCGAGTCGCGCGCGCTGGAGGTGCTGCTGCGCGACCTGGCGGCCGAGGGGGTGGCCGTCCTGCTCGCCGAACGGGAACTCGAGCGGGTGATGGGCGTGTGCGACGAGCTGTACGTCCTGGAGTCCGGCCGGACGGTGGCCTCGGGACCGCCCTTCCAGGTGCGCGCCGACCTGCGCGTCCCGGCCTAGGCCTGTCTCGACGTGGCCTCAGGTGCCGCGCGAATGCGTTACCTGGCCGGTGGGGCGACGCCGGAGGCGAGCGTCACCGGGCAGATCGCGAAGCGATGCCGCGCTCGCACCAAGCACGGTCAGGGTGCGAGCCGCCAGGCGAGCCCTTGGGCCGGGATTGCAAAAACACAGCCTAGTACTCCATCAGCTCGGGATGCTCGGCCTCGACGCGATCCTCCAGGAATTGCAGGTCGGCGCGCCTGGCCCGGTGGATGAGCCGCGGGATGGTGGTCTCCTCGTCGTCGAGGAGGTCGATGCGGGCGCCGGCGTCCAGCAGCGCACGGATGAGCTCGACCGACCCGTCGAGCTCGATGGCCTTGTGCAGCGCCGTCCGGGGAGCCGGAGGCACGTTCCCCCGCACCTGGTCCTCGGCCTCGAGGTCCAGGCCCGCCTTCAGCAGCCGGGGCAGCAGCGGTTCGAAGTCGACCAGGTGGAGCAGGTGCAGCAGCGTGCGCCCGGCATCGTCGCGCACGTGCGGGTCGATGCCCAGGTCCAGGAGCCGGATCACTCCTGCGGTGTCGCCGTGGTGGGCGCGGTCGAACAGCTCCTGCCGCTGCTCGCGCAGCGCCTTGGGCAGCCTGCCCTTCCCGGTGCGCCACGCCCGTCGTACGGCGAAGCAGCCGCCGACGTCGCCGCCCAGGACTTCGAGGGCCTTCTCGCGCTGCTGCTCCTCCGGGCTGTGCGGAATCGCGAGAACACCGTCCTGGAAACGGACCTCGTGCCACTCGCCGCGGCAGCGGACCCGTACCGGAGCGGGCGCCTCTGGCCCTGGCGGCCCCCACGGCAGGTCGTCCCGCCCGGACCGGGCCTCGCGGGCCGGGAACAGGGCGTCGTGGACGAGCGGATGCAGCCACTCCGGCGGGACGCGGCCGGCGCGCAGCAGGTCGATGTCGGGCGGGCGCCGCCAGACCGCCTCCGCCAGGACCTCGGCGGTGCCCAGCTCCTCCTCCACCTCGTAGTAGCCGTCGAACTCCACGACGTCCACGCGCAGGCCGCGGTCGCCATCGTGGTCGAACAGGACGGCCGAGTGCTCCGTCCACGGGATCTGGAAGCGGCCGCCGCCCAGGCGCCGCATCTCCTCCTCGAGCCGGGTCAGGGCCAGCGGCATCCGCGCGAGCTGGTCGAGCGGCCCGACGGTGTACCACTTGCGGAACTCCTCCGACCGGGGCCCGGGCGGGAGCAGTTCGATGCCGGCTGCGGCGAGCGCGGCCTCGACCTCGCCGCTCTCGTGCAGCATCGTGACCCATTCGGCGTGCCCGGCGGGGTCGCCGCGGCCCGGATCGGCGGCGGGCAGGTCCCCGGCGGCGCGGGGCGTGCCGTCGGCGTTGAGGAACGGGACCCGTTCCGCGTCGCCGCCGCAGCGTTCGCGCAGCTCGGCGGTGCGGCGGTCGTCCCACAGATGCCTGGCCTCGGTCCAGGACTGGACGACGCCGCGCCAGAAGCCGGTGTGCGTGTAGTCGGTGCAGATGTGCGTGTCGTCCCGCACGATCGGGCCGAAGCGCAGCGCCATCCGCTGCGTCGCCTGGAACAGCCACTGGTGCGGGGTGACGTACAGCCGGGGCGCGTCCTTGCCGCGCAGGCCGTAGTCGTTCAGGACGAGCGTCTGGCCGGGCGTGAGCGTGGTGCGCGTCGGGCCGACCCTGGGGGCGTGCCAGCGCACCAGGTCGGGCACCAGGTGGCTCAGGTCGTCCTCGACCGCGGCCGCGACCTCGGCGCCGTGCTCGGCGGCGATCCCGTCCAGGTCGAAGGTCACATCGAGGCCGGCGGCGGCGCAGGCGCCGCGCCAGTCGCCGGCCTGGCGGCGCTCGGCGGCCTGTTCGATCATCCAGCGCGGGACGGCGAAGCGGCGGATCCGGCGCAGCCGCGCCGCCTGCTCGGGACGGTGCCCGGGGAACCCCTGCGGCAACGGCGCCCCCGTCCGATCGAATTCCGCTCCGTTGAAGTAGGCGGCAAGGCCGGTCGGATTCGAACCGACGTCCTCCAGCCCGCTGCAAGGCGCGACGACCGCTGCGCTACAGCCTTGCCTGGCCCGGAGTATAACGATCACCGGTGGTCCCGCGCCGGCGAACGCCTCAAGACCGAGATGTCGCGGAAAGTCACCAGGTGTCGATCCAGCGCCGCGGCCCGTCGCCCGCACCGGCCGGCGGCGGGGCCTCCGCGAAGGCGGCGGTGATCCAGCGGCGGGTGTCGGCGGGGTCGATGACGTCGTCCAGCTCGAACACGGAGGCGGCGTTGCCGGCCGAAGTGCCGCACGGTCGCGGTCCGCTCCGCCGTTCCGCGGAGGCGCCCGCCCCGGGCGTCCCCGCCCCTGCTTGCCATCCCGGGCCGAACGCCGTTCAGTCCCGGGTGGCCCGCACGGCCTGTTGAGCGTTCGACAGTCGTCGTCGGCCACGCCCCGGAGGATAATGACCGGGGGGCGGCCCGGCGGTCGTCCCGGACGCGTGAAGACCCGCCTTCAGCCCCGACACCTGGAGGAACACCGATGAGCACCGCTCGCCCTTCGCACCGCGACGCCCTGCTGGACGCCGCGGCCGAGCAGATCGTCCAGCGCGGTTACCGGGGCGTCCGGATGCGGGACGTGGCCGCGGCCGTCGGGGTGAGCCGGCAGACCGTCTACAACGAGTTCGGCGACAAGTGGGGCATGGCGCAGGCGGTGGTGCTGCGCGACAACGAGCGCTACCTGGAGGGCATCAACCGCCTGCTGTCCGAGCACGACGACGTGTACGCGGCGGTCGAGGCGGCGGTGCTGTTCACGCTGGAGACCGCGGCCGACGACCCGATCACGAAGGCGGTCCTGACCGGCGCGGGCGGCGACGAGCTGCTGCCGCTGCTGACCACCCGGGCCGAGCCGGTGCTGTTCACCGCCAGCGCCCGCATCGTCGAGCACGCGCTGCAGCAGTGGCCGGAAATGGAGCGCGACGAGCTCACCGAGATCGCCGACGCCGCGGTGCGGCTGACGACGAGCCACTGCATGCTGCCGGCGGAGCCGCCGGAGCGGGTGGCGCGGTTCATCGCCCGGCTGGTCACCCGCTATCTGGGGACCTCCACGGGCGCCGGCACCGGCGAGTCCTGAGCCGAGGCGCGGAAAACCGCTGGCCCGGCCGGTGCGGGCGGCGCTACTCTCGTCCCCACCTCGCGGCTGCTGAACCGGAGGCCCACGGCGGGTCCATCCCCGTCCACTTCTTCATGCCCTCAGGCCGTTCATCAGCAGCGAAGGACATCCCTCTCATGCACGCACGCCAAGACCACCGTCTGGAACGCCTCGACGACCACTGGCTCCGCCTGCCCAACCGCTGGAACATCCCCGTCGAGATCTGCGCGGGTCCCGACGTCCCGCTCGAGCCGGCGGCCGTCGACGAGGTGCTCGCCGTCCTGGAGACCGCCGACACCCTCCAGCGGCTCGCCGAAGCCACGCCCGGCTACGACGGCGCCGAGCCGCGCATCACCCGGGTCGCCCTCACACCCGACTTCCACAAGGGCGCGGGCATCCCGATCGGCACGGTCGTCGAGACCCGCCACGCCCTGCTGCCCCAGGCCGTCGGGAACGACATCAACTGCGGCATGCGCCTGGAGGTCACCTCCCTGGACGTGGACGCGGTCAGGCCGCACCTGGACGCCCTCGAACGCAGGCTGCGCCACCTGTTCTTCGAGGGCGGCCGTGCGATCGCGCTGACGCCCGTCCAGCGGGAGGCGCTGCTGCGCGACGGCCTGCCCGGGCTGCTGCTGGCCGGCGGCCCGGCCCGCTGGGCGGGGCTCGAGCCCGACGATGCCGACGACGCCGTGGACCGCGTCCACGCCTCGGGGTTCCCGGCGGGCACGGCCGAGGCGTTCGCCGACTGGATCGGCAGCGCGGGCGCCGCGTCCGGGGAGGCCAGCAACGACGGGATCATCGGCGGCATCGGCGGCGGGAACCACTTCGTCGAGCTGCAGTACGTGGCGCGGGTGCACGACGCCGCGGCGGCGCACGCGTGGGGGCTGGCTCCGGGCAGGGTGGTGACGATGGCGCACAGCGGGTCGCTGTCGCTGGGCCACCAGGCCAACGGCACCGCGCTGGAGCGGCTCCGCGCGGGCTGGCCCGCCGGGCTGCCGCGCCCGCGCAACGGGATCATGCCGTTCCTGCCGGACGGCCGGCCGGAGGCCGGGGCGGCCCGGCGGCGCTACCTGGACGCCTTCGCCAACGCCGCCAACTTCGCGCTCGGGAACCGCTTCTTCCTGTCGCTGACGATGCGCGCGGGGCTGGCGGCCGAGTGCGGCGGGGCGTCCGCCCGGCTCCTGTACGACGCGCCGCACAACCTGTTCTGGCAGGACGGCCTGTTCGGCCCGGACGGCGGGGACGGTTCCGGCCGTGTCGTGCACCGGAAGGGCGCGACCCCGGCGGGCGGGCACGCCGACACCGAGGGCGGCCCGTTCGCGATGTGGGGCGAGCCGGTGATCGTCCCGGGGTCGATGGGGGCGGCCAGTTTCGTGCTGCGCGGGCAGGGCAGCGGGCGGACGCTCGGCAGCGCCTGCCACGGGGCGGGCCGCCGGGTGCCGCGCGGCGCGTCGGCGCGGGCGGACGACGCGGAGCTGGAGGCTTTCCTGCGGGAGTTCCGCGTGGTGACGCCGCTGGACCACCGCGACCCGGTGGTGGCGCGCCGGGCGGACGTGCTGGCGGCCTGGCGGCGCGACCTCAAGCAGGAGGCGCCGTGGGCCTACAAGGACATCGGCCCGGTGGTGTCGGCGCTGGCCGGGGGCGGGGTCGCCGCGCCGGTCGCCGAGCTGCGCCCGCTGCTGACGGTCAAGGGCTGATCATCCGCCCGTGTCAGCATGCACTTACAGGTGGGCTACGGTAGGGCCGCCAGGACCGTTCAGAGGTGCGTTCAAAGGTACGCGGGAGGCGCGCGTGGACTTCGACCTGCCGGAGAGCGCGATCGCGGTGCGCGAGGGCGTGCGGGCGATCGCCGGGAAGTACGGCCAGGACTACTGGGACGAGTGCGACACCGGCAAGCGGTGGCCCGAGGAGGTCTGGCGGGAGCTGGTGCAGGGCGGCTGGCACAGCCTGGCGATCCCCGAGGAGCACGGCGGCGCCGGTCAGGGCCTGCTGGAGCTGGCGGTGGCGCTGGAGAGCCTGGCCGCGGGCGGGGCGGGCGGCGCCGCCTCGTTCATGTACCTGCTCACTCCCGCCTTCGGCGGTCTCACGATCGACCGGCACGGCACCGAGGAGCAGAAGCGCGAGTTCCTGCCCGCGATCGCCGCCGGCCGGTTGGAGACCTGCTTCGCCATCACCGAGCCGGACGCGGGCAGCAACGCCATCGAGATCACCACCCGGGCCCGCCGCGAGCCCGGCGGCGACTTCCTGGTCGGCGGCCAGAAGATCTGGATCTCCGGGGTGGAGCGGGCCGACTTCATGGTGCTGGTCGCCCGGACGGTCCCGGCCGCCGAGGCCCGGCCGCGCACCGCCGGGTTCACCGTGCTGCTGGTGGACGTCAAGGAGGCGGTGGCGGACGGCACCCTCGCCTACCGGCCGATCCCCAAGCTGGGCACCAACACCGTCGCCTCCAGCATGGTCTTCCTGGACGAGGTCCGGGTGCCCGCCGACCGCGTCCTCGGCCAGGTCGACCAGGGCTTCGCCGTCCTGTGGGACATCCTCAACCCGGAGCGGATCCTGGCGGCGGCCGGGGGCGTGGGCTCGGGCGAGCTGGTGCTGGAGATCGCCTGCTCGTACGCGCGCGAGCGGGCGCCCTTCGGCAAGCCCATCGGGGCCAACCAGGGCGTCGCGTTCCCGCTGGCCAAGGTCAAGGCGCAGCTGGAGCTGGCCCGGCTGATGACCTACAAGGCCGCCTGGCTCTGGGACCGGGGGCGGCCGTGCGGCTCGGAGGCCAACATCGCCAAGCTGACCGCCTCCGACGCCGCCTGGCAGGCGGCCGACCGCGCGTTCCAGACGCACGGCGGCATGGCCTACTCGCTGGAGTACCCGGTGGCACGGATGTTCCGGGACGCCCGCATCGCCAAGAACATCCCGGTCGCCGAGGAGATGGTGCTGGCCCACATCGCCCAGCACGAGCTGGGGCTGCCCAAGTCGTACTGAACGGGCGCCCCTTCCCGCCGCCCGCACGGCGGAAACGGCAGGCCTTCGTTTCCGCCGTGTTAAGCGGACGTTAGAAATCGGGCCCTCCCTCTTTACGGGGGCCTGGTTGCCGGAGAGGCTCCCACCTGCAACGACTCCCGCAGGAGGTCTCCCCGTGACGACTCAGGCACCCCCGGCGCGCACCCCGTGGAAGGCGGTGCTCGGCGGTTCGGTCGGCAACATGGTGGAGTGGTACGACTGGTTCGTCTACGCCAGCTTCGCCACCTACTTCGCCGCCTCGTTCTTCCCCAAGGGCGATCCGACCGCCCAGCTGCTCAACACCGCCGGAATCTTCGCCGTCGGGTTCTTCATGCGTCCGGTCGGCGGCTGGCTGCTCGGCCGGTACGCCGACCGCAAGGGCCGCAAGGCGGCGCTGACGCTCACCGTGACGCTGATGTCGGGCAGCGCGCTGCTGATCGCGATCGCCCCGACCTACGACTCGGTCGGCTACTTCGGCGCCGCGGTGCTGCTGGTCGCCCGGCTCATGCAGGGCCTGTCGGTGGGCGGCGAGTACGCCGCCAGCGCCACCTACCTCACCGAGGCCACCCCGCCGGGCAAGCGCGGGTTCGCCTCCAGCTTCCAGTACGTGTCGATGACCGCGGGCCAGCTCGTCGGCCTGGGCCTGCAGATCGTCCTGCAGCGCACGATGTCGGAGGAGGCGCTGAACTCCTACGGCTGGCGGATCCCGTTCATCATCGGCGCCCTCGCCGCCGCCGTGGTGTTCTACCTGCGCCGCAACCTGCTGGAGACCGAGGCCTACGACGAGGAGGCCGGGGACGGCGCCGGGCACGCCCGCGGCGAGCGCGGCACGCTGCGCCAGCTGATGGTCTACAAGCGGGAGGCCGCGCTGGTCATCGCGCTGACCATGGGCGGCACGCTGGCGTACTACACCTACACCACCTACCTGACCAAGTACCTGTCCAACACCGCCGGGCTGGAGAAGTCGACCGCGACGCTGGTGAGCTTCTGCGCGCTGTTCATCTTCATGTGCGTCCAGCCGCTGGCCGGGGCGCTGTCGGACCGGATCGGCCGCCGCCCGCTGCTGATCACCTTCGGGGTCGGCGCGACCCTGGGCACGGTGCCGCTGATGACCGCGCTGTCGGGGGTGAACGGGTTCGCCGGGGCGCTCGCCCTGTCGCTGCTCGGGCTGATCATCGTCACCGGCTACACCTCGATCAACGCGGTGGTGAAGGCGGAGATGTTCCCCACCCACGTGCGGGCGCTGGGGGTGGCGCTGCCGTACGCGATCGCCAACGCGCTGTTCGGCGGGTCCGCCGAGTACGTCGCGCTGTGGTTCAAGAAGGCCGACATCGAGTCCGGGTACTACTGGTACGTCGCGGGCTGCGCCGCGGTGTCGCTGGTGGTGTACCTGTTCATGCGGGAGACCCGGGACGCGGCGCTGACCCGCAGGGAGCGCGGCCGGCACGCCGCCGATCCGGTCACCGCGCGCGTCTAACCTGGGCGCCATGCGCGTTCTCCTGGTCGAAGACGACGACCGGCTCGCCGGGGCGCTCACGACCGCGCTGGCCCGTCACGGGCACGAGGTCGAACGGGCCCGCCTGGCCGTCGACGCCCTCCGCCTGGCGGGGGGCGTCGACTTCGTGCTGCTCGACCTGGGCCTGCCGGACATGGACGGGCTGGAGGCGCTGCGCCGGGTGCGCAGGGTGTCGGTGGTGCCGATCATCGTGGTGACGGCCCGCACCGGGGAGCGGGACGTGCTGCGCGGGCTGCGCTCGGGCGCCGACGACTACCTGGTCAAGCCGTTCCGCACGGCGGAGCTGATGGCGCGGATGGAGGCGGTGGCCCGGCGCGGCACCCGCCCGCTGCCTGTGCGCGACCAGGTGGTCGCGGTCGGGGACGTCCGGATCGACCTGGAGACCCGGCGGGTCACGGTCGCCGGGCGGCCGGTGCCGCTGACCCGGCGGGAGTTCGACGTGCTGGCGCTGCTGGCGCGGGAGCCGGGGGTGGTGCGCAGCCGCGAGGAGATCCTGGACGCGGTGTGGGGCGATCCGCTGCTGGCCGCGTCGCGCTCGCTGGACGTGCACGTGGCGGGCCTGCGCGCGAAGACGTCCCGGCCGGGCCTGGTGGAGACGCTGCGCGGCACCGGCTACCGCCTGGGCCGCCTTGCCGCCCCCGGTCCCGGCCCCGATCCCGGGGACGGCGGGCCGGAGGGCTCCGGGGCACCATGAGACGGCGGCTGGTCACGACGTTCGCCGCGCTGATAGTCCTGGTGATCGCGGGCCTGGCGGTGCCGCTGGGCCTGGCCTACTCCTCCCACCGCACCGGGCGGCTGCTGCTGGACCGGCGCGCCGACGCGACCCGGTTCGCCGAGCTGGCCGACCAGTCGGTCCGGGAGGGCGACCTGTCCGGGCTGTCGGCCGAGATCTCCCGCTACGCCCAGCTGTACGGCGCGGCGGTGCGCGTCCGCGACCGGGACGGGACCGTCTTGGCCGAGGCCGGCGCGATAACGGGCGACGACGGGGCCGCGACCCGGCTGGCGCTGTCGGGCCGCACCACCGAGGACCTGCCCGCGGTGACCCCGTTCGGGCCCGGCACCGTGCTGATCGCCGAACCCGCGGGACGGGACGCCCAGCTGTCGGGCACGGTGCTGCTGCGCGCCCCGACCGACCACGCCCGCCGCGACGTGGGGCTGGTGTGGGGCGTCCTGGCGCTGGGCGCGCTGGCCGCGCTGGCCTGCTCGACGCTGGCCGCGCGCGGGCTGGCTCGGTGGATCCTGCGCCCGGTGACCGAGCTGGACCGCACGACCCGGGCGCTGGCCGGAGGCCACATGCAGGCCCGCGTCGGCCCGGACGTGGGCCCGTCGGAGCTGCGGCGGCTCAGGGAGCGGTTCAACGCGATGGCCGACGCCGTCTCCGCCGCCCTGGAGCGGCAGCGGGCGTTCGTCGCGGACGCCTCGCACGAGCTGCGCACCCCGCTGACCGTGCTGTCGCTGCGCCTGGAGAACCTCCAGCCGCATCTGGAGCGGGCGGGCGCGGCCGAGTACGAGGAGGCGCTGGCCGAGGTGGACCGGCTGGCCGCGCTCGTCGAGGACCTGCTCGCCCTGGCCAGGGTCGAGGCGGGCGCGGTCGTCCGGGACGTGGAGGTGGTGGCCGAGCTGCGGCCGCGGCTGGCGGCCTGGCGGGAGGTCTTCGCCGCCAAGGGGCTGACCCTGGTGACCGAGCTGCCGGAGTCCGCGCAGGTGACCGCGGTGCCGGACGCGGTCGCCCGGATCGCCGACATCGCCCTGGACAACGCGCACAAGTTCGTGCCCGCGGGCGGGACGGTGACGGTCCGGCTGGACGGCCGGGTGCTGCGGATCGCCGACGACGGCCCCGGCCTGACCGCGGCCGAGCGGGCCGAGGCACCGGGCCGGTTCTGGCGGTCCGGCGGGCACGCCAACGTCCCGGGCAGCGGCCTGGGCCTGGCGATCGCCGCGGAGCTGGCCGGCCGGTCGGGCGCGACCTTCGAGCTTCTCCCGAACGAGCCGCGCGGGCTCGCCGTCCGGCTGACCCTGCCCGGCGGCGACGGCGACGGCGCCCCCAGGCTGTAGGGGCCCTCAGCCGTAGACGGAGCGGTAGTAGCGGGCGGCTCCCGGGTGGAGCGGCACCGAGCCGGTGCCGATGGCGTACCGCTCGTCGAGCCTGCCGCCAGGGGCGTCGGGCGCCTGGAGCCGCTCCCGGCTGGAGAACAGGATCCGGGTGACCGAACGCACGTCCTCCGTCCCCATGGCGTCGCGGCAGACCAGGTAGCTGGGCGTCCCCACCGTGAGGACCCGGGCGGCCAGGCCGTACGAGCGGGCCGGGACGGACGCCTCCTCGTACATCGGCCCGTGCGCGCGGCGCAGCGGCCCCACCAGCTCGTCCAGGGCGATCAGCCGGATCGGCGTCACGCGGCGGAAGGCCTCCAGCGCGGGGGTGGGCACCCCGCCCGACCAGAAGAACGCCTCGATCTCACCGCGCCGCAGGGCGCCGAGCGACTCGTGCAGGCCCCGCCGGACGATGTGCGGGCGGCGGGCGCCCCGGCCGGTGGCGGCCACGGCCAGGATGCGCTCGGCGGTGACGGCCGTCCCGGACCCCTCGCCGCCGATCGACACGGTACGGCCCGCCAGATCGGCGGGGGCGGTGACCTGCGAGTCCGCCCGCACGATGAGGTGGACGTAGTTCATGTACAGGCGGGCGAGCGCGGCGACGGGCAGCCGCCGGGCCCGCACCGCGTCCTCGGCGCTGTCTGCCAGCGCGAACCCGAGGTCGGCACGGCCCTCGGCGAGCAGGGTCAGATTCGCCACGCTGGCGGCGGTCGGGATGACCCGGACCGCGAAGCCGTGCCCGCGCAACTCGGCCGCGAGCCGGGCGCCGAGCGCCTCGTACGGGCCGCCCGGCCCGCCGGTGGCGAGCCTCAGCACGCCCTTCCCGCCGCCGGACGCGCATCCGGCCGCCGCCGCGGGCGCGAGCGCCGACAGCGCGGCGGCGCGCAGCAGGGTCCGGCGTGACGGGGCCATCACCGCAGGCTACCCATCCGGGAGTGTTGCCCGGATCACAGCGAGGGCGCAGCATTGGAATGATGATCTCCCACCCCCGTCCCGCCCCTCAGCGCCGAGGAGACCCCCCATGCCCCAGCCTTACGCCAGCGCCGTGCTCAACGCCTCCGCCGACGACGTGTGGGCCTACCTGCGCGACTTCGGCAACCTCGCCGAATGGATGCCGGGCGTGCAGACCGGCATGATCGAGGACGGCGGCCCCGCCGACCGGATCGGCTGCGTGCGCCGGCTGATCGGCCCGGGCGACTCGGTGTTCCGGGAGCGGCTCAGCACCCTGGACGACGCCGGCCGCGGCTACGCCTACGAGATCCTCGAATGCCCGCTTCCGGTGCGCGACGCCCGGGGCCGGATCCGGGTGGCGCCGGTGACCGAGACCGGGCAGGCGTTCGTGGAGTGGTCCGGCGAGTTCACCGCGGACGCCGCCGACCGGGAGGCGATGGAGAAGACCTTCGCCAAGGGCATCTACGCCACCGGCCTCGGCGCCCTCCGCAAGCGCTTCGGCTGACCCGCTCCGGCCGCCCGGCCGTCCGGGCCCGCGGCCGGGGTCAGGTGAACCTCGGCGGGCGCTTCTCGCGGACGGCCGCGACGCCCTCGCGCACGTCCGGGCCCGTGAAGCCGAGGAACTCCAGCGCCAGCGACGCGTCGAAGGACGGGCCCGCCATCCGCAGCCAGTTGTTGAGCGCGTGCTTGGTGTGGCGGATCGCCTCGGCGGCGCCCGCGGCCAGGCGGCCCGCCACCTCCAGCGCCCGCTCGTGCACCTCGCCGTCGTCCACGCACAGGCTGACCAGGCCGATCCGCTCGGCCTCCGCACCGGTCAGGGTGTCGCACAGCAGCAGGTAGTACTTGGCCTTGGCCATCCCGCACAGCAGCGGCCAGACGATCGCGGCGTGGTCGCCCGCCGCCACCCCGAGCCGGGTGTGCCCATCGATGATCTTCGCGGTGCGGCCCGCCACCGAGATGTCGGCCAGCAGCGCCACCGCCAGCCCCGCCCCCACCGCCGGGCCCTGGATCGCGCTGACCACCGGCTTGGAGCAGTTGATCACGTTCATCACGATGTCGCGGGCCTCGCGCATGATCCGGGCGCGGGCGGCGTGGTCGGCCATCATCTCCTCGATCATGGCCAGATCGCCGCCGGCGGAGAACGCGGTGCCCTCGCCGCGCACCAGCACCGCGCGCACCCGGTCGTCGGCGTCCACGTCCCGCCAGATCTCCGCCAGCTCGCCGTGCCCGGCGGCGTCGACGGCGTTGAGCCTGCCCGGCGTGCTCAGCGTTATCCGCAGCACGCCGGGCCCCGCCCAGTCGAGCTTCAGCCGTTCGTAGGCTCCGTACCGGCCGCCCAGGACATCCCCGCTCATGCCGTGTCTCCCGCTCGCCTCATGCCGCCCACTCGCCTCATGCCGCGCGCAATCGTCGCACAGCGGAGGCCGTGGCCTCGACGCCGGCGAAGCGGTGCGGGGCGCCCCGCGTCAGCGCCCGCCGGCCTCGGCCACCAGCGCCTCGAACAGCCGGCGGTCGTCGCCCTCCTCCGGGTGCCACTGCACGCCCAGGCCGAACCGGTGCCCCTGCAGCTCGACGCCCTCCACCACGTGGTCGTCGGCTCGCGCCACCGGCGTCAGCCCCTTGCCCAGGCGGTGCACCGCCTGGTGGTGGTAGGTGGGCACCTCGGCCGAGTCCCCCATGATCTTGCCCAGTGCGCTGGTCGGGTCGATCTGCACCCGGTGGTGGCCGATCATCCCGAACTCGGGGGCGTGCCCCTCGTGCCCGACCGCCTCCGGCAGGTGCTGGATGAGCGAGCCCCCGCGCGCCACGTTCAGCACCTGCATGCCCCGGCAGACCGCCAGGAACGGCAGGTCGGCCTCGATCGCCGCGCGGACCAGCGCCAGCTCGAACCGGTCGCGCTGCGGCTGCGGCGGCCCCGTCTCGTGGTGCCGGCCGGCCCCGTACAGGTCTGGGTCGACGTCGCCGCCGCCGGCGAACACGATCCCGTCCAGCCGGGCGACCAGCGCGTCCACGCCGCGCAGGCCGGCGGTGGGCGGCACCATGACCGGGAAGCCGCCCGCACGCTCCACCGCGCGCACGTACGGCACGGGCAGCAGGGCGGCCTCCCGCACCCACACGCCCCAGCGGGCCGGTTCCAGATAGGTCGTAATGCCGATCAGCGGTGGAGTCTGGGCGGCGTCGCCGGGGCCGCCCGTAGCCCCTCGGGTCGCCTCTCGCATGCCTGTGTCCTCCCGTAGTGCGCTGGCCACGGCTCGGTTCCGAGGTGCGGTGGTCGCACCGCCTTCGCGGGTCATCATGACGTATGGCCCGACTTTCGGACCGGCCCTCCCCCGGCCTTGTCCCGGCCAGCTTGCCGCAAGCCCTTGACGCGCGCAGGCCGAAGGGCGTGGATCGCGGACCGTGGCCGGCCCCTCCCCTCCCGGTGTCCGGGACATCGACCCGCCACGACCGATGAATCCGAAAATCTTCCCCAAGGGTAGAGAATTTTGCACCACGGCGACAGGGGCAAGTCATCGCGGGACATGTAACGCTCGACACCCCATTCAGCCGCCCATTCACGGCCTTTATCGGCGTTTGATCAACGACAGCGTCGATACCGACGAGTATTCTTCGCCCGATCAAATCGGGACTCGTCACAGAGAATCCGGAATCAATCACCCAGGGTGATAGTGAGGTGATCCTTCCCTCGAACCTGTTGAGGACCAGGAACTTCTGGTGCGAGAATCTCAGCGAGCCGGGCACCCCGCACGCGCCGGAACCAGCGGAACCCGCGAGCCGATGACCGTAAAGGCCGGGAGGCGAGCTTGGCGAATGTCCTGGGAACCGCGCATCATCAAAGAAAGCTTTACCTGGCTCGAACCGATCGCCGATGACGCGATCGCCTATTTCTACGGCCGATTGTTCGCCGCCGAGCCACGGCTGCGGGCGCTCTTCCCGCCCGCCATGGACCTCCAGCGCGACCGGCTCTTCCGGGCCCTCACCGCGATCGTGTGGAGCATGGACAACCCGGGCGCGCTGGCCGACCGGCTCGGCCGGCTCGGCCGCGACCACCGCCGGTACGGGGTGCTGCCCGAGCACTACCCCGCCGTCGGCGCCGCGCTGATCGCCACGCTCCGCCGGTTCGGCGGCGCCGCCTGGACGCCCGAGGCCGAGGCCGCCTGGACCGCCGCCTACCGCACCGCCGCCGAGATCATGATCGCCGCCGCCGAGCGGGACGCCGCGCACGCCCCGCCCTGGTGGGTCGCCGAGGTCACCGGGCACGACCGCCGCGCCGACGACCTGGCCGTGCTCACCCTGCGGCCGGCCCGCCCGCTCCCGTTCGAGGCCGGCCAGTACGTCACCGTCCAGGTGGCGCGCTGGCCGCGGATCTGGCGGCCCTACTCCATCGCCGGGGCGCCCCGTCCCGACGGCACGCTCCGGCTGCACGTGCGCGCGGTACCGGGCGGCTGGGTCAGCGGGGCGCTGGTCCGGCACACCCGGCCCGGGCAGACGGTGCTGCTCGGCCCGGCGGCCGGCACCATGACCCTGGATCCCGGATCCCGCCGCGACCTGCTGCTGATCGCCGGCGGCACCGGGCTGGCCCCGCTCAAGGCCCTGGCCGAGCGGGTCGCGCTGTCCGGCCGCGACCGCGGCGTCCACCTGGTGGTCGCCGCCCGCACCGGGACCGGCCTCTACGACATGCCCGACCTGCTGGACCTCGCGGCCGCCTACCCGCGGCTGCGGATCACCACCGTGATCTCCGACGACCCCGACCACGACGGCCTGCGCGGCACCCCGCCAGGCGTCCTCGACCGGCTCCCGGCCCCGGACGAGCACGAGATCTACGTCGCCGGCCCCACCGAGATGATCAGAAGCACGGTGGCCGCCCTGCAGCGGCTCGGCGTCCCGCCCGCGCGCGTCCACCACGACCTGCTGGAGGCCGAGCACCTGGAGGTCAAGATCCCCGAAACCGAGCCCGCCGACGCCGAGCCGGTCACCAGCCCGCACGCTCCCGCAGAAACGCCTTCGTCTGCGGATCGGCCGGATAGAAGGACTCGATGGCCAACTCCGCCACCGTGATGTCCACGGGCGTGCCGAAGGTGGCGATCGTGCTGAAGAACGACAACTCCCGGTCGCCGTCCCGGATCCGCAGCGGCACCACGACCTCGTCCCCCGACGGCCGGGGAACGGGGTCGGCCCGCGGTTCGGCGGCGTCCGGATAGTCGCGCAGCTCGCGGTAGAGCTGCGCCAGCGCCGGATCGGCGGTCAGGGCGACATGGCGGCGCACCCGCTCGATCATGTGCGCCCGCCACTCGGCCAGGTTGACGATGTTCCGGGCCATGCCGCTCGGATGCATGCTCAGCCGCAGCACGTTCAGCGGCGGCTCCAGCAGCTCCGGCGGCGCGCCCGCCATGAAGATCGCCGCCGCCGCGTTGGCGTCGATCAGGTTCCAGAACCGGTCGACCACCACCGCCGGGTACGGCTCGTGCCCCTCCAGCACCTGCTTCAGCGCCGCCCGCACCGAGTCCATCCGCGGCTCGGCGATCGGCGTCTCGGCGTACACCGGCGCGTACCCGGCCGCGACCAGCAGCAGGTTGCGGTCGCGCAGCGGCACGTCGAGATGCTCGGCCAGCCGCAGCACCATCTCCCGGCTGGGCGCGGACCGGCCGGTCTCCACGAAGCTGAGGTGCCGGGTCGAGACGTCGGCGTCGGAGGACAGCTCCAGCTGGCTGAGCCGGCGCCGCTGCCGCCAGGCCCGCAACTGCTCGCCGACCGGCCGTACGTCGCTGAGTGAGGTCGTCATCGTCGTCACGAGGCCGACGCTATCCGGGCCCGGTCACAGCGGCGATGACCTCTCAGGTAATCAACCGGCCCTCTTCCGGTGGTCGGTATGGCCGCGGGATCGAGGCTCCGCGGCTCGTTGATCATGATGATGCGGGCGGTGCCGCCCGGAACGGGGTCGCCTACCGGCCCCGTCGATGCGGTGCCGGCGGGGCCGCTGCACGCGGCCGTGATCAGCACCGCGGCACAGGCCGCGACCGTTGCCTGGAAACGTCTTGTTCGGGTCACCGTCGGCCTCACATCAGCGGTTCGGGGCTACTGCCGATTCACAGTTCTTCGGGGTGGGCCGGCGGTGCGCCGATCGCGCCGCCCTCGCCGACGCCCTTGTGGCCTCCGGGGCCCGGGCCGGGGATCTCGAGGTGGCCGTACTCGATCGAGGGCACTTCGGTGGTGGTCGGGAGCAGGTAGTCCATGAACGTGGTGGCGAGGGGGTTGCCGTCGTCGTCGTGGGCGAGGTGTTCCAGCAGGGCGCCGCCGATGCCCTGGACGGTCCCGCCGGCGATCTGCCCCTCGACGACGTTCGGGTTGATCATCGGTCCGGCCGACTGTCCCGGCGGCAACGCCTCCGGCCGGAAGTAGGCCGGCTCCGCCAGTTCGGCGTGGTCGATTCCGGCGGACGGTGTTCCGCGCACGTGGGCGCGGGCGCGGGCGAGTTCGATGTCGCCCTCCACCGCCTCCAGGCGATGGGCGGCCAGCGCCACGATCTTCTCCCGCAGGATGCGGGCGGTCTCGGTGACCGCGCCGGCCGTCATGGATCCGCTTCGGCTGCCGCCGGTCCCCGCGCCGAAAGAGGTGATCGCGGGCCGTCGCCCGAGAACGCCATCCGGGTCCTGCCGTGCTCGTGGCGCGCCTGGCCCGCCGCCATCAGGTTCTCGCGCCGGTCCTCGATCCACTTGATCGCGACGGGGACCTTGCGCGCGGCCAGCATGACGCACATCTCCTCCCGCTGCGGGACGACCTTCTGGCCGAAGCCGCCGCCGGTGTCGCGCATGATGACCCTGACCGAGTGCTCAGGCAGCCCCAGGAGCCGTGAGCAGAACGCGCGCACCTCGTCCGAGGCCAGCGGCTGCCAGACCATGCCCGCGTCCCGGCCGAGCGAGGTGTACCACTGCTCCCGCACGTCCGGATTGAGGTCCCCGGCCAGGAACACCGCCTGCACCCCGGGCAGCTCCAGCGCCTGCGAGGTGTCGACGCGCGTGACGCGCGCCCGCGCGATGGGGCTCCGCACGAAGCAGGCGTGGAGCATCCCCGGCCGCGAGATGTCGTCCACGAAGGTGCCGTGCCCGGTCAGCAGGCGGCCGTCCTCCACTCGCTGGACCCGGGCGCCCGCGTAGCGGGCCGCGGCGGTCTCGGTCATGGACCTCGTTCTTTCGAGCTGGCAGGGAGGAGACCGCTCAGTCCCAGACCACGGGTAGCGAGTGGACCCCGAAGATGACCATGTCGGTGCGGAGCGGGATCTCGGTGGCGGGGACGGCGAGCCGCAGGCTCGGCAGGCGCGTGAACAGTTCGGCGAGTCCGATGCGCAGCTCGACGCGGGCGAGCTGCTGGCCCAGGCATTGGTGGACGCCGTGGCCGAAGCCCAGGTGCGGGGACCGGGGCCGGGTGAGGTCGAGCCGCTCGGGCGCGGACCAGCGCGCGGCGTCGCGGTTGGCGGTGGGGACCGAGACCAGGACGGTGGCGCCGGCCGGGATGGTGACACCGGCGACGGTCAGGTCCTCGGTGGCGATCCGGCGCGGTCCGGTGTGGACGATGGACAGGTAGCGCATCAGCTCTTCGACCGCGTTGTCGATCAGGGCGGGGTCGGCGCGCAGCGCGGCGAGCTGGTCGGGATGCTCCAGCAGCGCGAAGGTGCTCAACGCGAGCATGTTGGCGGTGGTCTCGTGTCCGGCGCCGAGCAGCGTGAGGCCGATGTCGACCAGCTCCGCGTCCGACAGGGGCGGGTCGGCGGCGAGGTCGCCGCGGATGAGACCGGAGAGCAGGTCGTCCCCGGGGTTCTCCCGCTTGGCGGCCACCAGCGTGCGCATGAACTCCAGCAGCCCGGCTCCCGCCCGTGCCTGCTCCTCCGCGGTGTTGCCGGTGTTGAGGGTGATCGCGCTGCGTTCCTGGAACTCCGCCCGGTCCCCGTAGGCGACACCGAGCAGTTCGCAGATCACCAGGGAGGGCAGGGGCAGCGCGAAGTCCGCGACCAGGTCGGCCCGGGTGCCCGCGGCGCGCATGGCCTCGATGAGCTCGACGGCGATCTCCTGGACCCGGGTCTCCAGGGCCTTCATGCGGCGCACGGTGAACTGGCTGATCAGCAGCCGCCGCAGCCGGGTGTGCTCGGGCGGGTCCATGAAGATGAACATGCCGTCCCCGCGCTCGCCCTCCTGGACCGGGCAGCCGGACGGCCCCTCGGCCACCTGCTCCGGTGTCAGGTTGAAGGAGCTGGTGCGCCGGATCACGTCGGAGCTGAACCGGACGTCGGACAGGACCGCGCGGGCCTCGTCGTAACCGCTGATCACCCACAGGTCCGCACCGTTGCGCAGCCGGATCTTCGAGACCGGCCCGTCCTCCCGCAGCCGCTCCCGCGCCGCCGGCGGGTCGAACGGGCAGCCCGGCCGCCGCTCGACCTGCTCGGGCGGGAAGGGGCGCTGCCCGATGATGGAGGCGGGGCGGTTGGCTTGTTTCGCGGTGCTCATCAATTTCCCTTCGGCAGAAAGAAAGACGACCTTCTGATTCAGCTGTCGACCGCGCTCGCAAGAAGAGCGTCTTTCCAGGGCTCGGTCATCGCCGGGCGCGAGATCGGCGCGAAGTCCTCGGCAGTGGGATTCTCCAGGTCCGGCCGGAACGCTCGATAGGTCCGGTCGTTCATCAGCATCGGCGTGTTGACCTGGGTGGGATGCACGGTGTTGACGCGGATGCCGTACTGCCCGAGTTCCAGGGCCAGCGTCCGCAGCAGCCCCACCACCCCGTGTTTCGCCGCGATGTAGTGACCGATGTGCTGGGCCCCTCGGAGGCCGCCGACCGAACTGGTCAGCACGATCGCGCCTCCGCGGCCGCCCTTGATGATGTGCGGAATCGCCGCCTTGACGCTGTGCCACACTCCGGTGAGGTTGATGTCAATGGTGCCTGCCAGACCTCCTCCTTCATCGTCTGCATGAGGTCGCCCGTGGCGCCGATGCCCGCGTTGGCCACGACGATGTCCAGCCGGTTCAGCTGCGCGACTCCTTCGTCCACGGCGGCCTTCAGTGCGCCGTGATCGCGCACGTCGGCCTGCGCGGCGACGGTCCGGCGGCCCTGCTTCTCGACCAGCGAGACGGTCTCGGCCAGGTCGTCCGGTGTGGGCATGGAGAACAGGACGCCCTCGACCTGCCGGCAGATGTCGACCGCGATGATGTCCGCGCCCTCCCCGCCCAGCTGTACCGCGTGGCTGCGCCCCTGGCCGCGCGCCGCCCCGGTGATGAAGGCGACCTTGTCCTCGACTCGTCCGGGCATCGCTACCTCGTTCCTGGTGCCGCACCGACATGGCTGCACGACTGATTTGGTCGGTTCGATCGATATGCGGCGCGTCAGTCGTCGCTGATCGCGATCGCGGCGGCGGGGCACAGCGCCTCGGCTTCCCTGGCGGCCTTCCACTGTGACCGCGATGGCCTGCGATCCAGCACTTCGACGATCCCGTCGTCCGCTCGCTGGTCGAACACCTCGGGAGCGGCCAATGCGCACTGCCCGGAGCCGACGCACCTTTCCCGGTCGGCCTCGATCTCCACGGTCACCACCTTCCTTTCGAGCGGTGCTCCTGTTCCCTTCATTTAAGAAGGTCTTCTTGCTTCTATCACAGGGAACTCAGCAGAGGAAGATCTGAGAAGATGCCGAGTAGGCCGGCTGGGCCGCGCACGGACCTTCGCGCGGCGACGCGCCGCTACCATCGCGGGCAGGACGAGATCGACTCGCACGGTGCCGCGTGCGCCCGGTCTCGCCTGCTGTGGACGACGCGGTACCGCCGTGCGGACGACAGGAAGACGATCACATGGACGCCAACACTCCGCTGCGCCGGCCTCGGCAGGCCGCGCGCCGGTCGACCGTCTCGCGGCGAGAGCAGGCCGATGCCACGCGCGTGCTGCTGCTGCGCACGGCCGAACGGCTCTACGCCGAGTACGGCCTCTCGGAGGTCTCCAACCGGCAGATCGTCGAAGCGGCGGGCCAGGGCAACAACTCCGCCCTGGCCTACTACTTCGGCTCCCGCGCCGAGCTCATCCGCGCCATCGCGAGTTTCCACGGCGAACCCATCGCGCGCCGCATCCAGCAACTGGTAGAGGAAGCACGCGACTCCACCGATCCCCGCGACCACATCGCCAGTCTCGTGCTGCCCTACACCGAGCACCTCGCCGAGCTCGGCCACCCGACCTGGTACGCGCGTTTCACCGCCCAGATCTGCGCCGACCCGACACTGGGCCCCGACGAGCTCGCCGCTCCCATGCAGGCTCCGCTGTTCCGGAAGGCGATCGTCTCGGTCCGGTCGCAAGCCCCCAGGCTTTCACCGAAGGTGGCGGCGCTGCGCAGCCAGAGCATGCGGCTCGTGGTCATTCACACCTGCGCCGAGCACGAACGCGCGGCGGCCTTCACGGGCCGGTCGGCGGACTGGACGATGATGGGTGACGCCCTCGTCGACATCGTCACCGGCATGCTCCTCGCCCCGCCCCACAGCCGCCCCACCCGACGGCGCCGTCCAAGCACCTCATGAGGCGGCACTGCATGACCGCACGGGCTCGTTCCTGACGAGCCTTGATTCCTTGACGGTTGACTCGGGACGATGCTACACAGTCGTTCAACATAAGCCGTGGGGCGCCACCAACGACGCGTGGCGCCCAACCTTGCCGACCGCGGGGACGCCGGCCGAGTCCCGAGCGCCCCCCGAAGAGGAATACGTCCTCGTCGACCGCGGTCTGCCACTTCGTCCGGACGCGATCACGGTCGGCGAGCTGCGGGGCTTCTCCGGCAGCGGACGCGAGGTCACCTACATCGCATACCCGGCCAAATCCTCCAACATCGACGTCTTCGCCGCCGACCTGCGCACCGGCAAGGCCCGCCGGCCCACCGCCCACCCCGAGTACGTCGACCCGGTCGACATCTCACCCGACGACAAATGGACGGTCGCGATGGACACCCGCGGCAGCGACCGGCTGATGTTCCTGGCCGGCATGCGCGGCATCCCGCCCATCACCGACCAGATCACCGCAATCTCGGCCGCCCGCAACAACGGGACGCGCCGGTTCTTCCAGCCCTACCTCATCGACCGGTTCGGCGACCGCGGCTCCTACGCGGGCCAGCGGATCAACGCCGCGGGCGATGGCAGCCCCGGCGGCACCAACGACCCCGCATGGAACGGCCGAGCCGATCCCAAATGGTCACCCGACGGCACCCGCATCGCCTACTGGCAGGCGCTGACCGTCCCACCCGCCTGCGGCGGCCACAACCCGCTGCCCTGCCATCCCTCCACCGCCCTCGGCGTCCGGACGAACGCATGATGATCGCCCACCTCACCAGCCGCAGGGCACCTACACCCTGGACGGCAGGAAGTCCGGCTCGGCCACGGTCACCATCACCGAGAACAGCACCCGCACCGCCATCACCTACCACGACTACTCCGACGACGGCGCTCTCGTCATCAACGGCACCGAGAGCGTGACGGTGCAGCATTTCTGCCGTGACGGGGTCCCGAGGAGAACGATGACGATCTGTTGCTGGATGGCTCGTGGCCGAAAGCACCCCCAACACGACGGCCACGACCTCGACGTCGAGACCGAGGAGTAGGACCGGAGCCCATCTTTGCTGGGCCTTGACGACTCTCGGCCGCCGTCGCGGCGTGGCTGACCTTGTCCGGACCTTGCCGTCCTGTCGCCGCAGCAACCGGCACGACTGCCGGCACGGCCACCGTGAACCTGCCGCAAACACAGCCCCGATCCGGGTTCAGAGCGTCGCGAGGAGTCTCGACCTGACGTTCAGCGAGTCAACCGACCACTTCCTCGGACGAGGAGGCAGGCATGGGGATACGCCAAGCGATCACTCCTGCGGCCGTGAGTCCTGTGATGGCGAGAAGGCTGCTGGTGAGGAACGGGTCGGTGCCCTTCAAGGCGGGGGCGAACCCGATGCCGACGTAGAGGGTGATCCCGGTGGAGCCTCCGAGTTGGTCAGCGGCTCGCTGGACGCCGGATGCGATACCGGCGTCGTTCTCGGTGGCCCCGGTCACCGCGGCGTACTGCAGGCCGACCAGCCCGAAACCCATGCCGGCGGCGATGAGCAGCATCGCCGGGATCATCGCGAGGGCATTGGCTTCAAGGTGTGCGGCGAGGGCGATGGCGGCCATGGCCGAAACCGTGAAGCCGATCCCGGCCAGGGCACAGATCTGAGCGCCCCAACGTCCGAGCAACTGCGGAACGAAGATCGACGCCGCGATGAGAGCCACGGCCAAGGGCAACATCATCAGGCCCGCTCCGAGCGGGCTCAGCCCCAGCCGATCCTGCAGGTAGTAGGTGAACAGCAGGAAGGATGTGGACAGTGCTGCGCTCAGGAGAGCGGTCGCAAGGTTCGCCAGCACCCGGGGCCGGCTGCGAAAGAACCCGAGCGGGACGAGTGGGTCGGCCGCGTGACGCTCGACCATGACGAACACGATCCCGGCGATCACCGCGCCGGACAGTGCCGCGGGCGGTAGCCACGCAAGCGCGCGGTCTTCCTCTCCCGCCTCGACGATCCCGAGGGTGAACAGCAGCGGAGCCGCGGTCAGCAGAAGCGCTCCGGGCAGGTCCAGCGGGGTGCGCTCGACCGGCGGATCCGCCGGGACGAGAAGGATCACCGCGCAGAGCACGAGCAGGATGAACGGCACGGACACCAGGAAGATCCACCGCCATCCGAACAGTTCGGTGATGATCCCGGAGAGCACGAAGCCCAGGACCAGGCCGCAGCTGGCCACCGCCGCCCATAGGCTCAGCGCTCGCGACCGGCGCGGCCCCTCCGGGAACATGAGCACGATCACCGCCATCGCCGCCGGCAACGCGATGGCTTCTCCGGCTCCCTGCAGCAGTCTCGCCGCGACGAGCGCGGGGAACGACGGAGCCAGCCCGGCCAGCAGCGACGCGGCCCCGAAGACCGCCGTGCCGAGCAGGAGGACGCGGCGCCTGCCGAGTACGTCACCGAGCCGGCCGCCGAGCATCAGCAGCCCGCCGCCGGTGATGGTGTATCCGACGACCACCCAGGTCAGCTGCCGGCCGTTCGCGCCGAAGCCGGCCCCGATCGAGGGCAAGGCGACGTTGACCACGGTCACGTCGACCGCGATGAGGAATTGCAGCATGGCCATGCAGCACAGCACCAGCCACGCCCGCACCGGGGACGAGGAGTTCCGGCGCGAAGAGAGAATGTCTGGAAGCACTTGGACGCTCCGTTGCTCGGAAGGAGAATTCCGGGCAGCACAAAGGTGCCGCTCCGGTTCGACCACGAAGCGACGGAACGTTCAGCAGAAGTGAGAGGAACGCTCCGCCGCTAGCGGAGCGTCCTTGTCACAGCGGCGGCAGCGGATGAAGCACCGGACATGAGCCCGATCCTAACGGAGCCGTTGGCAGGCGGGCGGTTGCGGACTGCCGGTGAAGGCATCCGACGGGCAGTTCCTCAGGTGGCCGGGTTGGAGGCGGGTGCCCCGCCGAACAGAGCCGCCGCAGTCTGACACATGCCGTCCGCGGCCGCCCATTTCGCGGCCAGGGACGCCGGCTCTGGTCAGGAGTCAGGAAGGGAAGCGAGTCGTTCGGCGAACCTGGTCGAGGGCGGTCAGGATGCTGTCGAGGCGACCGTCCTTGGGGTCGGCGACGAACTCCAGGACGGCGTGGTCGAACGCCGCCGCCATGACGGTCGGCATGGAGTCGGAGGCGTCGAAGCGTACGGTCTGCGCGCTCGTGAGAGTCTGGGCGATGCGCTGGGAGAGCCGGTCAGGGTAGTGATCGGGCGGGACGGCGCGGTTGAGCGAGAACGCACCGCTGCCCGCTCGTTTGATCCAGATCTCCTGGGCGTGGGCGGTCGTGAGGTAGGAGATGAGCCTGCGGGCCGCGGGAGTGTCGCGGAACACACCGAGGACGTCGCCGCCGATCTCGACCGCCCGGCGGCCGGGGAAGGGGATGAAGTCGTAGTCGCGGCCCGCCTGCGGGCGACTCGCGGCCTGGCCGTAGAAGCCGGTGACGAAGGAGCCCGCGTGTTCGAGGAGGCATCCCGGCGGATCGGTGAACATCGGTGCTCCGGCCTGACCGTAGCCGGTGAGCAGGATGCCCTTGGTGCCGCCGCGGGCGCCGCCGACGACCGAGCCGAACGCCCGCCAGGCGTTCCGTACCGGCTCGGAGGTCCACGGCAGGCGTCCGGAGACCCAGGCGTCGTAGACCTCCGGGCCGGACTCGTGCAGCAGGATGTCCTCGATCCAGTCGGTGCCCGGCCAGCCCGAGTTGGACGTGTCGGCAAAGCCGAGGCACCAGGGGCGGGCACCGGTCGCGGCCGTGGCCTTGGCGAGGTCGTCCCAGCTTCGAGGCGGTGCGGTGAGCCGGTCTCGAAGCCCGGACGGGATCGTTCGCGGGTTGTACCAGATGAGGCTCTTCACCGTCGCCTTGACGACGATTCCGTACGGACGACGACCGCCGTCCGGCCCGGCGGCGGTGGTCAGACCGTTGTCGGTACCTTGCGGAACGCCGCTGATGGGACGCAGGTCGCCGCCGGCCGCATAGCGGCGGAGGTCGCCGATGTTGGCCAGCACGGCCGTGTCCGGCGGGTGGCCGTCGTGCAGTTCGCTGGCCAGCACCGCACGGGCGTCCCGGGTGCCGGTGTAGTCGACGTGGATGCCGGTGCGCTTCTCGAAGTCGGCCAGCACCGCCCGGAACGAGGCCTCCTCTTCCCCGGTCCAGGAGCCGAGCACGGAGACGTTCGTGTCCGAGCCGGAGCCGCCGCAGCCGGCGAGGACGAAACCGCAGAGCAGCAGGAGAGCCGTCAGAAGTCGCACGATCATCCCCGGTACTCGCGAAGCCGGAGCACGAAGCCCATCGCGGCCAGGCCCGCCACCGCAAGGGTCAGCAGCGGCAGCCCCACGGTCAGGCCATCGGTGTCCCCGGCGTCCGCGAGCCGGGCCGTGAGCGGCCGGCGCGCACGGTCGGCCGCCGCGACGTTCAACCCGCCGGTCAGGTCGGCGCTACGGCCCGCCCTCAGCGCACCGGCACCGGAGTCGGCCATGGCGATCTGGGTCTGCCAGACGCGGTCGAGGGCGGACAGTTCCTTGTCGTAGGCGTGGGCGAAGGCACGTTGGGTCTGGACGAGCGTGACCGTCGTCCATATGACCAGCACGGACAGCACGACGCAGGCGGTCAGGAGCGGCACGTTGAGAACGCGTCGGAATCGCCGGGCCATCGAAACCTGCGCGTATCCCAGCGCCGCCATGAGCACGACCCCGACCGCAATGGGGGCGATCACGACACCTGTGCCGGTCCAGGCGGAATGGCGCCGCTCTTCGATGGCCTGCCGGTCCCGCCGGGCGATCTCGTCGATCCTGGCCAGCAGCCCACCGTCACCGTGCAGCAGATCGGAGGCGTAGCTCAGATACGCGAAACCGAGCTCCTCCATTCCTTGCCGGTATGTGGCATCGGCCTGTTCCACAAGCCCCTGATATGTGACGACCTGAGCGTTCACCGCGCGCAGCAGGTCGCGGCCGGTGGCGCCACCGCGGTCGATCGCGGCCATGCTCGCGAGGCTTTGTCCGGCCGTCGTGAGGTCGTCCCGAAACCGCTGACCAGGGCCGATGAGTTTGGCCGCCCCGGAACGAAAGCTCTGCCATGCGGCCCGGTCGGCATCCGACAACGCGGCACGGGCGGCACGGGCGCTGACATATGCGGGAACGCCTCGCTCCCGTGCCGTTGTCACCGCCCCCTGGCCGCCCACCGAGACAATCGTTGCGACCAGCCAGAACAGCAATGCCAGCACTACGACCAGAGCCATCACCGACCAGAGCCAACGCGGTGTACTCCATTTCCGCGGAACCGCTCGAACAGCGAGTGACACGCAAGTCACAGTAGACCAAGAATCCGCCGTCGATCAGGTTCCGGTCGGGCCGGTTTCGGCCCCAGAACCCAGAAGCCACGGCGAGCCGCCAAGTGGGCGGTTGAGATCGCCGCTGAGGCTTACGCTTCAACCGGGGTCCCCCGGCGGCGTCCATCTCCTTCGAGGGTGAGCCCCGGTCGGTGTCCGGTGTACACACCCGCAGCAATGTTAGGGCCGGAGAGGACCGGCACAGGGTTGAATGCTAGGCGCCATGCATGCGAGGGCTCGCTGAGAATCAATGCGTACCACCTAAATGGTCGAAGTCGCGACGTCTGTTCACAGGCCCGTCCCGGTGTCCGTTGGGGTTTCCTTGTGAACACCGGTATGCCGTACTCACGGCCGCAGCAGTTGCCGCACCCGTGCTGCCTCGCGGGTGAGGTGGTCTCGCTCCGGCACGCTGGTCGCTGCGCGGGAGGCCTCGGCATACAGCTCGGCGGCGTGCTCGAGGTCACCGGCCCGTTCCTGCAGATATGCCGTCACCGCGGTGTAGCGGGGCAGGTCGGGGTCCACCTCAGCCAGCGCCGCCAGGCCGGCCCGCGGTCCGTCGGCCTCGCCGACGGCCACCGCGCGGTTGAGGCGCGCCACCGGGCTGTCGGTGAGGAGCAGCAGTTCGTCGTACCACTCCACGATCTGCACCCAGTCCGTCTCGGAGGTGCTCGGGGCGTCCGCGTGCAGGGCGGCGATCGCGCCCTGCGCCTGGTATTCGCCCAGCCGGTCGCGGGCCAGCGCGGCCTGCAGAATCGTCACCCCCTCGGTGATCAGCCCGGTGTCCCAGCGCGATCTGTCCTGCTCAGCAAGCGGCACCAGGCGGCCTCCGGGGCCGGTGCGAGACTCGCGGCGCGCATGGTGCAGCAGCATGAGCGCGAGCAGCCCCGCGACCTCGGGCTCGTCGGTCAGGGCGACGAGGTGGCGGGTGAGGCGGATCGCCTCGGCCGCCAGGTCGACGTCCCCGCCATACCCCTCGTTGAACACGAGGTAGAGCACGCGCAGCACGGTGGCGACGTCACCGGGCCGGTTGAACCCGACGGATGAGACGGTCCGCTTGGCCCTGCTGATGCGCTGGGCCATGGTCGCCTCCGGCACGAGGTAGGCCTGCGCGATCTGCCGCGTGGTCAGGCCGCCGACCGCGCGCAGCGTGAGCGCGACGGCCGACGCCGGTGTCAGGGACGGGTGCGCGCACAGGAAGTACAGCTGGAGCGTGTCGTCCGCCATCTCGGCCGGGCCGGGCACGGGCTCGCTCTCGACGAGCACCTCGCGGTGCCGTCGGGAGGTATCGGCGCGGGCCGCGTCGAGGAACTTACGCCAGGCCACGGTGACCAGCCAGCCCTTGGGGTCCCGCGGCGGGTCGTCCGGCCACACGCGCACTGCCTCTACCAAGGCGTCCTGCACGGCATCCTCGGCCGCCGCGAAGTCTGCTCCGCGACGGACGAGGATGCCGATGACACTGGGGGTAAGGCTCCGCAGCAGTGCCTCGTCCACCGTGCGTCACTCCGTGACGGTCGGATGCGCGGCCAGGAACGGTCGCACCTCGAGCCACTCGTGGATCGGCTTTCCACCCGCCCCCGGAGCCGCGGACAGCTCGCCGGCCAGTTCGAGGGCCCGCTCGTAGGTCTCGACGTCGATCACCATCCAGCCGGCGATCAGGTCCTTGGTCTCCGCGAACGGGCCGTCGGTGACCGGCGGCCGCCCCTCGCCGTCGTAGCGGACGAACGTGCCCTCCGGGGAGAGCGCCTGGCTGTCGACGAACTCGCCGGTGGCCTCGAGCCGAGCGGCGAAGTCCTGCATGTACCGCACGTGGGCCGACACCTCCTCCGGCGTCCACCGGTCCATCGGCACGTCGTTGACCGATGCCGGCGCGCCCCGGTAGTGCTTGAGCAGCAGGTACTTGGCCATCATGTTCTCCTTGGTGCGGTACGGCCCATTGTGGCCGTGTTCAATGCAGGGACGGAGCCGCGCGCGGGTTCTCGACATCCCACCGAGAAATTTCCTGGCGGACTTTCCAAGCCTCCGCGGCGCTCAGGCGCGCTGACGCTCGTCCCGCTGCCGGACCAACTCCTCCACCGCGCTCGGCAGAGTCGTCTCGAAGTCGATCAACTTCGCCCACGTCGGGGTCACGACGATCCGGACCATGCCGTCGTAGAGCGAACGCACCCCCGCCTCCCACTCGACCCGTTGCTCGGGCGTCATCTCGTAGGTGCCGCTCGCCTCGAGGTACTCGTCCGGGATGCCCTCAACGACGTCCAGCTCGGCCCGACCGCGGATGAGAAGGATCTTGGGCGGGTGCACCTCGGTGTCGATCGTCAGGGCGACCGCCGGGTTCTTGCGCAGGGCCGGGAGCTTCGGGGCGTTCTTCGCAGTGCACATGACGATCTCCGAGCCGTTCCAGGTGAACCCGATCGGAACATTGCGGGGTGTGCCGTCCTTGGCGACGTAGGCCAAGCGGGTCAGGTCGCGGGCCAACAGTTCTTGGCTGATCGGTCGGTTCAGAACCTCGGTGATCTCGTTCGGTCGCACGGTCATCCCTCCGCTTGTCGTTTTCTTGGTCCGCGAAGCGGCTCCGGCAGGTCGCGGGTCGGCCGCGACGGACCGTCAGCTGATCTGCTCCGTCAGTTCGACGATGATCCCCTCCGGCCCGCGAACGTAACAGAGCCGATAGCTGCCCTCGTAGCGCTCAAGCTCCCCCACAAGCCCCGCGCCGCGGGCTCGCAGGCCGGCGCGACGTCTTCGACGAAGGCGACATGACGGATGGCAGGTGTATTCGCCGGCGCCGGCCATGGTCCGACGTCGTGGGCGCGATCCACCCACCGGCCCTCGACAAGCCCGCGCGGCAGACTCTCGTCACCGACGATGGTGCGGCCGGACCAGCTCACGAATGCCGCCATGCTCAACAACGTGATCATCAACTCAGAGAGGGCCTGAGGTACGTGGCGCGAACGCCGTGCTTGCTCGGCCCTCTCGCGCTGATGACCATCACCGGAACCATCGTGTTCGAGTGGAGCGTGATGCTGCCGCTGTTGGCAAAAGAAGCGTTCGATGGCGACGCCGAGACATTCACCGCGATGGGTCTAGGAGCGGTCCTCGGCGGGTTGAGCACGGCGAGCAGGGTCCGCACGTCAGGAACCGCCATGGTGATCGCCGCGGCCATGCTCTCCACATTGATGATGTTCGCCGCTGCGGTACCGGCACTGTGGTCGGCACTGGCTTTGATCTTCGTGATCGGCGGCCTGACCGTCGTGCCGCGATCGGCGCGCCGGTCGTCGGCTGGCCGGCGGAAGTCACCAGTGCGCGGATGACGTTCGGCATCAGCGGGCTTTGCTGCATTGCGTGCGGCCGGGCCGGGGCGGCCGTGCTCCGCGCCGGCCGCCGGGAACGGTGATCACGTCGTGCGGCCGGCGCGGTGCGGGCAAGGCGTCGTAGACCACCCCGAGCGTGGCCGTCCGCACGCACTGGCCGTCGTCGAGACGTGGGGCCGCGAGAAGGGCGCCGTGGTCACGGTGACCGACACGAACCTGAGCAGCCCCATCTCCGTCCTCCTCGTGGGAAATCCGGACGGGTACCAGCGGGAGGCGGTCATCCTGCGCGAGACGCTGAAGTCCGGTTAGCTTCTGGTCAGGGGCCAGGCGCCGTCAGCGCCATTCGATCAGGCTGTTCATGCTCTGGTAGGCCTCGTAGTAGGCGGCCACGTTCCTGATGTGCTCGGCCATCTGGTTGTGGGCCTTCCTCGGGTGCCCGCCCATGATCGCCTTGGCGACCAGGGCGTGGTCGGCGTCGAAGGTCTGGCGGATGTCCCGCGGGTCGGCGGCGCCCGCCAGGATGTGGTGGCTCACGATCAAGCCCGCGGTCCGGAACGTCAGTTCGAGGACGCGGTTGCCCGCGAGCGTGCCCAGGACCGAGTGGAAGTAGCTGTGGTGCTTGAAGAACTCCGGGGAATCGGTCTCGGCGGCGTCGAGGAAGGGCTCCAGCGCCTTGCGGGCGGTGGCTCGGTCGGAGTTGCGCGCGGCGAGCTCGGCGAGCATGGACTCCATCAGCACCCAGGAGTCGAACAGCTCGCTGTAGGTGGCGCCGGCGAGGTGGTAGTAGAGGGTGGCGGTCTTGCCGAGGTTGCCGGGGTCGATGCTGCCGACGACGGGACCGCCGCCAGGGCCGGGGCGGATGCTGATGAGCCCCTGGACCTCCAGCAGGCGCAGACCTTCCCGCAGTGACTGGCGGCTGACGCCGTAGCACTCGAGCATGGCCGGCTCGGCCGGCATGCGGTCCCCGGTGCGCAGCCCCTGCTCCACCATGTCGTGGACGATGTCGCGCGCCACGGACTCGGAGGTCTTGAGCAGCCGGGTGGCGGCGTCGCCGACCACGATATCCATGCAGCCCCGCGAAAGGCGGGCGATGGCCGTCGCGGGCTCAGGTGCAGACAAGCTTTACCTCAATTCCTCATGATTGCCTTCCCAGCTAATCACCACGGCGACGTCCCGCCGTCGACACTCCACAGCGCACCGGTGATCCCCGCGCCGACCTCGCCGGCGATGGCCGGTCCGAGCCCCTCGGCGGCGCCGGTGACCACTGCGACCCGCTCGGTCAGAGAGCCGTCCGTCATCTCCGCTCCTCCATCGCGCGCCCACCGATTCTCTGCTTAATCTCATGAGGAATACCCCGCTTCGGTGGCTTTGCACAAGAGCCGGGCGGACCACCCCGCCCTCTCGGCGAGCGTCATGGACGGCGGTCTCGGCCAAGATCTTCTGCGGCGTCACGGCGGCGAGCCGCACGAGCTCGTCGGGGCCGCGCTCGCCGGGCCCGGGGCCGGCTTCACGGCCGGCGCGGTGCTCAGCGTCGACGGCGGCCGGGCGACCATGCGCTGACCGGCGATCCGTGACCCACGACACAGGAATCCTCATGAGAGTATTGACCTATTCCTCATGAGAGATTAGCGTCTCTACCACGCAAACGCTAAGGTCAGCAGTGGACAGCGGTCGTCGGAAAGGCCACCCATGGCGTCTGTAATCAGTGAAATCAAGATCATCGACACCGACACCCATGTGGTCGAGCCGCCGGATCTGTGGACCTCGCGGATTCCGGCGAAGTACGGCGACCAGATCCCGCATGTGCGCTGGGACGACGAGAACGGCGAAGAGGCGTGGTTCGTCTCCGGCGAGCGGATGGCCGCCGTGGGTGCGCCCGCGATGGCCGGCTGGGTCGAGTACCCGCCCCACCATCCGCGGCGCTGGCGCGACATCGACCCGGTCATGTACGACGCGAAAGCCCGCGCCGCCCACATGGACCAGTACGGCATCCAGGCGCAGGTCCTCTACCCGAACGTCGCGCTCTTCGATGCCAGACGGCTCCTGGAGATGGACGACGAGGAACTGCAACTGGGCTGCATCCGTGCCTACAACGACTATCAGGTGGAGTGGGGTTCGGACGCGCCAGGCCGTTTCGTCGCGATGGCGTCGCTGCCTTTCTGGGATCTCCAGGCCACCCTGGCGGAGATGACCCGCGTCAGGGAGCTCGGCCACCGCGGAATCATCTTCACCCAGGACCCCGCGGCTTTCGGTCTCCCCCAGCTCACCGACCGCCACTGGGACCCGATGTGGGCGGCCGCCCAGGAAATGGGCATGCCGGTCAACTTCCATATCGCGTCCGGCGATCTGTCGCTGATGGGGGCCGGCCACCCGGACAACGGCGAACGCGCCAATTACGCCTCGATGGGCGTCTCGTTCTTCATGGGGAACGCGCGGACGATCGCGCAGCTCGTCTGCGGCGGGATCTGCCACCGGTTTCCGGAACTGGACTTCGTCTCGGTCGAGAGCGGCGTCGGCTGGATCCCCTACGCGCTGGACGCCCTCGACTGGCAGTGGAAGAACTGCGGCGTCGCCCTGGAGCACCCGGAGTACGAGCTGCTGCCCAGCGAGTACTTCAAGCGGCAGATCTACGGCTGCTTCTGGTTCGAGGACCACGGCGTCCGGCACGCCATCGACCGGCTCGGCCCGGACCACATCCTCTACGAGACCGACTTCCCGCACCCGACCAGCATGTCCCCGGGCCCGGCGACCACCGCGGTGGCGCCGGACGAGTACCTTGAGACCACCTTCGGCGATCTTCCGGACGAGACGCTCCGCAAGATCCTGCACGACAACGCCGCCCGCCTCTACGGCATCGGGGCGGCCACCGCGTCCTGAGACCGGCCCGGCCCCACCCCGGCCGGGCACGACCCGCGCTCAACGACCGCCGCGACCACACGACCGCGGCGGCGAAGAGGCCGCCCCTCGGCCCCGTCCGCTCCACGGCGCAGAACGCCCGCATGCCCTTCCAGCCCCCTCGCGGGCGTACGGCGAGGGGGACCCGATCCACAGGTTCGCGCGCGGCGTGCCGCGTGCTCGTCCGCCACGCCTGTCCTGCCACCCCACTTGGATGACCCCGTCCCTGCCCGGCTCCGCCCGCGGCAGGACGTCACGGGGAGGAGATCGCAATGATCAAAGATGTCCACCGCCGCCGGTTCCTCAGCGGCATCGCGCTGACGGTGACCGCCGTCCTGCCGGCGGCGGCCTGCGCCGCGGGCCCGGTCGAAGTGAAGTCCAAGGGGCCGGTCGCCGGCTCGTGGGACAAGGTGGTGAGCGCGGCCGAGAAGGAGGGCCGCGTCACGATCTACTCCAGCCAGGGCACGGACCAGCTGGAAGACCTCAAGGCGCGGTTCGAGAAGAAGTACCCGAAGATCAAGGTGATGGTGGTCCGCGGGATCGACGCCGACATGACGCCCAAGGTGGAGGCCGAGCGCAAGACCGGCAAGGGCATCGCCGACATCCTCACCATCGCCAGCCTCAACTGGGTCAAGACGAACAAGGACCTCTACGAGGCGCCGCGCGGGCCGTCGTTCGACGCCCCGGCGTACAGCAAGGCGACCTCGGTGCCTGAGGGCACCTACTTCCTCACCAACGCGGCGATCCTGACGTTCGGGTGGAACACCAAGCGGTACCCGGCCGGGATCAAGGACTATTCCGACCTGCTGAACCCCCAGCTCGCCGGCGGGAAGATCGGCGTCATCAAGCCCGCCACGTCCGCCGCCGTGGACTTCTACCTCTATCTGAAGGAGACGTACGGAGAGGACTTCGTGCGCAAGCTGGGCGCCCAGCGCCCACGCATCTACCCGAGCTCGCTGCCGATGGCCCAGGCGCTGACCTCCGGCGAGATCGCCGCGGCCGCCTTCGTCCAGCCGCTCGTCGACGAGAAGAAGACCGGCGCGCCCGTCGACTGGGGGCTGCCGAAGCAGGCGTGGGGCTCGATGTTCTGGGGCATGGCGCTCAAGTCGTCCCCCCACCCCAACGCCGCCCAGGTGCTCGCCGACTTCATGATCGGCCAGCAGGGCCAGGAGGCGATCGCCCGGAAGAACGCGTCGGTGCTGCGGAACATACCGGGCACCGTCGCGACCATGGGGCAGGTCCGCAAGCAGGAGCTCTCGCAGCTCACTCCCGACAAGGTCAAGGCGTTCCAGGAGGAGTGGAACGAGCAATATGGGGCCTAGGACCAGGAAGCCGACTGGAATCGGGGTCACGGCGTGCCTTACGTGAGCGCCGAAGGCCTGACGAAGACCTTCAAGGGAAGACCGCCCGTCACGGTCATCGAAGGGCTGGAGCTGGAGATCGAGGAGGGCGAGTTCCTCGTCCTGCTCACCACGCTGCGCTGCCTGGCGGGCCTGGAGACGCCGTCGGCCGGCCGCATCTCCCTGGGCGGGCAAACGGTGTTCGACACGGGCCGCCGGATCAACCGGCAGCCCGCGCAGCTCAGCGGCGGCCAGCAGCATCGGGTGGCGCTCGCCCGCGGCCTGGTCGCCCGCCCCGACCTGGTCCTGTTCGACGAACCGCTCAGCAACCTGGACGCCCGGCTGCGCGACTCTCTGCGGGCCTACCTGCTGCACGCGAAGCTGCGCTTCACCGCGGTCTTCGTGACCCACGACCAGTCCGAGGCGCTGGCGCTCGGGGACCGGCTCGCCATCATGCGCGGCGGGACGATCGACCAGTTCGACACCCCGAAGCAGGTCTTCGAGCAGCCCGCGACCGGGTACGTCGCCGATTTCGTGGGCATGTCGAACCGGCTGGCGTTCGAACGCCGCGACGGAGCGTGGACCTGCGCGGGCGTGCCGGCCGAAGGCGAGTCGCCGACGGCCCGCGGCTCGCTCGGCTCGCCCGGCCGGATCGTGGCCCGGCCGCGCCCCGAGGACCTCGTCCTCACGCCGGAGGACGAGGCGCCGCGGCTCGGCATGACATACCTGACCGGCCGCGTCCTCGACTCCGGCTACCTGGACGTGACCGTCGTCGTCGCACCGGCCGAAGGGACGCCCCGATCGCGGCCGACCGGCTGCGGGCCCGCCTGCCGCTGGGTGACGGCGGCGGCTGGGCGGAGGGGCTCGCCGCCGGGCGGGGGATCCGGATCGGCTTCCGCCCCTCCGACGCGAAGTTCTTCGAGGACGAGGGAGACGGGTGGCCCGGGTCCGCCGCCCCGTCCGCGGAGCCCAGTCCCGAACCCGTGGACGCATGATGGCGATACGCACCGAACCGGCACAGAAGAGCCCCGCCGTCATCATCGTGCTGCCGACGGGGTTCGTCGCCGCGCCCCTGCTGCTGCGCGGACGCCGGCACCGGATCGTCCACACGCTGCTGGACATCATCGTGGCGCTGCCGCTCGGCATCCCGGCCGTGGTCTTCGGCGCCGGCTTCCTGCTCACCTACACCAGCCCGCCGATGATCCTCTACGGCTCCCGCTGGGTGATCGTCCTGGTCTACGTGACGCTGATGCTGCCGTTCGCGACCCGCATGCTGCTGTCGGGCATGATCGCGCAGGGCACCGCCTACGTCGAGGCGTCCCGGGTCAGCGGCGCCGGCTCCCTGGCCACCGACGCCCACGGTCGCCGCGATCGCGCTGGTCATGACCGCCGTCACCACAGCGGGCGTGGTCGCCGCGATGGCCGCCGGCGACAAGCTCTGAAAGCAGGGATGACATTGAAGATCGGCATGTCGGCGTATGACGACCAGGTGTGGGGCAAGGGCTGCCTGGCCGACGAACGAGACGCCCTTGCCGGCGCCGCCGAAAGGATCGGCCTGTGATGCCGCTGGACGGCCGGAGGGCCCTGATCACCGGGGCGGGGAGCGGCATCGGCCGCGCGTCCGCGCTGCGCCTCGCGCAGGCCGGCGCCGCTGTGGCCGTCGTGGACGTGCGCGAGGAGGCCGCCGCGAAGGTGGCGGCCGAGATCAAGGACGCCGGTCACCGGGCGATCGACCTGACGTGCGACGTGCGTGACGAACCGGCCGTGCAGGAGGCGGTGACGGCCGCGGCGGACGCCTTCGGCGGGCTCGACACGGTCGTGGCCGCCGCCGGGATCGCTCTCTCCGGAACCACCCACACGATGGACCTGGAGCATTGGGAGCTCGTGCTCGGCGTGAACCTCACCGGGACGTTCCTCGTGATCAAGCACGCCCTCCCCCACCTCGTCCGCGGCGGCGGCACGATCACCACGATCGGGTCGGTGGCCTCACTCGTCGCCGCCGGGCGGTCGGCGGGCTACGACGCCTCCAAGGGCGGCGTCCTCCAACTGACCCGAGCGGTGGCGGTCGAGTACGCCGATCGCGGTGTCCGGGCCAACTGCGTCTGCCCCGGTGTCGTCGCGACCGGCCTGGCCGCGAACAGCCGTTCCGTCGCCGAGGAAGCGCGGATCAGCCGAACGTCCGCGGCACCCAAATCGAAACTGCGGGTCGAGGTTCCCATCGGACGCAAGGCCGACCCGTCGGAAATGGCAGCGGTCGTGGCGTTCCTCTGCTCGGACGACGCGTCCTTCATCACGGGTGCCGCCATCGCCGCGGACGGCGGCTTCACCGCCGTCTGATGTTTTGGTGATCGGTATTCGACGGCGCTCGAGTGGAATCGTGTGCGCGCCGGGCGGCCGACGCCCGCGCCCCGTCGTCAGCATTCGTGTCCCCGCAACGTCAACGCGTCGATATTCGGAGGTGCTTGCGGTGAGTGATAATCGGCAGTCGCTGCCCATGGACGAACGAGGCCGGCGGAGCAACTACCCCGGCCAGGATGGATAGACCGATACCGTGGGCGATTCGACCACGGATGGAACGTGCAGCGCGAGCAGACCTTCGCCGCACAGAAGCAGAAGGCATCGTGCCGCCGGAAATCCAGCTCGGAGATGTGGCGTTCTTCCTCGACGGAACACGGATCGGAAAAGGGGAGGTCGCACGCACGAGACCCTTGATGTCGGGTGCAACACCGGCACGCCTGTGTCCAGCCTCTATGAGGGAAGATTCGCTTACTCGGGCAAAATCGAGTCGATCACCATCGAATCGTCGCGAGTCCAGCCTCTGCACGACCTCAGTTCCCGGGCGGAGCGCGTGGCGGAAGACACGATCGAGGACGACTCCCATTGACAGAGGCGCCGTCTACTTCCGCGGAACGCGGTGGGGCGGAGACGCGGATCTCCCTCTCCCCCCTCGGACACCCGTTCGGGCGCGCGTGCCCGAGCCCGTGACCGCCCCCGCCGCACGAACTGTAGGAATACTTCTGTTGCAATTGGTCGAGAAAGGATCCGACAGATGAGTGGAACCGCCCGGAACGCGCACGTGGATCTGCTGGTGATCGGCGGCGGGATGGCCGGTCTTTCGGCCGCCGCCCGAACGGCCGACGGCGGCGGATCGGTCGTGCTGGTGGAGAAGGGGGAGACCACCGGCGGTTCCGCGCGGTTCGCCGGCTTCGCCTGGACGGCTCCCACCCTTGACGAGATGCGCCGGGTGAATCCGGACGGCGATCCGGAGCTCGCGGCGGCGTTGCTGGACGGCTTCCCCGAGGGGATCGACTGGATCCGCTCCCTCGGCGTCGAGTGCAAACCGGCCGTTCCGGTCCTCGGCTACGGGCGAGGCCATCAATTCGACACCGACCACTACCTCGACAGCTGCGAGCGGCTGATCCGCGACCGCGGCGGCGAGGTCCTCACCGGCACCGAGACGCGTGCGCTGCTGGTCGAGGACGGCGCGGTCAAGGGTGCGGAGTGTGTGCGGCCAGACGGATCGGTCCGCCGGATCGAGGCAGGGCAGACCCTGTTGGCGACCGGTGGTTTCCAGGGGGACAGCGATCTTCTGGCGCGGCACATCCATGCCCAGGCTCCCGACATGGAGCTGCGCGCGAATCCGTACAGCCGAGGTGACGGGCTCCGGCTCGGCCTCGCCGCCGGCGGCGCGTTCGGGAAGGAGGACGCCGGCTTCTACGGGCACTTGATGCCCTGGGGCGTGCCGTTGAACGACTCGTCCCGGTTCGTCGACCTCGCGCTCTACTACAGCGAGCACGCCCTCCTGTTCAACATCGAAGGGGAACGCTTCGTCGACGAGACCGTCGGGGACCACCTGAATACGATCGCGCTGGTCGAGCAGCCGCAGGCACGCGGCCTGCTGATCGCCGACGCCCGCGTGCGGCGAGAGTGGATCACCACGCCCTACGTCGAGGGGACACCCGCGATCGACAAGCTCGAACTCTGCCGTCGCGCGGGGGCCCGCGTGGCGGTCGCCGGCGACCTGGCGGAGTTCGATCTGATACCGGAGGAATGGGGCTACCCCGGAGCGAAGATCCGGGACCGCATCGAGCAGTTCAACCTCCGCGCCGCCCACGGCGAGGACATCACCCCGCCCCGGGCTCTGGACCGGAAGCCCATCAACGAACCGCCGTTCTATGTGATCGAGACCGCACCGGCGATCACCTACACCTTCGGCGGCCTGCTCATCGACCGTGCGGCTCGCGTGCTGTCCGAGCACGGCGACGCAGTGCCCGGTCTCCTCGCGGCAGGGGCGGACGCGGGAGGCCTCTACCGGCGCGCCTACGCCGGGGGGCTCGCGCCGGCGCTGGTGTTCGGCCTGACGGCCGCCAAGACCGCGCTCACCGAGAAGACCGGCTGAGCGGTTCGGCATCGACACGCCGGCCCGAGCCGTGAGCACGAACCCGAACTCCGAGCCGGCCGCGAAGACGAACGGGAACACCTTTCGCCGGTCGCAGAAGAATGACCTCCCGCGTAATGGACGCGAGGGCGTCCGGCTCGCCAGGGTGACAAGCCGCGCCCGCAGAGAGGAAGTGCCGTGACCGACCGACTCGTCGACGCCATGCCCTTCGCCCGCGACTTGGGCGTCGAACTCGACACCGCCGGGCCGGAGGAGGTGACCGGCCGCCTGGCCTGGGCTCCGGAGCGCTGCACCGCGGGCGGGGTCATGCACGGCGGGGCGCTGATGACGCTGGCCGACAGCCTCGGCGCGCTGTGCGCCTTCCTCAACCTGCCCGCCGGGGCCTCCACCACGACGCTGGAGTCCAAGACCAATTTCTTCCGCGGCGTCCGGGACGGCGAGGTGCGCGGAGTGTCCCGGCCCCTGCACACCGGGCGCCGCTTCATCGTCGTGCAGACCGACCTGAGCGACGGCCAGGGCCGCCGCGTGGCCCAGGTGACCCAGACGCAGGCGGTCCTCAGCGACTGACCTCTCGCGACCAGGGGGAATACCATGGGAGGTTCGCACCGGAGCACCGGCTCATCCCGGGAGGCACCATGGACGACGTCGTACTGATCATCGGCACCCGCAAGGGACTGTTCACCGCCCGGAGCCGCGCCGGCGGCTGGGAGGTCGACCCGGTGCGGTTCACCTCGACACCGGTGACGGCCGCCGCGTTCGACCCCGCCGCCGGGAGCCGGATCCTGGCCGCGGTCAACAGCCCCTTCTGGGGCGTGTCGCTGGTGGTCTCGGACGATCACGGCCGTACCTGGAGCGAGCCCGGCGAGGCGGACGAGGACGCGCCGATCGCGTTCCCGGAGACCGCGGGCGCGGCCCTCAAGGACATCTGGCAGCTGCGCTTCTCCCCCACCGAGCCCGGTGTCGTCTACGCGGGGGTGGAGCCCGCGGCGCTGTTCCGCTCCGAGGACGGCGGGCGCACCTTCGCGCTCGTCCAGGGCCTCTGGGACCATCCCCACCGGCCGACCTGGCACCCGGGGGGCGGCGGCCTGTGCCTGCACACCGTCCTGCCGCACCCGAGCGACCCGCGCATGCTGACGGTCGCGATCTCAACCGGAGGCGTCTACCGCTCCGCCGACGGCGGCGCCAGCTGGGAGCCGCGCAACAAGGGGATCCAGGTCGACTTCATCCCGGAGGATCCCTTTCCCGAGTACGGCCAGTGCGTGCACAAGGTCGACGCGCATCCGGCCAGCCCCGACCGCTATTTCCTCCAGCACCACGGCGGCGTCTACCGCAGCGACGACGGCACCGGCTCCTGGACGCGCATCGACGCGGGCCTGCCGGGCGACTTCGGTTTCCCCATCGCGGTATCGCCGACCAGGCCCGGCACGGTCTACGTCATCCCGCTGACGGCCGACATCGACCGCAGCCCGGCCGGCCACCGCTACCAGGTGTGCCGTTCCGACGACGCCGGGGCCACCTGGACGGCCCACACCAAGGGCCTGCCCGACGAGCCGTGCCACGCCAGCGTGCTGCGCGACGCGTTCTGCACCGACCAGGGCACCGGCCTCTACTTCGGCACCCGCGACGGCTGCGTCTACGCCAGCCGCGACGAGGGCGAGTCCTGGACGGAGGTCGTCCGGCACCTGCCCGACGTGCTGTGCGTGCGGGCGGCCGTCCTGTGAACGTCACGGTGCGTCTCCCGGGCGTGCTCCGCGACATCGCGGGCGCGGGGGCGGCGGTCCCGGTGCGGGTGCCCGCCGGCGCCACCGTCCGCGACGCCCTGGACGCCCTGGCCCGCGACCTGCCCGCCGTGGAGCGCCGGGTCCGGGACGAGTGCGGCGCGCTCCGCCCGCACGTCAACGTGTTCCTCGGCAACACCAATATCCGCGATCTCGCGCTGCTGGCCACGCCGCTGGCGCCCGGCGCGGAGGTCTATGTGCTGCCGGCCGTTTCCGGCGGTTGACCGCCTTTACGTTGTAGATCCCATGTGGGCGTCGAAGAAGGCGAAGATGCGCCGCCATCCGTCGGCGGCGTTGTCCCGGCCCTTGCCGTGCCCCATGACGATCTTGGAGATCGCGCCCATCGGCGCCGGCAGCCGTCCCGCGGTCAGGAAGCTGTGCCCGGCGCCGGGGTACTCCTTCACGTCATGCGGGACGTCCAGCGCTGTCAGGGCTCGTTCGAGCTTCCCGGCCGCGCCCGACAGCGAACGGTCGAGGCCGCCGTAGCTGGCCACGATCGGGCAGGCGCCGTCCAGGACCTTCAGCGGGTCGCGAGGCAGGATGCCGTAGTTCACCGCCGCGGCCTGGAAGTCGTACCGGGCCGCCGCCACCAGCGCGAACCCGCCGCCCATGCAGAAGCCGGCCACGCCGACCCGTCCGGTGCAGTCGTCCCGGTCGGCGAGCCAGGCGCGCGCGCCCTCGATGTGGTCGAACATCGGACCGCGCCGGGTGAACAGCTGCCGCATCGCGGTGCGGACGCAGCGCAGCCACGGCGCGCCTCTGTAGAAGTCGGGCAGGAGCGCCAGGTAGCCGCGGGATGCGAAGCGGTCGGCCTGGGCGCGCATGTCCTCGTTGGCGCCCAGCGCCTCGAACACTACGACCACGGCGGGCCAGGGCCCCTCGCCCTCGGGGACGGCGAGATAGGCGGGAAGCTCCTGGGCCCCCGCGGGAACGGTGATGTCCGGCATGCGACCCAGCCTCGCCGCCCTCCGGGCCGCACGCCCAGACCCGAACGGGTGTGACCCGCGTCTCAGCGGCCGGTCAGACCTTGCGCCACTTGGGGACCCAGGCGCCGTCCTCGACCTCGTAGTCGCCGAACAGCGCGGGGGCCTCACGCCGCATCACCTCGCCCACCCGGCCGAACAGCAGCCGGATCTCCTCCTCGGCGCCGGGGGCGGTGCGGTTCTCGATGATGTGCCGCAGGGTGCGGACGTTGGCCGTCCACACCAGCCCGGTGCCGACACCCTCGGGCGCGAAGCGGCGCATGAACGAGGTCTTGTGCTTCTTCTCCTTGAACAGCACGCCCTCGTCGTCGAGCCCGAAGTGCCCGGCCATCCAGCCCTGGAACTCCTCCATCTGCTCCAGCATCGCGGTGGCGCGCTTCATCAGCTCGGCGTCCTCGCGGGCCCATTCGGGGAACCAGAACGGGATGTCCTGGAGCCGCACGAACCGCAGCGACTCCTGGGAGATCGCGACGCCCGGGCGGTGCCGGACCAGCTCGTGGGTCAGCACCCGGCTGACGTTGTGCAGCACGAAGCTGAAGCTGACGTGCTCCAGCACCGACCCGTGCATGCTGCGCAGGATGTTCTCCAGGTACTGGTCCTGGTCGGTGCGGATCTTGGTCACGTTGGGGTTGAGGCCGGGCTCCCAGGAGCGGTAGCACAGCCGCCCGGCGAACTCGGCGAGGTTCTGCGGGTCGTTCAGCTCGGCGTCCAGCTCGCCGCGGTCGAGCCGGCCCAGCCAGGACTCCCCGCCGACGTCCCGCAGGTATCGGGCGACCTCGTCGTAGTCCAGCTCAGGCCGCGCGACGAGGTACACCTCTGGCTCGACGCTCTTCACTCGTTCGTCCCCCCACGGATCCCGTTTCGGTCGTCCCCTAGGAAATCAGGTCGCGGACGTGATCGCGACCTTGTCATGGGTGTCATCGGATGACACTCATGATGGTATTGGCACACTGAAGGCTCGGGACGGGAGGTCATGGGTGAGCGCGACTTGGGAGGTGCCGGTGCGCGGGCCGCACCGGCCCCGGCCGATCAGGTTCCTGGAGCTGCACGAGAGCGCGGGGTGGCGGCTGAAGGTGTACGGGATCGCCTCCGAAGGCGGGCGACCCCCGGCCGAGCTGGTCGAGGCGGCGCTGAAGGCCGTTCCGGACGTGCTGCCCGCGCCGGCGGCCCGGCGCGGCGGGCCGGGCTCCGACCGGTACGGGCTGGGCTTCGTCGTCGTCCATTCGGCGGCCGACTTCAGCTTCGTCCTCTACGACTGGTGGGCCGGGGAGAACGAGATCCACCAGCGCCTCCACTCGGGCCCTCTCGACACCCCCTCCGACCTCGCGCCGCACCCGACCCCGGCGGTCTTCTGCGTCTGGGAGGGGGCCGTGGTCGACCACGAGCGGCGGGCCTGGCTGCGGCACGTGCTGGCCCGGCCGGACGGCCCGGACGTGGCGGGCTATCTCGGCGACCGGTTCGAGGGCGATCTTTGAAGGAGCTGAAGGTCCTCGGCGCCTGCCCCCTGGACTGCCCCGACGGCTGCTCGTGGGTGGTCACCGTGCGGGACGGCGCGGCGGTCGGGCTGCGCGGCAACCCCGACCACCCGTACACGCGGGGCGCGCTGTGCACCAAGGTCAACCGCTGGCTGGAGCACGCGGCCCAGCCGGACCGGATCCTGTACCCGCTGCGCCGCGCGGGCCGCAAGGGCGAGGGCCGGTTCGAGCGGATCACCTGGGACGAGGCGCTCGACGAGATCGCGGCCCGGCTGGGCCGGATCGTCGGGGAGCACGGCGGCGAGGCGGTCTGGCCGTACTGGGGCACCGGCACGCTCGGCTACGTCCAGGGGCTGGAGGGCCAGGCGGGCCGGCGGCTGTTCAACCTGATCGGCGCGTCCGGGCACGACGCCAACATCTGCTCGGCGGCGGGCATCACCGGGCTGACGTACACGATCGGGTCGGCCGGCGGCATGGATCCCGAGGACCTCGCGCACGCGCGGCTGATCATCCTGTGGGGCACCAACCCGCTGACCAGCGGCCACCACATCTGGAGGTTCGTGCAGGCGGCGCGCCGGGAGGGCGCGCACGTGGTGGCGATCGACCCGGTGCTGACCCGTACCGCGGCGCAGGCCGACGAGCATCTGGCGCCGCTGCCGGGCACGGACGCGGCGCTGGCGCTGGGGCTGCTCAACGTCGTCGTCGGCCGCGGCGCGCAGGACGAGGACTTCCTGGAGCGGCGCACCCTGGGCTGGCCGGAGTTCCGGGCCCGGATCGCCGAGTTCCCGCCGGCCCGCGCGGCGGAGATCTGCGGGGTGCCCGAGGAGCGGATCGTGGCGCTCGGCGAGCGGATCGCGCGGACCCGGCCGACCGCGATCCGGGCCACGCAGGGGCTGCAGCGGCACGCGGGCGGCGGTTCGGCCCTGCGGACGCTGGCGTGCGTCCCGGGCGTGACCGGGGACTGGGGGCGGCTGGGCGGCGGGCTGGTGTTCTCCACCTCCGGCCACATCAAGCTGAACCGCCGGGCGCTGTACCGCGACGACCTGCGGCCCGGCGGCCCGGGCTTCCGCCGCGTGCTGTCGATGAGCCGGCTGGGCGAGGGCCTGCTGGAGGTGGACGACCCGCCGGTCAAGGCGCTGTTCGTGATCGCCGCGAATCCGGCGGGCAGCACGCCGCACCAGAACAAGGTGCGGGCGGGGCTGGCCCGCGAGGACCTGTTCACCGTGGTGCTCGAGCGGTTCCCGACCGACACCACCGACTACGCCGACATCGTGCTGCCCGCGACGATGCAGCACGAGCACGCCGACCTGCACGAGGGCTACGGGCACTTGTACCTGGCCTGGAACGAGCCGGCCGTCGCGCCGCCCGGCGAGTGCCTGCCGACGACCGAGACGTTCCGGCGGCTGGCGCGGCGGATGGGCCTGGACGATCCGGCCCTGCAGGAGTCCGACGAGCGGCTGGCCGAGCAGGCGCTGTCGTCCGGCCACCCGTATCTGGAGGGGATCACCCTCGACCGGCTGCGCGAGGAGGGGTTCGTCCGGCTGGCGGTGCCCGACCCGTTCGTGCCGTACGCCGAGGGGTTCCCCACGCCGTCGGGACGGCTGGAGTTCGTGTCCGGGCGCGCCGCGGGCGCCGGGCTCGACCCGGTCGCCGGGCACGCCCCGCCCGCCGAGGTCACCGATCCGGGGCGCGCCGCGGCCTACCCGATCGCGTTGATCTCGGCGGCCTCGCACCACTTCCTCAACACGCAGTTCGGCAGCAACGCCGAGCTGCGCCGCCGGTCCGGGAACGGCCCGGCGCTGCGGATGCATCCGGACGACGCGGCGGCGCGCGGCCTGGAGAGCGGGCGGCGGGTCAGGGTCCGCAACGACCGGGGCGCGTTCGAGGCGGTGCTGGAGGTGACCGACCGGGTGCGGCCCGGCGTCGCGGCGACGACGAAGGGGCACTGGGCGAAGTTCTCCGGCGGCGCCAACGCCAACGCCGTGGTGGACGAGCGCGACACCGACCTGGGCGGCGGGCCGACCTTCCACGACACCCGCGTGGAGGTGGAACCGGTTGCCTGATCCCCCGCGTCAAGATCTTCCGTAGCGGTTCGGCGGCGGAGGAGCGGATGACGATGCGGGCGGAGCTCGATCGGGCCAGGAAGTACGAGCGGCAGGGCAGACCCGACCGGGCCGCCGTCGCGTACGCGGAGGTGGCCGGGGCGCTGGAGGCGGCGGGGGACTGGGCCTCGGCGGTCGCGGTGCGGGGGCGGCACGCCCGAGCGCTCCAGGACGCGGGCCGCACCGACGAGGCGATGCGGGTCCTGGCGCACGCCGATCACGCCGCCGCGGGCCTTCCGCCGCACGACGCCGGGGCGCGCGCCGTCCTGGACGGCCAGGCGGCGCACGTGCTGGCGGGCGCGGGCCGGCCGGCGGAGGCGCGGCGCCGGGCGATGGCCGCGGTGGGCGGGTTCCGGTCCGTCCAGGACCACAAGCGCGCCGACCGCGCCGCGCTGCACGCCGCCCGGCTGGCGGTGAAGGAGCTGGGGCATCGCGCGGCCGTCCCGGCGATCCGCGAGCTGATGGCCGGGGTCGACCCGGCGGGCGACGCCCGCCGCCAGATCTCCGTGCTGCTGGCCGAGGCCGAGCGGCGCCCCGACCGGGACCACGACATCCTCGTCACCGACCCGGACGCGCCGTCGTGGGGGCGGCTGGCCGCGGCCCTGGCGGTGGGCGCGCATCTGGCGGTCGGGAACGGGGTCGCCTGGAACCTGGCCGACGGCCGGGACGAGGACCCGGCCGACAACCGGGAACGGCTCGCCGAAAGCTGGGGCGTCACCGACGACGCGAGCTGGCGCGAGCAGATGGACGCGCTGCTGGTCGCCGAGAACAGCGACCCGGCGGTCCAGGTCGTGCTGGACCGCCGGCGCCGGGGCGACGACGAGTACGCCTGGCAGGAGGCCATCGCCGTGTGGTGCGGTGAGAAGGACATCTCGGCCGAGACCACGACCGCGCTGATCAAGCTGTCCACCCGCATCCTGCGGTACGAGGCGCGCTTCAAGGCGGACGAGGTGCTGCCCCCGGACGGCCGGATCGGCAGCGTGTTCGGGTACGACTTCGGCCGCGCGGTCAACATGGCCCGCTGGGGCCGCAACGCCGGATACTGCGACGCCGAGGAGGCCGAGAAGGACGTGCTGCTCGCCGCTGACCGGGCCCGCCGGATGTACGTCTCGTGGGCGGACTTCTCCGCCGGGTACACGCTGGGCCGGATGCTGCGGTTCGACGACGACGAGTTCGGCCGGTGGTACGCACGGTCGGTCGCCGTCCACCGCATCCTGACCGACGATCCCGGCAGCCCCTGGCGCAAGCTCGCCTGGGGCTGACCGGGGACCCGGGGGAAGTCAGGTGGCGAGCAGGGCGTCGATGTCGGCGGTGATCGCCCGCTTGCCCTTCTCGTCCAGCGAGGAGGCGGTCACGGCATTGCGGGCGAGGGCGGCCAGTTCCTCACGGCCCAGCCCGAAGGTGTCGGCCACGACGCGGTACTCGCCGGTCAGCGTGGTGTCGAACATGGGCGGGTCGTCGCTGTTGAGCGTGACGAACAGCCCCTCCGCCAGCATCGTCGGCAGCGGGTGCGAGGCGACGTCGGGGATCTGGCCGGTGCACACGTTGGAGGTGGGGCACACCTCCAAGGGGATCTGCGTCTCGCGCAGGTGCGCGACCAGCTTCGGGTCCTGGACGCAGCTGAGGCCGTGCCCGATCCGCTCGGCGCCCAACTCTTCGACGGCCTCCCAGATCGTCTCCGGCCCGGTCATCTCACCCGCGTGCGGGAGGCTGCGCAGGCCGGCGGCGCGGGCGGCCCGGAAGGCGTCCCGGATCGCCTCGGTGTGGCCCGCGCGGGCCTGCTCGAGGCCGCCCAGCCCGAACCCGACCAGCGCCTCGGGCGGGTGGTTCAGGGCCTGGTCGAGGGTGCCGCCGATGATGTCTCCGGGCAGGCCGGCGGGGATGTCGAAGATGTAGGCCATCTGGACGCCGTGCTGTTCGCGCGCCTGCCGGGCGGCCGTGTCCAGCGCCTCGGTGACCGCGGCGGGCGCCATCCCGACCAGCCGGTGGGAGTGCGGGGTGACGGTCAGCTCGACGTACCGCGCGTTCTGCGCGGCGAGGTCGCGGGCGGTGCCGAGCACCAGGGTGGCGACGTCCTCCGGGTCCCGGACCAGGGCGTTGACCGCCTGGTAGACCTCGATGAAGTGGGGGAAGTCGCGGAAGCGGTAGAAGTCGCGCAGCTCCGCCTCGGAGGCCGGGACGGGGCCGTCCGGGTGCCGGCGGGCCAGTTCCAGGACCGTGGGGACCGAGGCCGAGCCGACCAGGTGGACGTGCAGCTCCACCTTCGGCAGGGCGTCGATGAACTCGTGCACGGGCTTGATCGTTTGAGTCACGCGGCGACGCTACAGTCGCCGTTCACCACAAGACGGCAAACTCGGGGTTATCTAACAGAAGAATGTCAGAATGGCGGTATGCGTGCGTCCCGGCTGATCTCCCTGGTGCTCCTGCTGCAGTCGCGGGAGCGCATGACGGCCGCCGAACTGGCCCGTGAGCTGGAGGTCTCCGAGCGCACCGTGTACCGGGACGTGGAGGCGCTGTCGGCGGCGGGCGTCCCGGTGTACGCCGAGCAGGGCCGCAGCGGCGGCTACCGGCTCGTCGGCGGTTACCGCACCCGGCTGACCGGGCTCAGCCGGGAGGAGGCCGAGGCGCTGTTCCTGGCCGGGCTGCCCGGCCCGGCCGAGGACATGGGCCTGGCCGACGCCGTGGCCGCGGCGGAGTTGAAGGTGCTCGCCGCGCTGCCGCCCGCGCTGCGGGACGCCCCCGAGCGCGCCGGGCAGCGCTTCCACCTGGACGCCCCCGGCTGGTTCGGCCGGTCGGGCCCGCCGCCGGTGCTGCGCGAGCTCGCCCAGGCCGTGTGGCGGGACGAGACCGTCCGATTCCGCTACCGCCGCGACCGCGATCGCGAGGTCGAGCGGACGGCCGAGCCGTACGGCCTCGTCCTCAAGAACGGCACCTGGTACCTGATCGCCCGGGTCGCCGACCGGCACCGGGACGGCCACCGCACCTACCGGGTCGACCGCATCACCGGCCTGGTCCCGGCCGGCGGGCGCTTCGACCGCGACGAGGCCTTCGACCTGCCCGGCTACTGGTCGGTCCAGGCGGAGGCGTTCCTGCGGGCGATGCTGCGCGAGGAGATCACGGTGCGGATCAGCCCGGCGGGCCTGCGGACGCTGCGGTACGCGGTGGAGCCGTACGCGGCGCGGCAGGCCATGGCCAAGGCCGGGGAGCCCGACGCCGACGGCTGGGTAGTCACCACCCTGCCGGTCGAGTCCCCCGACGTCGCCTGCTCCGAGCTGCTGCGGCTGGGCGCGGACATCGAGGTCCTCGACCCGCCGGAGCTGCGCGACCGGATCGCCGGGACCGCCGCGCGCATCGCCGCCCTCTACCGCTAGGCGGAGCGGCTAGCGGTATCCGGTGACGTCGGCGGGCTTGCCCGCCCACTGGACCTCTTCGATGTAGCGCCAGGCGTCCGGGCGGCTCCCGTCGGCGTCGGTGAAGCCGTACACCTGGGCCAGCCCGCCGCTGGACAGCGACCTGCCGTTCCAGCGGGCGCGGTCGGGGTCGGCGGCCAGGGCCGCGACGGCCCGTCCGACGAAGGCGGGCGATTCGGAGATGGCGAAGTGCCCGGCGATGCGGGTGCCCTCCAGCCAGTTGTCCTCGGTGACGCCGTAGTTCTCCAGCATCGCCTCGGACCTGAGCCAGCCGGGGGTCAGCGAGACCGCCGTGCAGCCGTGCTCCTTGATCTCCTCCGAGAGGGCCAGGCCCATGCGGATCACCGCCCACTTGGCGATGTCGTAGAAGAAGCCGGTCTCCCAGCGGTACGCGGCGTTGCTCTCGGCGGTGCCGTCGGTCATCTCGACGACCAGCCCGCCCGGGTTCCTGATCAGCAGCGGGAGGGCGCGGTGGCTGGTGATGGCGTGGGAGTCCAGCGCCAGCCGGAACATCCGGAGGCCGTCCTCCAGCGGCAGGTCCCACAGCTTTCTGCGGAACTTGATCAGGTGGTCGGCGCCCCAGATGTCGTTGACCAGGACGTCCAGGCGCCCGTGGTCGGCGTCGATCCGCTCCACCAGGCGTTCGACCTGGGCGGGGTCGAGGTGGTCCACCGGCACGGCGATGCCCTCGCCGCCCGCGGCGGTGACCAGCTCGGCGGTCTCCTCGATGGTCTCGGGACGGTTCACCTCCGAGCGCCGCTCCCGGGTCGTGCGCCCGGTCGCGTAGACGGTCGCCCCGGCCGCGCCCAGTTCCACGGCGATGCCGCGCCCGGCGGCGCGGGTGGCCCCCGCGACCAGGGCGACCGTACCGGCCAGAGGCTTCTCGGCGCGGGCGGCCCCGGTGGTGTCGTCGGTCGTGTTCTCGCTCATGGGACGATGTTCGCAGCGAAACCTGACAGCCCGCGTCAGGTTTTCCGGCGAGCCGTGACGTTCCCGCGGTCCGGTCAGCCGAAGATGCTGATGCCGCCCGGTCCGACCAGGAAGCCCAGCACGATGAGCACGATCCCGAAGATCAGCTCGCGCCGCGCGACGATGACATAGATACCGGCGACGATCAGGGCCACCGCGATGATCCACAGCAAGGTGAGCATGGTCGCGGGGTCCCCGCCCCCGCGACCACCAAACGACTCCTTCGAGATGGATGTCCGAAATTGCCTCTTTGTTGCGGTTTTATGGGCTGGGGACGGCCTCCCTGCACAGCCGCAGCACGTTCGCCACGATCCGGTGCCCCGCCCGCCCGGTCGCGGTCAGGATCGACTCGGGATGGAACTGCACCGCCCAGCGCCGCCGCGCCGGGTCCTCGATGGCCATCACCACGTCCCCGGTCAGCGCGGTGACCTGGAATCCCGTCACCCGGTCCGGCGTGGCGTGGAGAGAGTGGTAGCGGGCGGCGGTGAACTCGTCCGGCAGCCCCTCGAACAGCGCCCCGCCCGCCACCTTGACCCGTCCCGGCTTGCCGTGCGACGGCTCGGGCAGCAGCGCCAGCCCGCCGCCCGCGTGCTCGACCATCGCCTGGAGCCCCAGGCACACCCCGAAGACGGGCAGCGCGCGCTCGTCGAGCGCGTCCAGCAGCGCACCGGTGGCGAAGTCGTCGGGACGGCCCGGCCCGGGCGACAGCACGACCAGGTCGGGCGCGTACTCGTCCAGCATCCCCACCGGGAAGCCGTGCCGCAGCGTGACCACGTCGGCGCCCTGCTGGCGGAAGTAGTCGGCGAGGGTGTTGACGAAGGAGTCCTCGTGGTCCACCACCAGGACCTTCAGGCCCTCCCCCGCACGCTCCCCCTCCACCTCGGGCGGCCCGGCCTGCGCGGCCTCACCGCCGCCCTGGGCCGTCTCCGCCTGGGACTGGGCCAGCGCCTGGAGCAGCGCACTCGCCTTGAGGTGGGTCTCCCGCTCCTCCTCGTCGGGGTCGGAGTCGTACAGCAGCGTCGCCCCGGCCCGGACGGTCGCCACCCCGTCCCGGATCTGCGCGGTGCGGAGCGTGAGCCCGGTGTTCATCGACCCGTCGAAGCCGACGCACCCGACCGCTCCGCCGTACCAGCGGCGCGGCGTGTCCTCGTGGTCCTCGATGAACTGCATCGCCCACGTCTTGGGCGCTCCGGTGACCGTGACCGCCCACATGTGGGTGAGGAAGGCGTCCAGCGCGTCGAACCCGGGCCGCAGCCGCCCCTCGATGTGGTCGACGGTGTGGATCAGCCGCGAGTACAGCTCGATCTGCCGCCGCCCCAGCACGCGCACGCTGCCCGGGACGCAGATCCGCGACTTGTCGTTGCGGTCCACGTCGGTGCACATGGTCAGCTCGGACTCGTCCTTGGCCGACGAGAGGATCGTGCGGATCTGCTCGGCGTCCTCCAGCGCGTCGGCGCCGCGCCGGATCGTCCCGGCGATCGGGCAGGTCTCCACCCGGTCGCCGCTGACCCGCACGAACATCTCCGGCGAGGCCCCGACCAGGTGCTCGCCCTCGCCCAGGTTGAACAGGAACTCGTAGGGCGCGGGATTGGTCTCGCGCAGCCGCTCGAAGAACGCGGGCGGGGAGTCGCAGCGGCCGGACATCGCGTGCCCGGGGGTCACCTCGAACAGGTCGCCGCGGACGAACTTCTCCTTGGCGTCCCGCACCATCTGCGCGTACAGGCCCGGGACGGGCTGCGGCGGCAGTTCGGCGGCGGCCGCGGGCGGCGTCGGCTCGGTCTCGCGCGGCAGCCCGGCGGTGCCGGCGCCGTCCACCGTGAAGTCGTAGGACAGCCGGTGCGAGGTCTCCCGCTTCCGGTCCACCACGATCATCTCGTCGGCCAGGTGGAGCACCAGGTCACGCTGGTCGGCGGGACGCTCCAGGCGCGTGCGCAGCGGCTCGAACTGCAGCGACAGGTCGTAGCCGAACGCCCCGTACAGGCCCAGGTGCGGGTCGTCGCAGCGGAACAGGTCGATCACGGCGCGCAGCGCGGTGAAGACGGTCGGCCGGCGGCTGCGCTCCTCCTCGGTGAAGAACCCCTCGGCGGGCGGCACGTGCACCTCCACCCGCCCGGGTTCGTCGGCCCGGGTCTCGCCCGTGCCGCGCAGCACGGGCGAGACCGCGCGCAGCACCACCCGGCCGCGGTCGTTGAGGGCCCGCGCGGTGACCGTGCGCCCGCGCGCGACGATCTCCAGGCAGGGGTCGAGATAGGCCATGTGCCAGCGGCTGTAGCGGCCGGGATACTCCATGCCGGAGCTCAGCACGCCGCCGCGCCGCTCCCCGAGGGCGGCGACCAGGGCGTTCAGCACGTCGGACTTGCGCTCGGGGTCGACCGGCGTCGCCGTACGGGTGACCCGTACGCCCCCGCCGGTCGTGAACTCGCTGGTCTGCGAAGGTTCTGGGACGGTCTCCACCGCGGTGGCCCCTCAAGGATTCGGGCCCTCCACCCCTGGCCGCCCAACGCGAGACGACCGCCGGGAGAGGGCGGTCGCCTGGATGTCGGAACAGCTCGAACCGGCGCCGCCTCAGCGGCGCCACCACCACTTGCGCTGGCGGTTCCCGGTTCGCATGCGCCGAGCGTACCCGCAGCCGGGCCCGGCGGCCAAGCGCACCGCCCGGCCGCGTCACGCCACCGGATCGTCCTGGGCCGCACCGGGCCGCCGCCGGGCGCGCCCAGGGTTTCCATCACCGGCCGACCTTGCCATCATGAGGAGTGCAAGGGTTCGCTTACAGGAACGGGGTCCAGCTCCCATGACCGGCTCGACCAGCGGGCGGAACACCGAGTTCGAACTGCGCGGGGTCAACCATCTGGCCCTGGTGTGCAGCGACATGAAGCGGACGGTGGACTTCTACCAGGGTGTGCTGGGCATGCCGCTGATCAAGACCATCGAGCTGCCGATGGGGTGGGGGCAGCACTTCTTCTTCGACTGCGGCGGCGGGAACGCGCTGGCCTTCTTCTGGTTCCCGGACGCGCCCGAGCCGGTGCCCGGGGTCTCGGCGCCCAGGAACCTGCCCGACCGGGGCGAGCTGCTCTCGGCGGTCGGGTCCATGAACCACATCGCCTTCGACGTGCCGCCGGAGCGGATCGAGGAGTACCGGGAGCGGCTGATCGCCAAGGGCATCGACGTGGGCACGCTGCTCAACCACGACGACAGCGAGTTCGGGGTGGCGCCCGAGATGCACGACGGGGTGTTCGTGCGGTCGATCTACTTCAAGGACCCCGACGGGATCCTGGTGGAGTTCGCCGCCTGGACGCGGGAGCTGGACTCGCCCGAGGACGTCCGGCACGAGCCGCGGACCGCCGCCGACCGCACCGTCTGACCACACCTCCGATGGGGGTATAGTCCCACGTCAAACGACACATGTCCGAATCCGGCAACATGCCGGACGTCGAGTGGAACGATCCACCCAGTCGTGCCGTCTCCGATATCGGACTGTGATCCCCACCACGGTAAGCTCACGCAGTTTGCACCCCTGCGATCGGCCGGTCCCGTGATCCGGGCGGCCCTCGCGACGAGGAGGACCCCTTGGCCTCGAGCTCCCAGAAACGGCCGCCTGAGGCGCGGCGCACCGACCGCAGCCCATGGAACTGGCTACTGATCGTTCCCGTGGTGGTCCCGCTGCTGACCTTCCTGTACAACAGCGACGAGCCCCGGGTGGCCGGCTTCCCCGCCTTCTACTGGATCCAGTTCCTGTTCATCGCGCTGGCCGTGATCTGCACATTGATCGTCTACCGCGCGACCAGAAGGCGGGACTGAGCGATGTCCGACCACATCACCGAAATGATCGTCTTCGCGGCACTGTTCCTGCTGGTCAGCGGGATGGGCTTCGTGGCGGCCCGGTGGCGCCGGCCCGAGACGATGGACAGCCTCGACGAGTGGGGGCTGGGCGGCCGCAGCTTCGGCAGCTGGATCACCTGGTTCCTCATCGGCGGCGACCTCTACACCGCCTACACCTTCGTGGCCGTCCCCGCCCTGGTGTTCGGGGCGGGCGCGGCCGGCTTCTACGCGGTGCCCTACACCATCGTGGTCTACCCGCTGGTGTTCCTGGTGCTGATCCGGCTCTGGTCGGTGTCGCACGTGCACGGCTTCGTCACCCCCGCCGACTTCGTCCGCGCCCGGTTCGGTTCACCGACCCTGGCGCTGGTCATCGCGATCACGGGCATCGTCGCGACGATGCCGTACATCGCGCTGCAACTGGTCGGGATCGAGGCGGTCCTGAAGGCGATGGGGGTGCACGGCCATCTGCCGATCATCATCGCGTTCGGCATCCTGGCCGCCTACACCTACCAGTCCGGGCTGCGGGCACCGGCCCTGATCGCCTTCGTCAAGGACGTGCTGATCTACCTGGTGATCATCGTGGCGGTGCTCTACATCCCGACCCGGCTGGGCGGCTGGGGCGACATCTTCGGCTCCGCGCAGGCCAAGTTCGACAAGACGCCCGTCCCGTCCGACGGGACGTTGCTGGACGGCACCAACCAGCTCAACTACGCGATGCTCGCGCTGGGCTCGGCGCTGGCGCTGTTCCTCTACCCGCACAGCATCACCGGCGTGCTGGCCAGCAAGAACCGTGACGTGATCAAGCGGAACATGGCGGCGCTGCCCGCCTACAGCTTCGTGCTGGGCCTGATCGCGCTGCTGGGCTTCATGGCGATAGCGGCCGGGGTGAAGCCGGTGACCACCGACGGCAAGCCCGACACCAACACCGTGGTGCCGCTGCTGTTCGACAAGATGTTCCCCGACTGGTTCACCGGCGTCGCGTACGCGGCGGTCGGGATCGGCGCGCTGGTCCCGGCGGCGATCATGTCGATCGCCGCGGCCAACCTGTTCACCCGCAACATCTACAAGGAGTACCTCAACCGGGACGCCAGCGAGAAGCAGGAGGCCACGGTCAGCAAGCTGGTGTCGCTGATCGTCAAGGTCGGCGCGGTGGCCTGCATCCTGCTGCTGGACCCCGAGTTCTCCATCGACCTCCAGCTGATCGGCGGCGTGATCATCCTGCAGACGCTGCCGGCGGTCGCGCTGGGCCTGGTCACCCGCTGGTTCCACCGCGGCGCCCTGGTCGCGGGCTGGGCCGCGGGCATGGTGGCGGGGCTGTGGATGCTCTACCAGATCCCCAACCCGGCCAAGGGCAAGGCCCACTTCGGCGGCTCGGCGTACAAGCTCAGCGAGTTCGGCCTGGACACCAAGATGACGATGTACGTGGGCATGCTGGCCCTGGCCGTCAACCTGGTCGTGGCGATCGCCGGAACGCTGATCTGCCGTGCGGCCAAGCTGCCCGACGGCGAGGACGCCACCCGGGAGTCCGACTACGTCGCCGATGAGGGCGACCCGAAGGTCAAGGACCTGGAGGTCGCCTCCAGCACCTGATCGGCGCGGCACCCGGTCCACGCGGGCCCGGCCACCGCACGGTGGCCGGGCCCGCGCGCGTCCGGGACTTCGAGCGTCTCAGGAGTCCAGGTAGCCGGGGTTGGCGACCAGCAGCTTGTCGCGGACGGTCTCGGTCAGCATCGCCCTGGTCTCGGCGGCGCGGTCGTCGAGCTCGCCGGCCCTGATCGCCGCCGCCAGGGCGGCGTCGTCGGGAAGGCCGAGGGCCTCCAGCCGCGCGCGGTGCCGTACGGTCTGGGCCCCGCCCTCCGCCATCTCCCGCTCGACGATCGACAGCGCGTTCACCGCGACCAGGGCGTGGAAGCGGGCCCGGCCCGCCAGCGCGCCGACCACGTCCCGCTCGAGGAACTCGCGGACCGATTCCACCAGTTCGCGGGCGGTGGGGGCGTCATGGGGCGCGGCCATCGGCGACTCCTCGATCGAGAACAGAACGCGATTCTACCGTGCGCCCCACCCGGGAGTCCGGCCTGCGCCGAGCGGAGCCCCGGGCCCGCGGCAAAGGTCGGTAAGAGTCGGCAAAGATACGCCCGGCGCCGCCTTGAACCGGGGAACTCTCGGGAATCAACCTGCCACCTTGCGTCACAAACGCAACCGCTGTCACATCACGATCACCTCGCAGGTCGCATTCCAAGGGTCGCCTGGCATCAGGGGGATGGAGGGTGAGCGCACCCATGAAGGCCGCCACCGCGTATGCGCGGACCGTCGTCGCAACCGCACTGACCGCCACGGCGCTGGCCGTGACGGGGCCGCTCCCCGCGGTCGCGCCCGCCGCGCACGCCGACGACCTCGACATCGAGCCCGTCACCGGCCGCGCCGACCGTTCCGTCACGGTGTCCGGAGGCTGCCAGACCGACGACCGCAAGGTGGTCATCGGCGGCGCGGCACAGGGCACCGGCGAGGTGACCGACGGCTGGTTCAGCGTACGGGCGCGGGTCGTCCAGCAACGGCCCGGCAGCCACCGGGTCAAGGCGCGGTGCTCGGACTCCGGCTTCACCCAGGAGGGCCTCATCAGCGTGCAGGCCCAGCACGGGGACGACAAGCACAACGGCCATGGCGGTCACAACGGCCATGGCGGTCATGGCGGTCATGGCGGGCACGACGGCCACGGCGGGCACGAGGCCACCGAACCGCGCGGCTGGGCGCGGACGGGCGGCGGCGGCGCACGGGACGGCGGCCTGGCGTGGACGCTGACGGGACTGGCGCTGCTGGTGTGCGCCGCCGGGGTCGGGGTGTCGGCGCTGGTACGGTCCCGGGCGGCCCGTGCGAGGCCGTAGCGCCGTCGCCATCGGGCTGGTGGTCGTGGGCGCGCTCGCGATGCGCCACGGCGCGCGGGACCGCGAGCCTCGCGTGCACTACCGCGACTTCGGCGGCCCCCGCTCGCTCTGGCACATCCCGGACGGAAAGGCGCTCCCCTCGTCCGCGCCCACCCGCGTCGAGATCCCCGACATCGGTGTCGACGCCCCGGTGATGCGGGTGGGCCTGAACAAGGACGGCACCGTGGGCGTACCGCCGTTCCACAAGGCGGGCCACACCGGCTGGTACGAGCGCGGTCCCGCGCCGGGGAGCCGGGGGCCTTCGGTCATGCTCGGGCACTACGACGACATGCACGGGCCCGCCGTCTTCCACAGGTTGCACAGGCTCCGCCCTGGAGCGCGCATCCGGGTGACGCGGCGGGACCGGAGCGTGGCGGTGTTCCGGGTGGACGCGATGGAACGCGTACCGAAGTGGGAGTTCCCCCGCGCGCGTGTGTACGGGAAGGTGCGCTACGCGGGACTGCGGCTCATCACCTGCGGCGGGACGTACGACAAGACCGACCGGTCGTACAACGACAACGTCATCGTGTACGCGCACCTGACCAGAGGCGAGGTCCGGCATTCGCCCGTCTAGGGCAGCATCTGCAGCAGGTCCCATTCGTTCTCGGCGACGCGCCGTCCCAGGACGGCCAGTTCCACCGACCGTTCGCCGCCCGACAGGTGGCGGCGGGCCTGCATGGCGCAGATGACGCCCCAGCGGGCCACGCCGAACATCTCCCACCAGTGCAGCTCGTCGCGGTCCACCGTGGCGCCGCCCGCCCGTTCGTAAGCCTCGATGAGCTGCTCGTAGGTCCCGAACCCGCCGACCGGCAGGTCGGATCCGAAGCGCCACGCCTTCGCGCACAGCCAGCCCAGGTCCTCCATGGGGTCGCCGAGATGGGCGAGCTCCCAGTCGAGGACGGCCCTGACGCCGTCCGGGCCGACGATGAGGTTCCCGTTGCGGAAGTCTCCGTGCACGACGGCCGGCGGCCGTTCGGGGGGACGGCCGCGCTCCAGCCGGCGCAGGGCGAACTCCAGGGCGGGGTGCGGCTCGCCGATGGCGTCCAGCACCTCCTGGCAGCTCCGCAGCCGGTCGGCGCGGTCGAGGCCGGCGACGGCGTCCACCGGGATGCGGTGCACGGCCGCGAGGATCTCGCCGCACCGCGCGGCCAGCTCCGCGCGCGCGGCGGCCAGCGCGGGGTCGCGCAGGACGCGGCGCGGGATGCTCTCGCCCTCGATCCGCTCCATCACCACGAAGGGGATGCCGAGCGGGCCGTCCGGGCCGTCCGCCGCGATCACCTCAGGGCTCGGCACGCCGGCCGCGGCCGCCGCCCGCATCAGCCCGGCCTCGCGGGTCAGCGGCACCGCGGCCAGGGCGCCGGGCGCGCCGTCCAGCCGCAGGATCAGCGGGTGCGCCCGGCCCGCCGCGGTGACCGCCTCGAAACCGCAGGTGACCCGGGACGCGCCGCCCCCGGCCCGGCCGAGCCCGCGCACCTCGACGCCGGGCCCGTACCGCTCGGCGAGCACCCCGGCCAGCGGGCCGGCCAGCCGTTCCAGATCCATCCGCCCTCCCGCGGCCGGCGTAAGTGACCGCTTCCCATCCTGGCAGGCGCCGGCCCCCGGAGAGGACGCGTCCGGAGCGGAGGGCGGTCAGGCGCGGCCGTAGGAGTCCTCGAGGCGCTCGATGTCGTCCTCGTCGAAGTCGCCGAAGGCGATCTCCATGACCCGCACGGCGGGCCCGGACGAGCTCAGCCGGTGGGTGTCGCCGGCCCGGATCAGCACCCGCTCGCCCACCTCCGGCTCGATCCGGCGCCCGGCCACCTCGAACACCGCGCCCGGGTCGAGCGCCACCCACAGCTCGTCGCGGTCGCGATGGCGCTGGAGGCTGAGCCGCTGGCCGGGATCCACATGGATCAGCTTCACCGTGGACGGCTCGTTCAGCGTGAAGCGCTCGAAGCTCCCCCACGGCCGACGCTCGGTCTCGACGGAGGGTTCGGGCCTCAGGTCGGTCTGCACAGTCACCTCGGAGATCATCGTTCTCGACTCGGCTCGGCGGCGCCCCAGGGCAGGCCCGCCAGGATCAGATCGGCCAGGCTGTCGACCACCACCGCACGGGGCACCTCGCCGGCGTGGTCGAGCCACCAGTCGCCGGCGGTCTGCACCATACCGACGACCGCGTGCCCCCACACATAGGCCCGGGTCCGGTCGATGCCGTCGCCCTCGGCGACCATCACCTCGGCCAGTTCCCGGCTCACCCCGCGGATCATGGTGCTCATCACGCTGTGCGTGGCCGCGTCCTCCGCGCTGGCCCGGTGCATCAGGAACCGGTAGAGGTGCAGGTTCGCCGAGATGATGGCCAGGTAGGTGTCGATCGTCGAGCGGGTGCGGGCGCGCACCGAGCCGGAGCGGGAGAACTCCGCCCGGATGCCCTCCACCAGCCGGCGCGTGTGCCGCTCGGCCAGCGCCTGGTAGAGCCCGCTCTTGTCGCCGAAGTGGCGGTACAGGATCGGCTTGCTGATCCCCGCCTCCGCGGCGATGGCGGCCATCGACGCCTCCGGGCCCTCCCGCTGGATCACCCGGTCGGCCGCCTCCAGCAGGGCGCGCCGGCGGTCGGGATCGCGCCGCGATCCCGGTCTGGCCGCACCTGTGGACGTCATGGCCAGAACCGTACCGCCACCGGGGCCGGAAACCCGCGGCCGGGCACCGCTCATGATCGCTCCCCTCGCCGCGGAAGGTCCGGAACACCCCGCGGCAGTCCATCGACGGTCCGTCCAATACTGGCGATCGGACGCGGCCGGGTAAAGATCCGCCGGCCGCACCGCGGTCGCCGGGCCGCGCCCCCGCGCCGCGCGGCGTGTTCCGTCCGTTCGCGGCGCGATCGCGAAGATTTCACCGGCGGGACACCTGCTTCGCGCCGTGCGCGCGACGGCGGGTAAAGATCTGGTCAGCGGCACCCCCGGCCACGGCGGTGCCCAGGTATGGCCAGGGGCATGAACGCCGGTCGGCGCACCGGTCAGCGCACCGGGAGGCCCGTGATGGTGCGGCCGATGACCAGCCGCTGGATCTCGCTGGTCCCTTCGAAGATGGTGAAGATCTTGGCGTCGCGGTGCATCCGCTCGACCGGGTACTCGCGGGTGTAGCCGTTGCCGCCGAGGATCTGGACGGCCTCCTCGGTGACGCGCACGGCCGCCTCGCTGGCCATGAGCTTGGCCATGGAGCCCTCGGCGTTCTGGAACTCCTTGCCGGTGCGGGCCATCCAGGCGGCCCGCCACACCATCAGCCGGGCGGCGTCGATCCGGCACTTCATGTCGGCCAGCTTGAACGCGATGGCCTGGAAGTCGCCGATCTTCCTGCCGAACTGCTCGCGCTCGCGGGCGTAGTCCAGGGCGTAGTCGTAGCCGGCCCGGGCGACGCCCAGGGCCATGGCGCCCACCGCCGGCCGGGTGGTCTCGAAGGTCTTCATGGCGGCCTGCCCCTTGGCGCTCTTGCCCTCGCGCACCCGGGCGATCCGCTGGTCGAACCGCTCCTTGCCGCCGACGATCAGCCCGCCGGGGATCCGGACGTCGTCCAGGATCACCTCGGCGGTGTGCGAGGCGCGGATGCCGTGCTTGCGGAACTTCTGGCCCTGCTTCAGCCCGGGGGTGTCGGGCGGGACGATGAAGCTCGCCTGGCCCCGGCTGCCGAGTTCGGGGTGGACGGAGGCGACCACGACGTGGACGTCGGCGATGCCGCCGTTGGTGGCCCAGGTCTTGGTGCCGTTGATCACCCACTCGTCCTTGGCCTGGTCGTACACGGCGCGGGTGCGGATGGCGCCGACGTCGCTGCCGGCGTCGGGCTCGGAGGCGCAGAAGGCGCCCAGCCGGACGTCGTCGGGCGTGCCGAACATCTGCGGGACCCATTCCCCGGTCTGCTCGGGGGTGCCGACGGCGGCGACGGAGGCGGCGGCGAGGCCGGTGCCCACGATGGACAGCGCGATGCCGGCGTCTCCCCAGAACAGCTCCTCGAAGGCCACCGGGATGCCCAGCCCGGTGGGCTCCAGCCATTGGGCGGCGAAGAAGTCCAGCGAGTAGAGCCCGACCTTCGCGGCCTCCTGGATCAAAGGCCAGGGGGTCTCCTCGCGCTCGTCCCACTCCTCGGCGGCGGGACGGATCACCTCGCGCGCGAACTCGTGGACCCATTGCCGGACCTCGCGCACGTCCTCGCCGAGGTCGATGGAGAACGGCGTCGGCTCGGTGCTCGTCATCGTTATTGACCCTCTCTCCAATATTAGCTGTTACCAACGGTAGCACCCGGACCGGGCGGCGAATGCGGCACCGTGGCCAGAGTCACAAAGAGTGAGGCGACGTGCGCATCGGCGCACAAAAAAAGCCGCCGGATCCTCACCCGGGAGGAAGGCGGGGGTGGACGGGCGCCCCGGGACACCGTCGTCCGGGGGCGGCCCCGTCCGGCTCAGGAGAGCAGCGGACGGCGCACCGAGGCGTAACCGGGGACCTCGACCATCGGCGGGCGCTCACCCACGCTCACGTCGCTGACGAGCACGTCATGGCCGCCCGGGGCGCGCCGGAACTGGGTGAGGGCCGTGGCGGGGGCCTCCAGCGGGAGCATCCGGCCGTGCCGCTGCAGCCGCGACCAGACGGTCAGCAGGATCTGCGACGACATCGCCCCGAGGGCCTCGTTGGACTGGTGGGAATGGATCCGGCGGCCCAGGTCGACCTGCGCGATGGCGTCCAGGCCCGCGTCCTGGAAGACGTCCAGGAGCAGGCCCATCTCGACCCCGTACCCGGTGACGAAAGGCAGCCGCTCCAGCAGGGCGCGGCGCCCGGCGTACTCTCCGCCCAGCGGCTGCATCACCCCCGCCAGCAGCGGCCAGTGCAGGTTGATCAAGGGCCGGGCGACCAGTTCGGTGACCCGCCCGCCGCCGCCCTCCACCCGGTTCTCGCCGTTGACCAGCGGACGGTCGTAGCAGCCCTTGACGTAGCCCACCGACGGATCGGTGAGCAGCGGCCCGAGCAGGCCGGTGACGTAGCCGGTGGAGAACGCGCGCAGATCGGCGTCCACGAAGACGATCAGATCGCCCCGGGTGGCCGCCAGGGACTTCCACAGCGCCTCCCCTTTGCCCGACATCCGGCCCGTCTCCGGCAGCACGGCGTCCTGCGCGACCACCTCGGCCCCGGCGGCCGCGGCCACCTCCGCGGTGCGGTCGGTGGACCGGGAGTCGATCACCACGATCTCGTCGACCAGGGGAACCTGCTCGATCAGTTCGGCACGGATGGCGGCGACGATCGCGCCGACCGTCGCCTCCTCGTCGCGGGCCGGCAGCACCACGCTGATCCGGGTGGCGCCCTTCGCCGCGAGCAGGGTGTCGAGCGGCCAGTCCGCCGTATCGCTGGTACGGCGGCGCCACCACGACGCGACCTCAGGCAGCACGCGATCTCCCTTCCGTCGGGACCGTCTGGGGGACGAAGACGTCCTTAAGACAGGAAACGCCATGTCAGCGCAGATATTCACCGTTGGAACGGAACCAGATCAGCCGACCCGAGAACTTAACATCCGGACAACACATCGGTCATTCGGCGGCATGCCGATCCAAGAAAGCGTAAACGTCCGCCTCGTCCACACCCGGGAAGGCCCCCGGGGGCAGCACCGACAGCACGTGGGAGTGCGCGCGGGCGGACGGCCAGGCCATGCCCTCCCACCGCTCGGCCAGCTCCAGCGGCGGTCGCTGGCAGCAGTCGCCGTCCGGGCAGGCCGACCTGACCCGGTTGGTGGTCTCCCGGCCGCGGAACCAGCGCGAGTCCTCGAACCGGACGCCGAGCGTGATCGCGAAGTCGCGCTCGTGGCTGGGGTCGATGTGCGACAGGCACCAGTACGTGCCGGTCGGGGTGTCGGTGTACTGGTAGTAGACCGAGAAGCGGTCGGCGGTCTGGAACACGTGCCGGCCGGCCCACTCCCGGCACATCCGCTGGCCCTCGATGGCGCCGTCCTCGTCCTGGGGGAAGATCAGGCCGTCGTTGGCGTAGGCCTTGTAGATGGTGCCGTTCTCGTCGTTCTTGGTGAAGTGCAGCTGCAGGTCGAGATGGTGGGTCGCCACGTTGGTGAAGCGGTGCGCGGCCATCTCGTACGACACCGAGAACACGTCGGCGAGGTCCTCCACCGACAGCTCGCGCGCGGCCTTGGCCTCCTGCAGGTAGGGGACGACGGCCCGCTCGGGCATCATCATCGCGGCGCCGAAGTAGTTGGCCTCGACCCGCTGGCGCAGGAAGTCGGCGAAATCCCTGGGCACGTCGTGGTCGAGGGCGATGTGCCCGAGCGTCTGCAGCAGGATGGTGCGGGGCGTGTGCATGCCCAGCTGCTCGCGCTCCAGGTAGATGCGGCGGTTGCGCAGATCGGTGATCGACCGGACCGAGCGCGGCAGGTCCTGGACGTACTGCAGCCCGAACCCGAAATGGCTCACCAGGGTCATCAGCATCCCCTGCGACACCGCCCCGCCCCGGTAGCCGATCGCGTCCAGCGTCTGGGTGGCGACCTGCTCGATCTCGGAGAAGTGGTTGCCGCGCTCGTGCATCTGGCGGCGCAGCTCCGCGTTGGCCTTGCGCGCCTCCTCGGGGCTGGCGGTGGGCTTGGTGCGGCTGCGCCGGAGCTCCCCGTACAGGGCGAGGATGTGCTCCAGCACATCGTTGGGCATCCGCTTGCCGACCTTGAGGTGGGAAACCCCGAGCGAGCGGTAGAGGGGATCGCGCTGCGCCTCCTCCAGGGCGATCTCCAGCTGGGCGCGGCGGCTGGGCGGCTGCCGCCGCAGCAGCTCCTCGACCGGGACCTCCAGCGCGGCGGCGAGGGACTGCAGCAGCGACAGCTTCGGCTCGCGCCGCCCGTTCTCCAGCAGGGAGAGCTGGGACGGCGCCCGGCCGACGCGCTCGCCGAGATCCGCGAGCGTCATGCCGCGCGCCCGGCGCAGATGCCGCAGCCGCTGCCCGAAGGTCACCAGGTCTACATCGCTCGTCAAGTTGAGTGGTTCTTCTCGCGGCAAGGTCGTCACGGCTTCATATTAACGGAAATTTCGAACTTCTTCCGTTAATCGAGGGTCCATCCAGGCGTCGCGGCCGGGGCATAGTCGAGGCAAGCACCCAGGGGACGACACAGAAGGGCACATCATGAGCGATAGTCGCCTCAAGGGCGCAGCCGAGGAGCTGCAGAGGCAGTGGGAGACCGACGAGCGCTGGCAGGGCATCGAGCGGACCTACACCGCCGAGGACGTCGTCCGCCTGCGCGGCTCGGTCCAGGAGGAGCACACCCTCGCCCGGCTCGGTGCCGAGCGCCTGTGGAAGCTGCTGCACGAGGAGGACTACGTCCACGCCCTCGGCGCGCTCACCGGAATGCAGGCCGTCCAGCAGGTGAAGGCCGGGCTCAAGGCCATCTACCTGTCGGGCTGGCAGGTCGCCGCCGACGCCAACCTGGCCGGGCAGACCTACCCCGACCAGAGCATCTACCCGGCCAACTCGGTCCCGGCCGTGGTCCGCCGGATCAACAACGCGCTGCTGCGCGCCGACCAGGTGCAGTGGTCGGAAGGCGGCGGGCAGGACGCGGACGCCACCCACTACCTCGCACCCATCGTCGCCGACGCCGAAGCCGGGTTCGGCGGCGTGCTCAACGCCTTCGAGCTGATGAAGGGCATGATCGCGGCCGGTGCGGCGGGCGTGCACTGGGAGGACCAGCTGGCCTCCGAGAAGAAGTGCGGGCACCTGGGCGGCAAGGTCCTCATCCCGACCTCGCAGCACGTCAAGACGCTCAACACCGCCCGGCTCGCCGCCGACATCAGCGGCGTCCCGTCCCTGATCATCGCGCGGACCGACGCCGAGGCCGCGACCCTGATCACCACGGACGTGGACGAGCTCGACCGCGAGTTCCTCACCGGCGAGCGCACCGCCGAGGGCTTCTACCGGGTCCGCAACGGCCTCGAGCCCTGCATCGCCCGCGCCAAGGCGTACGCGCCCCACTCCGAGCTCATCTGGATGGAGACCGGCACGCCCGATCTGGAGGTCGCGCGCAAGTTCGCCGAGGCGGTCAAGGCCGAGTACCCCGACCAGATGCTGGCCTACAACTGCTCGCCGTCGTTCAACTGGAAGAAGCACCTGGACGACGCGACGATCGCCAAGTTCCAGCGCGAGCTGGGCCACATGGGCTTCACTTTCCAGTTCATCACGCTGGCCGGCTTCCACGCGCTCAACCACGGCATGTTCGACCTGGCCCACGGCTACGCCCGCGAGGGCATGACGGCCTACGTCGACCTCCAGGAGCGCGAGTTCGCGGCGGTCGAGCGCGGCTTCTCGGCGGTCAAGCACCAGCGCGAGGCCGGCACCGGCTACTTCGACCAGGTCAGCACGGCCATCGCGCCGGACTCCTCGACCACGGCCCTCAAGGGCTCCACCGAGGAGGCGCAGTTCCACTAGACGACCCGAGTCCCCCCAGTCCCCTCAGTTCTCCTCGGCACGAGGCTCACTGAGGACGCCGGCCCAGCCCCGGCCGGCGCGAAGAAGGCCCCTCCTCCGCTCCTACACCCGGAGGAGGGGCCTTCTGAGGTCCGCGTATGTGCGCCTGACGTGCGCCTGACGTGCGGCCGGGGTCCGCGGACCGGGGCCGACACGCGAGCGGGCAAATGGGGTTCAAGTTGGCCGATTCCGGCAGCACCATCGACACCGCCCTCCGCGCGGGATCAAGGTCTGTGCGTACCTCTTGATCACACAACGATGGAGGAGGCCCCATGGCACTGCGCCGTACCCCACGCAGCCTGCCGTACCCACGAGCCCTGCCGGTCGCGATCGCGGCGGCAGGGCTCGCCGTCCTGGCCCCGGCGATGCCCGCCTCGGCCACCGCCGCCTTGCGCTACGCCCCGGGCGCGTCCGGCGTCGGCGACACCTACTTCCCGCTGGAGGGCAACGGCGGTTACGACGCCCGCCACTACTCGCTGAACCTGGCCTACGACCCCGAGTTCGACCAGCTCGACGGGGTCGTGACCCTCACCGCCAAGGCCACCCAGAACCTGTCGAGCTTCAATCTCGACCTGTCCGGGATGGACGTGGAGCGCGTCAAGGTCGACCGGCAGAAGGCCGACTTCAAGCGGCGCGGCCAGGAACTGACGGTCACCCCGCGCAAGGGCATACGGGCCGGCAAGACGTTCACCGTCGCCATCACCTACGGCGGGGTCCCGCAGACGATCGTCGGATCGCCCATCGTCTTCGGCTCACCGTACGGGTTCCTGCACACGCCCGACGGCGCGTTCGTCGGCGGTGAGCCCAACGGCGCCTCGACCTGGTTCCCGTCCAACGACCACCCGAGCGACAAGGCCACCTACGACTACACCATCACCGTTCCCGAGGGCCTGCGGGCGGTGGCCAACGGCGTGCTGACCTCGCGCGAGGAGCGCCGGGCGTCGTTCAGCAGGCGCGCGTCGGCGACCGCGGCGTCCACCTTCAAGTGGCGCGAGGACAGCCCGATGGCGACGTACCTCACGACGATCGACATCGGCAAGTGGGAGGTCAAGACGGGCAAGACGCCGCTGGGCACGCCCAACTACGTCGCCGTCGATCCCACGCTGATCGAGAGCCAGCCGGACGCGGTGGACTTCTTCTTCAACACGACGAGCGAGGCCACCGACCTCTGGACGACCAAGTGGGGCCCCTACCCGTTCAACACCATCGGCGCCATCGCCGACGACGCCCGGTTCAACGGGCAGCCGCTCGGCTTCTCCCTGGAGACCCAGGGCAAGCCGGTGTACTCGGCGGTGCGCGACACCCCGACCATCGCGCACGAGGTGGCGCACCAGTGGTTCGGTGACAGCGTCAGCCCGGCGCGGTGGAAGGACATCTGGCTCAACGAGAGCTTCGCGACCTGGTGCCACCTCTACTGGACCGAGCAGCACGGCGGGGCGACCGTCCAGGACTCGGTGCGCGCCACCTATGCCGCCCGGCCCTTCCCCGACCCGGCGGGCCGCCCGTTCTGGTCGGTAGTGATCGCCGACCCGCAGCGCGACACGATGTTCAACCAGCGCGTCTACGCCGGCGGAGCGATGGTGCTGCAGTTCCTGAGGGAGCGGATCGGCGACGAGAAGTTCTTCTCGCTGCTGCGCACGTGGGCCACCAAGCACCGGTACGGCAACGCCACGACCGAGCAGTTCACCGCTCTGGCCGAGCAGGTCTCCGGCCAGGATCTGGACGCCTTCTTCCAGACCTGGATCTACTCCCCCGGCAAGCCCTCGCTGCCGTAGGACGGACCGCCTCCGGGCGAGCCCGGCGCTGACCGAGCGCCGGGCTCGCCCGGACAACGAAATTCGCGTGGATGTCCGCCGCGGTTTTCCGTATGCTCACCCCAAGTGGGCGTCTTTCCGTGGGTCGCGTGGTTCGCTTTCCGGCGGCACACCGCCTATCCGCTCAGCGGGATCGCGGAGGCTCTGACCAACACCGCCTTCGGCTTCATCCGCGCCTACATCCTCATCGCGCTGTGGCATGAGCGGCCGTCGCTGGGCGGCTACGACGTCACCGACGCGGTCACCTTCGCCTTCCTCACCCAGGCGCTGGTGGGGCCCGTGCAGCTGTGGGGCGGCCTGGAGCTGACCGAGCGGATCCGCAGCGGGGACGTGGCGATCGACCTGCACCGGCCCGCCGACCTGCAGGCGTGGTGGCTGGCCGACGACCTGGCCCGCGGCCTGGCGACCCTGCTGCTGCGCGGCGGCCCGCCGCTGATCGCCGGGGTGCTGGTGTTCCAGATACGGATCCCGGGGCCGGGGACGCTGGCGGCGTTCGCGCTGGCGGTGATGCTGGGCGTGCTGGTCGGCTTCGGCATCCGCTATGCGGTGGCGCTGGGCACGTTCTGGCTGCACGACGACCGCGGCCTGCAGGCGATCTCGCTCATCCTGGCGATGTTCTTCTCCGGCCTGCTCCTGCCCCTGGTGGCCTTCCCCGGCCGGCTGGGCACGCTGGCGCAGGCGCTGCCGTGGGCCGCGCTGATCCAGGTCCCGGCCGACGTGTTCCTCGGCAAGCACACGGGTGCGGAGCTGGTGCGGGCGCTGGCGTTCCAGGCGCTGTGGGCGGTGGTGCTGCTGGCCGCGGGCCGCGCGATGACGCTGGCGGCGCGGCGGAGGCTGGTGATCGACGGTGGCTGAGGGGACCGTGGCCGAGAAGGCGGCCGCGCGCTCGGCCCTGGCGGAGGCCTGCGACCGGACGGTCGGCATGTACGCGCTGCTCGCCTGGACCTGGGTGCGGGCCGCCGCACGGTACCCGGTGTCGATGTTCCTGCTCAGCCTGAGCGCGGCGGCGGTCGGCGCGCTGGACCTGGCCGCGATCGTGCTGATGTTCGCCCACACGCCGGAGATCGCCGGGTTCTCCGCGATCGAGGTGGTCTTCCTGTACGGCACCTCGGCGCTGGCGTTCGCCGTGGGCGACGTGCTGCTGGGCTCCACCGAGCGGCTCGGCCGGCACATTCGCGCGGGCACGCTGGACCCCATGCTGGTGCGGCCGGTGAGCCCGCTGATCCAGATCGCCACGGAGGACTTCTCGCCGCGGCGGCTGGGGAAGCTGATCCCGGCGGTCGCCGTGCTGGCGCTGGTCCTGCCGCGGCTGGAGGCGCCGTGGGACGCGGGCCGGATCGCGATGGTCCCGGTGATGGTGCTGTCGGGCGCCGCGCTGTTCTCGGGTCTGTGGGTGCTGACCGCCTCCGTGCAGTTCGTCCTGATCGACGGGCACGCGGCCACCAAGTCGATCACCAACGGCGGCTCGTTCCTGACCCAGTACCCGATGAACATGTTCGCCCGCGACCTGGTGCGCGGGCTGACGTTCGTCGTGCCGCTGGCGTTCGTGAACTGGCAGCCCACGCTGTACGTGCTGGACCGGCCCGACCCGACCGGGCTGCCGGAGTGGCTGCGGTTCGCCTCGCCGGTGGTGGCCGCGGCGGTATGCGCGGTGGCGGCCGCGGCCTGGCGGAGCGGGCTGCGGCACTACCGGTCGACGGGAAGCTGAGGACCAGGGCTGCGAGGGGGCATCGGGCATGATCGAGGTCGAGGGCGTATCCAAGGCGTTCACCGTCCGCAAGCGGACGGGGCGCGGGATCCGCCGCGCGCGGACGACGGTGCAGGCCGTGCGGGAGGTGTCGTTCGCGGTCGAGCACGGGGAGTTCGTGGGCTACCTGGGGCCCAACGGCGCGGGCAAGTCCACCACGATCAAGATGCTGACCGGGATCCTCACCCCGTCGTCGGGGCGGGTGCGGGTGTGCGGGCTGGACCCGTCCCGGCAGCGCACCGCCCTGGCCCGGCGGATCGGCGTGGTGTTCGGGCAGCGCACCACGCTGTGGTGGGACCTGCCGCTGCGCGACAGCCTCACCCTGATCCGGCGCCTGTACCGGGTGGAGGCGGGCGCGCACCGGGCCCGGCTGGCCGAGCTGACCGGGCTGCTGGAGCTGGAGCCGTTCCTGGACACCCCGGTCCGGCAGCTCAGCCTGGGCCAGCGGATGCGCGGCGATCTGGCGGCGGCGCTGCTGCACGATCCCGAGCTGCTGGTGCTGGACGAGCCGACGATCGGGCTGGACGTGGTCAGCAAGGCGACGGTGCGCGAGTTCCTGGAGCGGCTGAACTCCGAGCGCGGCACCACGATCCTGCTGACCACGCACGATCTGGGCGACATCGAGCGGCTGTGCCGGCGCGTCCTGATCATCGATCACGGCCGACTGGCCTACGACGGCGAACTGGACCGGCTGCGGGAGACGGTCGAACCGGACCGGGTGCTGGTGGTGGAGCTGGCCCGGCCGGGCCCGCCGATCGCGCTGCCGGAGGTGGAGGTGGTGGCGGCCGACGGTCCCCGGCAGTGGCTGCGGCTGCCCCACGCGGCCAACGCGGCGGCGGTCGTGGCGGCGCTGGCGGGCCGGTACGACGTCCGGGACATCGCGCTGCGGGAGGCCGATATCGAAGAAGTGGTCGCCCGCCTCTACCGTGGGGACCATGCCTACGAGCGTCCCGGCCGCCCGGTGGTGCCGTGACGCCCGGCGGCGCCGGTCAGCGCTGGACGGCGGGGTAGTACGCCTCGGCGGCGGTCTCCTCGTCCTCGCGGTCGGCGCCCCAGCGGCGCGGCGCCCACGTCGGCATCAGCAGCGCGAAGCCCATCATCGCGTAGATCCCCGAGCCCAGCAGCATGCGCAGGCCGAAGTCCAGGTCGCCGGCCGGCGGCACCTTGGCGGGCAGGTCCAGCACCCGGCCGGGGTCGATCAGGAAGTAGACCGACAGGCCCAGCAGCGCCAGCGCGGGGACCAGCGACACCAGCGGGGAGGCCCAGCGGGCCACGATGATCACGCCGGTGACCAGGCCCACCGCGGCCAGCAGCGCGAACGCCCCGTACATCCGGGTGCTGTCGGTGATCTCCTGCCCCGCCCCGTCGAAGGACTGCCCGGCCTGGACGTAGCCCCAGGCCGCCCCGTACGCGAGCGCGGGGGTCAGCAGGACGCCGAGCAGAAAACCGAACGCGTGGCGCACCGGGCATCACATCCCATCGCAGGAGCCCGCACCCTGCCGCGCGGGCGGCCGTATCAACCCCATCACAGCATGCGATTCCCGTACGTCGCAGCACTTCCGTCTTTATCACATTGAGTCGCGCTCTTGACGGCAAAGGCGCCACAGACCCGCGTCCGCTTCCGACCACTCCTGCAGGTGAACTGGCCGAATGCATGAAACGTCCCACACAGCAAGATCACAGAGGGTGGATCGGGGAGCCGGTCCGCTCGCCCCGTCCCGCCGTGCGCATGGGCCGTCAGGCTCCGCCGGCGGGGCCGGTGGCGGCGGCGACGACCATGAGCTGGGGGACGGAATGGTCCGATTGGACGAGCACGTGAGGCCGGAACAGGACCACGGCACGGCTCCGGGCGGCCCGTTCGCGCCCGGGGCGGCGCTCACCCGCGCGCTGGACCGGGGCACCGACGGCCTGGTGATCGCGTTCGCGCTCTGGACCCTGGTGTACCACGCGGGCCTGCTGGTCCGGCCGCCCACCTGGGTGCTGCTGGCCGTCTGGGCCGTCGCGACGGCCGCCGCCGGAGCCGGGTACGTGCTGTGGCGGCGTTCGAGGGCGGGCCGCGGCGCCGTGGACGCGGGCGGCACGGGCGCTCCCGCGGATCGCGGGCTATGGCGCGACTCCCCCGTCCGGACCTGGGCCGGGGTGCCGCGCCTGGTGCCCGCGGTCGCCCTGCTGGCGGGGGTGGGCGCGGGCACGTCGGCCGGCCTGCACGAGGCCGGCGTGCCGTGGTGGTGCACCTGGTCCCTCGGGCTGATCAGCGTGGCCGCGACCGCGTACGGGGTGCTCCGCCTCGGCCGCGCCCCCGGCACGGCCGAGGACGCCGGCGCTCCGCCGCGGGAGCGCCCCGGGGACTCGTCCGGGAACTCGTTCGGGGACAGGTGGGGCTCGCTGGTCGCGTTCGCGACCGCGGGCGCGTTCGCGGCGGCTTCCTGGTTCATGGTCAACCCCGACGGGGACGACGCCTACTTCGTGTCCCGCTCGGTGGCGGCCGGGACCGACGGACGGATCCCGCAGCACGACGTCATCTTCTCCACCGGGTCCTTCGGGCCGATCGCGGGCGAGCCGCCGGTCTCCTCGGTCGAGGTGCTCGCCGGAGCGCTGGCCCGGCTCACCGGCGTCCACCCCACCTCGTTCCTCTGGTACGCGGTGCTGCCCGCCGTCACGTTCGTCGCGGTGTGGGCGCTGTGGCGGCTGGTACGGGAGTGGGCGCCGCGCTGGGCCCTGGCCTGCTTCGTCGCGGCCACCGCCTACCTGCTGTGGTCGGGTGTGGGCCAGGCGTCGCTGGGCTCCTTCCACCTGCTCCGGATGTGGCAGGGCAAGGCGATGATGGTCTCGATCATGGTGCCGCTGCTGTACGTCCACCTGACCCGCTGGGCGGAGCGGCGCACCGCCGGCGGGCTGGTCCTGCTCACCGCCGCCGGGGTCGCCGCGGTGGGGCTGTCGTCGTCGGCGACCCTGGTGGTGCCGCTGGTCACCGTCGCCGCGGCCGCGCCGCTCGTGCTCAGCGGGCGCGTCCGGACCGGCGCCGCCGCGTGCGCGGCCATGGTCTACCCGCTGGCGGCGGGCCTGGCGGTGGTGGTGCTGCACCACGACACCAGCGTCGTCGGGCCGTTCACCGACGCACCCGTCAGCTACTCGTGGGTCCTGCTGAGCGCGACGATGGGGGTGCTGACCGGCTGCGCGCTGTGGGCCGGGTCGCGGACGGCCCGGCCCGGCGTCCCGTCCTTGATCACGGCGGGGGTGGCAGGGGTGGCGACGCTGCTGCTCGTGCCGGGCGTGCTGGACGTCATCGCCGACGCCACCGGCGCGGCCCAGGTCATGTGGCGCACGATGTGGGTGGTGCCGGCGCCGGCGCTGGTCGGGCTGCTGGCCGCGGTCCGCCCGCCGGAGGGGCTGCGGCCGGCCGCGGCTCGCGGCGATCTCGCCCGCGCGCTCCCGGCCGCCGTCCCGGTCGCGCTGTGCGCGGCGATGGTCGTCGGGGGCGTGCCGCTGTGGTCCGGCCAGAACGGGACGACGGTGACGCACCGGCCGGCCTGGAAGTTCCCCCAGCGCAACCTGTCCACCGCCCTGGCCGTCGTCCGGGCAGGCCGGGCCCACGATCCGGGACGGCCGCAGGTGGTGCTGATGCCGCAGCAGTACATGCGCGCGGTGCCGCTCCTGTCGACCAGGGACCACGCGATCAACCCCAACAGCCACTATCTGAGGCTGCTCCCCGCCCCCCGCGCCTTCATCGACGACCGCCTGCTGCTGACGACGCTGGTCACCTCGCCCCAGGCGGCCGACCCGTCCGCGGCCGAGACCCGCGCGGCGCTGCGCCGGACCGGGGTGACCGCCGCGTGCGCGCGGCGGTCGGACCAGGACGGGCTGCGCCTTCTGGAGGCCGCGGGCTACGGGAACCGGTCCCGCGTCGGCAAGCTGACCTGCGTCTTCCCGGGACGTACCTGACCCGGGATCGACGCTCTGGCACCAGTTCCAGGATGGAAGTCCGTTTTGGAGGCGTTTGTCGGGGCATCGGCGGTGCATCGTCCAGTCGCACAACGCACGCACTGGATCACAGGCACTGGGAGGAAGAATGTCGACCATCCTCATGGTCGTCCTCGCCGTAGTGATCGTCGCGCTGGTGGCCGGGGCCGGGTACCTGCTGTGGTCCCGGGCCCGCACCCGGCGGCTCCGGCAGCGCTTCGGCCCCGAGTACGACCGCGCCGTGGAGCAGCACGGCGACCGCTCCGCCGCCGAACGCGAGCTGATGACCCGCCAGCGGCGCCACGACGAGCTGGACCTGCGCGAGCTGGAGCCGCGGCAGCGCGAGCGCTACCGCGAGCAGTGGGAGCACGTCCAGGAGCAGTTCGTGGACACCCCCAAGGACGCCGTCGAGCAGGCCGACCGCCTGGTGATGGTCGTCATGGGGGACCGCGGCTACCCGACCCGGGACTTCGAGGACCGGGTCGAGCACCTGTCGGTCGAGCACGGCCGCACGCTGGACCACTACCGGCGCGGGCACGACATCAGCGCCCGCGCGTCCCGCGACGAGGCCGGCACCGAGGATCTGCGCCAGGCGATGGTGCACTACCGCGCGCTCTTCGACGAGCTGCTGCTGGTGCCCGCGGGAGGGCGTTCCGGAGACACGCCGGTGCCGGGGCACCACACCGGCCGCAAGGCGCACGGGAGCTGAGCCGCCATGCCCACCATGAATCCAGAACCGAACACACCGTCCGATCCCCTGCACCGGCCCCCGGACGAGGACAGGCGCGTCGCCGGCCGTCCGGCGGGCGTGCCCGAGGCCTCGGCCGAGCAGACCGCGCCTGACGCGCACGTCCCGGGTGAGGAACTCGCCGGGCCGCCGCCCGCGTCCGCGGCCCCGCCCGGAGCCCCCGAGCCCGAGGCGCGCGAGCCCGCGAACCACCGGGCCGGGGTCTCCGAGCCCACGGACCACGGGCCCGCCGGCCACCTCGAGCGGCTGCTGGACGCCGGCGCGGCCGACCGGTTCCGCCGCCGCTGGCGGGAGATCCAGACCGACTTCGTCGACGACCCCGTCCGGGCCGTCCACGGGGCCGACGAGCTGGCGGCCGAGGTCGTGAACGCGATCGGCCGGGCCCTGGCCGACCGCAAGCGTGCCCTGGAGGAGTCGCAGCCCGCGGACGCGGACGGCGCGCCGGGCACGGCGCCCGGCACCGCACCGGACACCGAGCGGCTCCGGCAGGCGCTCCGCGGCTACCGCGAGCTCGTCGACCGGCTCCTCGACACCTGAGGTCGCGGACCGGCCCCGGCCCGGCCCGGCGACGGCGTTTCCCGCGTTCGGCCACCAGCGGGCCCGCCCGCTGTGTAGGTTGTGCGATCGCAATGATCACCTACGGGCGGGGGAACGGGAATGTCGCCTTGGGCCGAGCTGGTCGCGGCGCTGCGGGAGGACGAACCCGCCGCCGTCCGGCCGCCGCTGCACCGCGTCGCCGAGCTGGAGCCCGGCCGCGTGGACGCCGCGCTCGACCACGTCCACCGGGCCGCCATGGACCGCTACCGGGACGGGCGGCCCGGTGAGGCGAGGGCGCTGTTCGAGCTGAACGTCGAGTTCGGCGGCGAGCCCGGCCGCGCGGTGCGGGCCGGCTGGGCGCGGATCGGCCTGGCCGCGATCGCCGCCGACGAGGGCGACCTGCCCGAGGCCGAACGGCTGGCGCTGGCCGCGACCGGAAGCGGCGATCCGGAGCTGACCGGCGTGGCGTGGGAGCACCTGCGGGCCCTGCGCCTGCGCAAGAACGACACCGCCAGCGCCGCCGAGGCCGCCCGCCGGGCGCTGGACTCCGGCCACCCGGAGAGCGCGGCCGCCGCGGCCGCCTGGCTCGCCGCCGCGCCGGAGCGGGCCCGGTCCTGAAGGTGGCCCGCGCCGCCCCCCGGGGTGAATACTGAACGCCATTCGGCAGGCGTACGAACCGGAGGATCGACGTGTCCGACTTCACGATGACCATCGGCGGGCGGGCCGTGACCGCGCCGCGCACGTTCGGCGTGATCAACCCGGCGACCGGGGAGGTGGCCGAGCAGGCGCCCGACTGCGGCCCCGAGCAGCTCGACGAGGCGATGACCGCCGCCCGGGACGCGCTGCCCGAATGGCGCGCGGACGAGGCCGCGCGGCGCAAGGCCCTCCAGGCCGCCGCCGACCTGCTGTTCGCCAGGTCGGAGGAGATCGGCCGGGTCCTCACCCTGGAGCAGGGCAAGCCGCTGAAGGACGCCACCACGGAGGTCCTCGGCGCCGGGGTCTGGCTGAAGTACTTCGCCGACCTGGAGCTGCCCCGCGAGGTGATCCAGGACGACGACAAGGCGCTGGTCGAGGTCGTCCGCCGCCCGATGGGCGTGGTCGCGGCGATCACCCCGTGGAACTATCCGCTGCTGCTGGCGATCTGGAAGCTGGCACCCGCCCTGCTGGCCGGGAACACGATGGTCCTCAAGCCGTCGCCGTTCACCCCGCTGTCCAGCCTCAAGCTGGGCGAGGCGCTGCGCGGGGTGCTGCCGGACGGGGTGCTCAACGTGGTCACCGGCGGCGACGGGCTGGGCGCCTGGATGACCGGGCACGAGATCCCCCGCAAGATCAGCTTCACCGGCAGCGTGGCCACCGGCAAGCGGGTGGCCGCGGCCGCCGCCCCCGACCTCAAGCGGGTGACGCTCGAGCTGGGCGGCAACGACCCGGCGATCCTGCTCGACGACGCCGACCCGGCGGTGGTGGCCGACAAGCTGTTCCGCGCCGCGTTCACCAACAACGGCCAGGTCTGCTCGGCGATCAAGCGGGTGTACGTCCCCGAGTCGCTGTACGGCGACGTGGTCGACGCGCTGGCCGACCGGGCCGCGGCGGCGAAGGTCGGCGACGGCATGACCGAGGGCGTGCAGTACGGCCCGATCAACAACCGGCCGCAGTTCGAGCGGGTGGGCGAGCTGGTCGCCGACGCGCTCGCGGGCGGCGCGCGGGCCGCGGCCGGCGGCAAGCCGATCGACGGCCCCGGCTACTTCTTCGAGCCGACCGTTCTCGCCGACGTCGCCGACGGCACCCGGATCGTCGACGAGGAGCAGTTCGGCCCCGCCCTGCCGGTGATCAAGTACCGCGACCTGGACGAGGCCCTCGCCCGCGCCAACGGCACCCACTTCGGGCTGTCCGGCTCGGTCTGGGGCGCCGACGCCGACCGGGCCGCCGAGGTCGCCGGGCGGCTGGAGTGCGGGACCGCCTGGGTGAACACCCACCTGGCGCTGGCCCCGCACCAGCCGTTCGGCGGGTTCAAGTGGAGCGGCGTGGGCGTCGAGAACGGCACGTGGGGCCTGTACGGCTTCACCGAGATCCAGGTGCTCCACCGCGCCAAGAGCTGATCGTTCCCCACGCCCGCACCGAGCGCGTTCCCACGGGCGGCGGGCCCCGGCCGGATCACGGGATGATCCGGCCGGGGCCCGCCGCCCGTATTCATGCGCAGAAGGTCACGACTTCGAGTCCGGAAAGTGATAGGGCCAATACTGGTGAATAACCATGGAAATGCGACACTCTCTGCGCGGGGCAGCAACCACCACATCCCCGACAGTGGAGGGCGCCGGATGCAGACCTGGGACGTCTTGCGCCAGGACGACAACGGCAACGAGTTCCACATGGCGACGCACGAGTCCCGGGTCTCGGCCCTGGCGCAGGTGCTGGCGATGGAGAGCGGCGTTCCGCACAAGCAGACGTACTGGGTGTCCGGGCCGTCCGGGCCGACCGTCCGCACCAACCGCGAGCTCTACCTGCACTTCCTGCAGCTAGGGCAGGAGGCGCGGGCCGCGTCGTGGTCCCTGTCGGCGTTCCTGCGCGCGCTGTGGAAGGTCAGCGCGCCGCTGTCCGGGCTCGACCGGCTCGAGGCCGACGACGTGGCGGCGATGTTCTCGGCCGCGTCCGGGGTGCCGCCCGCCGAGTTCGACCCGGCGTGGAGCACCAAGGACCTGTCGCTGCCGGGTGACGAGCCCGAGGGATACGCCGACTGGGAGCGCGTGATCCTCTCCCAGCTCGCCGACCTGGAGGACTTCCTGACCCACCCGCCGGGCCCGCGGGCCCGCTTCGGCGTGGACGCGCCGCGCCCGCCCGGCACGGGCCTGCGCGCGACCCCGCGCCGCTGGTACAACTTCGACCCGGCGACGTACCTGGAGTGCGCGGTGGCCGGGAGCCTGGGCGGCTGGGACGCCGACGACGGCGCCCGGATACCGCTGCCCACCGCCGACGACGCTCCGCAGCCCCGCTCCTACGTCCGCGACATCGCCACCATGAGCTGGGCGGATCTGGCCCGGATCGCGGTGTGCGGCCAGATCTACGAGTGATCCCGCTCCGGGTCCCGGAACGGGAACGGGCCTTGCCCTCCCCCGCCCCATTGTCCCCAGCCGACAACGAGCCCCCGCCGAGGTGACGGAAGGCGTGCGCGGGGTAACCATCCGGGTATGCCGCGTCTGATCCTGCTCGGCGTCGGGGCGGCGGGCTCGCCCCGGTTCGCCCCGGCGGGCCTGCTCATCGAGTACGGCCACACCCGGGTCGGGATCGACGGCGGCGCGGGCTCCGAGCCGCCCGAGACCGTCGACGCCTGGCTCGTGCGCGAGGGCGGCGCGCACGCCGACCTGCGCCGGATCGCCCGGGAGACGGGCATGTGCGAGCCCGCCGTGGCGCCCTTCCGGCACGGGCCGCTGCACGTCGACCCGCTCCCGGCGGGCGCCGGCGTGTACGGCTACCGGATCGTGTCCGGCCACCGCACCGCCGTCTGGGCGCCGGAGTTCACCGCGTTCCCGGACTGGGCCGGGCACGCCGACCTGGCGTTCGCCGGCACCGGGCCCGACCTCGCCGCGACCGCGGCGGCCGCGCGCAGGCTGGAGGTGCGGCGCCTGGTGTTCGTGCTCCTGGGCGGCCCCGTCCTCGCGGCGCTGGACGCCGGAACCGATCCGCCGTTCGGGGAATGGGGCGAGGAAGGCGGGCAATACCGGATGTGAGACCGGGCGCGTACCCGCCGTCCCCCCGGAGGTGCCCATGCTCGTCGCCGGACTCGTCCTCCTCATCGCCGGCGCCCTGCTCGCCGTGGCGGCCGACGGGTCGGCCGCCGGAGTCGACCTCACCATCGCGGGCGCGGTCGTCCTGGCCGCCGGGGCGGTGCTGCTGATCACGGGGCTGGCGCGGCGGCGCCGGGCCGCGGGCCGGCGCGGAACGCCCGGCACGCCGTACCGCACCGGCAAGGGCAAGCTCCTCACCATGGCCGCCGCCGTGGTCTACATCGTGTCGCCGATCGACCTGGTCCCCGACGTGCTGCTGCCGGTCGGGGTGGTGGACGACGCCGGCGCGCTGCTGTGGCTGGTGTTCGCCGTCGGGCAGGAGCTGGCGCGCCGGCGGTCCCGGCCGCTCACCCGTGGCTGACCCCGCCGCCGAGGTTCATCACCACCACCCCGACGACCACGATCACCGCGCCCGCGATGGTGAGCGGGCGGACCGGCTCGTCGAACAGCAGCACCCCGCCGATGAACGCCCCGACGGTGCCCAGCGCCGACCAGATCGCGTAGACCGGGCCGACGTTGAGCGACGTCAGCGCCTTGGCCATCAGCGCGAACGACACCAGGTAGCCCAGCACCACGACCACCGAGGGCCCGAGCTTGGACAGCCCCTCGGAGGCGCGCAGCGACAGGGTGGCGGTGACCTCGAACAGGATGGCGAGGGCGAGCAGGACGTACGGCATCGGCGGTCTCCTTCGGCGGACGGACGCGGCGGCGCGGAGGGTCGGGGCGCGTACGTTCACTATGCGGCGGCGATCGCCTCGAAGACCTTCATATCGGCCGCCCAGTCCGTGCCCGGCCGGGGCCAGTGCAGCGCGACCTCGTCGAAACCCAGCTCGGCGTAGCGGCCCGCCAGGTCGGCGAACGCCTCCGGCGACGCCAGCCACGGTTCGTCGGTGAAGCCGGTGAGGAACAGCCGGCGGATCCCGGCGAAGTCGCGGCCCTCCGCCTCGCAGGCGGCGCGCAGCCCGTCGAGCTGCTCCCGGACGACCCGCTCGGGGTCTACGCCGTCGCGGCGGCCGTTGGTGACCCATCCGGCGCCGTGCCGGGCGGCCAGCCGCAGCCCCTTCGGCCCGGTCGCGGCGATCACGAACGGCACCCGCGGGCGCTGCACGCAGCCGGGTTCGGTGACGACCTCGCGGGCCGAGTAGTAGGCGCCCTCGGCCGTCGTCCCGGGCCCGGTGAGCAGCCGGTCGAGCAGGCCGACCCATTCGGCGAAGCGGTCGGCGCGCCCGCGCGGCGTCCACTCCTCGCCGCCGAGGATGCCGCCGTCGGAGGTGCGGTTGGCGCCGCCGGAGCCGATGCCCAGCGTGAGCCGCCCGCCGCTCACGTGGTCGATGGTCTTGACCGCGTGCGCGGTCGGCACGGGGTGCCGGAAGTTGGGCGAGGTGACCAGGGTGCCGAGCCGGACCCGGGAGGTCACCGCCGCGGCGGCGGCCAGCGTCGTGTACGCGTCGTACCAGGGCGTGCTGCCCCGCCAGGCCATGTGGTCGTACACCCAGGCGGTGTGGAAACCGAGGTCCTCGGCCCGGCGCCACAGCTCCCCGGCCTCGGGCCACGACTCGGTCGGCCACATCACGGTGCTGATCTTCATGGTCCCATCCCACCACCCCCGGGGCGGCGGATCCACTCGCGCAGCGCCCACCACCAGTGCGCGGCGTGCGCGACCGCACCGGCCGGGGACGCGGCAGGGGCGAGGGATCCGCCGGTCAGCTCGTGGAAGCGCCGCACCCGGTACTTGACGGTGTTGCCGTGGACGTGCAGCGCGGCGGCCGTGGGCTCGATGCGGCCGCCGTGGTCGAGGAAGGCCAGCGCGGTCTCGGCCAGCTCCCGGTGGAAGGGGTCGTCGGGGTCCAGTCCGTCCAGCAGCCGGGCGGCCAGCAGCCTGCCCAGCTCGGCCTCCCCCTCGGCGGCGGTGAGCAGCGCGAGATCGGTGAGCGGCCGAAGCCCGGTCAGCCCGGAGGCGGTGCCGGCCCGCAGCGCGCGGCGGCCCAGCCGGTACAGCGGGGCGATCGCGGCGGGCCGCGCCGCGGGCGAGGCCACCAGCAGCGGGACCCCGGAGGGGCGGTGCGCCCGGTCCCCGGCCAGGTCGGGCAGCCGGGCGGGGTCGGGCAGCCGGGCCACCAGCGCGGCCAGGCGCCCGTCCACCAGCCCGCACAGCGCCGGGCCCGCCGAGGTCAGCGCCACCTCCAGCCTGCCAGCTACGGCGGGGTCGCTGATGTCGGACACCACGCAGTGGTACGGCTCGCCGGGGTCGAGCGGGGCCAGCACGGTCGGCGGCTCCCCGTGCAGCAGCTGCCGCAGCATCTGGACGTGGGTGTCGCGGGCCGTGCGGGCCATCTCCAGCTCGGCGATCCGGTGCGCGTGGACCATCCGGTGCACCAGCGCGGTGGTGATCGCGTCGATCCGGGTGACGCCGTCCAGCAGCAGGTCGGCGGGCACCCGCAGCCGCCGGCCCTGCTCGATCAGCAGGCCGACCAGGTGCGCGCGGCCGGCCTGGAAGCCGTCCAGCAGCGCGGCGACCGGGACGCCCTGGCGGGCCCGGTCCGAGCCGAGCCGCTCCGCGGCGGCCAGCGCGTCCTCGCCCGGCTCGCCGTCCTCGCGCAGCGCCGCCACCACGCCCCGGACCAGGGCGCGGGTGTGCCGCCGGGTCTCCTCCTCGGGCAGCGCCGCGACCAGGTCGGACCTGTCGCGGGCGGCCCGCACGGTCGACTCCAGCAGCTCGGGGTCCTCGGCGTGGTCGGCCACCAACCGCAGGAAGCCCTCGACCTCCGCCATCGCCCCTCCGACAGGGTTGTCCCGACCGGACAATCACCGCCATGCCCCTTGGCCCCGACCAGCCTAGACCAGCCCGCCGCCGGTGGGGTTCGGTGTCGGTAGGAAGGAGCCGCCCCCATGTCCAACGAAGAGAAGTTCCTCGACAAGCTCGCGACCGACCTGATCTTCCGGCTGCCGCCGACGTTCGAGACCGCGGCGGAGGAGCGCCGGCACCGCAAGGAGCGGCTGGCGGCCGCGCTGCGGATCTTCGGCAGGTTCGGCTTCGAGGAGGGCGTGGCCGGGCACATCACCGCCCGCGACCCCGAGCACACCGACCATTTCTGGGTCAACCCGTTCGGGATGTCGTTCAAGCACATCAAGGTCAGCGACCTGATCCTGGTCAACCACCAGGGGCAGGTCGTCGAGGGCCGCTACCCGGTCAACGAGGCGGCCTTCGCCATCCACTCGCAGGTGCACCAGGCGCGTCCCGGCGTGGTGGCCGCCGCGCACAGCCACTCCACGCACGGCAGGGCGATCTCGGCGCTCGGGCAGAAGCTGGAACCGATCACCCAGGACGTGTGCGCGTTCTACCAGGACCACGGGCTGTTCGACGACTACACCGGCGTCGTCACCGACCTGGAGGAGGGCAAGCGCATCGCGGCGGCGCTGGGCGACCACAAGGCGGTCATCCTGCGCAACCACGGGCTGCTCACCGTCGGCGACACGGTGGACGCCGCGGCCTGGTGGTTCATCACCATGGAGCGCTCGTGCCAGGTGCAGCTGCTGGCCAAGGCGGCCGGGCAGGTGGTGCCGATCGAGCACGAGAACGCGGTGCTGACCCACCAGCAGATCGGCAACGACCTGGTCGGGTGGATCAACTACCAGCCGCTGTTCGACCAGATCTCACGCGAGCAGCCCGACCTGTTCGAGTGATCCCGGAGACGCGCGGGCGGGGGCGCGGCCTTCGGGACGGGCGTCACGCGCCGCCCGCCGCCGATTCTCGCACTCTCCGCGACCATGCGAAATGATCGGCGCATGGCATTGCGGGTGGCACTCATCGGTTACGGCACCGGCGGCGCGGTGTTCCACGCACCGCTCATCGACTCGGTGCCCGGCCTGCGGCTCTCCGCCGTCGTGACCGGCGACCCCGAACGGCAGGAGGCCGTGCGGCGCCGGTACCCGGAGACCACGGTCCTGGACCGCGCCGACCGGCTGTGGGAGACCCCGGAGGAGCACGACCTCGTCGTGGTCGCCGCGCCGAACCGGCAGCACGTCCCCCTCGCCCGCACGGCGCTGACCTCCGGCATCCCGGTCGTGGTGGACAAGCCGGTCGCCGCGTCGGCCGCCGAGGCCCGCTCCCTGGCCGCGCTGGCGGCCGTCCGCGGGCTGCCCGTCATCCCGTTCCACAACCGGCGCTGGGACGGCGACTTCCGCACCGTCCGGCGGCTCGTCGGCGACGGCGCCCTCGGCACCGTGCGGCGCTTCGAGTCCCGCTTCGAACGCTGGCGCCCCGAGGTCGCGGGCGGCTGGAAGGAGAGCACCGACCCGCTCGACGCCGGCGGCATCCTCTACGACCTGGGCTCCCACCTCGTCGACCAGGCGATCACGCTGTTCGGCCGGCCTCGCGACGTCTACGCCGAGATCGACGTCCGCAGGCCGGGCGCCGCCGCGGCCGACGACGTCTTCCTCGCCCTCACCCACGAGGGCGGCGTCCGGTCCCACCTCTGGATGAGCGCGACCGCCGCTCAGCTCGGGCCGCGGTTCCGGGTGCTGGGCTCGGACGCCGCGTACACCGTGTCCGGCATGGACGGCCAGGAGGAGGCGCTGCGCGCGGGCCTCACCCCCAAGGACGCCGGCTGGGGGCAGGCTCCGCCCGAGGCGTACGGGCGCCTGGGCACGCTCATCGCCGACCGTCCCGAGCCCACCGCCCCCGGCGCGTATCAGCAGTTCTACGCCGAGGTGGCGCGGGCCCTGCGCGGCGACGCCCCTCCCCCGGTCGACCTCGCCGACGCGATCGCCGGCCTGGAGATCATCGAGGCCGCGCTGAGGACCGCGCCGGGGGCGCCCGCCGACGATCAGTAGCGCAGGTCGGCGAGCACGCCGTAGTGGTCGGAGGCGATGACACCGTCCACGGGCTCGGTGCCCAGCAGTTCGCAGTGGACGGGATGCCCGGGCGCCGCGGGCGCCGCCGCCCGCGGCACGAGCAGGGGTATCCGGTATCAGAGCACGGAGACGTGCACGTGGTCGTAGTGGTTCTGGGTGATGCTGCCGCGGTCCTCCATCTGCCGCCAGCCGCCGCTGCCGCGCATGTCGTAGATGCGCTGGCGCCAGATCACGTACTTGATCCCGAGCCGGGAGCCGTTGTCGATCACGTACTGGGCGACGGCGTCGCCGTGGGCGCGGGCCGAGGCGCTGGGCATCCGGCCGGCCGTGCTCTCCATGAAGTCGCAGGCCCGTCCCGAGCCGTGGTCCTGCGGGTCACCGGGACGGGAGCAGCCGATGGTGGGGAACGCGCCGAACTTGCCGTCGATGGCCACCAGCGCGGTGCGCATCCGGGCGGTCATCGAGTTGCCGGTGATGGGCGACTTGGTGCCGCTGGCGCCGTCGGGGCGACCCGCCGAACCGCTGGAGTTCCCGGCCGACGCGGCCGGGCGCTCCGGCTTGTACTTGGCGAGCAGCTTGCGCACCCGCGCCCGCTGGCTCTCGAGGTCCTCGACCTCGCGGCGCACCTGGTCGACCTTGGTGCGCGCCGTCTTCTGCGACTGCGCGGCCTGCGCGGACAGCTTCTCCAGGCTCTGGATCCGGCGTCCGTTGTTCCGGGACAGGTGCTCCATGACCGCGGCGCCGCGCACGGCCGCCTGCGGGTCGTCGGCCGAGATCATCGAGGTGGTGTCCATCTGGCCGGTCATGTACGTGGACGCGGCGATCCTGCTCACGTCGGACCGCGCGACGTCGAACTCCTGGGCGAGCCGCTCGGCGTCCTTGCGGGCACGGTCGGCGGCCTTCTTGGCCTCGTCCAGGGTGATCAGCTCGCCGCGGTACTCCTTGGAGAGCTGGGTGGCGCGCTTCTCTAGCTTGGCGAGCTCCTTGCCGGGATCCTTGGGGGCGGCGGGCACTCCGGCCGCCCCCGCGGCCGCCGGCAGCGTCGCCGAGGCCGCCCCCAGCAGCGCCACCACCGCGAAGCCCCGCGCCGCGCGCACGCGGAACGGGCTCCGCTTCCTGCCGTAAGGATCGAGGGCCGCCACTGATTTCTCCTTAGCACCAACGAGAAGATTGGCGGCACGCTACCACAATCACCCAATTACCCCCGGACAGTCCCGACAACACATAGCGTTACCCATGAACTACCCCGCGCATTTCGGATCACTCGAATGCGCGGGCCCCGATCGCGTCACACGCCCGGCGATAAGGCTTTTGCCGCCCCCACATCACGGCCACATCACGTCCCGTGCAGCACTTCCGCCCGGCGAGGCACGGGCGACGCAGATCACTCTCCGGACCGCGAAGAAGCGCCCGCGGCCGCCCGCGCCACGGACCGATCCCGGATCGCGGACCGGGCGTCAGCGGCGGAAGACCACCACCGGCGAGGACCCGGCATCCTCGCCGCCGTGGACGAAGACGTAGTCGGCGGGCGTGGCCAGCCGGCCCTTGCCGCGCTCGCCGGGCTCACGGGTGCGGACCGCGACCGGGTCCGCCGACAGCACGGCGGCGACGGCCGGAGGACGGAGGCCGAGCGTGATCCCGACGACCGTCCAGGGCAGCACCTGCGCGACCGTACGCCCTGGTGAGCGCTCCCCCGCGGCAACTACCGCCCATCCCCTGATCATGAAGTGATCGGAAAGATATAGCCCACGAAACACCACACTCCCCGCACTCACCATGGCCACTGCAGGGCACTCGGGCATCTTGTGCAAGGCCGGGAATGGGGGCGGCCTTTTGGGGCCGCCCCCAGGGGTTCAGCGGGGGACCAGTTCGTTCCAGTTGGGGACGCGGAGCTTGGTGCGCAGTTGCATGCTCGCCTCCCGCGGTGTGCGATTGCCCTTGCGGTTGTTGCACTTACCACAGGCCAGGACGGTGTTCTCCCAGGTGTCGCCGCCACCCCTCGACTGCGGCAGGACGTGGTCGATGGTGTGACCGTGCTTGCCGCAGTACCCGCACTGCCCACGGTCGCGCAGGTAGACGCCGCGCTTGCTCCACGGCGGGCGCCTGCCGTGCCGCCACCGCATGGCGACGTACCTGACCAGTCTCAGCACCCGCGGCACGGGAAAGCGGCCGATCGTCCGGCCTTCCTCCGCCTCCTCGACGACGGCCACCTCACGCACCAGCATGCGGATGGCGTGCCGCAGGTCCACGTTTTGTAAGGGTTCGTACGAAGCGTTCAGTACGAGCACGTTCATCGGCCACCTCCTCCCGTACCGACCACTCCACCGGCGGGCCGGCGCCCACCCGTCCCAGCAATGGGCGATCGCCCTTAACGGCGCGACGATCACCATTGAACGCGAATGGAATGGTCCGCTAATTTCCCGGCCTCACGGACTTTCCGGAGGCCACCTTCAGAGTGCCGATCTTCGTTGGCCGCGGCAACGCGTTTTTCGGCACGGCGGCGGGCGGAGCGGCAGGTGAGCGGGTGTGCATGGGCGACCTCCGGTGTCGGCTGTCACCAGGGTCGCCGGTGGCGGCGGAAAAGGGAACCGCGGCCTGTCTCGAAGTGGCCTCAGGTACCGCGCGAGACGGTGGGGAGGTCGCGGGTGGCGGCCTGGTACTCGCGGGACTCGCGCTGGCGCCGGAACCCCAGCTCCTCGTTGACGGCGAGCATGTGGGCGTTGTCGCCGACGTTGTCGGTCTCGATCTCGCGGACCTCGGGGCGTTCGGCGGCCAGCCACTCCAGCATGGCGGCCTTGACCCAGATGCCGAGACGCCGGCCGCGGTGCTCGGGGACGACCGCGGTGTCGTACTGGGCGGCGCGTTCGGAGGCCTCCACCGGGACGACGATCTCGGTGAAGCCCGCGACCGTCGAGCCCTGCACGGCCGCGACGGTGTAGAGGTCGTCGCCGCGCTTGGCGACCATCTCGGCCATCTCCCGGACCCGCCCGGCGTTCCACGGCAGGCCCTCGTACTCGGCGAGGTCGGCCATGGCGTGCTTGGCGTGCGCGAGGGCGTCGGCGTACTCGTCGGGCACCGAGCCGCGCCAGCGGGCCAGCCGGTAGCCGGGCGGGCCGGCGGCGACGAGCGCCGGGACGCGGTCGGGCGGCAGGTCGGCCAGGCGCAGCAGCAGGCCGCTGAGGGTCAGCACGCAGACGAAGCCGTGCGACTCCAGGAACGGCACGGCGGGGGTGCGGGCCAGGACCTGGGCGATGACGCTGGTGCGGCCGTCGGCGCGCAGGCCCTCGGCGGCCACCGCCATGAGCCGGGTGCCCAGCCCGCGGCGCCGGTGGGAGGGGCGGACCCTGATGTCGATCTCGCCGGGGCGGTCGGCGCCGGGCCCGCCGGGCAGCCGCAGGGCCGCCACGGCGACCGTCTCGGCTCCCTCGGCGGCCGTCCAGAGGCGCTGGTCCCGCGCGCCCAGCAGATGCTCGGCCGTCTGCGCTCTGACCGGGGCGGGCTCGCCGGCGGGGTCGGCGGCGTGGACGGCCTGGAGCACCGCGTGCCATTGCCCGATCTGCACATCGGTCGGATCATCGAGCGGGATGACGTCCATCTGCCTGTTGTACAGGATCCGGGGCGTCCGCGACCGTCAAACCGTCACCGGCCGAAGACGTTCAGTATCCGTTCCGCCGCGAGGGCGGGGGTGATCGTGCCCTCGGCGACCTCCGCCTCCAGGGCCGGGGCCAGCTCCCGGACGGCGGGGTGCTCGCGGAGTTCGGTGAGGAGCCGGTCGCGGACCATGGACCAGGTCCAGCCGACCTGCTGCCGCCGCCGGCGTTCCTCGAGCTCGCCGCTGGCGGCCAGCGCGTCCTGGTGGTCGACCAGGTGCCGCCAGACGGTGTCCAGCCCGGTGTTCTCCCGGGCGCTGCAGGTGAGGACGGGGATGTCGCGGCCGCGTTCGTCGCTGCGCAGCAGGCGCAGGGCCCCGGCCAGTTCCCTGGCGGCCTTCTTGGCCTCGGTCTCGTGGGGGCCGTCGGCCTTGTTGACGGCGATGACGTCCGCCAGCTCCAACACGCCCTTCTTGATCCCCTGCAGCTGGTCGCCGGTCCGGGCGAGGGTGAGGAAGAGGAAGGAGTCCACCATCTCCGACACGGCGGTCTCGGACTGGCCGACGCCGACGGTCTCCACGAGCACGACGTCGTATCCGGCGGCCTCCATGACCACCATCGCCTCGCGGGTCGCCTTGGCCACGCCGCCGAGGGTCCCGGCGGTCGGGGACGGCCGGATGAAGGCGTGCGGGTCGGCCGCGAGCCGGTGCATCCGGGTCTTGTCGCCGAGGATGCTGCCGCCGGTGCGGGTGGAGGACGGGTCGACGGCCAGCACCGCGACCTTGTGCCCCTCGGCGGTGAGGTCGGTGCCGAGGGCGTCGATGAAGGTGGACTTCCCGACGCCCGGCACGCCCGTGATGCCGACCCGGCGGGCGTTCCCGGTGTGCGGGGTCAGCTCCACCAGCAGCCGCTGGGCCAGCTCCCGGTGGTCGGGACGGGTCGACTCGACGAGCGTGATCGCCCGCGCGATCCAGGCCCGCGAGCCGTCCCGGACCCCTTTGGCGTAGTCGTCGAGGCCGGGGCTCAAGCCGTGTTCTCCGCCTGGTGGCCCAGCCGGGCGGCGAGGTCGCCGAGCAGGTCCAGCGCGGCTTCGGCCAGGACGGTGCCGGGTGGGAAGATCGCCGCGGCCCCGGCGGCGCGCAGCTCGTCGAAGTCCTGCGGCGGGATGACCCCGCCCACGACGATCATGACGTCGTCGCGGCCCAGCCCGGCCAGCTCCGCGCGCAGCGCGGGCACCAGCGTCAGGTGGCCGGCGGCCAGCGAGTTGACGCCCACGATGTGCACGTCGGCCTCGACCGCCTGCCGGGCGACCTCGCCCGGGGTCTGGAACAGCGGGCCCACGTCGACGTCGAAGCCCAGGTCGGCGAAGCCGGTGGCGATCACCTTCTGGCCGCGGTCGTGGCCGTCCTGGCCCATCTTGGCGACCAGGATGCGGGGCCGCCGCCCCTCGGCCGCCTCGAACGCGGCGGTCGCCGCACGGGCCTGCTCGATCGCGGTCACCCGGCCCGCCTCCTCCCGGTACACACCGGAAATGGTACGGATCTGGGCGGCGTGCCGGCCGTAGGTCCGTTCCAGCGCGTCGGAGATCTCGCCGACGGTGGCCTTGGCGCGGGCGGCGTCGACGGCCAGGGCGAGCAGGTTCTGCTCCAGCCCGGGGCCGCGGGTGCCGCGCTCGGCGGCCTCGGCGGCGTTCGTCAGGGCCGCCAGCGCCGCCCGCGCGGCGTCCTCGTCGCGCTCCGCGCGGAGGCGGCGCAGCTTGTCGATCTGCTGGGCGCGGACGGCGGCGTTGTCGACCTTGAGGACCTCGATGGGCTCGTCAGCCTCCGGCCGGTACTTGTTGACGCCGATGACCGGCTGCCGTCCCGCGTCGATCCGCGCCTGCGTGCGGGCGGCGGCCTCCTCGATGCGCATCTTGGGCAGGCCCTCGTCGATGGCCTTGGCCATGCCGCCGGCCTGCTCGACCTCGGTGATGTGCCCCCAGGCGCGGCGGGCCAGGTCGTGGGTGAGCCGCTCGACGTAGGCGCTGCCGCCCCACGGGTCGATCGTCCGGGTCGTGCCGGACTCCTGCTGGAGGAGCAACTGGGTGTTGCGGGCGATGCGGGCGGAGAAGTCGGTGGGCAGGGCGAGCGCCTCGTCGAGCGCGTTGGTGTGGAGCGACTGGGTGTGGCCCTGGGTCGCTGCCATCGCCTCGATGCAGGTGCGGGCCACGTTGTTGAAGACGTCCTGTGCGGTGAGCGACCATCCGGAGGTCTGGGAGTGGGTGCGCAGCGACAGGGACTTGGGGTTCTCCGGGTCGAAGCCCTTGACCAGCCTGGCCCACAGGAGGCGGGCGGCGCGGAGCTTGGCGACCTCCATGAAGAAGTTCATGCCGATCGCCCAGAAGAACGACAGCCGCGGCGCGAACGCGTCGATGTCCAGGCCCGCCTCGCGTCCGGCGCGGATGTACTCGACGCCGTCGGCGAGCGTGTAGGCCAGCTCCAGGTCGGCGGTGGCCCCGGCCTCCTGGATGTGGTAGCCGGAGATGGAGATCGAGTTGTACTTGGGCATCCGCTGGGACGTGAACGCGAAGATGTCGGAGATGATCCGCATCGACGGCCCGGGCGGGTAGATGTAGGTGTTGCGGACCATGAACTCCTTGAGGATGTCGTTCTGGATGGTCCCGGCCAGCCGCTCGGGCTCCACCCCCTGCTCCCCGGCGGCGGCGATGTACAGCGCCAGGACGGGCAGCACCGCCCCGTTCATGGTCATCGACACGCTCATCCGGTCCAGCGGGATCCCGTCGAACAGCTGCCGCATGTCGTAGATCGAGTCGATCGCCACCCCGGCCATGCCGACGTCGCCGGCCACGCGCGGGTGGTCGGAGTCGTAGCCGCGGTGGGTGGCCAGGTCGAAGGCGACCGACAGGCCCTTCTGCCCGGCGGCGAGGTTGCGCCGGTAGAAGGCGTTGGACTCCTCGGCGGTGGAGAACCCCGCGTACTGGCGGATCGTCCAGGGCTGGGTGGCGTACATCGCGGGGTAGGGGCCGCGCAGGTAGGGGGCGATGCCCGGCAGCGTGTCGAGGAAGTCGAGGCCGGTCAGGTCGTCGCCGGTGTAGAGGGGCCGGACGGCGATACCCTCGGGGGTGTCCCAGGTCTCGGCGTCCGGGTCGCGGCCGGTGGCCTCGGTGACCGCGGCGCGCCAGCGCTTGGCGGCCTCGTCGGCGGAGGGCGCCGCGCCGAGCCCGATCTCGGAGAAGTCGGGGATCATCGGTTCACTCCTAGATCGTCGAGGGTGGTCTCCAGCACCGCGACCGCGTCACAGCCCGCGAAGACGTGTGCGTCCACTCCCTCATAGGTCCCCTTACCCGCGAGCCACACCTTCACCGCTCCCGCCTCCTTGAGCTTGCGGGCGGCGTCCTCGGCCTGCTCCCCGTAGAGCCTGTCGCTGGAGCAGACGCAGGCGACGGAGGCGCCCGAGGCGGCGAAGCCGTCGGGCTCCCCGGCGACCGTCTCGATGCCGCCGGCCTGGAAGAGGTTGGCGGCGAACGACGCGCGCGCGGTGTGCACGGCGATCGGGCCGAGCGTGGCCAGGTAGACCTTGGGACGTTCCCCGGTGGCCGCCGCGTGCGCGTCCGAGCGGTCGCGGAGCGCCTCGAAGTCCTGCGCGTAGCGCACGACGGGCAGTCCGCCCGGCGCCGCGGGCGGCCGCGGCGCCGGGACGCGCTCGGGGAGCTTCTCGGCGAGGTCCGGGAACTCGCTCACGCCGGTGAGCGGGGCCTTGCGGCGGGCCAGGTCGCCGCGGCGGCGCTCCCAGGTGGCGGCGAGCCGGGCGGCGACGAGACCGGAGTCCAGCGCGGCGGCCAGGCCGCCGGCCCGCTCGATCTCGGTGAACCAGACCCAGGCGGCCTGCGCCGTCTCCTCGGTGAGCCGCTCGACGTACCAGGAGCCGCCGGCCGGGTCCACGACGCGGGCCAGGCTCGACTCCTCCAGCAGGAGGGTCTGGGTGTTGCGGGCGATGCGGCGGGCGAAGTCGTCGGAAAGCCCGAGCCGCACGTCGAACGGCTGGACGGTGACCGCGTCGGCCCCGCCCACCCCGGCGGCGAACGCCGCGACGGTGGTGCGCAGCATGTTCACCCACGGGTCGCGGCGGGTCACCATGGCCGAGGACGTCACCGCGTGCAGCCGCGCCGCCCGCGGCCCGCCGCCCTGGTCGTCCGCCTGGCCGCCCTCGGCCGTCCCGCAGACCTCGGCGACCCGGGCCCACAGCCGGCGGGCGGCGCGCAGCTTGGCGATGGAGGCGAACTGGTCGGCGTTCACGGCCAGCCGGAACTCCAGCTGCCCGAACGCCTCGTCCACGCTCAGCCCCGCGCCGGTGAGGGCCCGCAGGTAGGCGACCCCGGCTGCGATCGCGGCACCGAGCTCCTCGGCGTCGCCGCCGCCGGCGTCGTGGTGGGCGGTGGCGTCGACCGTGATCGCGCGCAGGCCGGGGAACCCGCGGGCGCACCGCACGGCGAGCTCCGCGGCGCCCCTGGGCCCGTCGAGCGGCGCGGGCTCGCCGGTGCGGGCCCGCAGGCCGAGCGGGTCGAGGCCGAGATTGCCGTTGGCGCGCTCGGCCTGGCCGCGATCGGTGATCAGCCGCAGCAGCGCCTCGGCGGCCTCCCCCGCCCGCGCGCCCGCGTCCAGGACGACCGGCGCCATGTCGAGGTGGACGCCGCGCAGCACCTCGGGCAGCGACTCGACCGGCGGGCCGGACTCGCCCAGGGCCAGCCAGACGGAGGTGACGCCGTTCTCCAGATCGGCGAGGATCGCCTCGCGGGCGGCCGCCGGGTCGGGGTGGGTGTGCCGCTGCCGCACGTCCCAGCCCGCCAGGCCCTCGCCCTCGGGCCGCACGGCGCGCAGGTACGGGGCCAGGCCGGGTCTTCCCGGTACGGTGTCGTCGCGCGTGTAGAGCGCCGCCATCGGAACGCCGTCGTAGGAGTCGCGGGCCAGCAGGCCCTCGATCTCGTCGAGCGGGGCGTCCTCGCTCGCCGCGCCAGACTTGCGCAGCACCCCTCGTACCATCTCCCGCCACCGGTCGCGTTCGGCCGTGGGGAAGGCGGCGGCCAGTTCGAGTTCTTCAGGCGGCACCGTCATGCCTGGATGGTAAGCGAGCGCGTATCTGCGGACCTCGACCGGGGTCGCCGTACCCCGGATGTCCTGCCCGCCTCGGCGTTGCTACTGTTTCGGGGGGTAGCCCCGACGCAGTATTTCATTATGGAACAGAGGGAATAACGCATGTCGACTGGCAGCCACGCGGGACGGCCGAAGTCCTGGGTCGCCGTGGCCGTGATCTTCATCGGGTTCACCGTGGGCGGCGTGGCGCTGTGCGTGGGCCCGAACTGGCCGATGTTCTGGGCCGGGGCGGGGATCATCGCGCTCGGCGGCGTGCTCTCCTGGATCGTCGACATCATGAGCGACGTCATCGTCGACGACCCGCGCCAGTGACCGTCTCCAGGGCGCCGGCGTGACGCTCTTCGACCGGCCCCCGCTCGAGGAGCGGATCGCCGCCCGGCAGCGCGAGCGGGGGCCGTTGAAGCGGGGCCGCTACTTCGAGCACGGCCCCGCCAAGATGCTCTTCTTCTTCGGCCTCGCGGTCGTGGTGGTCTCGCACCTGGTCGCGCTGTCGATGTACTTCGTCGCCCCGGGGCACTGAAGAATCGGGGCGTGCGAACCGCCCCCGCACCACGTAACGTCGGAAGGGCCTCGCCACGGCGCGGCCGCCTGCTCCGCTCCCGACAACGAGGTGGTGGGATGGCCCTCAGGTTCGGAGTCGAGGAAGAGTATTTCGTCGTCGATCCCGCCTCCAGGATGGTCGTCCCCCGGGCGGCCGCGGTGGTGGAACGGGCCTCCGCGGAACTGGGCGAGCGCGTCTCGACCGAACTGATCGCCTTCCTCGCCGAGGCCAAGACGTCCCCCTGCGACGATCTGGCCAAGCTGGAGGAGCAGATCCGGGAGATGCGCCGGGTGGTCGCCGGCGCCGGGGCGCGCGAGGGGGTGCGGCTGGCGGCGACCGGCACGCCGGTGATGGGCGAGCTGCTGCCGCCGCCCATCACCGCGGGCGCCCGGTACGCCGACAGCCTGGCCACCTACCGGGCCCTGGACGACGAGCAGTGCATCTGCTCCTGCCACGTCCACGTCGAGATGCCCGACCCGGAGCGGGCCGTGCTGGTGAGCAACCACCTGCGGCCCTGGCTGCCGACGCTGCTGGCGCTGGCGGCCAACTCCCCGTACTGGGCGGGCCGCGACACCGGTCACGCCTGCTGGCGGGTGATGACGTGGGCGCGCTGGCCGGTCGCGGGCCCGCCGCCGTTCTTCCGGTCGCTGGCGCACTACGAGGACCTCGTCTCGACGCTGCTGGAGTGCGGCGCCCTGATGGACACCGGGACGATCTTCTGGGACGTGCGGCCGTCGGCGCGGCTGCCCACCATCGAGATCAGGCTCGGCGACGTGGCGATGACCGTGGCGGAGTCGGTCCTGTTCGCCGCGCTGGCCCGGGCGCTGGTGCGGGTGTCGCTGACCGCCGTGGAGGCGCGCGAGCCGGCGCCCGATCCAGCGCCGGAGATGCTGCGGGCCGCGTACTGGCTGGCCGCCCGCAACGGGCTGTCCGGGGACGGGATCGACGTGTGCACCGGGCGTCCGGCCCCGTTCCGCAGGCTGGCCGCCGAGTTGCTCGCGCATGTGCGGCCGGCCCTGGCCGAGACCGGCGACCTCGACCGCGCCGCCGCCGGGCTGCGCGCCCTGCTGGAAGGGGGCACGGGCGCGCAGCGGCAGCGGGCCGCGTACCGGCGCCGCGAGCACCTGGCCGACGTCGTGGACGCCGCCGCCCTCGGCGAACAGCACAAAACCGGTCCCACACCCCGTCCGTAATAGCTGTTTTTCTGTATGAAGAGGCGGGTAGCGGTGTTGGTGACAGCCTGCCATCGGCCGAGCGGACCAGGAGGAAGCGAGCATGACGCTGCACCATCCCACCCCGATGGTGCGCCGGCGGAGGTGATCGGGCCGATGACCTCCAGGCCCGGTACCGTCACCGATGGCGCCTTCGCCCACCCGGCCCTCTTCTACCGAGGCCGGGACGAGTTTTTGGCCGGCACGGTGCCGTTCGTCCTCGCCGGGCCTGACTCCGGCGAACCCGTGGCGGTCGCGGTGCCCGGGCCCAGGCTGGCCCTGCTGCGGGACGCGGTGCGCGCGGCCTCCGGCTCCACCGCCGCCAGGGTGACATGGATCGACATGTCCGAGGCCGGGCGCAACCCCGGCCGCATCATTCCCGGCGTGCTGCGCGCGTTCAGCGACCGGCACTCCGCCGCCCGGGTCCGGATCATCGGCGAGCCGATCTGGCCGGGCCGGTCACCGGCCGAGTACCCCGCCTGCGTCCAGCACGAGGCGCTCATCAACTTCGCGTTCGCGGGACGCGAGGCCACCGTCCTGTGCCCGTACGACACCGCGGGCCTGGACGAGGACACCGTCGCCGACGCGCGCGCCACCCACCCGTCGATCGTCGACGGGGACGGGGAGCGGCACAGCGCCGAGTACGCCCCCGGCCGCGTCTTCCAGGACTGGAACCGCCCCCTGCCCGTGCCTCCCGGCATCGAGGCGACGCCGTTCGACCTGGACTCCATCCCGGCGATCCGCGCGCTGGCCGTCCGCCGCGGCGCGGCGCTGGGCCTGGGCGCCGCCCGCGCCGGCGACCTGGAGCTGGCCGTCAACGAGCTGGCCGCCAACTCCGCCCTGCACGGCGGCGGCACGGGGGTGCTGCGGATCTGGACGGAGGACGGCCACGTCGTGTGCGAGATCCGCGACGCCGGACTGCTCACCGACCCGCTGGTGGGCCGCCGCCCGGCGGGGATGAGCACCGAGGGCGGACGCGGCGTGCTGATGGTCAACCACCTGGCCGACCTCGTCCGCGTGCACACCGGCCCGAAGGGCACCACTTTCCGCGTCTACATGCGCCTGCGCTCCGGCACCTGAACCACCCTCGCGAACGGGCTCCGTGATCCGCCCGTCCGGTTCCGGCCGCCCGGCGGCGCCCGGGATCGGAGATGATCGGCACGGTCTCCGGAGGGAGCGACAATGCGATCTCGTGGCGTCCTCATCCTGGCCGGGATGCTGGCCGTCGTCCTGGCGGTCGGCGGCGTCGCCGCGTTCACCCTGTCGCGGCGGAGTCCGGGCAGCCCCGAGCTGGTCTCCCGCGACTACTTCGCCGCTTGGCGGAGCGGGTCCCTGAACGGCATGGCCGAGCTGGTCGCCGATCCGCCGCACGACTTCGTCGAGCAGCACCGGGCCCTGTCCCGGGGCCTCACGGTGGTCTCGGTCGGGCTGGCACCGGGCCCGCTGGTACCCCGCTCCCCTGACCGGGCACATCAGGAATTCACCGTCACCCGCAACCTCGGGGGCCGGTTGACCTGGACCTTCCGGTCGACCCTCGAGCTGGGCCTGGTGAAGGACCGCTGGAGGATCCTGTGGCGCCCCGCGACCCTGCACCCGGCGCTGACCGGACCCGCCGTCTGGACGCTCGCCGAGACCGAGGCCGCCCCCGCGGCGTTCACCGACAGGAAAGGGCGTGCGCTGCCGGACACCGGCCTGCTCCAGCCCTACATCGCGGCCCTGTCGGAGAACTTCGGTGACACGGAGAACGACACCTCGGGCCGGGCCGTCGACGTCGTCGAGGGCGGCGGCGGCCCGCCCCGGCGGCTGGCGGTGTTCGGCGCCGAGGGGGCCGAACGGATCCGTACCACCCTGGACCGCGGCGTCCAGGACGCCGCCGAGAAGACGATCTCCGGTGGGACCGCCGCCCTGGTGGCGGTGCGCCCGTCCACCGGGGAGGTCCTGGCCGTCGCCGACAGGCTGGGCGGGAGCAACGCGTTCCTGGGAAGCTACCCGCCGGGCTCCTCCTTCAAGGTGATCAGTGGCGGCCGCCGCGGCTGGTCGCCGCCAAGCTGATCGCCGGTGAGCGGCAGCCCTCCCACCCGGTGCCGGGCGCGGACGCGCTGCGCGCGATGATGCGCGCGGTCGTCACCGGCGGCACCGCCGAACGCGCGGGCCTCCCGGAGGGCACGGCGGGCAAGACCGGGACGGCCGAGGTCGGCGGCGGCGCCCCGCACGCCTGGTTCATCGGCTTCCGCGACGATGTGGCGTTCGCGGTGCTCGTCACGGCCGGCGGCTCGGGCGGCGAGGTCGCCGCCCCGCTCGCCGCGCGTTTCCTGCGCGCCCTGAAGCGATGAGCGCGCGGGTCGCGGGGACGGTCTAACGCTCCAGGCGGTAGACGCAGCGGGCCGTGCCGCCGAAGACGGCGTCGCGCCCGTCCGCGTCCAGGTCGGCGCACGCGGCCTCGGCGATGTCGGTGACCTGCTCGTACGTCGCGGCCAGCGTGCAGACCGGCCAGTCCGACCCGTACATCACCCGATCGGGCCCGAACACGCGCAGGACGTGCCGCGCGTACGGGAGGACGTCGTCCATGCTCCAGGCGTGCGCCGCCTCCGTCACCAGCCCGGACAGCTTGACCGTGACGTGCGGCAACGCCGCCATCGAGGTGATCCACGACGCCCACGGCTCCCACCCGCCGCCCGCGATGTCGGGCTTGCCGGCGTGGTCGAGAACGAGCCGCATGCCCGGCAGCCGCCGCGCGAACTCCAGCGCGGCCTCCGCCTGAGGTGGCCTGACCAGCACGTCGTATGCGAGCCCGGCCTCCGCGACCGCGCGCACGCCCCGTCCCACGTCGTCCCGCAGCAGCCACCGGGGATCGGGTTCGTCCTGGACGAGGTGCCGGATTCCGGCCAGCCGCCGACCGCCCTCCCCCGCGCGCAGCCCTGCCAGCCGCTCCGCCACGTCCGGCGCGGTCAGGTCGACCCACCCGACCACGCCTCTCACCTGCTCGCCCGGAATCGCCAGCAGTTCGGCCGTCTCCCGCTCGTCCTGCAGAGCCTGGACGACGACGGACGCGCCCACGTCGCCCTTCCGGACGACCTCGGCATAGCGGGCGGCGTCGAACCGGCCGCGGATCGGATCCGCCCACGGCCCGTCCATCCACGGGTAGTCGCGAACGCCGGTGTCCCAGAGGTGATGGTGCGCGTCGATCCTCATGCCTCTCCTCTGTCGAGTTCGGGCCACAGGGCGTCGGGGATCCCGGTCTCGAACATCGCGGCGTTCTCGTCGACCTCCGCCGCGGTGCGGCAGCCGACCAGCACGCTCGCCACGGCCGGATGGCGCGCGGGGAACTGCAGGGCCGCGGCCTTCAACGGGACCCCGTACGCGTCGCACGCCTCGCGCAGCCGCGCCACCTCGGCGCGGATCCCGGGGGACGCCGGCGCGTACTCGAACGTCCCGCCGCCCGCCAGGAGCCCGGAGTTGTAGACGCCGCCGATCACCACCGAGGTGCCGCGCTCAAGGCAGGCGGGCAGCAGCTCGTCCCCGGCCGCCCGGTCCAGGAGCGTGTAGCGCCCGGCGCACAGGACGACGTCGAGGTCCAGGCGGCGGACGAACCTGGTGAGCATGGCCGCCTGGTTCATCCCGGCCCCGATGGCGCCCACCACGCCCTCGTCGCGCAGTCGCGCCAGGGCCGGGTAGGTCTCGGCGTAGACCTGCTCCTCGTGCCGGTCCGGATCATGGATGTAGAGGATGTCGACGCGGTCGAGGCCGAGCCGGTCCAGCGACTCGGCCAGGGACCGCCGGACGCCGTCCGCGCTGAAGTCCCAGACGCGTGTGAACGGCGGCTCGTCCACGAAGCCCTCGTCGTCGGGTCCCTCTCCCGGTTCGAGGGGGCGGAGCAGGCGGCCCGCCTTCGTCGAGATCACCGCGCCGGACGAGCGGAGCAACGGCCCCAGGCGGCGTTCCGACCGGCCGGCCCCGTAGTGCGGCGCGGTGTCGAAGTAGCCCATTCCGGTGGCCAGCGCCCGTGCGACGGCGGCGGCCGCGTCGCCGTCGGGCACCTGGGTGTAGAGCCCGCCGATCGCCGCGCCGCCGAACGACAGGGCGGTGACCTCCACCGGCGAGCCGCCGAGGCGCCGCCGTTCGCCGACCCGCACCGTTCAGTCCTGGGCCTTGCCGGAGGTGACCCGCGCGATCATCAGCGCCACCAGGATGATGCCGCCGTAGATCGCCTGGATCCAGAACGAGGGCACCTGGGCCAGGGTGAGCAGGTTCTGGACGACGCCGAGGAGGAGCACGCCGGTGAGCGCGCCGGTCATGGTGCCCTTGCCGCCGTCCATGGCGATCCCGCCGATGACCGCCGCCGCCATCACCGTGAAGATCATGTTCTGGCCCTGGTTGGCGTTGATCGCGCCCACGTATCCGGTGAGCACGAGCCCGGCCACCGCGGCGAGCACCCCGCCGATGACGAACACGGCGAAGGTGATGCGCTCCACCCGGATCCCGGCCGCGCGGGCCGCCTCCGGGTTGCCGCCGATCGCGTAGAGCGCCCGGCCGAGCCGGTGGTAGCGCAGCACGAACCCGGCCGCGCCGAACGCGGCGGCCGCCAGCCACACCGACAGCGGGATCTCCAGGAACGTCGTGGTCGCGAGCGTGAAGAACGCGTCCGGCATGTCGAACAGCGTCTTGCCCTCGGTCGCGCCGACCAGCAGCCCGCGCAGGACGATGAGCACGGCGAGGGTGACGATGAAGGCGTTGAGCCGCAGCCGCACCACCAGGAAGCCGTTGACCGCCCCGATCGCGGCGCCGACCAGCACGATGACGACGATCCCGGCGGCCGTGGGCCACTCGGTGCCGAACCCCGCCGACGACGCCGGGAGCACCAGCAGCGCGCCCAGCGCCGGCGCGATCCCGACGGTCGACTCCAGCGACAGGTCGAACTTGCCGGTGATGAGGATCAGCGACTCGCCCAGCACGACCAGCGCGAGCGCTGCCGAGGCGCCCAGGATGCTGATGATGTTCTGCTTGGTGAGGAAGCTGTCGTTCACCAGCGCGCCCAGCACGATCAGCGCGATCAGCGCCGGCACCAGGGCGAACTCCCGCATCCGCCGGAGCGCGGGCAGGCCGGGGACCGCCCCGGTCCGCCCCGCCCGCTCGCTCACGGGAACGTCAGTCATCTGAGGTGACCCCTTCGATCGACGCGACCAGATCATGGTCGCTCCAGCCCGCCTCGTGCTCGGCGGTGATCCGGCCGTGGAAGAAGACCAGCACCCGGTCGGCGGGACGCAGGTCGTCCAGCTCGTCGGAGATGATGATCACAGCGGTGCCGGTCTCCCGGACCGCGCCGATGACGGCCAGCAGCGCCTCCTTGGACTTCACGTCCACGCCGGCCGTGGGATTGATCAGCACCAGCACCCGTGGGTCGTTGGCTAGGGCGCGCGCCATCACGACCTTCTGCTGGTTTCCGCCGGACAGGTCCGACACCGGCTGGTCCGGCCCGGCGGTGACGATGCCGAGGTCGCCGATCGACTCGCGGGCGAACGCGGCCAGCCGCCCGGGCTTGACGATCCCGTACGGGCCGAGCCGGTCGGCGATCGTCATCCCGGCGTTCTCCCCCACCGACAGCCCGGCGACCAGGCCCTGGAGGTGCCGGTCGCGCGGCACGAACCCGACCCCGGCCCGCAGCGCGCCCCGCACGTCCCCGCGCGGCAGCGGCTCGCCGTCCAGGCGGACCGTGCCGGACCCGGCGCGGCGCAGCCCCACGAGGGTCTCCGCCAGCTCGATCTTGCCGCTGGCGCTGGATCCGGCGAGCCCGACGACCTCGCCGCGCCGCACCCGCAGGTCGACGTCCCGGTACGCGCCGTCCGACAGCCCGGAGACCTCCAGCCGCACCGCCGCGGCCGAGTCCACCGCCGGACGCGACGGGCCGCTGCCCAGGCTCGCCGCCTCCCCGGTCATCGCCTCCACCAGCGCCGCCTTGGGCAGCTCGGCGACGGGCGCGGTGGTGATCCAGCGGGCGTCCCGGAAGACGGTGACCGTCTGGCAGACCTCGTACACCTCCTGCAGGTGATGGGAGATGAACAGGAACGTCACCCCCGACTCCTGCAGCGCCCGCATCCGGCCGAAGAGCCGTTCGATCTCGGTGTTGTCCAGCTGCGCGGTCGGCTCGTCCAGGATGATGAACCGGGCGCCGAACGACAGGGCGCGGGCGATCTCGACCAGCTGCCGGCTCTCCACCCCGAGGTCGCCGGCGCGCGTGTCGGGGTCGACGGCCACGTCCCAGGCGCCGAGCAGCTCGGCGGCCTCGCGGCGCATCCGCTTCCAGCTGATCAGCCCCCGCCCGCCCGGCCACCGCCGGTCCTTCCCGCCGGGCTGCCGGTTGATGAACAGGTTCTCCGCGACGGTCAGCTCCGGGACGATCGTCGACTTCTGGTAGACGCACGCGACCCGCGCGCGCCAGCCGTCCCGGTCGGCCGGCGCCGGGGCGGGCTCGCCGTCGAACCGCACCTGCCCCGAGTCCGGCGGGAAGATCCCGGTCAGCACGTTCACCAGCGTGGACTTGCCGGCGCCGTTGCGGCCGACGAGCGCGTGCGACTCGCCGCGCAGCACGGCCAGGCGGGCCTCGGCCAGCGCCACCGTCTGCCCGAACCGCTTGCTCACCCGGGCCGCCTCGGCCAGCGCGGGCACCCCGCCGGCGGCGGCCTTCTCGACTGCGGACGCCATCACTTGACCGTGTTGCCCCAGAGCGACTTGTCGTCGACGTTCGCCTTGGTGACCAGCGGCGCGGGAAGCTGGTCCTCCAGGATCCCGCTCGGCAGCTTGACGATCGTGCTGTCATGGTCGGTCTTGCCCGGCTGGAACGTCTTGCCCGCCATGGCCGCCTTGATGTAATGCATCCCGTACTTGGCGTAGGCGTCGGCGGGCTGGGACACCGTGGCGTCGATCTCACCGTTGCGGATCGCCGCGAACTCCTGCGGGATGCCGTCGTTCGACACGATCACGATGTGCTCGGGGTCGCCGGCCTTGAACAGCTTGTTCTTGCTCTTGAGGACCTGCAGCGTCGGCGCCAGGTAGACGCCGCCCGCCTGCATGTAGATCCCCTTGAGGTCGGGGTTGCCGTTGAGGACGGTGTCCAGGCCGGAGGCCGCCTTCTCCGACTCCCACTTCGCCGGTATCTCCAGGACCTTGATGCCGGGGTAGTTCTGCTTCATGCAGGCCCGGAACGCCTCCGAGCGGTCCCGGCCGTTCACCGACGCCAGATCACCCATGATCTGCACGACCTTGCCGGTCTTGACCTTGTCGCCGATCTCCTTGCACGCCTTCTCTCCGTAGGCGCGGTTGTCGGCCCGGACGACCATGGCGACCTTGCCCTTGTCGGGGGCCACGTCCACCGCCACGACCGGCACGCCCTTGCGCTCGGCCTGGTTCAGCCCGGCGACGATCGCGGCGCTGTCCAGCGGGGCGATCACCAGACCCTTCACGTTCTGGTTCAGCAGGTTGTTGATGTCGGTGATCTGCTGCGTCGGGTCGGAGTTGGAGTTGACGGTGGGCAGCGCGTCGACGCCCTGCTGCTTCGCCATCTGCGGGACGTAGTTGTTGTACGACTGCCAGAACGGCGAGGTGAGCAGCGGCAGTCCGACGCCGACCTTGCCGCCCCCGCCGGACGCGGTCCCGCCGGAGCCGGTGTCCTTGGTGCTGCCGCACCCGGCGAGCAGGGAGGCCGCCAGCGCGGCCGCCACCGGGGCGATGGCCTTGTATCGCTTCATTGGAACTCCTGTGGGGGGTGGGGAGTCGAGCCTGCTCAGGAGGACGAGGGAGGACGCGGCCGCAGCCCCTGCATGCCGCCGTCGACCGCGAGCGCCGTCCCGGTGGTGGCCCCGGCCAGCGGGCTCGCCAGGTAGGCGATCGCCGCCGCGGCCTCCTCCGCCGTGACGAGCCGTCCGGTCGGCTGCCGGGCCTCCAGCGCGGCGCGTTCGGCCGCCGGATCGCCGGCCGCGTCGAGCAGCCGCCCGATCCAGGGCGTGTCGGCCGTGCCGGGGTTGACGCAGTTGACCCGGATGCCTTCGCCGACGTGGTCGGCGGCCATCGCGAGGGTCAGCGACAGCACCGCGCCCTTGGTGGCCGAGTACAGCACCCGCCGCGGCAGCCCGGCCGTGGCCGCGATCGAGCAGGTGTTGACGACCGCGGCGTGCCCGGACCGGCGCAGGTACGGCAGCGCGGCCCGGGCGACCCGCACCATGCCGAGCACGTTGACGTCCATCACGCGGCGCCACTCGTCGTCGTCGTTGTCCTCGACGGTGCCCTGCGCGCCGATGCCCGCGTTGTTGACCAGGATGTCGATCCCGTCCAGGCGGCCCGCGGCGTCGTCCACGGCCGCCCGGACGGACGCGTCATCGGTGACGTCGCCCTTGACGGAGTACAGCAGCTCCCGGTCCTGCTCCGGCAGCGGCCGCGGATCGAGGCAGGCGACCGCGGCGCCCCGCCCGGCCAGCAGCCGCGCCGCGGCCAGGCCGATCCCCGAGGCTCCCCCGGTCACCAGGGCCCGCAGCCCGCCGAACTCGCGGTCGCTCATGGGAGGTCCCTCCAGACGCTTCCGCCCGGGTAGGCGTGGTCGGCCAGGGATTCGGGCTTCATCTCGGCCGACATCCCCGGCTCGGCCGGCGCGGCGTAGTGGCCGCGGACGATCCGGACCGGATCGGTGAAATGCTCGTGCAGGTGGTCGACGTACTCCAGGACGCGGTCCTGGGTGCTGCCGCTGACGGCGACGTAGTCGAACATCGACAGGTGCTGGACGACCTCGCACAGCCCGACGCCGCCCGCGTGCGGGCAGACCGGGACGCCGAACCGGGCCGCCAGCAGCAGGATCGCGACGTTCTCGGTCACGCCGACCCGGCAGGCGTCGAGCTGGAGCACGTCGATGGCGCCCGCCTGGAGCAGCTGCTTGAACATCACCCGGTTGGCGACGTGCTCGCCGGTGGCGACCTTGACGGGGGCGACCGCGCGCCGGATGGCGGCGTGGCCGAGGACGTCGTCCGGGCTGGTCGGCTCCTCGATCCAGTACGGGTCGAAGGGGGCGAGCGCCCGCATCCACTCGATCGCCTGCCCGACGTCCCAGCGCTGGTTGGCGTCCACGGCGATGCGGATGCCGGGGCCGACGACCTCGCGGGCCAGCCCCATCCGCCGCACGTCCTCGTCGAGGTCCGCGCCGACCTTCAGCTTGATCTGCGTGAAGCCCTCCGCGACGGCCTCGCGGGCCAGCCGGGCGAGCTTGTCGTCGGTGTAGCCGAGCCAGCCGGGGGTCGTGGTGTAGGCGGGGTAGCCCCGCTCGACGAGGCGGGCCTCGCGCTCGGCCCGGCCGGGGCGCGCGTCGGCCAGCAGGCCGACCGCGTCGGCGGGGGTCAGGGCGTCGGTGAGGTACCGCCAGTCGGCCAGGTCGACGATCTGCTCGGGCGCCAGGTCTGCCAGGAACCTCCACAGCGGCTTGCCGGCGACCTTCGCGGCCAGGTCGAACGCGGCGTTGACGATCGCGGCGGCGGCCATGTGCACCGCGCCCTTCTCGGGGCCGAGCCAGCGCAGCTGCGAGTCGTGCAGCAGGCCCTTGGCGAATCCGCCGAGGTCGTCCAGGTCGAGGTCGCGGCCGGTGACCAGCGGCTCGTACGCGCGGATCGCCGCGACGCAGACCTCGTTGCCGCGGCCGATGGTAAAGCAGAATCCGTGCCCGTCGCCGGCCTCGGTGTGCAGGACGACGTAGGCGGCCGAATAGTCGGGGTCGGGGTTCATGGCGTCCGAACCGTCCAGTGCCGCCGAGGTGGGGAACCGGACGTCGTGCGCCTCCAGCGCGATGACCTTCACCCGGACACCTCGTGGGAGGCCAGCGCCTGCCGCTGGCGGCCGAGGCCCTCGATCTCGACCTCCATGACGTCGCCGGCCCGCAGGAACGGGGCGTCGGGACGGCCGACGGCGACGCCCGCCGGGGTCCCGGTGTTGATGACGTCCCCGGGTTCCAGGACCATGAACTGGCTGATGTACCAGATCAGGTGATCGATCCCGTAGATCATGTTCTTGCTGCGGGCGTCCTGCCTGACCTCGCCGTTCACGCTCAGCCGCATGGCCAGGTCCTGCGGGTCAGGGATCTCGTCGGCGGTGACCAGCCAGGGGCCGAGCGGGTTGAACGTCTCGCACGACTTGCCCTTGTCCCAGGTGCCGCCGCGCTCCATCTGGAACTCCCGCTCCGAGACGTCGTTGCTGACGGCGTAGCCCGCCACCAGCGCTCTCGCCTCGTCCGGGGAGTCCAGGTAGCGGGCGCGGCCGCCGAGCACGACGGCCAGCTCGACCTCGTAGTCGGTCTTGACGCTGCCCTTGGGGATCAGCACCCGGTCGTCCGGGCCGACCATCGTGTTGACGGCCTTCATGAACAGGACCGGCTCGGCGGGGATGCCGGCGCCGGTCTCCTCGGCGTGGTCCCGGTAGTTGAGCCCGACACAGACGATCTTGCCCGGCCGTGCCACCGGCGGCCCGATCCGCGCCGGCGCCAGCTCGGGCAGGTTCCCGGCCGCGTACGCCGCGCGGGCGTCGTCCAGCCCGCCGGCCAGGAAGTCGCCGTCGATGTCGCGGGTCACCCCGGACAGGTCGAGCGGCGTCCCGTCCTCGGCCAGGACCGCGGGTCGTTCCGCGCCCGCCGGTCCCACGCGCAGCAGCTTCACGAAGAGGTACCCCCTTGCCCGGAGCATTGGTCCGACCAGTTCTTGATTCATCGGACCACTCGTACCGTTATGAGAACACCGATGCCCCCTGGGCTGGCAATATGTCGTGACAAAGTTGTGACTTATCCATGATTGGTACGACCTCTTGCCCTGGGGCACCATGAAGCCATGGACGCGCCGGAGCGCAACGGGACCCGCACGACGGTCACCCAGCGGGCGATCGAGCAGATCAAGAGCAAGATCGCCGCGGGCGAGCTGCGCCCCGGTCAGCGCCTGCCCACCGAGCGCGACCTGGCCGCCGAGCTCGGCCTGTCGCGCAACTCCATGCGGGAGGCGATCCGCGCGCTCACCGTGATGGGCGTGCTGGAGGCTCGGCACGGCGCCGGGATCTACGTGACCCGGCTGGAGCCGAAGGACCTGCTGGAGACGTTCGGGGTCGTCGCGGAGATCTCCCGCGGCTCCTCGCTGATCGACCTGCTGCGGGTGCGCCGGATCCTGGAGCCCGCCGCCACCGCGATCGCCGCCGCCCGCATCGACGAGGCGACGCTGGAGACCGTCCGCTCACACCTGGACCGCATGGCGCACTGCGAGCGCGTCGAGGACTTCGTGGCCGCCGACCTGGCCTTCCACCAGACGATCGTCGGCGCCGCGGGCAACCCGGCGCTGGAGGCCATCGTCGCCGGGCTCTCCACCCGGACGTTCCGGGCGCGCGTGTGGCGCGGGCAGCGCGACAGCGGCGCGATCCCCCGGATGCGGCTGGAGCACGAGCGCATCTACCGGGCGCTGCTGGCCCGCGACCCCGAGGCCGCCCGCGCGGCCGCCGCCGTCCACATCGGCGAGGTCGAGGACTGGCTGCGCAACAACATCGACTCGATCGGGTGATCCCGACGCAGGGTCAGGCGCTGTTCCGGTCGTACTCTTCGCGCGCCCTGTCCACCTCGGCCATGTGCGCCTCCGCCCACTCCTTGAGGTGGCGGATCGTCCCCAGCAGCGACAGGCCCAGCGGCGTGAGCTCGTAGTCGACGCGGACGGGCACCGACGGAGTCACCGTGCGGGTCAGCAGCCCGTCCCGCTCGAGCCCCCGCAAGGTCTGGGTCAGCATCTTCTGGCTCACCCCGGCGATCCGCGCGGAGAGCTCGGAATAGCGCATCCGCCCCTCCAGGCCGAGAGCCACGATCACGAGGCTCGCCCACTTGTTGCCGATCGTGTCGAGCAGCCTCCGGCTGGGACAGGAGGCGGCGAACGCATCGAACGCCGGCCCGTCAGCGGTCTTCACGTCCATGGCTTCCCTCCGGGTGCCTACACCACTTCAAAGTGCCTACTTTCCAAAGGAGAGTAGGTCACCGATGGTTGTGCTGTCCATCCACTGGAAGGAGAGCCATCATGGCGCTCGCACTCGTGTCCAAGCCAGACAGTCCCGCACCCGCCCTCGAGGAGGTGACGCCGCCGCCGCTGGGGCCCGGCGACCTGCGGGTCCGCGTCACGGCGGCATCGGTCGATCCCGTCGACACCCTGTTCGCCGGCGGTCTCGCCCAGGCGATCTTCGGACTCACCGGCACGGTCGGCCTCGGCCTGTCCCTGTCCGGCGTCGTCACCGCGACCGGTGCCGAGGTCACCGGCTTCTCGGCCGGCGACCCGGTCGCCGCCGTGCACGGCGACTTCACGGCCACGGTCCGCGCGCAGGCCGAGGAGACCGTCGTGCCGGCGGCGGCCGCCGCGGCGCTGCCGGCCGGCCTCGATCCGGTCGACGCGGCCGCCCTCCCGGTCAACGCCCTGACCGCGGCGCAGCTGGTGGACCGGCTCGGCCCCGCCGACGGGCGGACCCTGCTGGTCACCGGCGCCGCCGGTGCCGTGGGCGGGTACGCCGTCGCGCTGGCCGCCCACGCCGGCTGGGCCGTCACCGGACTGGCGCGCGGGTCCGACCGCGACTTCGTGCTGAGAGCCGGGGCCCGCGAGCTCGTCACCGAACTGCCGGGGCCGTCGTTCGACGCCGTCGTCGACGGCGCCGTCCTGCACGCGGCGGCCCTGGCCGCGATCCGGGACGGCGGGACGTTCGTCGGCGTGCCCGGACCGGCTCCCGCGACGCCCGAGCGGGGCATCGAGGTCACCATCATGAGCGTCGAGCCCGACGGCGCGCGGCTCGCCGAACTGCTCGCCCTCGCCGCCTCCGGCGTCCTGGAGCCGCGGGTGGCCGGCCGGGTGCCGCTGGCCGAGGCCGCGACGGCCTACGACAAGGTCGCCGGCGGCGGGCAGCGGGGGCGCTGGCTGCTGGTGCCGTAGCCGCCTCGGACGGCCCCTGCGATCAGCGCGTCCGCGCCCTCAGCAGGTAGAGGGCGAGCGCCGCCGCACCGGTCGCGGCCTGCGCGGCCAGGGCCGTGCCGAGGGCGGCGGGCGGCGAGAGCAGGGCCTGGAGCGCGGGGACGCAGCCGAGCAGGGCGAGGTCAGCGCCGGTCAGCGCCCACAGGATCGGGCCGGTCGGGACGGCGCCGGCCGGCGAGTCGATGACCGGCATCGCGTGGTCGATCGGAGGCCGCCGCGCCATCCGCAGTGCTCCGGCGGCCAGCGCGGGCGCGGCCGGCAGGGCGAGCGGCCACCAGGGGCCGCCGGGCAGGCCGCCCGCCGCGTCCAGCCCGGCCAGGGCGAGGGCCAGCCAGAGTCCGCCGGCCAGTGCCGGGAGCACGGCGCGCGCGGCCAGCGCCGCGCGGAGGCCGACGCCGGACAGCCGGGCGAGGGCGGGATCGTCCGCGTCGCGGCGGGCGCCCGCCGTGCAGGACGCGGCG
>NZ_BAAARW010000002.1:0-404030 GCF_039532545.1 Actinomadura vinacea | reverse complement strand
CGCCGTGCAGGACGCGGCCGCGCCCAGCGCCCCGGCCGCGGCCAGCGCCACCGCGATTGGGGCGGCGCCGCCCGCCTCCAGCGCCGCCAGCGCGGGCAGCATGGTGGACGCGAACAGGGCGGCGAGCCGCACCGGCCGGCGGCCGAGCCTGCGCCAGTCGTGCCAGGCCAGCGCGAGCGGGGCGGGCAGCATCGGCCAGCGCCGCGACCGCAGGGCACGGCCTCGCCAGTACGCGTCCTCGGCGACCATGGTCAGGGCGCCGGGGTCGAGCATGGCCGTCGCGGTCGCCGCCCGGTTGGCGCGGGTGGAGGCGGCCAGCAGGTCGCGCGCGTGGACGCGGTCGAGCCGGGCCCCCGCCATCCGCACCGCCAGTGCCGCGGCGACGGCGCCGGCCGCCGCCAGGGTCGCGCCCAGCGAGGCCGGGACCGTTTGGACGAGGCGGCCGGCGGGGCCGCTCAGGAAGGCCGCGAGGACGGCGGCGACCGCCACCGCGAGGATCGCCACGCGCAGCCGGCCGTCCCAGGACTCGGATCCTTGGGCCAGCACCGCGGCCGCGGTCCCGCCGGTCGTCGCGGAGACGCCGAGCACCAGCGCCGCCGCCAGCCGCAGGACGGTGTGGTCGGGTGCTCCGAGCACCGCGAGCAGGCTCACCCCGAGGGCCAGCCCGCCTACCACCGCCACGCCGAGCAGGACCAGCGACGACAGCGCCAGCACCCGGCGGCGGGGCAGCGGGGAGAGCAGCAGCCAGGCCGCGTCGGCGGCAGGTAAGGCGAGGGGCCCGAAGGCACGGGCCAGGACCAGGTAGCCCGTGTAGAGCAGGCCCAGCAGGGCCAGACCGGCGCCCGCCCGCGTCGGGTCGACCTGGCGGCCGAGGCCCGTGAGCACGTCCTGGACGTACGGCGCGAGCAGCAGCAGCGCCACCGACGTACCGAACACAAGGGCGTACCGGTCGGTCCAGCCCATGCGCTCCCTGCGCCGGACGATGTTCACGCGGCCTCCAGTGTTACGAGCCGCGCCCCGGCGGCCTGTGCCATCCCGGGATCGTGCGTCGCCATCACGACCGTGCCCCCGGCGGCCGCGTACCCGGCCAGGATCGACGCCAGGCGGGCTCGGAACGCCGCGTCGAGACCGCGCTCCGGCTCGTCCAGGAGGAGTACGCGGCTCGGGCGCAGCAGTGCCATCGCCAGCGACAGGCGCTGCCGCTGGCCGGTGGACATCGCCAGGGGCGCCATGTCGCGCCGTCCCGCGAGACCGAACATCTCCAGGGCCTCCTCGGCGCCCATCCGGGGGGACCCGCCGTGCACGGACGCCATGAGCTCCAGGTGCTCCAGAACGGTCAGCCCCGGATACCAGGCCGGCTCGTCGCCGACGAGGACGACGTCGCGCCAGAAGCCCGGCCCGTCGGCGGGTGCGCGGTCCAGCACCCCGACCTCGCCGCCCGCGCGCGGCTGGAGACCCGCCAGGCAGCGCAGCAGCGTGGACTTGCCGGCGCCGTTCTCCCCGGCCACGGCGACGATCTCGCCCCGTCCGGCCGCCAGGTCGACGCCGTCGAGGATCGCGGTGCCGCCGAACTCGACCCTGACGGCCCGCGCCCGGATGATCATTTCCGACATTCCCACAGACTAGTGTCCGCCGAAGCCGCCTCTGCCGCCAGGCATGACCCAATAAAATCTATCCATAGACTATTCAGACCTGTAGCGTTTAGGCTTGGCGCGCCGTGAATCGCGGATGGAAGGGACACTTCTCGACGATGGCGCGTTACCAGGCGGGCCGCCGCTCGCTCGCGGAGCTCTGGGGCACGGCGGTCACCGAGGACGGCTACGCCGGGCATCCGGGGCGGGTCCTGCACCCGCGGCCCGGCTCGCTCGGCGAAATGCTCGCCGGGGTGCCGCGCTGGGCGGACCGCACCTTCATCGTGCAGGGACGACGGCGAATCTCGTTCGCGCACTTCCTCGGCGCCGTCGAGTCCGCCGCCGCCCAACTCGCGCGCCGCGGGGTCGGCGCCGGCGACCGCGTCCTGCTGCTCGGCTACAACGGCCCGGACTGGATCCTCGCGCTGTGGGCGGCATGGCGGGCCGGAGCGGTGCCGGTCCTGGGCAACCGCTGGTGGAGCAAGAGCGAGACCGAGCACGCGCTGAAGCTGCTCCGGCCCGCCCTGACCTTCACCGATCTGCCCGAACCCGGGGCGCACGGCATCACCGGTTCCCTCGCGCCCGAAGACCTGTCCGCCGCCTTCGACGGTGTGCCCCCCGCCGACCTCGATGCCGTCATCGCCGGGTTCCCCGCACCGCCCGAGGACGACCCCGCACTGATCCTCTTCACGTCGGGCAGCACGGGATCCCCCAAGGGGGTGGTGCTCTCCCACCGCTCGGTGATCGCCAACCAGCACAACCTGCTGTCCCGCTCCGGCCGGCTGCCCGGCGACCTGCCCGCGGACGCGCCGCAGCCGGTCGCCCTGGTCTGCACGCCGCTGTTCCACGTCGGCGGCGTCTCCAACCTGCTCACCAACCTGCTCACCGGCGCCAAGCTGGTGCTGAACGAGGGCAGGTTCGATCCGGGCCGGATCCTGGAGCTGATCGAGACCGAACGGGTGCAGAGCTTCGGCGGCGTCCCCACGATGGCCATCCGCGTCCTGGAGCATCCCGACTTCGCGACCCGCGACCTGTCCAGCCTGCGCTCCTGGCCGCTCGGCGGCGCCCCCGTGCCGACGAGCCTGCTGGAGACCATCGGCCGCCGTGTGCCCCAGCTCGAACGCCGCGGCCTCAACAACACCTGGGGCATGAGCGAGTCGGGCGGGTTCCTCACCGTCGCCGGCAACCGCGACCTCGCGCAGCGTCCCGGCACCGTCGGCCGCCCCTACCCGGCCGTCGAGTTGCGCATCGCCGACCCCGACGAGTCCGGCAGCGGGGAGATCCTGGTCCGCAGCCCCACCGTCATGCTCGGCTACCTCACCCCTGACGGCGTCCCGGACGCCACGGTCGACGACGACGGCTGGCTCCACACCGGCGACCTGGGGCACGTCGACGACGACGGCTACCTCTACATCAACGGCCGCAGCAAGGACGTCGTCATCCGCGGCGGCGAGAACATCGCATGCCCGCATGTCGAGGCCGCCCTGGCCCGGCACCCCCTCCTGGTGGAGGTGGCCGTGCTCGGCGTGCCGCACCCGGACCTGGGCGAGGAACTGGCCGCGGTGGTCGTCCACCGGCCCGGGAACGCGCCCACCGAGGACGGCCTGCGCGAGTTCCTGACCGGGACACTGGCCTATTTCGAGATCCCCACGCGCTGGCGGGTCCAGACCGAGGAGCTGCCGACACTGCCGGGCGAGAAGATCGACAAGAGGACGCTGCGCGCCCGCTTCGGCACCGGATAGCCGCGGTCAGTCGCCCTCCAGGCGCCGCTGGACCGCGGCCATGTCCCAGAAGGCCTTCTGCCGGGTGATGCGCCCGTCCGCGTCGACCTCGTAGACGTTGATGCCCTCGAAGTCGGCGCTCCGCTCGCCGGCCTCCACGTGGCAGGTCCATTTCACCGCCGCCTGACCGCCGCCGTAGAAGCGCTCGACGGGGGTGAGGATCATGACGGGGAAGGCGTCGAAGATGCCCTGCTGGAAGGCCCTGAGCGCGTCCCTGCCGGTGACGGGGGCACCGCCGACGGGGTCCTCGCTGGTGGCGTCGGGGGCGAAATTGGCCGCCCAGGCGTCCGCGTCACGGGCGGCGATCGCCGCGGAGTAGCGGTCGACGGCCGTCTCGACGAGAGATGTGCTGGCCATGCGCTGTTTCCTTTCGTTGTCACTGGGACGACCGGTTCAGACGCCGAGATACTCGTGCTGCAGGTCCTCGTTCGTCATGAGGTCCCCGACCGCGACCCTGTCGACCAGGGTGCCCTTGTCGATGACGTTGACGGACGCGCACACGCGCCCGACGAAGTCGAGGTTCTGTTCAGCGACCAGGACGGCGATGCCCCGTTCGCGCGCGGCCGCCACGAGCATCCCGGCGATGTCGACGACGATCGAGGGCTGGATGCCCTCGGACGGCTCGTCGAGCAGCAGCGCACGCGGATCGGTGATCAGGGCTCTGGCGATCGCGAGGATCTGCTGCTGACCGCCGCTCAGGCTCCGGCCGCCGGCGTTCACTTTCGGCTTGAGCTGCGGAAACTCCTCGAGCGTCCGTTCCAGGCGGGCGGGCCACTCGCGGCGGCGCGTCCCGGCGACCGCGACCCGCAGGTTCTCCAGCACGGAGAGCCCCGGGAAGATGTCGCGCCCCTGGGGCACGTAGGCCAGCCCGGCGCGCGCCCGTTCGTGCGGGGGCAGCCCGCCGAGTTCCCGGTCGCCGAGGCTGATGGACCCGCGCGTGAGCGGAAGCCGCCCGATGATGGTGCGGAGCAGGGTCGACTTCCCCACCCCGTTGCGTCCGAGAAGCACGGTCGTCTCTCCGGCCGCCACTTCCAATGTGACTCCGTGGAGCACCGTCGTCGAGCCGTATCCGCTGCGGACATCACTTAGCGTCAGCATGCGTCCGCCCTAGGTAGCTGCTCAGGACCCGCTCGTCGGCCCGGATCTCGTCGACGCTGCCCTCGGCCAGGACGGCCCCCTTGTGCAGCACCGTGACCGGGGCGCCCAGTTCGCGGATGAACTCCATGTCGTGCTCGACGACCACCACCGTGCAGTGAGAGGACAGCCTCTTCACCAGTTCCGCGACGAGACGGGTCTCCTCACGTGTCATGCCGGCGGTCGGCTCGTCCAGCAGGACCACCGCGGGGCGGGCCGCCAGCACCATTCCGATCTCCAGCAGCTGCCGGTGCCCGTGGGCGAGCTCGGACGCGGGGCCGTCCGCCCGCGCCGCCAGGCCCAGCCATCCGGCCATCGCCCGCGCCCGCCGGTCGGCCTCGCGCACCGAACGGCAATCGGCGTACGCCGCCAGCCACAGGTTCTCCAGGACGGTCGCTTCGAGGTAGACGCTGGAGACCTGCGTCTTGATCCCCACGCCCAGCCGGGCCCGCCGGAAGGCCGGCCGCCCGGTGATGTCGGCGTCACCCAGGCGGATCGTCCCGCTCGTGGGGCGGTTCCTCCCGACGAGCAGGGAGAACAGGGTGCTCTTGCCGGCGCCGTTGGGGCCGACGATCGAGTGGATCCGGTGCGCCTCGAAACGCAGGGAGACACCGTCGGTGGCGACCAGCCCTCCGAAGCGCTTGACCAGGTCGTGCGTGCTCAGGGTGGCGGCCCTGCCCTCGTCCCGCGGGAGCGGCGGATCACCGTCGATCGGCTGGATCGCGGTATCGGCGTCCGCGGCGGCCCCGTCCCGGGCACGCAGCCGGCGGACGAGGCCGGCCAGCGTCGGCACGAGCCCGGCGGGAACCACCAGGACCACCAGGATCAGGACCGCGCCCAGCACGATCGGCCCGAAGTCGCCGCCGGCACCACCGAGCGCCGAGGTCAGCGGCTCCACCAGCACGACGCCGGCGAGCCCGCCGAGCAGCGACTGCCTCCCCCCGACCAGGACCCACACGACGACCATGGTCGACTGGGCGAGACCGAAGACGGACGGATCGATGTAGAGGGCGCTCGCGGCGTACAGGGCACCGGCGAGGCCCGCCACCACGCCGCCGAGCGCGAAGGCCGTCAAGCGCACGCGCCGCGGGTCGTAGCCGAGCAGTTCGGTCCGCTCCCGGTTGCTCGCGGTCGCGAGCACGACGCGCCCGAAGGGCCTGCGCATCAGCGTCCGGAGGCCGACGGCGACCAGTGCGGTCACGATGACGACCAGCTGGAACGTCGCGATGAGCGGCAGGCCGTCCGGCGCCCAGGGAACGGTCAGGGCCGAGGTCGCGAGCCCGTTGTATCCGCCCAGTGCCACGGAGCCGATGTGGTATTTCGGGTCGGACAGGCTGCCCATCACCGTGAGCAGCAGCAGGGAGAAGGCCAGGGTCACGATCGCGACGGGAAGCTCGCTCAGCCGGCCGTAGAAGACGAAATAGCCGATCGACGCCGCGGCGAGCCCGGCGACCAACGCCGCACCGGCGACCGCCGAGACCGATTCGCCGGTCATCGGAAGGAGGTTGCCCGCCAGCACGCCGTAGGCGTAGGCGCCGATGCCGAAGAGGGCGCCCTGGGCGAAGCTGAGGATGCCGGCCTTGCCCCAGACCAGGACGAGGCTCAGCGCGAGCAGCCCGTAGACGGTCCAGGTGGTGAGCCGCTGGGCGGCGGCGTCTCCGAGCGCGCCGGCGGCGAAGGCGGCGGCGAGGGCGATCACGAGGATGCCGGGCGTGCCCGACGCGAGCCGCAGCACGGCGGCGCGGCGGCCGGCGGAGGCGCCCTGGGCAGGATGGCCGGTCACAGCGTCGCCTTCCGGAACCGGCCCGAGATCCCGTCGGGCAGCAGCCGCAGGATGACGGTGGCCGTGGCCAGCAGCGCGGCCGTCCCCAGCAGCGGCGTGGACGCCAGGCTGACGACCTGGCGGACCGCGCCGAGCAGGCCGGCCGCGGCGACCATGCCGGTGACCACGGCGGGACCGGCGAGGACGACGCTGATGAAGGCCGACGAGATCAGGGGCACGCCCATCGTCGGCACCACGGCCAGCACCGGCGCGAGGAACGCGCCCGCGACGCCGGCCAGCGCCGCGCCGAGGCCGAACGTCAGCGCGTTGACCCGGGCGGTGTCGACCCCGAGGTCGCCCGCCATGTCGCGGTTCTGCATGGTGGCGCGGGCCAGCAGCCCGTACCGGGTGCGGCGGAACACCAGCAGGACGAGGCCGACCAGGCCCGGCGCCGCGATGATCAGCACGATGCTGTACCACCCGATCGCGTAGCGTCCCGCGTGGACGCTGCCGAGCGGGGTGGCGATGCCGCGTGGGCTGCTGCCCGCCTGGAGCGTCATGGTCTGCTGGAGTATCAGGCTCAGCCCGAAGGTGACCAGCAGCGTGCTCTCGATCCGGCGGCCGTACAGCCTGCGGATCAGAAGCCGCTCCGTGACGATGCCGGCGGCGCCGGTGAAGGCCGGGGCGGCGAGGATGCCGGCCCAGAGCGGAAGTCCCGTCTGGACGGCGAGCACCGCCGTGAAGGCGCCGAGCATGATGAACTCGCCGTGCGCCATGTTGATGACGCCCATCATGCCGAAGATGATCGAGAGGCCGAGCGAGACCATGATGAGGCCCGCCATGTCGTAAAGGATGTTGACCGCGAGGTTGCCGAGCATCGCCCGCACTCCTTTCAGGGGGTGAAGGCGCGGTTCAGGGAAGGGTTCTTGACCAGGTCGCACACCGACTTCTCATAAACGGGGGCCTGATTCGGGATCGTCTTGACGAGGTCGAACCCGCGCCGGTCGTTCACCCTGCCGAGGGTGATGTCCTCGACCACGTGGTGGGACCGTCCGTCCAGGGTGACCTTGCCGGCCGGTGAGTCGATCGAGACCTGGCCGGACTCGACGGCCTTGAGCACCTTGTCCCGGTCCAGGCTGCCCGCCTTGTTGACGGCGGCGGCCCACAACTGCCAGCCGTTCCACTCCGAGACCGCCAGGTCGGTGATGTACGGCTGGTTCGCGCCATGGGCGCCGGCGAACTTCTTCAGGAATTCGGCATTGGCGGGGTTCTTGAGCTCCTCGTAGTAGTTGTAGGAGGTGATGACCCCCTTGGCCTCCGCCGGACTGAGGATCTCCTGTTCGTTCCCGAGCCCGAAGGACGGTGAGACGATCTTCATCTTCGCGTTGAGCCCCTTGGCGGTGAATTCCCGGTAGAAGGGAACATGGTTGGCGCCCACGAGCACGGAGACGATGACGTTCGGAGCCTGCTGCTGGATATTGTTCAGCGTCGCCGCGAAATCGCCGCTGTCGAGCGAGATGAACTCCTTGCCGACGACCGTGGCGCCGAGCTCGCGCGCGTACTTCTCGATCCACTGGGCGGAGATCCGGCCGTAGTTGTAATCCGCGGCCACCACCTACATCTTCTTGCCGAGATTCTCGGCCGCATAACCCATCAGCGGCTTCAGGAACTGCGACGCGGTCTCACCGGTGATGACCTGGTTGCGGTCGCACACGCCGCCCTCGTAGAGGCTGTTGTAGAAATAGAGCGGCAGGTCGGTGGCGGCCGGGACGGTGGTCTCGACCCCGTCGACGAGCACCGGGCCCGGCGTCCGCGGCACCTCGACCCTCGGGGCCGCCGTGTTGTGCAGCATGTCCGCCCTGGTCAGGCCGCGTGCGGAGCGCACCGGCGCGTACGTCAGCCCACGCGGAAGGGCAGCGGAGGCAGTGCCGTCGGAGAGCGCGGCCGCCGCGACGAAGATCCGCGAAAGCCGGGCCGGCGCGTCGCCCAACGCTCCGAAGTACGGACGGTACCGGCGCGGCTGGGTGAGCCTGGTCGAGCCCGAGCCGGAGCCGGCGTTGCCCCAGGCGACGAACCCGCCCTTGATGACCAGTTCCGGCTTGGCCCCGAACCAGGCCGGATGCCACAGCACCAGGTCGGCCAGATGTCCCGGCCGGAGCGTGCCGACCTCGTGCGCCAGGCCGTGCGCGATGGCCGGATTCACCGTGATCTTGGCCAGGTAGCGCAGCACCCGCTCGTTGGCCGGATCCTCCGCACCCCCGTGCCCGGCCCGCAGCGCCTGGACGTGGGCGAGCTGCCAGGTGCGCCGGGCCGTCTCGGCGATCCGGCCCATGCCCATCGAATCGGAGTTGACGATGCTGATGGCGCCGAGGTCGTGGAGCACGTTCTCGGCGGCGATGGCGTGGCTCCGAATGCGCCCGCGCGAGATCGCGACGTCGGTTTCGACGTGCTGGTTCTGGCGGTGCACGGTCATGGTCATCGGGAAGAGCTCGGCCGCCGTGTTCACCGTGTACGGGACCGTGGGCGTGGTGGAGGAGGCCAGGATGCTCCGCTCGGAAAGGATCTCCAGCAGGTCGGGGTGACCGCCGCCGCCCTCGACGTGGTAGGCGTGGACGGTCCGTCCCCGCGTCGCGTCGACCGTGTCCCGCAGATAGCCGGACTCGTTCAGCGAGTCGGTGTGCAAGGCGACCGGCAGGTCGGCGTGCTCGGCGGTGTCCAGGCAGGTGTCGATGATCCGGGGGGTGGCCCCGAAGTCCTCGTGGATCTTGAAACCGCCGGCCCCGGCCAGCACCGACCGGTCCAGCACGGCGCGGGAACTGGACGAGCCCCGGGCCAGGAACGCCACGTTCAGCGGGGTCCCCCGCCATGAGGACATCAGGGTGTGCAGGTTGTTCTCCGGATTGCAGCCGATGTCCCACACCCCGCCCAGGCCCATGCCGACGATCGTGGTCACCCCCGCCGCGAGCGCGGCGGGCCCGACCTCCGGCGAGGAGAGATGGACGTGGCTGTCGACGATGCCCGGTGTGGCGATCAGCCCCTCCCCGGTGACCACCGCGGTATGCGAGTCGATCGCGAAGTCCACCGGCGCCATGTCCGGGTTGCCGCCCCCGCCGACCGCGACGATGCGGCCGTCCTTGACGCCGATGTCCGTCTTGCGCACCCCGAGGACCGGATCGATCAGGAGCACGCTGGAGACCACCAGGTCCAGCGCCGACATCCGGTCGGAGTGCGGCGAGGCGAGCAGGCCGTCCCGGACCGTCTTGCCGCATCCGCCGAGGAGCTCGTCGCCGGGGACGCCGTCGTCGGCCTCGACCTCCACCCACAGGCAGGTGTCGCCGAGCCGGACGCGGTCCCCCGTGGTGGGGCCGTAAAGGGCGTTGTACGTGCGCCGGTCGACCCTTGTCATACCGCCGTCTCCCGTTCCGCCGGACCACGCCGGCCCTCCACTAGTCGGACCTCCCGTTCGACGCCGGGCTCGAAGGCCAGCGCGGTGCCCGCGGCGATGTCCAGCCGCATCCCCAGCGCGGCCGCCCGGTCGAACTCCAGGGCCGCGTTCGCCTCCGCAAGCGGGTAGTGCGACGACACGTAGATCGTCCGATCGCCGGTGTTGCGCACCGTGAGCATCAGCCGCCCGCGGCCGGCATTGATCTCGACCGGCCCTTCCGCGGTCCGCACCGCCCCGGGCCCGGCCCCGCCCCCGCGCGCGCCGGCCGGAGCGATGGGATCGTCGATCGCGACCAGCGAGGTCCCGCTGGGGAAGAGCGCCTCGACCTGGATCGTCGGGATCATCGACGGCACCCCGTCCATGACCTCCTCCGGTGACAGCGCGGCCCGGCCGGCCGCGATGACCTCCTCCAGGCTCAGCCCGGCCCAGGCGGCCTCCAGGACCTCGTCGCAGATGATGGCGATCGCCTCCGGCGTGTTCAGCCGCCGCCCCCGCGCCCGGCGGCGCCGCGCGAGTTCGGCGACGGCGAACATCTGGACCCGCTCCAGCTCGCGAGGAGTCAGATGCACTGCTACAACCTCCTGGCCACACACGACCCGATTGCGGATCTTCCGTTCTCCCACGATCCCGGAAGGTGAAAGCGGCGGCCAACGTTGAATCACCGCCAATGCAGCCTCTAGGTTTGTGCAGATGCACACCCCGGTCTCATCTGCCCCTCCCCCGGCCCCCCGGGTCATCGAACTCGCCGTCGACTGCCTCGACGGCATCGACGGCCTCATCGGGGAGTGGATGGAGGTCGTGCGACCGGTACGCGCCGCATACGGCGACCTCGTCCCCGACCAGGAGCTCCACGGCGCCGCGGTGCACGCCTTCGAGCTGGTGCTGCACACCGTGGCGGGCCTGCCCGTGCCGGACGAGGTCACCTCGGTGTCGGAACGCGTCGGGGAGCGGCGTGCTCGGCAGGGGGTCCCGCTCGAAGCCCTGCTCGACGCCGCCCGGCTGGACTTCCGCGTCGTGTGGACCGCGCTGGTCGAGCGCGCCGGCCCTTCCGACATGGCCGAACTGGCGTCCTCGGCCTACCACGTCTGGGAGGCCGTCGAAGGGCACGTGACGGGCATCCTGCGGGCCTACCAGCGGACCGTCCTGGAAATGGGCCGCCGGGCCGCCGACGAGCGCAGAATGTGGTTCGCCCGCCTCCTGGACAACGGCGGCCGCAGTCCCACCGTCGTCCGCGACGCCGCCCTGGCGCTGGGCTTCGACCTGAAGGCCGACTTCCTGTGCGCGGTCGCGGCCGCCCGGGACGGTGCGCGGCTGCTGCGTGCCACGGCGGCCCTTCGCGCCACCGGCGCCGTGCTGCAGCAGCAGCCGGCCGTCTCGGACGAGGTGCTCGTCATCGGCCTGGGACCCCGCATGACTCAGCGAACGGTCCTGGATCATCTCCAGGACGTACCGTGCGGCCTGTCACCGGTCATGAACGGACTCGCCTCGGTGCCCCGTGGAGTCGTGCTGGCCACCGCCACCGCGCGCGTCCTCCCGGCCGACGCGACCGGCCCGCGCGGACTGGAGGACAGCTGGCTGGACGTCCTGGTCCACCGCACCGGGGACCTCGCGGGCGACCTCGCGGACCAGGTACTCGGCGCGCTCGACCCCTCGGCGGGCCCCGATTCGGAGGCCCGCCGGCTCCTCGACACCGCGCGGGTGCACCTCGCCGGTACCGGATCGATCGCCGACACCGGCGCGGCCCTCTTCCTCCACCGCAACACCGTCCAGCACCGTTTCAAAAGGTTCCACGAGCTCACCGGCCGGGACCTGCGACGCCCGCAGGACGCCGCCCTGGTCGCGCTCGCCCTGCGGGCCAGAGACCAGAGCGGCGCATAGCCGCGCCCTGGCGGACCTCGTCATTCCTCGATCGTGATGGCCAGTGCCGGGCACACTTCTACGGCATGCCGCACGTCGTCGGCCTGCTCGGAGGATGGATCCTCATCGAGGAGAACGACGATGCCGTCCTCTTCGCGCTGGTCGAAAACCCTATCGGCCGCCATGACGCATTGCCCGGAGCCAATGCACTTGTCCTGATCAATGGTCACCTTCACGGGATGCTCCTTGCTCGCCTTGGTGTCACCAGGTCACGGGCAGTTCATGGACGCCGTAGATGAACGCGTCATGTTTGAACGGGATGTCGTCCAGCTGAGTGGCCAGGCGAAGGGTAGGGATGCGTTTATAGAGGGTGCCGTAGACGACTTGGAGTTCCATGCGGGCCAGCGGCTGGCCGAGGCACTGGTGGACTCCGAAGCTGAAAGTCACATGGCGGCGAGCGTCACGGCGCAGGTCCAGCCGATCCCCGTCGGGGAACACCTCGGGGTCGCGGTTGCCCATGTCGTTGAGGAGGATCATCCCCTCGCCGGCGCGGATGGTCTGGCCGGCGATCTCGATGTCCTCCAGCGCGACGCGGCGCATCCCGAGGTGCGGGATGTTCAGGTAGCGAAGCAGTTCGTCGACCGCGCCGGCGACCGGTTCCGGATCGTCGGCGTCGCGCAGCAGGGCCAGCTGGTCGGGGTGTTCCAGCAGGGCCAGAGTGCCCAGGGCGATCATATTCGCGGTCGTTTCGTGCCCGGCGAACAGCAGCAGGACTGCCATCGCGGCAGCTTGCTGCCGGGTCAGCGCGCCCTGCTCTACCTTCTCTCCCAGTTCGGACAGCAGCGCCTCGTCGGGATCGCGGCGCTTGGCGTCCAGCAGGTCGCCGATGTAGGCGAACAGCCGCTGGTGGGCTTCGGCCCGCTGCGTCGGCGTCGAGGAGCGCATGATGACGGCTTTGCTGTTCGCCTGGAAGAAGTCGTGGTCTTCGTAGGGAACGCCGAGCAGTTCGCAGATCACCAGCGAGGGCACCGGCAACGCGAACGCCTCCACAAGGTCCGTCGGCCTCGGGCCCGCCAGCATGTCGTCGATCAGGCCGTCGACGGTCTTCTGCACGGCCGGGCGCATGGCCTCGATCCGCTTGATGGCGAACGGCGCGGTGACCATCCGGCGCAGCCGGGCGTGCTCGGGATCGTCCATGTTCATGAAACTGAGAAGATGGCTGTCGTCGGCGGGTTCCTGGCCGTCGACGTGACCGGTTTCATCGTCGCCGTCCCCGTGCGGGACGTCCGGCCCCGGGTAGCCGGGGAGGGTGGGGTCGACACTGACCCTCGGGTCCGCCAACAGCGCCCGTTGCTCGGCGTACCTCGTCACCGCCCACGGCGTGCTGCCGTCACGCAGCCGCACCCGCGTGAGCGGCCCTTTCTCCTGCAGGGCGCGAAACGCAGGCGGCGGATCGAACGGGCATCCTTTCGCCCGGGGCATGGGAAATTCCGGAAGCTCCCCGCTCTCGCCGGACGAACTGGTCGTGCTGGTCATGACTTTCCCCCAAGTCCTGTCTGTTCGCATTCGGGACGAGCCGCCGATCTTGACCAGGTCGTCCTGAAGTGTAACGAGTCAGGGACACAGCGTTCGGTTCACGCTCGACTGCCGGTGCCGGGTCACCAGCAGTCGACGTCGGCTCCTGTCGTGATGATGCGGAGGGCGGCGAACGCGGCGGCGGGGCGGTCCGAGCCGTTGACGCCGTACTGGTCGGGCAGGGGGAGGACGGGGAGCAGGTCGAGGACGGCACCGACGTGGCCCAGCTCGGTGGCCTTCCTGACCAGGTCGGCCGTTTCGTGGTCGCGGCGGACGAGGGGGATCTTGAGGAGGTCGGTGTGGGCCTGCTTGAGAGTCTCCACGTCCTCGGCCGCGGATTCTCCGGTGCGGCGGGCCTCCGCCAGGGAGTCCTTCACCCACACGTTGTGGCGCTCGCCGTAGAGTTCCAGCAGGTCGGGCAGGACGTGGCGGACGAGCAGGCGCACCGCCTGCCAGTCCTCGAACCATCCTGCGCGCAGGAGCTCCTCGGCCCTGCCGGTCTCGCCCCGGCGCAGCAGGTAGCCGAGGTAGGGGACGTCGTCCCTCCAGACGGGGACGCCCGTTCCCTCGTCCAGCAGCGCGCGGGCCTCGTCCTCGCGGCCGCACTCGGTGAGCGCCCAGATCACCGGCAGGCGGTCGCGCCAGGCGTCGGACGACGGGATCGCCTCGCGCGCGCGGCCGAACCAGCGGTCCGCGCGGGACGTGTCGCCCAGGGCCGCGCAGGCGCCGCCCACCGCCCCTGCGACGGCGGCCCTCCCCCGCCACATGGTCTCGATCTCGTCGTCGGTGTGCGGGAATCCGGTCCGGTCGCCGAGGATCATCGCCACCTCCGCGGCGGCGTGCGGGCGGTTCTCGTCCCGCTGCTTGGCGACGAGGTCAAGCGCCTGACGCACCTCGCCGCGGCGGGCGCGGATGACCGCCGCGCCGCGCAGCACCTCCTCGGCCCAGATCTGCTGCGGCGACTCCGTCTCGTCGTAGGCCGTCTCGAAGGTGCGGAACAGGTCGTCCACGGTCCCGGCGTTCGGCGGCGGCCAGCCGCGCGTCGCGGGGAAGGGCAGTCCGGGGCCGCGGAAGGACGCCAGGCGCTCGCGGTCCGGCGGCGGCAGGTGGTCGACGGCGGCGATCGCGTCGGGGACGACCTCCAGCCCGCCCCACTCCGCGGGCCAGGCGAACCGGCGGCCGACGGCCCAGCAGAGGGACGCCGGCAGGAGCGTCGCGTACTCGTCGTGCTCCGTGGGCGCGATCACGACGCCGGACGAGAAGGCCGCCGCCCAGGTGTCCGGGTCGAAGGCGTACGTCGGGTCCCGCGGGAAGTCCTCCGCGAGGTCGCGGCCGTCCAGTTCCAGCGGACGGGGCCCGGACGGCCGGAGGTTGAAGTGGTGACAGCCTATGAACGCGCCGTCGGTGCGGTTGAAGTAGAGCGCGGTCGCGGAGGTGGAGACGACGATGTCGTCGGCGCCCCACAGGACGCCGGTCGCGTCGGTGGGTGCGAAGTGCAGCACGTCGGTCTTCTCCGCGCCGTCGCCGAGGGTCCAGATGTCGATCTCATCCGCGGTGGTGAGGCAGGCGCCCTGCCTGGCGTCGGGTGACCAGGCCCATGCGCGGGGGGCCGAATCGAGGTCGTAGAGGTGCCGGCCCGCCGCGTCCAGGATGGTGACGCCGTCCGCTTCGAGGACCGCGCGGCGTCCGTCGGACGACAGGGCCGAGGAGGCGGGGGCGGGCGCCCGCACCTGCTCGTCGAGCGCGCCGCCCGCGCCGAAGGGGTCCCACGTGCCCTTGCCGGTGAGGACGCGCGTGCCGTCCGAGGACCATCGGATCTGGTCGGCGCCTTCGGGAACGTCGATGACGTTGACGCAGCGCCCTTCGGGAACCTCCCAGATGGCGAGGGCGCCACCGGCCGTCGCCAGCCAGCGGCCGCACGGGCTCAGCGCGCAGGCGGTGAGGGGCCCGGAGTGGACGTCCTGGTGGAACAGCACCGCGCCGTGCTCCTTGAGCCGCCCGGTCGTGTACCGGTGCGCGTCCTTCACCAGGCCGTAGTGCCTGTCCTGCAGACCGGCGAGGGCGGCGCGCAACGGCGGCAGGTCGCGTTCGGGGGTGAACGAGTCCCAGTCCGCCGCCTGGAGCGCCTCCAGGAAGGCTTCCGCCTCCAGGTCCTTCTCGATCTTCATGATGCGCGATCGTAGGGCCCGGGACCGACAGCCCGTCACTCTTCACAAGTCCAGGACCAGGCGCGGGGTCTTGGCGCGGGAGACGCACACCAGGATGGACGTGCCCGCGGCGCGTTCGGCCTCGCTGAGCACGCTGTCGCGGTGGTCCGGCACGCCGTCGAGCACCCGGGTCTCGCAGGTGCCGCAGGTTCCTTCCTCGCATGAGGTCATCACCTGCACCCCCGCCTGCTCCAGCACCGCCAGGAGCGACCGGTCGGCGGGAACGGACAGGGTGCGGCCCGAGGCGGACAGTTCCACCTCGAACGCCGACCGCGGCTCGGGCGCCGGGACGGACTTGGGTGTGAAGCGCTCGATGTGCAGGGCGCCGGGAGGCCAGGACGAGCACGCCTTCTCGATGGCGGCGAGCATCGGTTCGGGCCCGCAGCAGTAGACGGCGGTGTCCGGGAGCGGGGTGCCGAGCTCGGCGTCGAGATCGATCAGGCCGCCCGCCCGGATGGCGACGCGCGGGCCGTACCGGCCGGTCAGGTCGGTGCGGAAGGCCATGGACGCCTCGCTGCGCCCGCCGTACACGAGGCGCCAGGGAGCCCCGCGCGCGGTGGCGGCCGCGAGCATGGGCACCAGCGGCGTGATGCCGATGCCCCCGGCGAGGAACAGGTAACGCCCGGCGGGCACGAGCGGGAAGTGGTTGCGCGGCCCGCGAACGCCGACCGTCGCGCCGGGGGCCAGGCCGTGGGCCAGCACCGATCCGCCTCTGCCCCGCGGTTCGAGCAGGACGGCCACGAGATGGCGGGAACGGTCGGCCGGGTCGCCGCACAGGGAGTACTGGCGTACGACGTCGCCCATGATCAGGTCGATGTGCGCGCCGGGTTCCCAGGCCGGCAGCGGCGCGCCGCGGGGGTCGCGCAGGTCGAGCAGCGCCACTCCCTCGGCGATGATCTCCCGGGCGTGCAGCCGCATCTCGTTCACGCCGGCGTTCACGTCCGCGTTCACGTGCTGCTCCCGACGAGCGAGGTGTCGTGCGTGGCGGCCCTGAAGCGGGGATCGTCCAGGAGATCGTGCAGGAACCCGGCGGTGACCGCCACGCCCGGGCCGCGCACGACCAGCTCCGAGAGGGCCGTGCGCATCCGCGCGATGGCGGCCGGACGATCCGGCGCCCACACGACGACCTTGGCCAGCAGCGAGTCGTACGCGGCGGGTACGCGGTAGCCCGTGTGGGCGTGGGTGTCGACCCGGACGAAAGGCCCGCCCGGCAGGGAGACCTCGGTGAGCTCGCCCGGCGTGGGCGCGAACCCGCGCGCGGGATCCTCGGCGTTGACGCGGCACTCGATGGAGCATCCGTCGAAGGCCACGTCCGCCTGCTCGTAGCCGAGCTTCTCCCCGTCCGCGACGCGCAGTTGCTCTGCCACCAGGTCGAGGCCGGTGACCATCTCCGTCACCGGGTGCTCGACCTGCAGCCTGCAGTTGACCTCCATGAAGTAGTAGCGCCCGGCGGCGTCGACGAGGAACTCGAACGTCCCCGCCCCGACGTACCCGGCGGCCAGCGTGGCGCGCAGGGCGGCCTCGCCCATCTCGGCCACGATCGCCGGGTCGAGGCCGGGCGCCGGCGACTCCTCGACCAGCTTCTGGTGGCGCCGCTGGACGGAGCAGTCCCGCGCGCCGAGGTGGACGGCGTGGCCGTACCGGTCGGCGAGCACCTGGATCTCGACGTGCCGGGCCGACTCCAGGTAGCGCTCGACGTAGACCCGGCCGTCGCCGAACACGGCCTGGGCGTTCGCCCTGGTCTCCCGGTAGGCGGCGTCGAGCTCGCCGGGGTCGTGGACGATGCGCATGCCGCGTCCGCCGCCGCCCGCCACCGCCTTGATGATCAGGGGATAGCCGATCTCGCCGGCCAGCCCGGCGGCGTCGCCGGCGCTCTCGACGGCCTCGGTGCTGCCCGGCAGGAGCGGGAGCCCGGAGTCGACCATCATGGCGCGGGCGGTGGCCTTGTCCCCGAGGCGCCGCATCACCGGCGCGGGCGGGCCGACGAAGACGATGTCCTCGTCCTCGCACACCTCGGCGAAGTCGGGGTTCTCGGAGAGGAACCCGTATCCGGGATGGATCGCGTCGGCGCCGGTCATGCGGGCCGCCTCGATGACGGCGGGAATGTTGAGGTAGCTGGACCTGGCGGGCGCGGGCCCGATGTGGACGGCCTCGTCGGCGAACGCCACCACGGCCGAGTCGCGGTCGGCCGTGGAGTAGACGGCGACGGTGCGCAGGCCGAGGCGCCGGCACGTGCGGGCGACGCGGAGCGCGATCTCGCCCCGGTTGGCGATGAGCACGGTGCCGGCCATCAGGCGATCTCCGCCGGGAGCAGGGCGAGCAGCGGCTGGCCGTACTCGACGGCGGTGGCGTCGGCGACGAGCACCTCCAGCACCTTCCCGGCCCGGTCCGCCGTCACCGGGATCATGAGCTTCATCGCCTCGATGATCCCCACCTGCTGACCGGCCGAGACGTCGTCGCCCACGGCGGCGAAGGGCGGCGCGCCGGGTTCGGGTGCGTGGTAGAACACGCCGACGGTCGACGCGGCGATCTTCTCGACGCCGCCGTCATCGACGCCGCCGTCATCGATCACGGCGGGCGCGGGCGGTCCGGCGGGCGCGGCCGCGCCGCCCGCGGGTTCGTCCCAGTCGATCTCGATCGAGGCGTCGCCCGAGGTGATCCGCACCCGGCTCGGCGGGTGCGCGGTCGCGGTGGCCAGCGCGACGGCGTGCTCGCGCAGGGCCGACAGCACCTGTTCGGCGGGGGCGGAGGCGGGGGTCGTCACGCGGTCTTCCTCTCGGTCGCGGGTACGGCGCCGAACCCGCGGAATCTGGCATGCCGGTCGACCACGAGGTTCATCGCGTCCAGGGGCATCAGGTCGCGCAGCGTGGCGGTCAGGGCCCGCCGCAGCGCCGCGGCGGCGGCGTGGGCGGCGCCGGCGCCGCCCTCGGGCTCGGGCACCACGCCGTCGATCACGCCCTGTTCGAGCAGCTGCCGGGCGTCCACCCGCAGCGCCTCGGCGGCGCGCGGCGCGGCCGCGGGGTCCTTCCACAGGATCGCCGCGCAGCCTTCCGCGCTGATCACCGAGTAGACGGCGTTGGCGCACATCAGCACCCGGTTGGTCACGGCGAGCGCGAGCGCGCCGCCGCTGCCGCCCTCGCCGGTGACGACGGCGACCGTCGGCACGGGCAGGCCGGCCATCAGACGCAGGTTCTCGGCGATCGCGACGGCCTGGCCGTCCTGCTCGGCCTCCAGGCCGGGGTAGGCGCCCGCGGTGTCGATGAGCGTCACCACCGGCAGCCCGAGCTTGGCGGCCAGCCGCATGAGCCGGGCGGCCTTGCGGTATCCGGCCGGGGCCGGCATGCCGTAGTTGCGCCGGACGAGCTCGGCGGCGGTGCCGCCCTTCTGGGTGCCGATCACCATGACGGGGATGTCGCCGAGCCGGGCGAGTCCGCCGACCATGGCCGCGCAGTCGGCGCTCCGGCGGTCGCCGTGCAGCTCGACGAACCCGTCGGTCATCATGGCGATGTGGTCGAGCGTGGACGGCCTGCCTAGGTCCCGCGCGGCGCGCACGGCGTCCCACGGGTGCAGTTCGGGCAGCGCGCCGGGATCGGTGATCACGGCGGGTTCCGGGGCGTCGGCCACCGGGGCGTCGGCGGGACGCCGGGTGGCCACCGACAGCAGCGCGGCCAGGGTGGGGCGCAGCCGGTCGCGCGGGCTGATCACATCGACGATCCCGTGCTCCAGCAGGTACTCGGCGGTCTGGAACCCTTCGGGCAGCGACTGCTTGATGGTCTGCTCGATGACCCGCGGCCCGGCGAACCCGAGCCGCGCGCCCGGTTCGGCGACGATGATGTCGCTGAGCGTCGCGAACGAGGCGGCCACGCCGCCGTAGGTGGGGTCGGTGACCACGGTGACGGTGAGGACGCCCGCCTGGTCCAGCTGCGCGAGCGCCTGGCTGGTCTTGGCCATCTGCATCAGGGAGAACACCCCCTCCTGCATCCGCGCGCCGCCCGACGCGGTCACGATGATCAGCGGGGTCCGCCGCCGCAGCGCCAGCTCGGCGGCGAGCGTGATGGATTCGCCGACGGCCGTGCCCAGGCTCCCGCCCATGAAGCCGAAGTCCATCGCCGCGACGACCACGGGATGCCCGCCGAGGGTGCCCCGCGCGCAGGCCACCGCCTCGTCCAGCCCGGTGCGCTCGCGCGTCCTGCGCAACCGTTCCCGGTACGGCTCGCTGTCCTCGAAGTCCAGCGGGTCCGCGTCGGGCACGGCGAAGGCGAGCGGCTCCATCGACCCCTCGTCGAGGAGGCGGCCGAGTCGTTCGGGGGCGCTCAGCGGCGCGTGGTGCCCGCAGTGCGGGCACACTCGGGCCGCGCGCTCGAACGCCCGGCCGTAGACCATTTCCCGGCAGCCGGGACACAGCAACCAGTGCGAGCTCATCGCGGACTCCCTTCGAGAACGGCGGCGGATTCAGGACCGGACACGGGGTCGGACGCGGGGTCGGACGCGGGGACGGGACGGTAGGCGGTGCCGCGCGCCGGCAGCCGCACACCGGCGAATCGCAGCCCCGCGACCCGGCTGTGGAATGCGGCGCCCCGCATGATCTGCGCGGCGAGCTCGGCCACGTGGCGGTTCTCCACGGGCGCCAGCCGGCTGCCCGCGGCCCAGGAATTGAACGCGCCCATCGCGGGACCGCACCAGACCTGGTAGTCGGGCGCCCGGCCGGCCTCGCCGGCCATGCTCCACCGGGACGAAAGGCCCAGGTACCAGCGGAAGACCAGTGCCATCCTGCGTTTGGGGTCGCCCTCAGCCCGTTCGATCTGGGCCGGGTCGCGATCCGAGAAGTAGTCGACCGTGTCCCGCCAGACCTCGTCCAGCGGACGCCTGAAGATCCTGGTCTCCAGCTCGGCGCGCTGGGCGGAGGGGATGTCGTCGATGCCGCCGCAGGCCCGGTACAGCTCGTACAGCTTCTTCGCCCGCCCGGGGAACATCGTTCCGCGTTTGAGGACCTGGACGTCCACGCCGAGCTCGAACATGTCCGACGACGGCGCCATCTCGCAGTCGGTGACGTCCGCGGCGGCCAGCAGCCGCTTCACCGCCGGGGACTGCCCCGACTCGACGGCCGCCTGGTTGATGGAGCCGGTGACGACGTACGCGGCGCCGAGCGCGAAGGCCGCGAACGCCGCCTCCGGGGTGCCGATGCCGCCCGCGGCGCCGACGCGCACGGGGTGCCGGTAGCGCAGCTCGGCCTGCAGGGCGTCGCGCACCCGCAGCAGCTCGGGCAGCAGGACGGCCAGCGGCCGCCGGTCGGTGTGCCCGCCCGAGTCGGCCTCCGCCGTGACGTCGTCGGCCATCGGCACCCGCCGCGCCAGGTCGGCCTGCTCCGCGGTGATCTCGCCGGCGGCGACCAGATCGTGCAGGATCGGCTCGGGCGCCGGCCTGATGAAGCGCTCGGCGACCTCGGCGCGCGACACCTTGGCGATCACCCGGTGCCCGGTCCGGACCGCGCCGTCCGGCCCTCGGCGCAGGCCGAGGACCCGGTACCGGACGATCTGCGGGGTCAGGTCCAGGAAGGCCGAGGCCTCCACGCACCGCACCCCGTGCCGCAGGCACAGGTCCACCGTGGACCTCTCCAGCGCCGGTTCGCTCGGGCTGTGGATCAGATTGCACGCGAACGGCGCGCCGCCCGCCTGCCGGCTGATGTCGGCGAGCGCGGCGTCCACCGTGGCGGGCGCGTTGGACGCGGCGCCGTACGAGGCCAGGAAGCCCGCCCTCGCCATCGCCGTCACCAGCGGCACCGAGGCGATGCCGTTGGCCATCGCGCCCGCCATGTAGGCGTGCCGCACGCCGTGGTCGCGGCGGAACGAGGCCGAGCCGAGCCGGTCCGGCGCGACGGGCGGCGCGGCGGCCAGCACCCGCGAGCCGGCTGCGCGGGCCGCCCGCTCGTCACCGGTGACGGCCATGCCCTCCCGGTCGACGACGAAGCAGGGACGGTCCAGGTCGGCGAGGACCGCGTAGATCTCGTCGGGGACTCTGGCCAGGGTCATGTCCGGGCTCCTCGCAGCTCCACGCCCACGTTCTCGAGGCCGTAGATCCTCAGGTGCGGCTTCCACACGTTCGCGTCGGCCACCACGCGGACGCTCTCGTCGTCCTGGATCACATCCTTGATGTGCGCCTCCACGGTCATCTGCCCGTCGGAGGCCAGGATCTGGCCGCGGTACCGCCAGCTCATCGGCAGGCCCGCGGGAAGGACGAACCGCGCGTCCACCAGGTGGGCGGCGAGCCCGGAGTCGACCAGCCACTCCTGAAGGGCCTGGACGACCGCTTCCACGCCGAGCGAGCCCGGCATGACCGGATCGAGATGGAAGTGCCGGCGGAAGAACCAGTCCTGTCCGCTGATCGGGCGGACCGCGCGCAGGTAGCCGCGGCCGTGCTCGCCCGCCCCGTCGGCGACCTCGATCTCGTCGAGCAGGTGAAGGTGGCCGGTCGAGCCCGCGGGCCCCACCTTGATCGTGCGGGTCGCTGGCGGCCGCTCCTGGCGCTCCAGCCAGGTCGGCACGTACGCCCCGCCGTCCAGTCCCGTCTGGTTGGCCAGGGCCTGCTCGGAGAAGAACCCGAACAGCGACTCGCCCTTGTAGAACGGCTCGCCGTCCACGCTCAGCTCGTACGCGAAGTTCTGCAGCACCGCCCCGCTGAGCACGCTCGTGCCGAGGAGCTCCGAGCGCTGCCTGATCGTCTTGTCGCGCAGATCGACCTCGCGCAGCACGGTGGCGGTCCCGTCGAGGTTCCGCAGGCTGTAGTCCTCCTCCGGGTCGGTGAGCGTGGCCCCCAGGTAGTAGCCGAGCAGCAGGGCGGACTGGAGCGACGTCTCCATGTAGATCACGTTGGGCATGGAGGAGTTGGCGGTCTCGAGGTAGTACCAGGAGTCGGCCGGGGAGTCGTACTCGCTCTCTCCCCGGGCGTGGTCGAGCCGGTGCCTGGTGCCCTCCACCCGCATCAGCCGGTCGCACAGGCGCAGGCCGCCCGCGGGCATCCGGGTGGCCCGCCGCCCCGCCGTCCGGGCGAACTCGGGACCGAGCGTCACCGCCAGGTCGCCCCGGGAGCTGTGGATCATGTGGAACTCGCCCAGGAGGGCGCGCTCGCCGGCGGCGTTCTTGCGGCCGAGGAAGCCCGGGACCACCCCGCCCTCGCCGGGGCCGACCGGGACGCCCTCACCCTCCCTGATCTCCAGCCGCAGGCCGTGCACCCGGGCGACCGTCGCGCCGCCCGCGCGCAGCTCCGCCTCCGCGGTCAGCCAGGGCCGGGGGATCAGGTCCACGTCGGAGATCTCGAGCTCCAGCTCGTGCTCTCCCGGCTCGATCGGCCCGACCAGCTCGACCTCGCAGCCGCGCGGCGCGAACGCCGTGCCCGCCAGGCACAGATGCAGGCCCAGGTTGAGCGCGAAGACCTGCGCCGCCTGGGCGGCGGCCTCGGCCACCGCCCGCACCGCGTCCGACGCCGCACCGGGCAGCGCGCACGCCGCGCGCATCCGGCCGTGGTGCCAGCGGCCCGCGCGCCTGGTGGTCTCACCGACCTCGACGAGCATCCCGTGGCCGGTGGTGAACAGCCGGATTCCGGGATTGCAGCCGTCCTGGTCGTACGCGGCGCCGAAGACCCCGGCGACGTCGCCCGACCGCAGCCGGTCGAGGTCGTCCGGGCCGAGCCGCTCGGCTCCGGTGCGGGCGAGCGGCTTGAACGCGCCCTCCGTGGTGGCGGGTCGAGGGAGCTCGCGCGGCCTCGCCTCGATGGGGGTGGCGACGATGGCGAGCCCGTCGCCGCCGGTCCGTTCCATGGTCACCACGAAGGTTCCCAGGACAGGGGCGACCGCCCGGGGCCGGGCGAGGTCGGCGGCGGGCACCTCCGGCATGGGCGCGGTGGTCAACGCCGCGACGCGCAGTCGCTGCAGCGCCTCCTGCGCGGCCAGCGCGGAGGCGTGCGCCGTGGCCACGCGGTCCCGCAGCCTGCCCGCCACTCTCGCCACGGCGTCCGGGCCGCGCACACCGGAGGGACCGGGCCGTGCCGGGCGGGCGGGCTGCGGCTCGACGTCGAAGGCTCCGACGTCGAAGTGGAACGCCTCGCCCTCGAACGCGAGCAGGTCGTCGTCCGCGGTCGTGGTCATCGGGCCTTCTCCGTTTCCGCGGCGACACCGCGCCGCCGCACCGCCTCGGCGAACTTCGCCCGCATGTCGGGCGTCGCCACCACCGTCACATCGGTGAGCCGCTGCAGGACGCGGCCGTCCGCGTCGCGGACGGAGACGTCCACCGTGACCGTCATGGGCGCGTCACGCAGGTTGTCCACGACCACGACGAACGGCGCGCCGCCGGGCAGCGGCTCGAAGAACTCCCAGCTCTTGAAGGCGAGCGGCAGGCAGCCCGCGTCCATGAACCACACGCCCAGCACCGCCGCGGCCTGGAGGACGACGTCCCCGAGCACCGGGCTGTGCAGCGCACCGGCATAGGCGCCGCGGGCGAGCGGAGGGTCGGGCAGCCGGCACTCGGCCACCAGCCTGCGGGGCTCGCGCTCCAGCAGCCTGCGCACGCCCTGCAGGAGCGGCCCGTGGAAGAGGTCGGCGTCGGCATAGGCGCGCAGGCCGTTCTCCTCGCCCTCACCGAGCGCGTACCCGGTTTGGCCGGACGGCGCGGGAGCGGGCGCGGGACTCGGCGCGAGGACGAACGTGCCCCGGTAGTGCGACTGGGGCGCGGCGTCGACGTTGGAGAGCACGGCGGCGGTGACCACCAGCCGCCCGTCGGCGTCGCGTTCGCCCGGTTCCGCCGAGAGCCGGTACGCGGGCTCCTCGGATCCGTCGAACACCACGCCGCGCTGCACGTCGAACCCGCGCGCCTCGATCACGCTCAGCCCGGGATGGGCCCGCTCCAGCGTGTAGATCATCCAGCCGAGCGCGGCCGAGGCGGGCAGCACCGGGTGCTCGCCGATGCGGTGGTCCCCGATGATCGGTGCCTCGCCCAGCCCTGTCAGGTCGCGCCGGGCCAGCAGTTTGCGGCCCGGCCCCGCCTCCGGCGGCGCGGCCAGCGCCCCGGCCTGGCCGATCAGCACCTCGACGTCGTCGTGGCGGCCGGCGGAGAACTGCTCGGCGAACCTCGCCGCGCCCTCGTCGAGCGGCAGCAGCGCCACGCCCCGGGCGCGGAACACCTCCCGCAGATCGGGCGTGACCATGCCGCCGTCCCACGCGCCCCAGTCGATGGCCGTGACCCGCCGCTCGGGCGCGGCACGCTTCCAGCTCGCGGCGAGCCGCCCCAGGGCCTGGTTGGCCACGGCGTAGTCGGCCTGGCCCGCGTTGCCGTAGACCCCGGCGACGGAGGCGAACAGCACGACATGGCGCAGCGGCGCGGTGTCCAGAGCGTCCAGCACGGCGCGCAGGCCGGTCAGCTTCGCCCCGAGGACCGTGCGGACGTCCTCGGGCGTCTTGTCGGCCAGCAGCGCGTCGGCGAGCGCGCCCGCCCCGTGCACCAGCCCGGTCACCCTGGGCGCGTCGTCCGCCAGCGCCGCCTGCACGGCATCGGCGTCGGTGACGTCCACGGCGATGTAACGCGCCCGCGCGCCGGTGGCGTCGACCGCGTCGAGCGTCTCCTGGATCTCACGTCGGGCGAGCAGCTCCCGGAACCGCCGTTCGACGTCCCGGGGAGCGGGGACCGCGCCGTCGGCGCGCATGGACTCGATCAGCTCGGCCTTGAGCTCCGGCTCAGTCACTCCGGTGGTCCAAGCGGGCACGGCACCGTGTTCGGTGCGGCCGAGCAGGATGAACTCGCCGCGTCCTCCCGAGGCCAGGGCCCGCACGCAGGCCGCGGTGACGCCGCGCGCCCCGCCGGTCACCACGATGACGTCGTCATCGGCCAGTTCCCCGGCCGCGCCGTCGCCTTCGGCGGCGACCAGCCGGGGCGTACGGCGCGAGCCGCCGGCGTCGACGGCGACCTCGGCCGTGGCCGTGTCGGCGTCCTCGATCTCGGCGAGCACCTGCTCCCACGCGGCGCCCGGCGACAGGTCCACGACCCTGGAGAACACCTCGGGCCGTTCGTGGCGGAGCGTCTTGACCAGGCCCGCCACCCCTCCGTGCAGCGCGGCCGCGGGGTCTTCGGTGCCCTCGTGGCCGAGCGCCCCGTCCAGCCGGGTGACCGCGACGAACGACGCCCTCGTGCCCTCTCCGGCGACCTCGGCCAGCCGTCCGGAGATGTGCTTGGCCAGCAGGATCGTGTCCGCGAGCGACCGCACGTTCGGGTGCCACGAGCCGCTCCCGGAAAGGACGGTCAGGCACAGGTCGACCCTGCCCGCCTCGGCCAGTTGCGCGGCGAAGTGCCGCTCGACCGCGGCACCGTCCCAGTCGGACAGACCGGCGCCGGGCGGCCGCGTCAGCTTGACGACCCGCCAGCCCTGGCGCTCCAGCTCCTCGGCCAGTTCATCCCCGTCCCCGTCGATGACGGCGACCGGCTCGTCGGCGTACGCGCCTTCCGCACGGTCGACCGCGGGAAGCGGGACGAGCTCCAGCCGCAACCGCTCGATCCCGGTCGGGCCGGCCTCCCGGACAGCCGGCGCCGTCCGCTCCCCCGCCGTGGCGAACTCCACGATGTCGGCCAGAGTACGAAGCTCACCCACCTGCGCCGGAGTGATGACCGGCAGCCCCGGAAACGCCTCCTGCAACGCCCCCAGAATCTGCACACGCTTGATCGAGTCGATCCCCAGATCAGCCTCAAGATCCATCGTGGGATCGACCAGCTCAGTGGGATACCCGGTCTTCTCCGCGACCACATCGACCAGCGCGGAAAGCACATCACCCGACGCAGGCGCAGACGCGCCTACCGGCTCTCCTGCCTCAGAGGCGAACTCCACGATGTCGGCCAGAGTACGAAGCTCACCCACCTGCGCCGGAGTGATGACCGGCAGCCCCGGAAACGCCTCCTGCAACGCCCCCAGAATCTGCACACGCTTGATCGAGTCGATCCCCAGATCAGCCTCAAGATCCATCGTGGGATCGACCAGCTCAGTGGGATACCCGGTCTTCTCCGCGACGACATTGATGAGCGTGGAGAGCACGTCCGCCGCGGGTGCCGCCGCTACCGGTTCGGGCTCGGGGGGTGGGGAAGGGAGCAGCGCGGGCGCGCTCGACGCTGCGCCCGGGTCGGCGGCGGCAATGGGGACGGGAGGCTGCTCGGGCACCGGTGCCGGTGCCGGTGCCGGTGCCGTGCGGGTGAACTCGATCTCGGTCAGCGCGGAGAGGATCTCGTTGACCCGGACGTGCGCGTCGCCGATCGCGAGGCTGTGCTCGGTGATGGCCTCGACCGCCGAGTGCGTCGCCGGGTCTTCGGAGCGGCGCAGGGCGTCGACCAGGCCGTCGGCGATGCGGAGCTGGCCCTCGACGTACCGGGTGTGCAGGTCCAGGTGGCGGTCGGCGACCTCGCGGAGACCGTCGGCCGGGGACGCGGCGGGCATTGGAGAAGGAGAAGGAGTGGGAGCGGGCACGGCGGGTCGAGGGGGAAGGGCTACCTGGTAGGAGCCGTCCAGTGCGGCCTCGTAGGCGGCCTTGCGGTCCTCGGGGACGAAGTCGCGGCCGTTCAGCGTCACGGTCATGCCCGTCGGGTCGGCCCGGGGCAGGGGGTCGGCGTCGAAACGGTTGATGTCGCTGAGGGGTACGCCGAGCACGGCGAGTCGGACGGCGGCGCGCTTCAGCGCCAGGTCTCCGTCGACCTTGGGGCCCAGGTCGGTGGCGATGGCGATGACGTCCTCGCCGAGGGTGCGCTCGGCGAGCCGGGTCAGCACGGACTTGGGGCCGAACTCGACGAACACGGTGCAGCCGGCGTCGCGCATCCCGGTCAGCACGTCCACGAACTCGACCGGCTCGCGCAGTTGCTCGGCGAGGGTCGCGCGGTTGGCCTCCACGTCCGCGTCGTAGGCGGCGCCGGCGGAGTTCGCGAACACCGGGCTCTCCGGCGCGCGCACGTCGACCCCGGACAGCGCTTCGCGGAAGGCCTCCACCGCGTGCTCGACCCGGTCGGTGTGGAAGGCGGCGGCGACCGGCAGCGGCTTGGCGTCGATGCCGCGCCGCTCGCACTCGGCGGCGACCGCGGCGACCGCGGCCGTGAGCCCGCCGACGACCACCTGGTCGGGGGCGTTGTGGTTGCAGAGCGCGACCTCTGGGTGCTCGCTGAGCAGGTCGAGGACCGTCTCGCGGCTCGCCGGGACGGCCAGCATGGTGCCGGCGTCGAAGCCGGGCTCCTGCGGCGGCTCCATCGCCAGGCCGCGCGCCCGTGCGAGGGAGAAGTACGCGGCGTCGTCCAGCGATCCCGCCGCCCACAGCGCGGTGAGCTCGCCGAAGCTGTGTCCCGCGTACGCCGAGCAGGTCAGGCCCAGTGCGGTCAGGAAGCGGAACTGTCCGGCGGCGAGGGCGCCGATGGCGGGCTGGGCGAGCGAGGTGCGGCGCAGGGCCTCCTCGCGTTCGGCGGGAGTCTCGCCGTCGAAGGAGGCCGGCGGGAAGACGACCTCGGCGAGGGTCCGGCCGCCGTCGGCGAATGCCGCGTTGGCCTCGTCGAAGGCGCCGCCGACCAGGGGGTTGTTCAGGACGGTCGTGCGGCCCATGTCGACGTACTGGCTGCCCTGCCCGGCGAATAGGGCGCCGATCCGGGGGTCGGGCAGCGCGGTCCGGCGGTAGTGCACGCCTGCCGGGTGCGTCCACGCCGGGGCGTCGAGGTCGGCGGTGAGCCGTTCGACGGCCAGGTCGCGCAGCCGGTCGGCGTCGTCGAGCGCGGCGAACCCCACCCGGGCGTGGCCGGACGGGACGGGCCCGGTGGACGGGGCGGCGCCCGAGCGCAGCAGGTCGAGCAGTGCGGCAGGGTCGGGGGCGTGCCACAGGTGCGCCCGGGCGGTGCTGTGCTGAGTGCGGATGCGCGCCCGGTCGGCGTCCGCCTCCTCCACGACGACGTGGAAGTTCGTGCCGCCGAACCCCATGGCGGACGCGGCCGCCCGCCGGACGGGACGGCGCGGGTCGGTGATCCACGGGCGGGTGGAGGTGTTGAGGTAGAAGCCGGCGTCGGCGAGGTCGATCGCGGAGTTGGGCCGGTCGACGTTGATCGTGGGCGGCAGCGTCTTGTGGTAGAGCGACAGCGCCAGCTTGATCAGGCTGGCCGCGCCTGCGGCGCCCTTGGTGTGCCCGATCTGCGACTTCACGCTGCCGATCGCGGCGAACCGCTTCTCGGTCGAGGCCTCGCTCAGCAGTTCGCTCAGCGCGGTCAGCTCGGTCTTGTCGCCGACGCGGGTGCCGGTGGCGTGCGCCTCGAACAGCCCGATGGACGCGGGCGAGCAGCCGGCGTCGTCGTACGCGCGGCGCAGCGCGACCGCCTGGCCTTCGGCGCGCGGCGCGTAGATGCTCTTGTACCGGCCGTCGCTGGAGGCGCCGATGCCGCGGATCACGGCGTACACCCGGTCCCCGTCGCGCTCGGCGTCGGCGAGCCGCTTCAGCGCGAGCATGCCGATGCCCTCGCCGACCAGGGTGCCGTCGGCGTCGTCGTCGAACGGGCGGATCCGGCCCGATCGGGAGAGCGCCTGCGTCTTGCTGAAGCACATGTACCCGAAGATCGAGTTCTCGGTGTCGCAGCCGCCGGTGATCATCATGTCGGCCCGGCCGGAGGCCAGCTCGTTCACCGCGACGTGCACCGCCGACAGGGAGCTGGCGCAGGCCGCGTCCACGGTCATGTTCATGCCGCCGAGGTCGAGCCGGTTGGCGACCCGGCCGGCGATGACGTTGCCGAGCAGGCCGGGGAAGGAGTTCTCCTCCCAGGGCGGGAACGCCTCGACGTAGCGGGACGCGATCTCCTCGGCGTCCTGCTCGCTCAGGCCGCAGCTGCGCACCACCGACTTGAGCACGGGGGTGCTCAGCCGCGCGGCCAGCGGATGCGACAGCGTGGTGGGCCCCGCGACCCCGAGCACCACGCCGGTGCGGGCCGGATCGTACCAGTCGGAACCGGTCGCCCTCGCGTCGCGCAGCAGGTCGCGGGCCACCATGAGGCTCAGCATCTGGACGGCGGTGGTGACCTCGAGCTGGTTGGGCGGAAGCCCCCATTCGAGCGGGTCGAACGCCACGTCGGGCACGAAGCCGCCCCGCGTGCTGTAAGTCTTGTCGGGCGCGTCCGGATCGGGGTCGTAGTAGTCCTCGACCCGCCAGCGGGAGGCGGGCACGTCCTCGACGCAGTCGGCGGCGTCGACGATGTTCTGCCAGAAGTCGCGGTGGTCGCGCGCCATGGGGAACAGGCCGGCGACGCCGACGATGGCTATCTGGTTGTTCACTGCCGTCCTTCGAGCAGGGCGGCGAACTCCGCCGCGATGACCTGGTGTCCGGCCGGGCTCGGGTGCATGCCGTCGGGGGCCCACATCGCGGGGTCCCTGGTCAGAGCGGTGTCGACCATGTCGTAGCAGAGCACGCCCAGCTCGGCGGCGAGCTTGTTCATGAAGTCGTTGGCGTCGGCGAACCGGAGCCGCAGGGCGCGGCGCTTGCCGTCGGACAGCCCGGGGACCTTGCCGGGGATGTCGGGCCAGTTGATGGTGAAGACCCGCGCGCCGCGCAGCGTGAGGCTGGTCAGGGTGTGCCGCAGGTTGCCGCGGAAGACCTCGGGGTCGAAGTCGCGGGCCACCAGGTCGTTGCCGCCGACGGTGACGCCGTACAGCGGCGCGTCGCAGCTCAGCGCCTGGGCGAGCTGCCGGTCCACGACGTCCTGGGTCGTGGCGCCGAAGGCGCCCAGGTTGCTCACCTCGCGCAGGTCCAGCCGCTCGGCGAGCTGCGGGACCCAGCCGCGGAACGTGCCGTCGGGCAGCGTGTCGCCGCCGCGGCCCTCGGCGAAGCTGTCGCCGATGGTCATCAGCTCGATCGTCACTTCGCGGCCCCGATCATCCGGGCGACGTTCTCCGGGGCGAAGAACCGCTCGCCGGTGATGGCGCCGGCGATGAGGTTGAAGAAGTCGCGGGCGTACTCGGGCTCGCGGCCGAGCGCGTTGAACACCGCCTCCAGCTCGGGCGGCAGCTTCAGCGCGCCGATCGTGGCCGCGAACTTGAACGCCGAGAGCGTGCGCTCGTCGCGCTCCCGCTCGTAGTCGGCCAGCGCCTCGGCCATGGGGCGCTCCCCCGCCAGGCCCTCGTGCAGCCGGTCGGCCAGCAGCTCGGCGTGCACGAACGCGTCGCTGATGCCCTGCCCGGTGATGGGGTCCTTGTGGTAGCCGGCGTCCCCGACCAGTGCCCAGCCGGGACCGTGGGAGCGGCGGTAGTAGTTGTCGGGGTAGCGGATGCCGTGGAAGGGCTCGGTCCGCTCGCCGCCGCCCGCGATCTGCTCGGCGATGTCGGGCACGACGTCCTTGACGACCTGCAGGAAGTTGCCCTCGACGTCGCTCCGGAACTCGTCCCAGCGGCTCAGCGGCTTCATGATCGCGATCAGCGTCCCGCCGTCGCCGGTGGGCCACGCGCCGACCTGCTGGTCCACCCCGATGCGGCTGTGGAAGTGGATGTCCAGGCCGGACCAGTAGGAGTAGTAGACGAACGACTCGGCGGGCAGGCTGCGGTAGATCTCGGCGCCCGCCTGACGGGCTACCAGGGAGCCGCTGCCGTCGGCGCCGATGACCACGCTCGCCCGGTCCCGCGTGCCGTCGGCACCCTGGACGCCCGCGACCCGCCCGTCCTCAACGATCAGTTCGCGCACGGCGTGGCCCTGCCGGACCTCGGCGCCCGCCGCGTCGGCGGCTTCCAGCAGGATCGGGTCGAGCACGGTGCGCCGGGGCGCGTAGGTGACGTCGATGCCGTCCAGCGGGTCGGCGAAGCCCTCGATCAGGGAGTCCCGGTAGGAGATCGTCATCCGCCGCATGGGGGTGACACCGGTGCCCGCGAGGGTGTCGAGCAGGTCCCACTCCTTGAGCTTGCGGAGGCCGTACTGCTGGATGTAGTGCGTGGACACCGTGTCGCTCGGCTGGGTCACCTTGTCGACCAGCAGGACGCGGTGGCCGCGCCGGGCGAGCAGCATGGCCACGGGAGACCCCGCGCACCGCGCGCCGACGACAATTGCGTCATACATTGCTTGACTCCCACGATCGCCGCAATATTCTCGCTTTTTCTTTATAATGAGCGGCGGAGCGGGGTTCAATGACTATCTGCCGTTCCAATCGCGCCATTCACATCGGGGTGATTCCCGTAGTGTGCAGCACCGGTTAACCCGCTGTTCCCGAATGCTGCCGGAGATTATGGGCATGCCCCCAAAGAGTAAGTTCTCAGCGGAGATCCTGCAGGCGCAGGCGGCATTCGCCGGCGGCGCGGCCGACTACGAGCGGATTCGCCTGATGGTCGATTCGGTGGTGCCGTTCAACAACCACGTCGGCGTCCGGGTGACCGAGCTGGCGCACGCGCGGGCGGTGGCCGAGGTCGCCGACAGGCCCGAGATGCGCAACCACCTCGGCACCGTCCACGCCGGCGCGATGTTCCTGGCGGCCGAGGTCGCCTGCGCGGGCGCGTTCTCCGGCGCGGTCGCGCGGCGCTTCGCGCAGGTGCAGAGCTTCGTGCTGCGCGAGAGCAAGGTCAGCTTCCTGCGCCCGGCCTCCGGCCGGATCAGGGCCATCGGCACGGTGGACGAGGCGGTCGTCGAGTCGATCCTCGCCGGGACGGGCGACTCCCGTCACGAGATGACGGGGAAGGCCTTGCTGCACGACGACCAGGACACCCTCGTCGGCAAGGTGGACCTCGACTACGTCTGCTGGATGAAGGGCGCCTGACCGTTCAGGCGCCCTTCGCGCTCAGTCCATACCGGTCAGTCGAGCCGGTCAGTGCAGGTACATGGCTTCGATGTGCGCCGCGTACTCCTTCTCGATGACCGCGCGCCGCAGCCGCAGTGACGGGGTCAACTGGCCGCCCTCGACGGTGAAGTCGCCCTCCAGGACGCGGAACCGCCGGATCGACTCCGCCCGCGAGACCAGCGCGTTGGCGGAGTCGACCGCGGCGGCGATCTCGGTGTCCAGGTCGCTTCCCCGCCACTCGCCGAGCGCCGTCCGGTCGAGCGTCACCAACGCGGTGACGAACGGTCTGCCTTCGCCGACGACCATGCAGTTGGACACCAGCGGGTGCAGCCGCAGCCGGTCCTCCAAGGGCGCCGGGGCGACGTTCTTGCCTCCGCTGGTGACCAGGATCTCCTTGCGCCTGCCGGTGATGCGCAGATAGCCGTCCTGGTCGAGCTCGCCCAGGTCGCCCGTGCGCACCCACTCGTCCGGAGCGCCCCCGGCATGGTCCGGCCAGTAGCCGGGGGAAACCTGGGGACCGCGGACCAGGATCTCACCGTCCTCGGCCACCGCGACCGTCGTGCCGGGCACCGGCCTGCCGACCGAGCCGGGCCGGTTGGCCGACGGGGCGCTCATGGTGACGGTCGAGGTGGTCTCGGTCAGGCCGTACGCGCCGAGAACGGTCAGCCCCGTCCGGGTGAAGAAGTCCAGTGTGGAGGCGTCGAGCGAGGCGCCACCGCAGATCATGTGCGTGAGCCTGCCGCCGAGGAGGCCGCGCACCCACGCTCCGGCCTCGCCGTCCGGCCCCTCCCCGACCCGCGCCCGCGCCGCCTTGCGGATCTTCTCCAGGATGTACGGGACGCCGACCAGGAACGTCGGCCGGAACGACGGCAGCGCGGACAGGAGGGCGTTGGGGCTCCCCACCAGCCCCGTCCTGGTCCCGGCGGCCACGCAGCCGAAGAGCACCACCCGCCCGTACACATGCGCGAGCGGCAGGAACAGCAGCGTGGACGGCCGGTCCCCTCCATCCGTCCCGCGGAAGAGCTCGGGCAGCAGCGCGACCACGTTGCCCGCGGCGGCGAGGATGTTGCGGTGGGTCAGCACGCAGCCCTTGGGCGTTCCGGTGGTGCCGCTGGTGTAGACGATGGTGGCGATGTCGTCGGCGCCGACCTCCGCTCTCCGTTCGTCGACGACGGCGTCGGGCAGGTCCACCCCGATGCCCTCGGCGGGTTCTCCCAGGGTCCACACCCGGACCTCACTCCGGACCGCACCGGCCACGAGCGCACGCTTGTCCGGGACGGTGAAGCAGGCGGCCGGCCGGGCGTCGCGCAGCACGGCGTCGATCTGCTCGGCCGAGGCCGTGGGATAGATCGGCACGGTGATCGCGCCGACGCTGAGCACCGCGAAGTCGGCGACCGCCCACGCCACGCTCGTCGGGCCGAGGACCACCACCCGGTCGCCGCGCCGCACACCTGCCGCGATCAGTTCCTTGGCCTGGGCGCGGACCATCCCGGCGAACCGCCCGCAGGTCACCTCGTCGAGCACCGCCCGGTCGGGGTCGGCGTGCGCCCAGGCGTACGCCATGTCGGTCAACGTGTCGTCGTCGGCGATCTCCACCAGCGCCTCGACCGAGTATTCCCGCACTGTCGGCTCCTGTTCATGAGGGGGCATGGGTTTCCCTGTCGTTCGTCGCCGCTCCGGCCGTGCCCGGGCCTCGGAGGCAGCGCAGGAACACCGCGACGGCCCCGGTGGCCGTCCCGGTCCGCCAGACCGCGTGAACGGGCAGGCTGGGGGTGGGATCGGCCAGCGGCACGGTGACCAGCCCGGCGCGGACGCTCTGGTCCCACCGGGGAGCGGAGGTGAAGCCCACGAGCCCCCGCGCGCGCACCATGACGGCGGTGGCGAGCGGGTCGTTGCTCTCCTCCGCGACGTCGAGCCGCGTCCCGGTCCGCGCGGCGACCGCCTGGATCTCGTCGTACATCGCGGGGCACTGCTCGCGGCCGAACAGCACGCAGGACTGCCCCGCCAGCTCGCGGAAACTCACCCTCCCCCGGCGTGACCAGGGGTGCTCCTCGCCCACCAGGGCCATCAGGTCCACCCGCTGGATCTGCGTCGACCGCCATCCGGGCCGCGACGGCGCGCCGAACACCAGCGCGACGTCCAGCCCGCCGTCGGCCAGGGCGCGCAGTTGCGGCCCGCTCTGCGCGCTCTTCAGATCCACCCGCAGGCCCGGGTGCTCGGCCCTGATGCGCCGCAGCGCACCGAGCAGCACCAGTTGGCCCGCGGCGAAGTTGAAGCCGACGCGGAGCCCGCCGCTGCGGCCCTCGGCGACCGACCGCGCCGTCTCGACGGCGACGTCGGCCAGTTCGAGCACCCGCCTGATCTCGCCGCGGAACGCCTCGCCGGCGGGGGTCAGCCGGACCGGCCGGGACGAACGGGACACCAGCTCAAGGCCGAGATCCCGTTCCAGCCCCTTGATCTGGAGGCTGACCGAGGACTGTGCGACGCCCAGCCGGTCCGCGGCCCTGCTGAAGTTGTGCTCCTCGGCCACGGCGAGGAACGAGGCCATCTGCTGGAACTCCACGGGACCCCTACCTCGCCTGTCCGGTGCTTCCCTGGAGCACGGACATCTCGTCCAGGCAGCCCAGCAGCGCGCGCGTGGGCGACGGGCCCTGCCCCGGGCGCCACACGACGTGCAGGTCCACGGCGGGCGCGGGCGCGGTGAAGGGGACCGCGACCGATCCCAGACCGCCGGCCGCGGCGTGCTCGCCGCGATGGCGGGAGACGAACGCGACGACCGGCTGGGTCGCGACCACCAGGGCGGTGGCGTTGAGATCGTCCACGTGGTGCGCGACGTCGAGCCGGATCCCGCGGCGGTCGGCGGCGGTGAGGATCGCGTCGTACATGGCGGGGTTCTGTTCCCGGGCGAACAGGATGCAGCGCTGCCCGGCCAGGTCGGCGAAGTCGACCCTGGGCAGGCGCGCCCAGGGATGCCCGGCGCCGACCAGGGCCACGATCGGCACCTCCATCATCCGCCGGTGCCGCAGGCCCGCGGCGGTGGGCCTGCCATGGCCGAACACGAGGTCCAGCTCACCGGCCGCGAGGGCGGCCTGCGCCACCCCCGACCGCATCTCCGACAGCTTCACGGTGATCCGCGGATGCCGCTCGTGCATCCGGGCGAGCACCTTGGGCAGGATCATCTGCCAGGCCGAGAAGTTGTAGCCGACCCGGACGGTCCCGTGGCGGCCTGCCGCGGCCTCCCGGGCGGCCTGCGCGGCACCGTCCATCCGCTGGACGATCACGCGGGCGTGGTCGCGGAAGACCTCGCCGGCGGGCGTCAGCCGCACCTCGTGCGACGTCCTTTCGAGCAGGGTCACGCTCAGTTTGCGTTCGAGTCTTTGTAGTTGCTGGCTCAACGAGGGCTGAGTGAGATGGAGCTTGGCGGCGGCTCTGCCGAAATGCAGTTCCTCGGTCAGGGCGAGGAAGGAACGAAGGTGGCGGAACTCCATTACGACCTCCCAGGTCCTCACCAGGCTGGCGCAGCCGCGGGTAACGATGGGGGCGGGCGGGAGCGAATTATCGGTGAAATGAAACTCTCACCGCAATCACGCGATCGGAGTTCCGCATCACCGGTATTCCGCCACGTGGCATTCACCCGGCGTCCATTCGTTCCTGCTCGAATCCGACCCATGAACGCGAACCGGACCGCCGCCCGCATCCACGAACTGCGCACCGTGCTCGACCAGGGGATCCGCGAGGGGCTCGGAGTCGGCGCCTCGCTCGGGATCGACGTGGAGTCCCTTGAGGAGGGGCTCGCGGTGTACGTCCTGGACGCCAACCCGGCCACCATCAACGCCCTGTTCACCGTGCACGGCGGTGTCCTGGCCACGCTGATGGACACCGCCATGGGCAGCGCCGTGTTCACCACCCTCGAAGACGGCGTCGGGTACACGACCCTGGAACTGAAGGTGAACTTCACCCGGGCGGTCGCCCTGGGCCTGGACCGCGTCGCCGGCGGCTTCGTCCCCGACCCGGAGACCGACCGGCTGACCTGCGTGGCCCGGACCGTGCACGTGGGGCGCCGCACGGCGACGGCCGAGGCCCGGATCACCGACCCCAAGGACAGGCTGATCGCGCACGGCTCGTGCACCTGCATGATCCTCCGTTGATCCGCGTCAGCGGGCGAGGGCGCCGCACTCGCCGATGAACCCGGTCAGCTCGGTCAGACGGTCGGACTTGGCGTCCACGGCCCGGTCGATCACCTTGATCAGGTGCTCGTAGGCGCCGGTGTGGTCGTAGCTCGCCACGTCGGCGATCTTCAGCGCCCAGCGCCAGTAGCCGCGCATGGTGTCCGCGAGCGGCATGCGGAACGCCGCGATCACGTCCCGGATCGGCTCGACGGCCGCGTCCCCCTGCGCGCGCAGGTACCGGCCCACCATGTCGGCCATGAACGTGAAATGGCGGGCCTCGTCCCTGGCGAGCCGGGTCAGCACGGCTCCGAGCACCGGGTCGCCGGAGACCTCGCGCAGGTGCTGGTAGTAGATCTGGGTCGCCTTCTCCTGGACGAGGGCGTAAGCGAAGAACTGCACCGGGTGCTCGTAGGGCAGGTCGAACCGCTTCCGCCCCTCCGCCGCCAGCTCGCCCCGGAGCAGGTCACGGTTTGCCATGCCGCTCGCCCGCTGGTAACGGGCGAGCGCGCGGGCGTGCGTGTCCTCCTCCGCCGCCCAGCGGACGGTGAAGTGGTACAGCTCCCTGTTGTGCTCGAACTCGGCCGGGTCGACGGTGTCGTCGACGGGGAAGCTGCGGTGGTAGACGTCGAAGTAGCCGGGCAGATGGTCTTCGATGATGGTGACGAACTGGACCGCGGAGCGCTGCCCCTCGGTCAGCCGGCCCGCGTCCGCCGCCGTCCAGTCGAAGGCGGTCTCCACGTCCCAGGCGCGGGCCGCGGACGTGGCGGCCATGAAGCCGTCCACGGCCTCGGCGACGTCGGCGGGATCGAGCAGCTGCTGCACGGGTTTCTCTCCGATCGGGGTCAGCGGGAGTTGCGGCAGGTCAGGGCGTAGTGCTTGGTGGTGTAGCCCCAGCCCGCGTTGGCGATCTCCAGGTAGTGCCGCAGCCGGCCGGCCAGCCCCGGGCCGAGGGCGTCGAGCTCGGCGGCCGCGGCGTCCACGTTCGCCAGCCAGTCGTCGATCGTGCGGCGGTAGTGGTCGGTGAGGTCGTCCACCGCGACGATCGTGAACCCGGCGCCCTCCGCGGCGGCGACCAGCTCCGACAGCGGGCGCATGTCGCCCCAGCCGAAGATCTCCTCACGGACGAAACCGGTCCCGGCGCGCCGGTCGAACGCCGCGTGCGCGGCCGCGCTCCGGAAGCAGCTCTCCGACACGTACAGCGTGCCCTTGCGGCGCAGGACGGCGCGGGCCTTGCCGAACACCGCGTCCAGGTCGGGCATGTGCACGATCGACCCGAGCATGGTGACCGCGTCGAACGACCGCTCGGGCAGGTCGAGGTCCTCGAAATGCCCGACCCGGGTGCTCACCAGGTCACCGACCCCGAGCTCGGCGGAGCGGCCGGCGATGTAGTCGTGCTGGCGCGCGGCCGGGCTCACCCCGAGCGAGGCGCAGCCGTACTCGCGGGCCATGAACAGGATCAGCGCGCCCCAGCCGCAGCCCACGTCGAGCAGCCGCTCGCCGCCGTCCAGGCCGAGCCGTCCGGCCACGAACCGCAGCTTGTGCTCCTGCGCCTCGGCCAGGGAGTCGCCGTCGTCGAGATACAGCGCCGAGCTGTACTTGCGCAGCGGGTCCAGGAACCGGCCGAAGATCTCGGGGTCGAGGTCGTAGTGCTGGTTGGTCTCCGCGACGGTCACGCCGGCTCCCGCAGGGACTTGTCGACCACGAGGGCGACGTCGCGGACGGTGGCGACGCTGAACACGTCCTCGTCCTCCAGCTCGATGTCGTAGGCGCGCTCGATCTTGGCGATCATGCGGAGCACCTTCACCGAGTCGACGCCCGCGACGCCCCGCAGGTCGAGGTCGGGTCCGAGGTCGGCGACGGGCAGGCCGGTCTCGGCCGCGGCGATGTCGGTGATCGTCTGGATCAGCTCGTCGAGGGTGTGCATTTCAGGCTCCGTTCGCGGTGAGTGCTTGAGTGAGGAGGGCGACCTCGTCGTCGCCGAGCGTGAGCTGGTCGCGCACGTCCTGCAGGGTGAACGGCTGGTAGGTGGCGGTGGCCGTGGCGCACATGTCGCCCTCGGCGTCCACCACCTCCGCCGAGGCGTGGATCAGCGGCGCCTCGGGCCCGTCGTGCAGCCGGGCGACGCACACGTAGTCGCGGTCGACCAGCAGCGGCGCGACGAACCTCGTGCGGAGGGAGACGGTGAAGGCGGTGCGGCGGCGGTCGAGGACGATCAGGTTGCCCATGGTCTCGTCGCAGATCACGCCGACGAGCCCGCCGTGCACCACACCCGGATAGGACTCGAATCCCCGGTCGAGCCGGAACCGTGCCTGGACGCCCTCCGGGTTCGGGGTGAAGGTGAGGCCCAGCCCGGCGGGGTTGTGCGGGGAGCAGCCGAAGCAGCGGTAGTCGGGCAGCACCGACCACGGCACCTTGATGCCCATCAGGCGGCCAGCGCCTCGGCGAGCGCCCGGCGGACCTTGCCGTTGGTGCTCAGGTCGAGTCCGGTCATGCCGCCGAACGTGCGCCGGACCTTGCCGTGCAGCGTGTCCAGCTCCCCTTCGGCCGCGACCTTCTCCAGGAACAGCTCGAAGCCGGTGTCGATCGTCTCGTGCTCGCCGAGCTCGGTGATGCCCGACTTGAAGGTGCTCACCGGGTGCTTGATCTTCGCCTCGGAGCTGTATACGTACAGCGTCTCCAGGACCGAGGGCAGCTCCTCGGGCCGCACCGCGAGCCGCTGCGTCGCGTAGTGGATGAACTCGCGCGCGTGCGCGGCCTCGTCGCGGCTGGCGTTCAGCAGCAGCGTCCTGAGCACGGGCTCGGTCACCCAGCCGGAGACCGCGCGGTACACGTGGTTCACGGTCAGCTCGGAGATGATGTTGGTGGCGAGGGTGGCCGACGGCGTCGTCCCGGGCGCGTACGGGTCCAGCATCAAGGCCACCGCGCGGTCGTCGACGGCCTCGCCGACGGCGGCCAGCCACGCGCGGAACGCGTAGTGGTGCTGGACCTCCTGCTGGCCCCACACCACGGCGAACGTGGAGAAGTCGTAGTCGTCGGCGAACTCGCGGAGGAAACCGTGCACCGCGGCGATGACGTTGGACTCCCCCATCGTCGCGCTCTTGGCGAGGGTCACGTACTCCGGGCGCACCTGGTCGCGGTCGATCGTGTCGAGTTCGAGGTCGCCGAGCTTCCAGTGCTGGCGTTCGTAGTGGCGGAAGACGTCGAAGCTGTGCACCGAGACTCCTAATCAGGGAACTGGGACGAGCAGGTCGCGGGCGGCGAGGCGCCGGACCTTGCCGCTGCTGGTGCGCGGAATGGAACGCGGCGGCACCAGGTGGACGGTGACCGCGGCCAGGCCGAGCTCGGTGCCGATCCGCGCGGCCAGCCCGGCCCGCAGGGCATCGGCCTCGGCGCCGGTCAGCGTGGACTCGGCGATGACGAGCATGGACTCCGAGCCGTCCGGCGCGGCCACCGCCACGCACCGCCGGCGGAAGACGCCGGGGACCTCGCGGGCGACGGCCTCGACGTCCTGCGGGTAGACGTTCGCCCCCCGGACGATGATCATTTCCTTGCGGCGGCCGGTGACGAAGACCTCGTCCCCGCGCCGGTAGCCCAGATCCCCGGTGCGCAGCCAGCCGTCCGCGAAGTCGTCGGCCGTCGGCGCGGGCAGGTAGCCGGGTGTGACGGGCGCGCCCTGGATGAGGATCTCCCCCACCTCGCCGTCCGGCCGGTCCGTCCCGGTGTCGGGGTCCGTGATCCGCAGCCGGACGCCCGCGACCGGCCGGCCCACTCCGGCGATCGCGCGGGCGCCGGCGGCGTCCCTCGCGACGGGTACGGCCAGGCCCGTGGCGGTGAGTTCGGCGCGGTCCACCCACTCGAACAGCGGCGCGCGGCCCAGCGGGGGGAACGTGACCGCGAGCGTGGCCTCGGCCATGCCGTAGACGCCGAACATGGCCTCCGGGGCGAACCCGGCGGGCGCGAACCGGTCGAGGAAGGACTGGACGGAGCCGTGCGAGATGGGCTCGGCGCCGTTGAAGGAGATCCGCCAGTGCCGCAGGTCGAGCTCGGCGGCCTCGTCGGGCAAGACGGCGCCCAGGAGCTGGTCGTACCCGAAGTTGGGCATCGCGCTGATGGTCGCCCCGCTCGCGGCGAACTCGCGCAGCCACCGGGCGGGATTCTTGACGAACGACAGCGGCGACCAGATGTGCGCGGGGATGCCCGCGAACACCGCCGAGAGCGTCCCGAACAGGCCCATGTCGTGGAAGAGCGGCAGCCAGAAGCCGCCTCCGTCGCCCGGCCCGAGGCCGATGCCCTCGCTGATGGCGGTCAGCCCGCTCATCACGTTGCGGTGGGTGAGGCGCACGCCCTTGGGACGCGCGGTGCTCCCCGAGGTGAACTGGACGATCGCCAGGTCGTCGGGCCCGACGGCGGGCAGCGCCGCGCTCCCGGCGTCGTCGGGCCGCGCCGAGGTCTCGATCGCCTCGACCCCCGGGAGCAGGCCGGCGAACGTGTCGGCGGCCCCGAAACGGTGCGACACGATGACCCGGCGCATACCCGCCGCCTCGGCGATGGCGGCCAGCCGGTCGTGCCCGCCCGCCCCCATCGGCAGCGGCATCGGGGCGGCCGCGCCTCCGGCGGCGAGCACCGCGAACAGGCCGACCAGGAACTCCGGCGCGTTGGGGCAGAGGATGCCCACCGGCTCGCCCCGCCCCACCCCGCGCGCGGCGAGGGCGCCGGCCATCGACCGCGCGTCGCGGTCCAGCTCCCGGTAGGTGATGGTCTCCGACTCCGTCCAGAACCGCGCGGACACCGCGGCGTGCGCCGCGGCGACCTCCCGCAGCCGGGCGGGCAGCGTCTCACCATTCCATGCGGAATCCATGCCTTCGACCCCAGCAGCCATGCGTGGCCCCGAAATGAATGACCAGTAAATAAAGGCCGCGATCGGGGATCTTGCAATTGCGTGATAGGCAACGCTCATTCCACATTGCCCGCCGCGGGCGCCGCCCCCGATTATTGCCGGACGACGACACGCCCACCGAAATTCGGAGCGGTGAAATGAATCCGGATGTTCAGCAGGCCGTCATCGACAGCGTCGACCCGCGCTGCCGGCACGACCCGTACCGTGCCTACCGGGTGCTGCGCGACGAGGGCGCCTTCGTGCCCGGGCCGCTCGGCGCCCGGCTGGTGCCGCGCTACACCGAGGCGGCGGCGATCATGCAGGACCCGCGATGGAGCCACGCCGAGGAAAGGGAGCTGCTGCACGCCGAGAGCGACGTCGAGCTGCCCGCCTCGTTCCTGTGGATGGAGCCTCCGGACCACACCCGGCTGCGCGGCCTGGTCAGCAAGGCCTTCACCGCGCGCACCATCGAGGGCATGCGCGGCCGGGCGGAGCGGCTGGTCGCGGACCTGATGGACAAGATCCTCGCCGCGGGCGAGGTGGACCTGCTGGAGGCGCTGGCCTACCCGCTGCCGCTGACCATGGTGTGCGAGCTGCTCGGCGTGCCCGCCGACGCGCACGAGGCCATCCGCTCGATGTCGGGCGGCATCGCGCGGGGCCTGGACCCGGACGCGCTGCTGTCGCCCGAGGAGCTGGCGGCGCGCACCCGGTCGGTGCACGAGTTCACCGGGTTCTTCGGCGACCTGGTCGAGCAGCGGCGGGCACGGCCCCAGGACGACCTGATCACCGCGCTGGTCCAGGCCGAGGCCGCCGGGGTCCGGATGACGACCACCGAGCTGCTCGGCACCCTGCTCATCCTGGTCGTGGCCGGCCACGAGACCACCGTGAACCTCATCGGCAACGGGGTGCTCGCGCTGATCCGCGACCCCGGCCAGTTCGACCTGCTGCGCGCCGAGCCCGGCCTCGCCGCGGCCGCCGCCGACGAGATCCTCCGGTACGACGCCCCCGTCCACCTCACGACCCGTACGGCACGGGAGGAACTGACGGTGTCCGGCCAGGAGTTCGCCCCGGGCGACAGCGTCATCGTGCTCCTCGCCTCCGCCAACCGGGACCCCGAGGCGTTCCCCGGCGCGGACCGGCTCGACCTGACCCGTTACGCGAGCGGCCGCCAGGACGCGAAGACGAAGCGGCACCTCTCGTTCGGCCTCGGCCTGCACTACTGCCTCGGTGCTCCGCTGGCACGGCTGGAGATGGAGGTGGCCATGCGCGCCATCGCCGAGCGGGTCTCCGCGATCACCCTGCTGAACGACCCGCCCCCCTACCGGCCGAACCTGGTCGTGCGCGGCATGTCAGAACTGCACGTCCGGGTCGAAGGCTGACCGAACGAGGAGGAACACCGTGTTCACCTTTTCCGATCCCGCATACCGCACCGACCCCTACTCCCTCTACCGCAAGGCCCGCGACGAGGCCGCGCTGATCCCGTTCCACCTCGGCGACGTGCCGGTCACGCTGGTCACCCGGTATGAGGAGTGCGCGGCCGTCCTGACCGGCTCCGACTGGGGTCACGGCTACTCCGCGGGCATCAGCCCGTTCCGGGACGCCGTCGCGGCCATCCCCGGCTCCTTCGTCCGGATGGACCCGCCCGAGCACGCCCGGCTGCGCGGGCTGGTGAACAAGGCGTTCACCCCGCGGACGGTGGCCGAGATGGTGCCGCTCGCGAACCAGGTGGTCGACGAGCTGGTGGACGCGGCCGTGCGGCGCGGAAGCCTCGACGTGCTGAACGACCTGGCGGTGCCGCTCGCGGTGGCGATGATCCCCGGCCGCCTGCTCGGCGGCGACCTGGCCGACGGCGAGCGGTTCCGCCGCTGGCAGCTGGCCATCGCCCGGGGCAGCGACCCCGACACGCTGCTGCCGGAGGAGGACATCGAGGCCAGGACGCAGGCCGCCCGGGAGTGCATGGGGCACTTCGCCGAGCTGATCGCCCGCAAGCGCGCGGAGCCCACCCCGGACCTGCTGAGCGAGCTGGTCGCGGTGGAGCAGGAGGGCGACACCCTGACCGAGGCCGAGGTGGTGGGGCTGTGCGTGCTGCTGCTGGTCGCCGGGATGGAGACCTCGATCAACCTGATCGGCAACGGCATGCTCGCGCTGCTGCGCAACCCCGGCCAGCTCGCGCTGCTGCGCGAGCGCCCCGAGCTGATCCCCGCGGCCCTGGACGAGATGCTGCGCTACGACGCGCCGACCCAGTTCACGATCCGGGTCGCCCTGAACGACACCACCGTCGGCGGGCGCGAGTTCCGGCGCGGGGACGGGGTGATCGTGCTGACCGCGTCGGCGAGCCGCGACGAGCGCGTCTACCCGGACGCCGACGCGTTCGACGTCACCCGTTACGCCGGGACCAGGCCCGCACGCCGCCACCTGGGCTTCAGCCTCGGCGTCCACTACTGCGTCGGCGCACCGCTGGCCCGTATCGAGGCCGAGGCGGCGATCCGGACGCTCCTGGACCGCGCACCCGAGCTGACCCTGGCGACCGACGAGGTCGAGTACCAGCCCAGCCTGATCCACCGGGGCATCCTGTCGCTGCCGGTCACTGTCACGACCTGATCCGTTCACCGGTTGCACGCCCGCCCCCGTTAGCCTCGGCCACCGTGGAACTGCGTCACCTCATCTCGTTCCTCGCCATCGCCGACGAACTGCACTTCGGCCGCGCCGCCGCCCGGCTCCACCTGGCCCAGCCCTCGCTGAGCCAGCACCTGCAACGCCTGGAGCGCTCGGTCGGAGTCGAGCTGGTCTCCAGGAACTCGCACGAGGTACGCCTGACGCCCGCCGGAGAGGCCTTCCGCGAGGTCGGCCAGGACATCGTGATCAGGGTGCAGCGGGCCCGGGAGGCGGCGGTGTCCGCGGCGGCGGGCCGTACCGGGACCATCAGGGTCGGTTACAACTTCCCCGCAGGCCAGCGGGTCCTCCCCGGCACGCTGGCCCGCTTCAACGCACGCCACCCCGGCATCGGGCTGGACATGGTCAGCATGCGGACGGGCCCGCAACTGGACGCGCTCGCCCGGGGACGTCTCGATGTCGCCATGGTCTACGGCCGGCCCGCGGCCGCCGGGATGCGGAGCCGTCTCCTGCTGCGCGTGCCGCTGGTGGCGGTCGTGGGCCTGGAGCACCACTGGGCCGGCCGGGAGGACGCGGCGTTCGTGGAGCTGGCAGGCGAGGAGTGCATCCTGTTCCGCAGGACGCAGTCGGCGGCGATGTACGACGCGATCTTCGCGGCGGCGCGGGCCAGCGGCATCGAGCTGAACGTCGCGGAGGAGGTGGACGACCCGGGCGCCACGGCCATCGTCGCCGCCGTCAAGCCGGTGGTCGGCTTCGCCTCCGCGGTGCGCGGCAGGTTCGGGGCCGCCGGCCGGGGCGGTCCGCGCACCACGTCGGTACGGCTCTACGCCCCGGTGCCCATCCTGGACCTGAACGCGGTGTGGAACGCCGACCACCGCCCGCTGGTGGGCGCCCTCCTCGACTGCCTCCCGGCACCCGACCCACTTCAGACCTGACCGGACGAAGGCGTCCAAACGGGTCAGGTTCACCTGCCGCGTCAGCTGAGTACGCCGACTGCCAGTCTCGGACTGGCTGTCACGTCCGGTTTGCGCGAGGAGCCTCGCCACGGCCGGTCCTGCAGGCGGCAGCGTTGGCCCGTCCGCCAAGGCGTTTCGTCGTGCTGGTCGGAGTCACCGGCCGGCGATGTCGCGCAGTCTTACGTCTCCGGTCCGGTACTGGGCGCTGATGAACTCCTTCACCAGAGCGTCGGCATCGGAATTCTCGAACTCGTCCAGGATTTCAAGATAAGCGGACTGGGTCTCCTCCAGAGTTGCGGATTCTCGCATATTTCGCAACGTGTTGATGAGGGCGACGCGGAGCATGTGCGCGGGTGAAACGTAATTGATGCCGAAAGACAGATGGATCGAGAGAGTGCTGGGATCGGCGGACGCGGCGTGGCCCCAGCCTCGCGGGATGACCAGGGTGTCCCCCACCTCGAGTTTCACTTCGGCCGACAGTGACTCCGGTGCGGGGCGTGTGTCGTCGTCTTCGGTCCAGCCGTGCGGTGGGGCGTCGTAGAGCCGCCAGATCTTCGTTCCCTCGGTCTGCACCACGACGACGTAGTCGTCTCGGTCTCTGTGCTGGTGGAAGCCGCTGGTGCCGGGAGGGGTGAGGAAGATCATCGTGTTGAGCGAGGCGACCATGGCCTCGACCGTTTCCAGCGACATGCGCCGCAGGTTCTCCTCCCACAGCTCCGGACAGCTGAGAACCATCGTGTGGCCGTCTTTGACGAGGAGCCGCGCCTTGTCCGCCGATATCAGGAACGGCCATCGTCTGCCCTGGACTTCCACATCGGAGGACATGAGGGACAAGGGAGCCGCGCTGTTGTCCCGGGAAAAGGAGACCGCTGCCGTGGTGATCTGGCCCCGGTCGAGCCAGGTGTCCACCCGTTCGGCGGTGACGCGGTATTCCGGCGACAGGGCCACGCGGGCCGCCAGAGGGCCGTCCGGGCGCTCGGCGGCCGTGGTCGCAAGGAGTTCACTTACCGACACATGCGTCGTCACGGCTCGTAGATCACGCATGTCACGGTCCTTTCGGCTCCAGCGGTGTTCATCCCCTCGGCCCCTGGGTGAGGCGCAGGGAGCAGGCGATCACGACTTGCCTTCCGGTACCAGTGCGGTGGTGCGACTGAGAGCGACCACCACGCCGACGGCGGCCACGGCGGCGGCCAGGGAGCCGAAGATCACCATGGTGCCGGCGGCTCCGAACACGGCGACGGCCGGGGCACCTGCCATGGCTCCGCCGATGGAGGCCGTTTGAACAAGCGCCCCGCTCGCGGCGAAGGCGCGTCCTCGGAGTGCTTCGGGGGTGCATAGCCGGATCACGACCCCTTCTCCCGCGTTGCTCATTCCGTTTCCCACGCCTCCGATGACGGCCGCGGCCAGCGCGAGCGGGTAGTTTCCGGCCAGCCCGATTCCCAAGACCCCAAGGCCGAGCATCAGGTTGCCCGCCGCCAGCAGTTTTTCCTCACGTCCTCGGCTGAGCTTCGATGTGAATGCCTGGATGCCGATGAGTTCGCAGACGGAGTACAGCGCTTCATAGACGCCGAATCCGACGGCGCCGACGGCGAAGTCGTCAGCGAACCGGTAGGGGGCGGCGACGTTGTCGGCCAGGGCGATGCCGGCGGCCAAGGCCGTCAGCGGGATGGCCAGGCGCAGGACCGGCTGGCGCACCAGGAAGCGGAATCCGGCCTCGACGGAGTCGCCGACGCCGCCATCGCCGCCGGGCGGACCGCTGGGCCGTCGGCGCGCGCCGACGGTGGTCAGGGCCAGCGCCAGGATGAGGAAGCTGGCCGCATTGATCAGGAGCGCGGCGCGGGTCTCGCCGGCCACGCTGACGAATCCGCCGATCGCGGGGCCGCCGATGGAGCCCAGGGCCCTGCCGGTGCTCAGCCGTGCGTAGCCGCGTGTGGCGTGCTCCTCCCCGGTGATGTGCGGCACGAGGGCGCCCGCCGCCGGACGTTCCACCGCCGCCTGAGTGCCCAAGAGCGCGACCAGCGCGACGATGGCGATCGGGCTGCTCGCCATGCTCAACGCCACGCTGACGATCGCTTGGCCGATGCTCACGACGATCAGAAGCGCCCGTGCTTCCAGGCGGTCGACGAGCCATCCGGCCAGTGCCCCCATGAGGATGAACGGGGTGAGTTCGGCGAGTAGCAGCGCGGTCACCCAGCCGCTGCCGTCGTGACGCAGGTGCAGGACCATGGCCAGGAACGCCGCCGTGGTGCCGAGCATGGAGAAGCCGTAGGCAGTGGTGACGACCGCGAGGTCCCTGCGTGGACGCCTACTTCTCACCGAGCCTCCGGCCTCGGGACGAGTGGAGTACAGCCGACTCGCTCGCTCATTGGTACGCGGCCCCGGAAACCCGCAGGGCGCGGTCGAGTTCGTCCCGCTCCAGACCGAGTCGGTCGCTCAACCGCTCCAGCGCCTCGGCCGCTGAGGCGATCAGGTCGTCAAGCGTCGTCGTGCGGCGTCCGAATCCGTGCAGGCCGATCTCCTCGAGCGTGTCGGGCTTGCTGCCCGCGGCGAGCTGATCCACCAGGCGGCGGAAGAACATCACCGGCGCGTGCCGCAGCGTGATGCTGTCCAGTTGCAGGCAGGACAACTCCGTCCACGGCCCGGTGCGGCGGCGAAGGCATTCCACGGCACGGGGGTGCTTGAGCAGGGTCTCGCATTTGGCCAGGAGTTGGTCGATCCTCCCCTGGTACCGGCTCTGGAATTCTTGGGCCGACCTCCACCAGGTGCGCAGTTCCGGGCGTTCGAACAGGTCCGCCGTGTCCGGCAACATGCCCGTCGGGAAGGGCTTGCGCCAACGTTGCTCGTAGAACTGGCGAATGGGCGTGCCCTCGTACAGCGCGAGGCTGGTGTAGAAGTGCTCATGGGGGTAGTGGTCGAGGAAGTGACGTTCGATGAAGGCCATGTTCAGCCGCAGGTCCTCGACGGTGCTCGCCGGGTCGACCATGATGAAGTCGAGTGCGATTTCGACACCGGTGCGGGTCAGGAACGACACGGCCGCGTCGTTGACATCGGGATCGACGCCCTTGGCGAGACGTTCCAGCACGCTCGGCGAGGCGCTCTCCACGCCCAGTTCGATGAATCGAAGTCCCAGCGGAAGCATGTCCCGGATCACGTCCTGGGCTTTGAGCACCTGATTGACCCGGGTGCCGAAGCTGAAGGTGATGCGGTCGTCGGCTTCGTGGAGCGCCCGGACTATTTCCAATGCCCGCATGGCCTGCACGAAGAAGTTGGCATCGCTGAAGTAGACGTGCCGGTAGTCGACGCCGTCGTGCCGCCGGAAGAACTCAAGCTCCTCGACGACGCTCTCCGGACTGCGCGAACGGTAACGTCGTCCGATGGTGAGGACTCCGCAGAAACTGCAGTTGTAGGGGCAGCTGCGCGAAGTGTTGATCGTCAGCGCGGGGCGCAGTTCGTCGCGGAGGCCGTCGTAGAAGTGAAGCCGACCGTACTCCCGGTCGGTGATGAACTCCGCCGCGGGAAACGGCAGGGCGTCGAGATCATCGAATGCCGGCATCTCGGGGTTGGCCCGGACCTCGCCGGCCTTGCGCCAGGTGAGGTTGGGGACCGCGGCCAACTCGTCGCCGGCCTCCAGGCACCGGACCAGCTCCAGCGCGGGATGTTCGCCTTCCTTGCGCACGACCGCGTCGATGTCGCGGTGGTCGCGGATGATGACCTCGTGGGTGGCGGTGGCCTGCGGGCCTCCCATGATGACGAAGCAGGAGGGGTTGCGCCGCTTGATCTGGCGGGCCATCTCGAGGGCGATGTGGAACGACTCGTTGTACACGGACATGCCGACCAGATCGTGCTCCCAGAGCCGATAGTCCTCCACCAGCCGGGTGGGACCCGTTGTCGAGTCGCCGAAGTCGAAGCCGGTGGACGGGTAACCGTGCGATTTCAGGAACGCCATTATGTAGGCGAGGCCGATGGGGATGGACTTGCGGCGGTCGGCGAACCCGACCGAAGGGTTAAGAAATGCGATCCGCATCAATGCCGTCCATGTCTTCGCTGGGTCTGATCACACCTCGGGCGATCAGCAGTTGCACGAACGCCCGGCCGTCCTCCGGCAGGTCTGCGATATCGCAAGTCCCGGTGGCGGCCAGGTCGCGCCACAGCGCGCTCCCGCGCTGATTCAGCCGAACCGCCGCTCCGTCGTCGCCGAGGCCCGGGATGTACACGCCACCGCATTCATCGAGATAGGGCATGGCAATGGTGTAATGTGTCATACCAGGAAAGTCTCCGATAGAAGGTCGCTGCGGAAGGGGAAGCCCCTTTCGCAGCGACCGGGGTCAAACTAGTAGCGCTTGCCGAGCATCTTCGTGTAGGTGGCGCTACCCATCTCCACAGCGGAGAAGCCCGGAGCCTCCTCCTGCTCGCGCTGGAGTTCGTCCTCGACCAGGTCGCGCAGCGACTTGCGTTCCACGCTGACGGACTTGCGGTCCACGCTCATACCGATTCCCCCCTCCCGGGTGTACGGCCGTCCGAAAAGACAGAAGCACAATCCAGGCGACCTAAGCGGTTTCTCGTGGGGCCGATCCTCCGTGACGCTTCACTCGCTGTCAACCATGATCTTGACATCCCAAATATACGGCTATCTGCTCACATTGTCGCCCTATCCAACGGCAGGCGGTCCGCCATCTCGAGATCATTCTTCTTCGCGGGCTGATTATGTGTCGATATGTCAGCCTCTAACTCACCGGCGGTGTATCCGAAGGGAACACAATGTTGTCCGGGCTGGCAAGCTTCTACTTCACCGGACCACACCTACCCTCGCGCCGGAAGCCTCGCCCAACAACAGGGCCATAGCCCGTGCGGAGCCTGAGAGCCGGGTACGTGACGTTCCCATCACCTGAAAGTTTTCCTCTGTTCAAGAGGTGTACACCTGCGATGATCAACCCGCTACCGGTGTTTTCGCTGGTCAGAGGGGTAGGAGCCTTCGGCCGGAATCGAACCGGCGACCTACCGCTTACGAGGCGGTTGCTCTGACCGACTGAGCTACGAAGGCGTGGCCCCTCGAGGAATCGAACCTCGGCCTCCTGGGCTTCAACCAGGCGCTCTTCCAACTGAGCTAAAGAGCCGCTGAGGAACCAGGATTCGAACCTGAATCGCCGCGTCCAGAGCGCGGTGTGCTGCCGGTTGCACCATTCCTCACCGATCACTCACCACTGTGCCCGGCCGACATAATTCGCAGCAACCCAATATTCCCGCTGCTGCGAGCGGGGTTCGCGGGGTGGGAGGGGCGTCAGGGAGGAGCGGTCGTCCACTGGGGCGGGGCGTTCGCGGCATGGGGCCGCGCCCGTCTCGTCTGGTTTGGCCAGGCGGCTTCCGGGCATGGCCGAACTCGACGTCGCTGGCGTTCGCTCCCCCTGACCCACCGGGTTGACGCCATGCGACCGTGGAGATCATTGTGGGCCATAAGCCGGGTGCCGACCTCACGGCGATCATCGACCCGCGGGGCATCGTGACGGGGTGGAGCGAAGGGGCCCGGCGGCTGACCGGCTACGCGCCCGAGGACGTCGTGGGCCGGCAAGCGACAGACCTGCTCGTCGAGGACCCGCCTGCACTGCATGTGCCGGCCGCATTCAGTGGCGTGGTGGACCTGCGGCACCGGGACGGGCACACCATCCGGTTGGCCGTCCGGACGTGCACTGTCATGGACGGGGACGGCAGACCGCAGGCGTTCGTGCTCATCGCCACGGAGCCGACGGTGGGCGAGCAGGTCATCCAGCAGGCGTCCATCCCGATGGCCGCCTACGACACCGAGCAGCGTTATCTGTGGGTCAACGAGGTGGGTGCTTCGGTGATGGGGGTCGGCAAGGAGGCGTTGCTGGGGAGGCACTTCGGGGACATCTTGCCGGGGGAGCCTTCCACCCAGGGGTTCCTGGAGTATCAGCGCAAGGTGATCAGGACCGGGGCCCCCGCCCGCTACGAGAGCTATGCCCGTGCTCCGGCCGAATCCCGGGAACACGCCTGGAACCTCGAGATGTGGCCGGTCCTGGACGCCTCAGGGGAGGAGGTCTTCGCGGTCGGCCTGGTCGCGTTGGACAGCAGCGAGCAGTACTGGGCCCGGCGGCGGCTGGCCCTCCTGAACGAGGCCGCGGCCACCATCGGCAGCACCCTGGACGTGGTGCGGACCGCTGAGGAACTGGTGGAGGTGCTCGTCCCGCGGTTCGCCGACTTCGCCAGCATCGACCTGCTCGACTGGGTGCTGAGAACGGAGGCGCCCGAAGTGGCGGACGGGCGCGCCGGCCTCGTGCTGCGGAGGGTCGCGCACCGGTCCCCCACCGAAGGCACGCCGGAGGCCGTCGTCGGGCTGGGCGAGGTGGACGCCTACCCGCCGTTCTCACCGCCCGCCCGGGCGGTGGCGGACGGGCAGCCGGTGCTCAGCGGGGCCGCGGAACCGGATTTCGACCGGTGGATCGCCGGTCACGCGGGGCGGATCTCGAAGATCCGCGAACACGAGGCGAGCGTCCATTCGCTGCTGGCGGTGCCGCTGCGGGCCCGGGGCACCACGCTCGGCGTCGCGGTGTTCGTCCGCGCGCTGAACCCGAACCCCTACACCGGCGACGATGTGGCGTTCGCCGAGGAACTCGCGAGCCGAGCCGCCGTCTGCGTCGACAATGCCCACAGGTTCACCCGGGAACGGGCGACCGCGCTCACCCTCCAGCACAGCCTGCTGCCCCAGCACCTGCCCGGGCAGGCCGCGCTGGAGGTGGCCCACCGCTATCTCCCGGCAGGTTCCCTGGCGGGAGTCGGCGGCGACTGGTTCGACGTGATCCCGCTGTCCGGCAGCCGGGTCGCCCTGGTCGTCGGGGACGTGGTGGGGCACGGCATCCACTCCTCGGCGACCATGGGACGTCTCCGCACCGCGGTGCGGACCCTCGCCGACGTGGACCTGCCGCCGGACGAGCTCCTCACCTACCTCGACGATCTGGTCATCCACCTGGCGAGCGAGGACAGCGACGAGGACGTCGCGGAGCTGGGCGGCACCTGCCTGTACGCGGTCTACGATCCGGTCTCGCGCTGCCTGTCCCTGGCCAGCGCCGGGCATCCGCCGCCGGCGGTCCTGCAGCCGGGCGGCACGGCGCGGCTGGTCGAGATGTCGACCGGGCCGCCGCTCGGGGTCGGCGGCCTGCCCTTCGAGGCGACCCGGCTCGAGCTGCGCGAGGGCTCCCTGATCGCCCTCTACACCGACGGGCTGATCGAGGGCCGTACCCGCGACGTCGACCGCGGCACCGCCGAACTGTGCCGGACACTGGCGCTTCCCGCCGACTCGCTGAACGCCGTTTGCGACAGGATGCTGAAGACCCTGCTGCCCGAGCGGCCCGGCGACGACGTCGCCCTGCTGGTGGCCCGGACCCGTGCCCTGGACGCCGGCCAGGTCGCCGCCTGGGACGTGCCGCCGGACCCCGCCCAGGTGGCCACCGCCCGGCAGAACGCCACCGCGCGGCTGAGCGAGTGGGGGCTGGACGAGGCCGGCTTCGTCACCGAGCTGATCGTCAGCGAGCTGATCACCAACGCCATCCGGTACGGCGAGCCGCCCATCCGGCTGCGGCTGATCCGCGACCGCGCGCTGATCTGCGAGGTGTCGGACGCCAGTTCCACCTCGCCGCACCTGCGCCGGGCCCATGCCTACGACGAGGGCGGCCGCGGTCTGCTGCTGGTCGCCCAGCTCAGCCGGCGCTGGGGCAGCCGGCAGACCGGCGCCGGAAAGACGATCTGGGCCGAGCAGTCACTGCCGGCGCCCGTCCCGCCGGGCCGATGAGTTCGCCGGCGCTCGCGTGTCCATATGGGTACACGGACCACGAAGGGAGCAGGCAATGGAGATCACCTTGGCGGTGTTCTTGACGTTGGACGGGGTGATGCAGGGCCCCGGGATGCCGGACGAGGACCGCAGCGGCGGTTTCGAGCACGGCGGGTGGCAGTTCCCCTATGCGGACAAGGAGCTCTACCGAGCCACCGCCGACTGGTTCGCCAGGGCCGACGGGTTCCTCCTGGGCCGGAGGACCTACGACATCTTCGCGGCCTACTGGCCGACGGTCACCGACCCCGACGATCCGATCGCGTCCCGTCTCAACACCCTTCCCAAGTACGTCGTCTCCACCACCCTGGACGAGCCCGGCTGGAACAACACGACCGTCGTCAAGGGCGTCGAGGAGGTCGCGGCGCTCAGGAGCAGGCCGGGCCGGGAACTGCAGGTCCACGGCAGTGGCCGCCTCGCCCAGACGCTGCTCGACCACGGCCTGATCGACGAACTCCGGTTGTGGACCTACCCGGTGATCCTGGGAAGCGGCAAGCGCCTCTTCGAGCCGGGCCGCGTCCCGGCCGCGCTCAGGCTGGTCAGCTCGGAGGCGACCGGCTCCGGTTCCGTGCTCAGCGTGTACCGGCCGGCGGGCAAGCCGGCATACGGCGACTTCACCCGGGAGGCCTGAGCACCGGCGTCCATCCGCTCAGGAGCCGGGCTCGGCGGGTTTGTCCAGGGCGCGCTTGTAGTAGGCCCAGGGCGAGTCGAAGTCCGAAGGGACGATCAGTTCCCAGCCCTGTTCGTCCATGGCGCGCCGGCGGCGGCGCGACGGCCACCACATCCGCCGGTGCTCCCACCGGTGCGGTGACGCCTCGACGAGATGGAAGAGGTACCCGTAGTCGACGACGTGCCATCCGCGGCGGCCTTCCCGCTCCAGCGCCTCCATCTCGTTGAAGGCGTTCAGGGGCTTGAGCACCCTGCGGGGCGGGGCGTCGCCGGAGTCGGGCCGCCCGCGGCCGGCGGCCGGGGCGCCGAAGCGCTGCTGCGCGGCCTGGCGGCTGATGCCCAGCAGCTGTCCGAGGGCCTCCCAGCTGTGCCCCGCGGTTCGGGCGCCGGTGATGGACTGGCGCAGCAGCCGGCCGGCCTCCTCCGCGGCGACCCGGGACGCGGTGACCATGAGCAGATGGGCGTCGGGGTCGCTGTCGAGTTCTTCGCGTCCCCGCGCGCAGGCGGTCAGGACGGCTTCGGCGACGGCCTCGCGGATGGCGCTCGCCTGCTCTTCCGTGAGGGTGTTCAACGGTCGCCGGGGACGGGCGGGAACGGTTCGAGCTCGTCCAGCCTCGCCTCGTCGGAGTCGGTGGCGGGACCGGACGAGCGCTCGCGCGACGCGAGGGCCGCCGTCACCGCGCCCAAGATGAACGTCGCGAGCGCGACCCCGACGAACAGGCTCCACAGAAGCCAGCCGCCGAACGCGGACTGCGCCAGGAGAAGGAGCGTCGTCAGCGACAGCAGAAGGCAGAAGGTCCCCGATCCAGCGGGCGGGATACGGACATGTCGATTCATGGCGTCAAGAATTCCTTGACATCGGCACCATGTCAACCTTTCCTTGACATCACGCGCGGGCCGGAGCCCTAGGCAGCGGCGTGGCGGACGGTCAGGATGTGGTCTACGACGCGGCCGCCGCCAGGCGGCCGGCGGCGTTCGTTTGTGATCGGCCCGTCGATTGAGGAGGCACCGTGCAGACACGAGCGGCGATCCTGTGGGAACCCCGCACCGAATGGAGCGTCGAGGACATCGAGCTCGACGACCCCAAGGCGGGAGAGGTCAAGGTCAAGCTCGCGGCGTCCGGCCTGTGCCACTCCGACGAGCACCTCGTCACCGGGGACATGGTCCTCGACCCCGAGACGGCGGCGCTGCTCCAGCTGGAGCAGTTCCCGGTCATCGGCGGGCACGAGGGCGCCGGCGAGGTCGTCGAGGTCGGTCCCGGCGTCACCACGCTGAAGGAGGGCGACCACGTGGTGCTGTCGTTCGTCCCGGCCTGCGGGCGCTGCCCGGCGTGCGCGCAGGGCCGGCAGCACCTGTGCGACCTGGGCGCCCTGCTCCTCGCCGGGCGGCAGGTGGGCGACCTCACCTCGAGGCACCGCTCCAAGGGCGGCAAGGACCTGGGGATCATGTGCTGTGTCGGCACGTTCGCGCCGTACACGGTCGTCAGCGAGACCTCCTGCGTGAAGATCGACGACTGGCTCCCGCTGGACAAGGCGGCCCTGGTCGGCTGCGGCGTCACCACCGGGTGGGGCTCCGCCGTCAACGCCGCGGGCGTCCGGCCGGGCGAGACCGTGGTCGTGATCGGCCTGGGCGGCATCGGCATGAACGCCGTGCAGGGCGCGGCCATGGCCGGTGCCCGGCACGTCGTCGCGGTCGACCCGGTCGACTGGAAGCGGGACAAGGCCGCGACGTTCGGCGCCACCCACGCCGCGGCGTCCATCGAGGAGGCCGCGGCGAAGGTCGGCGAGCTCACCTGGGGCGCCAACGCCGAGAAGGCGATCCTCGCCACCGGCGTGGCCACCGGCGACCTCGTCGCCCCGATGATGGCGCTGGTCGGCAAGGGCGGCCGCGGTGTCGTCACCGCGGTCGGGCCGATCCTCCAGGAGGACGTCAAGCTCAACCTGTTCGACATGACGTTGCAGCGCAAGGAACTGGTCGGCTGCATCTTCGGCAACGCCAACCCGCGCCGCGACATCCCGCGCCTGCTGCGCCTGTACGAGGAGGGCAGGCTCAAGCTGGACGAGCTGGTGACCGCCACCTACACCCTGGACGGCGTCAACCAGGGCTACCAGGACATGCGCGAGGGCAAGAACCTCCGCGGAATGATCACGTACTGAGCGGGACCTGCTCGCCGTGTCGCCCTCGAACATGAGAGGATGGTTCTCAAATAGCGAGAGGTATCCTCTGATGATGCGCTTCATCTTCCACTACCCGGAGACGAGCGGGCTCGAGGGCGACGTTCTCGACGCCGGACCGCTCGGCGAGGTGGCGGCGGCGGCGGAACGGGCGGGCTTCGACGGGTTCTCGCTCAGCGAGCACCCCGTGCCGGGGGCGCGCTGGCTGGCCTCGGGCGGGCACCAGACGCTCGACCCGTTCGTCGCGCTCGGCCACGTGGCCGCGGTGACCGAGCGGCTGCGGCTGCTCACCTACCTGGCGGTCTCCCCCTACCGCAACCCGTTCCTGCTCGCCAAGACCGCGGCGACCCTGGACAAGCTCTCGGGCGGACGCCTCATCCTCGGGCTCGGCACCGGATACCAGAAGAGCGAGTTCTACGCCCTGGGCGTCGACATGGACGAGCGCAACGCCCTGTTCGACGAGGCGCTCGAGGTGCTCCCGCTGCACTGGAGCGGCGAGCCGTTCAGCTACCAGGGCCGCCACTTCAGCGCGCGCGAGGTGATCGCCCGGCCGCGCCCGGTCCAGGACCCCATCCCGATCTGGATCGGCGGCAACTCCCGGCTGAGCCGCCGCCGCGCCGCCGAACGGGCACAAGGATGGATGCCGATGACCGGCGGGTCGCAGCTGAGCACGACGGCGCGCACGCCCGCGCTCGGCTCGCTCGGAGACCTGTCGGCCGCCATCGCCGAGGTGCGCGAGTCGGCGGCGGCGGCCGGCCGCTCGGACCGGATCGACGTGCTGCACTCCTACCAGGGCGAAGGGATCCACACGCCCGCCGTCGAGCCGGACCGGCACCGGGAGGCGTTCGCGGAGATCGAGAAGGCCGGCGCCACCTGGACGGTGGTGTCGAGCGGCACCGATACCCTCCCGGCCACGCTGGAGTTCCTCGACGCCTTCGGCTCGACCTACCTCTCGTGACGACCGGAGGGAGCGCGCCTCTCATGGGATGGTTCGAGGAACGCGGCGGCCTCGGCGGGACCGTCGCCGTCGTCACCGGGGGCGCGGGCGGGCTCGGCGAGGCGATCGCCACCGACCTGGCCGCCAACGGCGTCCGGCTCGCGTTGATCGACATCGACGGCGAAGCGGTCGGCGGCCTGCGCCGCACGCTGGACGGGCAGGGGGCCGAGGCGATCGTCCACCACGGCGACGCCCGCGACCCGGACGCGCTGACCGCCCTGTTCGAGGCGGTCGACGAGCGGTGGGGCCGGCTCGACACCCTGGTCAACGTCGTCGGCGGCACCTTCCGGGCGCCGTTCCTCGACACCAGGCCCAAGGGGTGGGACGCGCTCCTGCGCGTGAACCTGCTCCACGTCCTGCACGCCTGCTCGCTCGCGGCGCCGCGGATGCGGGCGGGCGGCCGCGGCGGCAGCATCATCAACCTCACCAGCGTCGAGGCCCACCGCGCGGCACCCGGTTTCGCCGTCTACGCGGCCGCCAAGGCCGCCGTGGAGCATTTCGCGCGGACGCTCGCCGTCGAACTCGCCCCCGACGGCATCCGGGTCAACAACATCGCCCCGGACTACACGCCGACCCCCAACATGGCGAAGCTCTCCCGCGGTGGCGGCGACAACGCGCTGTCGACCCCGGCCGGCGTCCGCGTCGCCATCCCCATGGGACGGCCCGGCGTGGTCACCGACGTCTCTGGCTGTGCGGTGTTCCTGGCGTCGAGGCTGTCCGCGTACGTCACCGGGTCCACCCTCCACCCGGACGGGGGCACGTACGCGTCGGCGGGCTGGTTCAACTGGCCGGACTCGGGCTGGGGCAACCACGCCCCGTCCCGCCTGCTGGACCACTTCGCCCACGGAGCCGAGGAGGGCTGAGGACCGCGGCTCGGAACCACGCCCGAAATATCAATCTGAGCTAGGCAGAATGCTATTCTCTTCATAGAGAACGTCCTATCGGGCGTTGTGCGGGAGGGAAGCGATGGGATACGCGGCGGAGCTGTTCGATCTGACCGGCAGGGTCGTCCTGGTGACCGGGGGCAGCCGGGGCCTGGGCAGGGAGATGGCCTTCGCCGCCGCCCGCTGCGGCGCGGACGTCGTCATCGCCAGCCGCAAGCGCGACTCCTGCGTCGCCGCCGCCGAGGAGATCGAGCGGGCCACCGGCCGGCCCGCGATGCCCTACGGCGTGCACGTCGGCCGCTGGGACGAGCTGCCGGGCCTGGTCGACGCCGTCTACGAGCGCTTCGGCAGGCTCGACGCACTGGTCAACAACGCCGGCATCTCACCGGTGTACGACTCGCTCGCCGAGGTCACCGAGAAGATGTTCGACTCGGTCGTGAACCTGAACCTGAAGGGCCCCTTCCGGCTCTCGGTCCTGGCCGGTGAGCGGATGAAGGCGGCCGGCCGCGGCTCGATCGTCAACGTCAGCTCCACCGGGTCGATCCGGCCCGGCCCGGCCATCGTCCCCTACGCCGCCGCCAAGTCCGGCCTCAACACCCTCACCGAGGGCCTGGCCAAGGCACTGGGGCCGCAGGTCCGCGTCAACACGCTGATGGCCGGGCCGTTCGCCACCCAGGCCACCCGGGGCTGGGACCGCGACGGGCTCGCCGAAGGCGTGCGCCCGCACGCGCTCCAGCGCATCGGCGAGCCCGCCGAAGTCGTGGGTGCCGCCCTCTACCTGATCTCGGACGCCTCCAGCTACACCACCTCCGCGACGCTGCGGGTCGACGGAGGGATCCCCTAGGGCACGCCCGGCCCCGCCCGCCGAACGCGGGGCGGGGCCGGGCGTCACCAGCCGAGACGTCCGGCGCCCGACACCAGCGACCTGGCTATGACCAGCCGCTGGACGTCGTTGGTCCCCTCCCCGATCGCCATGAGGGGAGCGTCCCGGTACAGCCGCTCGACCACGAACTCCGCCGAGTAGCCGTAGCCGCCGTGGATGCGCATCGACTCCAGCGCGCTCTTGATGGCCACTTCCGAGGCGTACATCTTGGCCATCCCGGCCTCCATGTCCACCCGGCCGCCGGTGGCCTCGGACCGGGCCGCGGCCCAGTACGTCAGCAGCCGGGCGGCCTGGATCTCGGTGGCCATGTCGGCGAGCTTCAGCTGGATGGCCTGGAAGTCGGAGATCGGCCGGCCGAACGCCTCCCGCTCGCGCGAGTAGCCGAGCGCCGCGTCGTAGGCCGCCTGGGCGACCCCGACCGCGCGCGCCGCGATGTTGATCCGGCCCACCTCCAGGCCGCCGAGGATCTGCTGCATGCCGCGGCCCTCCTCGCCGCCCAGCAGGTTCTCCACCGGCACCCGGACCCCTTCGAGGACCAGTTCGCTGGTCTCCGGCCCCTTGTACCCGAGCTTGGGCAGATCCCTGGTGACCTTGAACCCGGGCGAGGACGTGTCCACCAGCAGCACCGACAGCGCCCGCGGGGACCGCTCGCCCTTCCCGGTCCGCACCAGGACGGGCAGCACGCCTGCGACGCGCGCGTTGGTGATCCAGGTCTTGGCGCCCGTCACGACGTAGTGGTCGCCGTCCCGGACGGCCGTCGTCGCGATCCCCTGCAGGTCGGTGCCCGCGCCCGGCTCGGTCAGGCAGATCCCCGACCGCAGCTCGCCGGTCGCCATCCGGGGCAGGTACCGCTCCTTCTGCCCGTCGGTGCCGTTGCGCGCGACCAGCCAGCAGGCGACCGAGTGCGGGCCGAACAGCCCGGCCGCGCCCAGCCAGGCGCGGGCGATCTCCTCGAACGCCAGCGCGTAGGAGACCCGGTCGGCGGCCAGGCCGCCGTACTCCTCGGGCACGTTGAGCCCGAACAGCCCGAGCTCCCGCAGCCGCTCGACGATCTCCGCCGGGTACCGGCCGGTCCGCTCCCACTCGGGGGCGACGGGCATGATCTCCTTGTCGGCGAACTCCCGCAGCGTCTGCCGGAACAGCCGCTGCTCGTCGTTCAGCTCGAAGTCCACCGTTCGGTCACCTTCCTGTCCATGCCGGCGGCCTGCGTTCGGCGAACGCACGTGCCCCCTCCTCGGCGTCCGCGCTGCCGAAGACCGACTCGACCTCGGCGGGCGTGCACCAGCGCCGCTCGCGCATCAGCTTCTTGGTCATCGCGACCCCCAGCGGGCCGTTCGCGGCGATCCGCTCGGCCAGCGCCAGCGCCTCCGGCACCACCCGGCCGGCCGGGACGACCCGGTTGACCAGCCCGAACTCGTGGGCGCGGGCGGCGGTGACCGGATCGCCGGTCAGCCCCATCTCCATCGCGACGGCCGTGGGGACCCGCTGCGACAGCAGCGTTCCGCCGCCGCCCGCGAACAGGCCCCGCTTGACCTCGGTCATCCCGAGCCGCGCGTCCTCGGCCGCGACCACCAGGTCGCAGGCCAGCAGCAGCTCGAAGCCGCCGGCGAGCGCGGAGCCGTTCAGCGCGGCCACCACCGGGGTCTGGATCCCCCGGTGGTAGAACCACAGCAGCTTCTTGTAGTCGGCCCCGCGGGCGAACGCCTTCAGGTCGAGCCCGGCGCAGAAGACGGTGCCCGCCCCGGTCAGGACGACCGCCCGGACCTCCGGATCGGCGTCGGCCGCCCGGAGCACCACGGTCAGCCCGTCCATCAGCGCGGGATCGAGCGCGTTGCGGGCCTCGGGCCGGTTCATCGTCGCCACCAGCACGTTCCCGACCCGTTCGGTCAGGACGACATCGCTCATTGGGCGGCTTCCACCGCCCGCCGCGCCCGGTCCCGGTAGCCCTCCAGCTTCTCCGAGGGCGTGATGACGCGGTGGCTGAGGGCCTGGATGGAGACGTCGTGGCCCTCGGCCGCCTTGCGCAGCGCCCCGACCGTGGCCTGCTCCCGCGGGACGTGGGCGAACGGGTCGAAGGAGTACCAGCGCATGGCGTTCTCGTGGGTCATCTTGTCGATGTCGGAATCGGACACCTCGCACCGCACCAGCACCTCGTGCAGTTCCTCGGGCGCGCCCGGCCACATCGAGTCGCTGTGCGGGTAGTCGGCCTCCCAGCAGATGTTGTCGATGCCGATGTCGTGCCGCAGCCGCACCCCGAGCGGGTCGCTGATGAAGCAGGTCAGGAAGTGCTCGCGGAACACCTCGCTGGGCAGCCTCCCGCCGAAGTCCTGCAGCGTCCAGGTGGCGTGCATCTCGAAGGTCCGGTCGACCCGCTCCAAGAAGTACGGGATCCAGCCGGTCCCGCCCTCCGACAGCGCGATGCGGATGTCGGGGAACTCCTTGATCACGCGAGACCACAGGAGGTCGGCGGCGGCCGACACGATGTTCATCGGCTGCAGGGTGATCAACACGTCCGGCGGCGAGTCCACGGCCGGCACCGCCAGCCGGCCCGAGGAGCCGATGTGCACGTTCAGCACGGTGCCGGTGTCGCACAGCGCCCGCCACACCGGGTCCCAGTGCTCGCTGTGGAAGCTCGGGTAGCCCATCGCGGCCGGGTTCTCGCTGAAGGTCAGCGAGTGGCAGCCCTTGGCCGCCACCCGGCGGATCTCCTGCGCGCAGGCCTCCGGGTCCCAGATCACCGGGAGCGCCATCGGGATGAACCGGCCGGGGTGGGCGCCGCACCACTCGTCGATGTGCCAGTCGTTGTAGGCGCGGACCAGCGCGAGCGAGAAGTCGGGGTCCTCGGTGGCGAACAGCCGGGCGGCGAAGCCGGGGAAGGACGGGAAGTTCATCGACGCCAGAATGCCGCCGGCGTTCATGTCCTTGACGCGCTCGTGCACGTCGTAGCAGCCGGGGCGGATCTCGTCCAGGCCCGCCGGCTCCATGCCGTACTCCTCCTTGGGCCGGCCGGCGACCGCGTTCAGCGCCGCGTTGGGGATCACCGTGTCGCGGAACCGCCACACGTCGGTGCCGTCGTCCCGGTGGATCAGCTGCGGCGCCTCGGCCTTGTACCGCTCCGGCAGGTGGTTCACGAACATGTCGGGCGGCTCGATGATGTGGTCGTCGACGCTGATCAGGATCATGTCGTCGCGTTTCATGGCGTTCCCTTCAGTCGGAGGCGGGCAGGGGTTTGGCGGCCTTGAGGGTCATCGGGACGCCGTCGCAGCTCAGCTCGCCCGGTCCCGAGGAGACACAGAGCAGTTCGAGCGTCGCCGCGGCGTTCACGTAGCGCTTGCCGATGAGGGTGACGGCGTCGCCCGGGTCGGACGACGGCTGCTGGGCGGAGGATTTGCCGGGGACCATCGGGCTGCCGCCGCAGGTGATCTCGGGCCGCTCCTGTCCGGGAGCGCGCACGACGACCACCCGGGTGCTGCAGACGGCGCTGGCGAGCTGTTCACCGGGGCGCAGGGCCGGGGCTGGTGAGGTCATGGGCGGGTGTCCCTTTCGATCAGGCGGTCGGCGAGCAGGGTGAGGTCGTAGGACTGGCGGGCCATCCAGAACCGCAGGAACCCGGTCAGCGAGTACCGCACGAAGAGCGCGGCGCCCACGACGCTCCCGGCGACGCCGCCGAGGGCGAGGGCCAGGGCGTCGCGCTGGACGAGCGGGTCCCGGGTGCTGTGCGCCATCAGGAAGGCCGCGACGCCCAGCACCGGTCCCAGCGCCATCAGCGTCGCGCCGAGCCGCAGCCAGAGGCCGGCGCGGGCGGCGGCCGGGTCGGGGATCTTGAGTTCGGCCAGCTCGCGGACGAAGCGGTCCGCGCGGGTCTCCTCCGCGGCGCTCCCCGCGGGAGTCCCGGTCTCGGCGGCCTTCGTGCCGGTCGAGGGTGGCTGTGTCGAGGGTGTCTCGGTCGAGGTCATGCGGAGCTCCCCAGGTAAAGGGCCGACAGTTCGGTGCGCAGTTCGCCGGGGGCGCCCTGCCGTTCGATCCGGCCGCGCACCAGGACGGCGGCGTGATCGGCGATGTCCAGGACGGCGGCCGCGAACTGCTCGACCAGCAGCACGGCGACGCCCTGCCGGGCGATCTCGGTCACCTGCTCGTAGAGCCGGCTCACGATCAGCGGGGCCAGCCCCATGGACAGCTCGTCCAGGAGCAGCACGGCGGGGTCGGTCGCCAGGCCGCGGGCCAGCGCGAGCATCTGCTGCTCGCCGCCGGACAGGGTCCCCGCGGTCTGCCCGGCGCGTTCGGCGAGGGCGGGGAAGCGGGCGAACGCCGTCTCCTCGACCTCCTCCCGGCCGCGCCCGGTGAAGGTCATCATCAGCAGGTTGTCGCGGACCGACAGGTTGGGGAACACGCCCCGCCCCTCGGGGATCAGGCAGACGCCCTTGCGCGCCAGATCGTGCGGGGCCGCGCCGGTCACGTCCCGGCCGCCCAGCAGCAGCCGGCCCGACGCGGGGGGATGGATGCCCGCCGCGACCCGCAACGTGGTCGTCTTGCCCGCGCCGTTCGGCCCGAGCAGCGCCACCACCTTGCCCGCGGCGACGCCCAGGTCCACCCCGTGCAGGACGGTGATCTGCTCGTACGCGGCGCGCACGTCGCGCAGTTCGAGCAGGGGGCGGTCGTTCATGCGTCCCCCAGGTAGGCCGCCAGGACCTTCTCGTCGTTCCGGATCTCCGCGGGCGGGCCAACGGCGATGACCTTGCCGAGGTCGAGCACGTGCACCTCGTCGCACACGCTCATGACCAGGCCCATGTCGTGCTCGACCAGGACGACGGCGGTCCCGTCGTCGGCCAGCGAGCGCAGCAGGGCGGCGAACCTCTCGGTCTCCTCGCCGTGCTGGCCGGCCGCCGGCTCGTCGAGGAGCAGGAGCCTGGGCCGCACGGCCATCGCCCGGCCCACCTCGACCAGCCGGGCGACGCCGGTCGGCAGCGTGTCGGCGGGGCTGTCGGCGGAGCCGGCCAGGTCGAGCCGGTCCAGGATCTCGGCGACGGCGCCGTCCGCCCGGCGGCGCTCGGGCCCCAGCTCCGCGGCGACGAGCAGGTTGTCGCGGACGCTCAGCCGGCCGAACAGCTCCAGCCGCTGGAACGTCCGGGCCAGCCCGTGCCGGGCCCGGCGCATGGGGCCCAGCCGGGTGACGTCCCGGCCGTCCAGGACGACCCGTCCCGAGGACGGCCTGCGCAGCCCGCACACGACGTCGAACAGGGTGCTCTTGCCGGCCCCGTTGGGCCCGATCAGACCCGTGACGCGGCCCTGCTCGGCGGTCATGGCGACCCCGTCCAGAGCTCGGTTGCCCCCGAAGGAGACCACCACTCCGCGCACTTCCAGCGCCACGCTATCCGGCGACGGCACGGCCCAGCACCTCCCCGTCCTCCGCACGCCAGGGGCGCCGCACGCCCCACCATTCGACCGGGACCTCCGGCTCGGCGGCCGGGGCCGCCTCCCTCCGCGTGGCGTGGCTCTGCACGATCCGCGCCCCGACCAGCAGGGCGACGAAGAACGTCCACCCGTTGATCAGCTCGGCGAAATGCAGCAGCCAGCCCGCCGCGACCAGGCCGAGCAGCGCGGTCAGGGCGGTCCGGTTCCTGCCGAGCGGCTCCCAGCCGGCGCGCATCATGGGCAGCACCCCGTCCGGGTGGCGGCTGATCCCGATGCCGACCAGGGCGGTCAGCAGCGCGATCGGGTTCTGGGTCCACGGGGCCACGCTGACCAGCACCTGCGGGCCGACGAAGGACGCCCCGGAGAACACCCCGTTCCCGACCCGGCCCAGTCCGCCGATCACCGCGATCAGGAAGATCGGCAGGCCCGCCACCAGGTTGAAGTTCTCGGCCGTGACGGACCTCAGGTGCATCCCGTACAGCGCGCCGCCGAGCCCGGCCAGGCCCGCCGACAGCGAGAACACCATCAGCTTGGCCAGCAGCAGGTTGCCGCCGAGGGTCGCGTAGGCGGCCTCGCTGTCGCGCAGCGCGATCAGCCGCCGCCCGAACGCGCCGCGGCGCAGCGCCGCCACCCCGAGCACGGCCAGGGCCAGCACCACCGCGGCGAGCACCATGATCTCCCGGGTCTCGTCCGCCTGGAACCCGAGCAGCCGCGGCCCGGCCATCTCCACCGACCCCTGCTGGAACAGCCCGATGCGCACGCCGAACAGCTCGAACGAGGGAAGCGTGAAGATCCACCGGTCGAGGACGATCGTGAAGGCGGCGGTCCCCAGCGCCAGGTACACCCCCGACAGGCGCAGTGCCGGCAGCGCGATCAGCGCGCCGACGACGGCCGACACCAGGACCGTGGCGCCGAGCGCCCACACCTCCCCGTTCGCGCCGAGCTGCGCCCACACGACCGCGCCGATCCCCGCGATGCTGAACTGGCACAGCGAGACCTGGCCGGCGTACCCGGTCAGCGGCACGTACGACAGGGCGACGATGCCGAGCGCGAACATCGACCCGTAGGTGATGGCCTGCTCGTCGCCCAGCGTCGTCGCCAGGAACAGGCCGCCCGCGACGATGCAGACCGCGAACACCGCCGTCCCGCGCACCGGCGGCACCGGCACCTGGATCAGCTTGCGGTCCCGCCCGCGCAACCGCCGGTGCGGGAACAGCAGCAGCACCGCGAACAGCAGCAGCGCGGGCGCGGCCAGCCGCAGCCCCGGCAGGAAGTCGTTCTGCGGCAGGTAGCCGGTCAGGTAGCTCTCGGTGCAGCCGACGACGACCGCGCCGAAGAAGGTGAGCGGCAGGCTGCGCAGCCGGCCGAAGATGGCGGAGGCGTAGGCGCTGACGATCAGCAGCGAGAGCATCTGGGCGTCCAGCGCGACGGTCGGCGCGATGAGGATGCCGCCGATCGCGGCCAGCTGGGTGCCGAGCATCCACGCGACCCGGTTCGCCCGGACCGGGTCGGCGCCGGTGAGCCCGACCAGCGCCCGGTCGTCGACGGTCGCCCGCATCTCCGCGCCGGTGCGCGTCCGATACAGCAGCGCCCACAGCCCGGCCGCGACCGCCACCGCGACGACCATGGTGAGAGCCTGGTGCCAGGTGACCACCGCGGGGCCGATGCGGATCGGCGGCCGGTCGACGAAGAACGGCGAGAGCGGCCGGGCCTCGTTCGGGTCCCAGATCCAGCGCGCCACCGCGATGAACCCGCTCAGCAGCGCGACCGTGATCACCAGGCGCTGCGCGTCGCCGAGGGCCTGGGCGTCCCGCAGCACGAACCGTTCCAGCAGGAGCCCGAAGACGGGGGCGAGCACGAGCAGCACGATCGCCAGGGCCACCGGGGCCGGCAGGCCCCACCCGCCGGTCAGCTGCCAGTAGGCGAAGGCCGCCAGCATGCCGGTCGCCCCGTGGGCGAAGTTGAACACGCCGGTCGTGGTGTAGGTGAGCACCAGACCGCTGCCGATGACGGCGTAGATCGCGGCGGTGCTCAACCCCACCACACCGAAAGCCAGGAACTGCTCCATCACTTGAAGTCGCTCATGCTCTTGCCGACGTCGGGGAGGGTCACCGGCTTGGGGTAGGTCCCGGTGTACTTGTACGGGGCCGAGTTGCAGCGGTAGACGCCGTTGTCGGCCTTGAAGTCCGTGGTCTTCCAGCCCTTCGAGGTCGCCTTGACGGCGTTCCAGCACTTCGGCGGGGCGTCCTTCACGGACGGATCGATGGGGGCGATCAGGCCGCCCGCCGTCCACCGCTTCTCCTTCTGGGCCGCCTCGTAGACGCACTTGCGGGTGAGGCCGTCGCCGCAGCTCGCGGCCGCCTTGGCGAAGAGCAGCCAGGTCGAGAACGCGCGCAGCGCCGGCTGCGTCGGCTCCTTCCCGGGAGCGTACTTGTGGAACAGATCGATGAACTGCTTGGTCGCGGGGTTGCTTGAGGCGCTCTCCAGCGGGTGCATGCCGCTGAGGTCGGCCATGACGTTCTGGAAGTCGAGCGTCTTGCCCGCGATCTTGATGAACGCCGCGTTGTAGGCGCTGGCGTTGGCGTCGATCCAGTCGAGCTTGTAGTTGATGTTGGTCAGCGCCTGCATGAGCTTGGCGAGGCTGGCGAAGTCGCCGTTGAACACCAGGGCCTTGACGCCCTTGTTCTTGATGGACTGGGCGTAGGGCGTCCAGTCCGAGACACCCGACGGCGGGTACAGGTCGCTGTAGGCGACCTTTCCGCCGGCGGCGGTGAGGGACTCCTTGCCCTGCTCGGTGATGATCTTCGGACCGGGGCTGTCACCGGAGATGAAACCCAGGGCGCTCGCCGAGGACGGGTACGCCTCCTTCACCAGCCACCGCCAGAAGCCGTCGTAGCGGCTGTAGGAGGGGCCGACGCCGAGCGGGTAGACCTGCAGGTCCGAACCGTTGGCCTCGAACTGGACGGTCTGGCCGGCGAAGTCGGGCAGCAGGCACGACAGCCGCTCCTTGACGCCCGTGCCGTCGAACGCCGAACCGCCGCCGACCAGCGCGAAGTCCTCCCGGCACGACTCCAGCACCCGCTGGCGGACCTCGAACAGCTTGGCGTCGCGGGTGTTGGAGACGAGCTTGCGGCCGTTGATGCCGCCCGCCTCGTTGCACCAGGACGTGAACACCTTGGCGGTGTCCACGAACTCCGACTTCTTGGTGAAGCCCATGTCGGTCAGGGTGCCGACCTCGATGGTGTCGGCGGTGACGCCCTGGGCGGGGGAGCTCTTGGCGTCACCCGCGTTGCAGATGCGCTTGAGGTCGCCGAAGTCGTAGGACACGGCCTTGGCGGTGCCGGTGGGTGACTCCTCTGTACTGGAGCCGCTGCGGGCGCAGCCGGCGGCCAGCAGGGCGACCGCTATGAGGGCGGCGAGGCTCTTCTGCGGTTTCACGGATCTCCTCCTCGGTATCCCCCGGCCGGCTGGTGGGTCAGACGGTCACGCGCGCGCCCTGTGTGCGGCGGGCGGTGACGGCGGCCTGGCGGACCGAACAGTCCCAGGTTGCGGAGTCCGGCGGCGTCCCATCAGGCAAGCTCCTCTCGGTATGAGGAAACTAGCTTTTCACTTGGTGAGAATCAACCATGCGTTCAGCAGAACGATGATCCGCTATCGTCGCCGCTCGCGGTTCGGTATTGACCATCTCATCCATGAAGAATAGCGTTCTCGCCAAGGGAGATCGGGAGGACCCATGTCCGAGGCAAGGCTCGACGTCGTCCAGTGGGCCACCGGGAACATCGGGACGCGCGCGCTCCGCGGGGTCATCGAGCACCCGGCCCTCAACCTGACCGGCGTGTACGTCCATTCGGCGGACAAGGCGGGCACCGACGCCGGGCCCCTGTGCGGGCTCGGCGAGACCGGGATCAAGGCCACCCGCAGCATCGAGGAGGTCCTCGGCCTGGGCGCCGACTGCGTCCTCTACATGGCGGCGGCCTGCGACTTCGACGAGGTCTGCCGGCTGCTGGCCGCGGGGGCGAACGTCGTCACGACCAGGGGCGAGTTCCACCGTCCCGAGAGCATGGACCCGGCGGTCCGCGAGCGGGTCGAGGCCGCCTGCGAGGAGGGCGGCACCTCCATCCACAGCACCGGGAGCAGTCCCGGATTCATCACCGAGGCCGTCCCCCTGGTCCTGAGCTCCATCCAGCGGCGGCTCGACGGCCTGACGATCAGCGAGTTCGCGGACCTGTCGCGACGCGACTCGCCGGACCTGCTCTTCGAGGTGATGGGCTTCGGGAAGCCGCCCGCCGAACTGGACGAGCGCCGCCTGTCCCACGGGAAGACCAGCTTCGGCCCCTCGCTGGAAGTGGTCGCCGACGCCCTGTCGATGCCGCTGGACTCGATAGAGGCGGGCGGCGAGGTCGCCACGGCCCGGCAGCGGACCCGCATCGCCGCCGGGACGCTGGAGGCCGGCACCGTGGCCGCGCAGCGGATGACGGTGTCGGGCATGCGCGACGGCCGCGCGGTGGTGCGCTTCCGCGCCCTCTGGTACTGCACCACCGATCTCGACCCGGCGTGGGACGTCCGCGAGACCGGCTGGCACATCGCGGTCGACGGGGACGCGCCGCTCGACATCGACATACGCTTCCCCTTCCCGCTGGAGCGGATGGCCGAGACCTCGCCGGGCTACACCGCGAACCGCGCCGTCAACGCCGTGCCGTTCGTCTGCGCGGCGGCGCCGGGCATCCGCACGTCCCTCGACCTCCCCCAGATCCACGCCGTGCTCGGCTGAGCGCAGGCCGGTGCCCCCGTCCCCCGCCTCCCTCTCCCCCGCCCGGAGCGCCCGTGAACGACATGTGGAACGACCTGCTCGACTGCCTCGACCTGCACGACCTCACCCCGGGCGGGGAATCCCGCGGGGCGTCGGACGACGGCGGGCGGCCCCCGGCCCACGCGGTCTTCGAGGGGCGCAACCAGAAGCTGGACTACCACCGCGTCTTCGGCGGGCAGATCCTGGGCCAGTTCGCCCGCGCCGCCGTGCTCGCCTGCCCGGGCAAGGCGGTCAAATCGCTGCACGTCCTCTTCCCCCGGGCGGGCCGATCCGATGAACCCCTCCGGTTCGAGGTCGAGCGCCATCACGAGGGCGGCACCTTCGGCACGCTGGGGATCGCCGCCCGCCAGTCGTCGGGAATCGTGGCCACCGCCTCGGTGTCCCTGCACGCGGCCGAGGACGGACCGGACCACCAGACCGTCCCGCCCGTCCCCGCGCCGCTCGGCGAGGAGCACCGGGTCGAGTTCGACCTGATCCCCTGGGAGACCAGGGCGGACGCCGATCTGAACTCCCCGAAGTCGGCACCGCCCGACCTCGGCATCTGGATGCGCACCCCGAAGGTCGACGCCGGGCTCGCCCCGGCGCTGACGGCCTACGCGACCGACCTGAACCTCATCGGCACGGCGCTGCTGCCCGTCGAGAACGTGAGCCAGCAGGACGCGGGCAAGGCGTTCACCTCCGCCGTCACCTCGCACACGCTGTGGTTCCACCGGCCGTTCCGCACCGAGGACTGGCTGCTGCTCCACCAGCACAGCCCGATCCTGGCGCACGGCCGCTGCTTCGGACGCGGCGACGTCCGCACCGAGGACGGCGCCCTCGTCGCCTCCTTCGCTCAGGAAGCCCTCCTCCGGTTCACCGGGTGAGCCGGCCGGCCGGCCCGCGCGGGTCGCCGAGCAGCCGGTCGGCCGCGGTGTAGGCATCGTGGCGGCCGTCGGCGACGGCCTCCGCCAGGTCCGCCAGGCCCGGGTGTTCGCGCAGGCGGCTCTGGGCCAGCGAGAGGATCTGGGCGCGGGCGCGGGCCGTCCGGCGCTCGCGGGTGTCGGCACGGTGGTGGGCGTCGATCGCCGCCACCAGCTCCGCGAGCCCCTCGCCCTTCGGGGCGACGAGCGTGAGCACCCGGGCGCCGGTCTCGTTGCGCAGGTCGCGGACGGTCTGCGCGGCCCCGTCCCGGTCGGCCTTGTTGACCACCAGCAGGTCGGCGACCTCCAGCAGGCCCGCCTTCGCGGCCTGGACGGCGTCCCCGGCCCCCGGGGCCAGCACGACGACGGCCGGGTCGGCGACCGCGGCGATCTCGATCTCCGACTGCCCGACGCCGACCGTCTCCAGGAGGACCAGGTCGTAGGAGAGGGCGGCGAGCACCCGCACGGCGGCGGGCACCGCCGCGGCGAGCCCGCCCAGGTGGCCGCGGGCGGCCAGGGAGCGGATCAGCACACCGGAGTCGGTCGTGTGCGCCGCCATCCGGATCCGGTCGCCGAGCAGCGCGCCGCCGCTGTACGGCGACGACGGGTCGACGGCCAGCACCGCGACCCGCAGCCCCCGCTCGCGGTACGCCCCCACGAGCGCCGCGATGGTCGTCGACTTGCCGGCTCCCGGCGGTCCCGTCACCCCCGCGACCCGGACGGCCGGAGCCGGGCCCAGGGCGGCCAGCACCTCATGGCGGCGGTCGCCCTCGACCAGGCTGAGGAGCCGGCCGGCCGAGCGGAGCGAGCCGCCGCGCGCCGCGGCCAGCAGCTCCGGGACGCCCGCGGGCGCCGCCCGGCCGGGCCCGGTCACGGTGCCGGGACCTCGATGACCGTGGCCGACCCCATCCCGCCGCCGGCGCACATCGCGGCCACGCCGACGCCGCCGCCCGTGCGGCGCAGCTCGTGCACGAGCGTCACCAGCATCCGGGCGCCGGTCGCGGCGACCGGATGACCGAGCGAGCAGCCGCTGCCGTTGACGTTCACCCGGTCGGGGTCGATGCCCAGCAGGCCGATGGTGGCCACGCACATCGCGGCGAACGCCTCGTTGATCTCGAACAGGTCGACGTCGGAGAGCGCCAGCCCGGCCCGGGACAGCGCCTTGGGGATCGCCTTCACCGGCGCCAGTCCCGTCTCGGCCGGGTCGACGCCGACCGACGCCCAGGACCGGACGGTCGCCAGCACCGGCAGGCCGGCGCGTTCGGCGCCCCGGTCGCTCGCGACGACCAGTGCCGCCGCGCCGTCGTTGCCGCCGCAGGCGTTGCCCGCGGTGATGCTGAACCCCTCGATCTCCGGGTGCAGCGGCTTCAGCGCCGCCAGCCTCTCCAGGCTCGTGTCGCGGCGCGGGTGCTCGTCCACCGCGAAACGCCCGTGCGGCGTGTCGATCGGGACGACCTCGGCCTCGAAGCGCCCCTCGTCGATGGCCCGCACGGCGTTGCGGTGCGAGCGCAGCGCCCAGGCGTCCATCTCGGCGCGGGTCACGCCCGCCTTGACCGCCGCGTTCCAGCCCACAGTGATCGACATGTCGATGTTCGGCGCGTCGGGCTGGTCGGGATGGGTGGGCGGGGTCCAGGGGTCGGCCCAATCGCCGTCCATCTGGAAGCGGGACTTGGGCGCGGTCGACGCCGAGTTCACCCCGCCCGCGATGACGAGTTCGTCCATGCCGGCCCGGATGCTCGCGGCGGCCCCCTGGACGGCTGCCTGGCCCGCCGCGCAGTGCCGGTTGTGGGCCAGCCCCGCCACCGAGGTGAGCCCGGCGGTCAGCGCGGCGTGCCGGGCGACCACGCCGCCGCCGTAGAGCCCCTCCCCCAGGATCACGTCGTCGACCGACTCCGGATCGAGGCCGTCCGCCGCGGCGGCGACCACGTGGTGGGCCAGGTCGTAGGCGGTCGTGTCGCGCAGCGTCCCCTTGAAGGCGGTGCCGATGGGAGTGCGCAGAGCGGACACGATGACGGCTTCAGGCATGGGTGTTCTCCAATTCGGCCTGCAGGACGCGGCGCAGCACCTTGCCGGTGTCTGTCTTGGGCAGCCGTGCGCGGAAGACGACCGTGTCCGGGGTCTTGGACGAGCGGAGCCGCTCCCTGACCCACCGCCGGATCTCCTCCGGCTCGCCGTCGCCCGCGACGACCGCGACGAGCCGCTGGCCCCACTCGGGGTCGGGGACGCCGACCACCGCCGCCTCCACGATCCCCGGATGGGCCAGGAGCACGTCCTCGATCTCCGCGGGGGCGATGTTCTCGCCGCCCCGGATGATGGTGTCGTCGGCGCGGCCCTCGATGAACAGGTAGCCGCCCTCGTCGAGCCGTCCCCGGTCCCTGGTCGGGAACCAGCCGCCCTCGTCCAGGGTGCTCCGCCCGCCGTACTCGCCGGAGATCTGCTCGCCCCGCACGAACACCAGCCCGGTCTCCCCGGTCGGGAGCGGCTCGCCGTCCTCGCCGCGGATCTGGAACTCCACGCCCGGCAGCGGCCGGCCCACCGACGACAGGCGGGCCCGGACCAGCGGATCGTCCGACGCCAGCGCCTTGCGGTGGTCCCCGGGCCCCAGGACGGCGATCGACGACGCCGTCTCCGTAAGCCCGTAGGCGTTGACGAATCCGGTCCCGGGGAACACCTGGAGCGCCCGTTCCAGGACGGGCCGCGGCGTGCGCGCACCGCCATAGGCCAGGCTGCGCAGGGTCGGCGTCCCGGCGTCGTCGCCGTCCACCGCGGCGACGATGCGCGCCAGCATCGTCGGCACCAGGAGCGCGTGCGTGATCCCCTCGCGCCGGACCGTCTCCAGCCACTCCCCCGCGTCGAACGCCGGCATGTAGACCACCCGGCGGCCCGTGTAGAGGTTGGTGAGGAGGTTGGCCAGCCCGGCGATGTGGTAGGGCGGGACCGCCACCAGCGCCGCGTCGTCCACGCCGGCCGAGGCGAACTCCAGGGTGTTCAGCACGTACGCGAGCAGGTGCCGGTGCCTGAGCACCGCGGCCTTCGGGGCGGCGGTCGTCCCGCTCGTGTAGAGCAGCACCGCGACGGCGTCGCCGTCCGGCTCCGGCGCCTGCCCGGGTGCTTCTTCAGGTTCTTCTCCGGGCTCGCCGGGTTCGACGAGGGCGTCGAGGTCGGCGGGGTGCAGCTCCAGCGCGCCGGGATGGCGTGACCGCAGGTCGGACAGCTGCTCCTCGCCGAGCCGGTAGTTGAGCGGGACGAACGGGACGCCCGCCAGGGCCGCGCCGAACAAGGCGACGGGATAGGCGGGGTGGTTGGCGCCCAGGTAGAGGACGGCCGGGCGGCCGCGGAACCGGCGCGCGGCGGCGCGGGCGAGGCCGCGCAGCTCGGACGCGGTCAGCGAGCGGCCGCCCGTGGTCACCGCCGCCCGGTCGCCGGCCGAGACCGCCATCTCGAGGAGCATGCCGATATTCATGAGAATGCTATTCTCTCGCACAAAGATCCTTCCTTGCAAGAGAGGGAAACGTCCATGCAGATCAGCGGAAGTTCCGCCCTGGTGGTCGGCGGCGCGGGCGGCCTGGGTGAGGCGACCGTCCGCCGCCTGCACGCGGTGGGCGCGAAGGTGGTCGTCGCCGACCTGGCCGACGAGCACGGCAAGGCGCTGGAGGAGGAGCTGGGCGTCCGGTACATGCGGACCGACGCCACCAGCGAGGACGACGTCCGCGCGGCGATCGAGGCGGCCGCGGCGGCGGGGCCGCTGCGGATCTCGGTGGACGCGCACGGCGGCCCGGCGACCGGCGGGCGGCTCGTCGGCAAGGACGGCACGCCGCTGGATCTCGACGGTTTCCGGAAGACCCTCGAGTACTACCTGACCGCCGTCTTCAACGTGATGCGCCTGGCCGCCGCCGCCATGGGCCGCCAGGAGCCGGTCGACGGCACCCGCGGCGTCATCGTGAACACCGCGTCCATCGCCGCCTACGAGGGCCAGACCGGCCAGATCCCCTACGCGGCCGCCAAGGGCGGGGTGGTCAGCATGACCCTCGTCGCCGCCCGGGACCTGTCGCCCCTGGGCATCCGGGTCGTCACCATCGCCCCGGGCACGTTCCTGACCCCGGCCTACGGCACGGCCGGCGACAAGCTGGAGGCGTTCTGGGGACCGCAGGTCCCGCACCCCATGCGCATGGGCCGCTCGCCCGAGTACGCGGCGCTCGTCGAGCACATCTGCGAGAACGACTACCTCAACGGCGAGGTCGTCCGCCTCGACGGCGCCCTCCGGTTCCCGCCGAAGTAGCGGCCCGCACCGGCGCCGCGCACAGGGACGCCGGTCGCGGGGACGCCGCCCACCGCGGGCGCACGCGGAGGCCGCGGTGGGCGGACGGGGGCGCCGCGGGCCCCCGTCCCTCCTCACCCCTTGCCCGCGGTCAGCTCGGCGATGATCGCGCGGAAGTCCTCGCTCTGGAAGGACAGCTCCTCGGCGGTGGTGGCGAAGTCGAGCGTGGCCAGCACCGCGCGTTCGACCTGGAGGTTGAGCAGCCGCTTGGTGCTCTCGACCGCCTGCCGCGGCAGTTTGGCGATCCGCTCGGCGCACGCCACGGCCTCGGCCAGCGGGTCGGCCACGACATGGTTGGCCAGCCCCATCTCCAGGGCGCGCTCGGCCTTGATGCGGGCACCGGTGAAGGCGTACTCCTTGGCCAGGTGCAGGCTGGTGTGCAGCGGCCAGGTCAGCGGCCCGCCGTCGGCCGCGACGAGGCCGACCTGCACGTGCGGGTCGGCGAGGTAGGCCGACTCGGCGAGGTAGACCACGTCGCTGAGCGCGACCAGGCTGCACCCCAGCCCGACGGCCGGGCCGTTGACGGCGGCGACCAGCGGCACCCGGCAGCGCACCATGCCCAGGACCAGGTCCCGGCCGTGGGCGATGGACCGGGCCCGCAGGTCGCCGTCCTGGCGCAGCTCCTCCAGGTAGGCGAAGTCCCCGCCGGCCGAGAACGCCCTGCCGTTCCCGGTGAGGACGGCGGCGCGCGCGTCCCGGTCCTCGCTCAGCCGGGGCCACAACCGGGCCAGCCCGGTGTGGAGGGCGTCGTTGACGGCGTTGAGGTCGTCGGGGCGGTTCAGGGTGATGATCCTCAGCGGGCCGTCCGCACGGACCTCGATCTCATCCGGCATGTCGTACATGTCAGGCTCCCAATCCGAGGATCCGCGACGCGATGATGTTCTTCTGGATCTGCGACGTCCCGCCCATGACGCTCTGCGCGCGGCTGTAGAGGTAGGCGCCAAGCAGCTCGGGGTCGCGGGTCCCGCCCACCGCGAGCGCCGCATGGCCGACCGACTGCTCGACCCAGGTCATGAGCAGCTTGTCCAGCGAGCCGTCGGGCCCGTGCGCGACGCCGTCGAGCCGTTCCGACAGCCGCCGCCGCACGTGCAGGCGGAGCATCTCGGTCTGCACCGACGCCCAGGCCAGCTCCGCCCGGGCGTCCGCCCCGGCGGCGCCGTCCGTGCGGGACGCCAGTTCGCGGACGAGCTTGCCGTACCGGGCCGAGAAGCCCAGCTCGGCGGGTTCGCGCTCGTGCCCGACGACCGTCATCGCCAGCGCCCACCCCTCCCCCGGCGCGCCGACCATCTGGTCGGCCGGCACCCTGGCCCCGTCGAACAGGACCTGGCCGAACTCGGTGGTCACGCCGCTCATCATGCGGAGCGGGCGCTGCTCGATGCCCGGCTGGCGCATGTCGACGACGAACGCCGAGATGCCCTTGTGGCGGGGCACCTCCGGGTCGGTCCTGGCCAGCAGCAGGCACCAGTCGGCGACGTCGGAGTAGCTCGTCCAGATCTTGTGCCCGCGCAGGACGTACTCCGCGCCCTCCAGGGTGGCCGCCGTCGACAGGGACGCCAGGTCGGAGCCGGCGCCGGGCTCGCTGAACCCCTGGCACCAGCGCTCGGTCCCGTTGATCATTCCGGGCAGGAACCGCCGCCGCAGCTCCTCGCTGCCGTGCCGGCCCAGCCCCTGGACCAGGTAGCCCAGGCTGGGCCGCGGCGGCGCGCCCGCGCGCGCCAGCTCCTCGTCGAGGATGACGTCGTAGACGGGCGGCAGCTCGTGCCCGCCGTACTCGCGCGGCCACGACAGGCCGAAGAAGCCGGCCTCGTAGAGCGCACGGTGCCATTCGCCCTGCCGTCTCCAGTAGTCGTCGCCCGAGGTCGGGAACGTCCCGGCGCGTTCGGCGAGCCAGGAGCGCAGCCGCTCCCGGAAGGCCGCCTCCTCAGGCGAGTCACGAAAGTCCAAGGTCGATCTCCTCCAGGGCGACGGGGAACAGATCGGCGGACGTCAGGGCCCGCCGCAGGTGCACATGGGCCAGGCACTCCCAGGTGTTGCCGATCCCGCCGTGCACCTGCACGGCCGTCTCGCAGACGGTCCGGGCGGCCCGCGCACAGTAGAGCTTCGCGACGCGGGCGGCCCGGACCGCCTCGTCCGGCGCCAGTTCGTCGACGGCCCAGGCCGCGTGCCGCAGCACGCTCACCGACCCCTCGATCAGGGCGAGCCCCTCGGCCAGCAGGTGGGCCACGGCCTGGTACGACCCGATGGTCCTGCCGTACTGCTCGCGCACCTTGGCGTACTCGCAGGCGAGGGCGTGCGCGCCGCGGGCCGTCCCGAGCAGGTCCGCGCACGTGACCACCAGCGCCAGCGCCCGCCACCGCCCGGCCGCCTCCGCCGCCAGTTCCCCGGCCGGTTCGAGCGGGCCGAGCACCTCGGCGCCGCGCCTGGTGAGGTCGGCCCCGGGGACGAGGGCGCCGACCCGTCCGGCGAGGACACGCGCGCCGTCGAGGGAGAGGGTCCGCGCCATCCCGCGGGCGTCGAACGCCTCGGCGTCCACCGCGATCGTCAGCGGGCCGGGGCCGGGGCCGGGGCCGGGGCCGGGTCCGGGTCCGCCGCCGGTGCCCGTGCGCAGGTCGTCGGCCAGCAGCGGGCCGAGGAGCGGGACGTCGACCAGCCCGCGCCCGAACTCCTCGACGACGATCGCCGCCTCCACGCCGGACGCCCCGTCGGAGCGCAGCGAGCGCCAGCCGGTCGCGGCGACCGCCTTCTCCAGCCGCTCCACGCGCTCGGCGTCGTCCAGGTCGTGGACGGAGCCGGGGCCCAGCTCGCCGGCGAGCCGGGCGGCCGCCTCGCGCAGTTCCCGCTGTTCAGTCGTCAGTCTGGCGTCCATGACGCTCCTTGAGTAGTCGGCGCAGCACCTTGCCGGAGGGCAGGCGGGGGATCTCCGGCACGAACACCACCCGGCGCGGCCGCTTGTAGGAGGCCAGCCGCTCGCCGACGCGCCCGATCAGCTCCGCGGGCTCGACCGGGCGGCGGACCGTGACGGCCGCCACGATCACCTCCCCGTCGGCGGCGTCGGGGACCCCGAACACGGCGCAGTCGGCGACGTCGGGATGCCCGTGCAGGACGGCCTCGACCTCGGCGGGCGCGACCTGGAACCCGCGCACCTTGATCATTTCCTTGGCGCGGTCGGTGAGCCGCAGCCAGCCGTCGGCGTCGATGGCGCCGACGTCGCCGGTCCGGTACCAGCCCTCGCTCAGCGCCTCGGCCGTCGCCGCCTCGGGCAGGTATCCGGCCATCAGCGACTCCGACCTGGCCTGGATCTCCCCGATCCCGCCGGGCGCGACCGGCTCCCCGGTCTCCAGCGACACCACCCGCAGGCTCACCCCGGGAACGGCGCGGCCCGCGCTGTCCAGCCGCGCGCCCTCCAGCGGGTTGCAGGCCAGGACGGGCAGCTCGCTGGCCCCGTAGGCGGGGACCCAGCCGACGCCGGTCCGCCGGGTGACGGTCTCGGCGACGTCCGGCGTCACCGGCGTCGCGCCCCACATGATGTAGCGCAGCGACGACAGGTCGTACGACTCCAGCTTCGGATGCGAGGCCAGTGCCAGCGCGATCGGCGCGACGGCCATCTCCACGGTGATCCGGTCGGCCTCGATGTGGTGCAGCATCCGCTCCAGGTCGAACCTGCGGTGCAGCCGCATCCAGGCGCCCGTCTCCAGCACGGTGACGATGTTCAGCAGCCCGAGGATGTGCGAGGGCGGGGTGGTGATCTGGATCCGGTCCCGCCCGGTCAGCCCGAGGGCGTCCCGCCAGTGCCCGACGGCCGCGCCGATCGAGGCGTGCGTGTGCCGGACCGCCTTCGGCAGCCCGGTCGTCCCCGAACTGAACACCAGGAGGGCGTCGGTGTGCGGGTCGGGCTCGGCGTACGGCCCGCCGCCCGGCGCGATCGGCTCGTCCAGGTGCAGCATCGGCATCAGCCCGGCCAGCACCGGATGGTCGCCCACGGCGTGCGCGGGCTCGGTGACGGCCAGGGCGTGCTCGGTCTCCCCTTGCTTCCACGCCGGGCTGAGCAGCACGACGGCGGCGCCCAGCCGCCAGATCGCCAGTACGGCGAGCACGAACTCCGGCCTGTTGGAGGACATGAGCGCCACCCGGTCCCCCGCCTGGACCCCGCGCCGCGCCAGCGTCCCGGCCAGCCCGTCGGCCAGCGCCTCCAGCCGCTCCCTGCTGTATTCCCGGTCGTCGAAGACCAGGACCGCCCGCCCGCTCACGGCCCCTCCCCCGCGATCGCGCCGGTGAGCCCGCCGTGCTCGCCGAGACGGGGCGGCGGGCGGTAGTCCGGTTCGTGGCCCGCGACCCGTACCGGGCTGCCGACCAGCCGGAAGTCCCCGGCGGTCACGACCGCCTCGGGTGCCTCGGCCAGCGCCTGCGGAAGCGTCCGCACCGCGGCCGCCGGGACGCCCAGCGGACGCAGCCGCGACTCCCACCCGCGCGCCGTGTCGGCGCCCAAGGCCCGTGTCACCAGGTCCAGGACCTCCTCGCGCCGCGCCGCACGCTCGGCCATCGACGCGAAGCCGCCGATCCCCGCCTCCGCGCAGAAGGACTTCCAGAAGGCGTCATGGGTGATGAACAGGGCGAGATGCCCCTCGGCCGTGGGGAACAGCTGGGCCGGGACGTAGTACGAATGCGCCCCGTTGGGCAGCCGCCGCGGCTCGACCCCGTCGTTGAGGTAGGCCGCGGCCCGGTAGTTGAGCTGCGAGAGCATCACGTCCCGCAGCGACACCTCGACCTGGCCGCCGCGCCCCGAGACGAGCTGGGCCAGCAGGCCGAGCGCGGCCGTCAGCCCCGCGGAGTTGTCGGCGGAGGAGTAGCCCGGCAGCGTCGGCGGCCCCTCGGGATCGCCGGTGAGCGCCGCGACGCCGGTCGCCGCCTGCACCACGTAGTCGAAGGCGGGCTCGTCGCCCGCCGCCAGGCCGTAACCGGTGATCGCGACGCAGACGATCCGCTCGTTCCACCCGCGCAGGTCCTCGTAGGTGAGCCCGAGCCGCCGGATCGCCGACGGCTTCAGGTTGACCAGCAGCGCGTGCGATCCGGCGACCAGCTCGCCCAGGCGGGCGCGGCCCGCCGCGGCGGTCAGGTCGAGGCGGACGCTGCGCTTGCCGCGGTTGAGGCTGGCGAAGTAGGCGTCGCTCACCTGCCGCGACAGGTCGCCGCCCGGCGGCTCGATCTTGGTCACCTCGGCGCCGAGGTCGGCCAGCATCATCGTCGCGTACGGTCCCGCGAGGATGTGGCCGGCCTCCAGGATCCGGACGCCCGCCAGCGGTCCGGTGCTCATCGCAGGTCCGCCGCGATCCCGGCGAGCACGTCCCGGGTGCGGTGCTTGGAGGCGACCAGCTCGTCGCGGTCCGCGCCGATCGGCAGGAGCCGCACCGACAGGTCGGTGACGCCGGCGTCGGCGAACCGGCGGAACCGGGCCGCGATGGCCTCCTCGTCCCCGGCCGCGCACAGGTCGCCGACGTCCTTGGCGTCGCCGTAGTCCAGCAGCCGCTGGTAGTTCGGCGAGATCTCCGCCTCGCCGAGGATCCGGTTGGCGCGCTCGCGGGCCGCGTCCACCTCCGACGGCCGGCACAGGCACACCGGGATCCCCGCGACGACGCGCGGGGACGGCCGCCCCGCCGCCTCGGCCGCCTTGGTGATGCGCGGCACGACGTGGTCGGCGACCGCGCGCTCGTCGGCCATCCACAGCACCGTCCCGTCGGCCCGCTCGCCCGCCAGCGCCAGCATCACCGGGCCCAGCGCGGCCAGCAGCACCGGCAGCGGCCCCACCGGGCCCAGGCCGAGCGGGTTGTGCACGGTGAACGACCCGTTCTCCACGTCGACCGGGCCGGGGCCGGTCAGCGCCGCGTCCAGCACGTCCAGGTAGTCGCGGGTGAGCCCGGCCGGCCGCTCGTAGGGCAGCCCGAGCATGTCCCGGACGATCCAGTGGTGCGAGGGCCCCAGGCCCAGCGCCAGCCGGCCGCCCGCGGCCGCCTGCGCCGACAGCGCCTGCCGCGCGAGCGCGATCGGGTGCTGGGCCTGCAGCGGGACGACCGCCGTGCCCAGTTCTATCCGCTCGGTCCGGGCGCCCATCAGCGCCACCGCCACCAGGGCGTCGAAGTCCGTCGGAATCTGCGGGATCCACGCCGAGTCCAGCCCGGCGCCCTCCGCCCACAGCACGTCCTCGATCATCCGCGCGACCTTCCGCGCGGAGTCACCCCGCTCCGGCCCGATCATCACGCCAACCCGCACGGTCCCTCCAAGTCCTTGGTCTCCGAGATCTGAATGTGTCCGGGTGTCAGGGCGGGGCGGGCGCGGCGGCCAGGGCGCCGACCTCGGCCACGATGGCCTCGAGCGGCGTGCCCGTCGGGAAGACCGCGGCGGCGCCCGCCTCCTTCAGCGCCGGGACGTCGGCCGCGGGGATGGTGCCGCCGACGACCACGGCCATGTCGCCGGCATCCGCCGCGCGCAGCGCCTCGACGGTGCGCGCGGTCAGCGCCACGTGCGCTCCGGACAGGATGCTCAGGCCGACGACGGCGACGTCCTCCTGGAGCGCGATCGCCACGATGTCGTCGACGCGCTGCCGGATGCCGGTGAAGACGACCTCGAAGCCGGCGTCGCGCAGCGCCCGCGCGACGATCTTGGCACCGCGGTCGTGGCCGTCCAGCCCGGGCTTGGCGACCAGGACGCGGCCCGGCTGCGAAGGCGCTCCGGAGGAGGCGGGAACGTCGGCCATCAGAACACCACCGGCTGCTGGAACTCGCCCCAGACCGCCTTGAGCGCGGCGACCATCTCGCCGACCGTGCAGTAGGCGTTGGCGCAGTCGATCAGGGGACCCATCAGGTTCTCGGTGCCCTCCGCGGCACGGGCGAGGTCGGCGAGGCGGGCGCGGACGGCCGCCGCGTCGCGTTCGGCCTTGACCTTGGCGAGCCGTTCGAGCTGCCGCTCCCGCCCCTCGGCGTCGAGCTCGTAGGTCGCGAGGGCCGGGGCGGGCTCGTCGGAGGTGAACCGGTTGACACCGACGATCGGCCGGGTCCCGTCCTCCATCTCCCGGTGCAGGCGGTACGCCTCGTCGGCGATGAGGCCCTGCAGGTAGCCGTCCTCGATCGCGCGGACCATGCCGCCGTGCCGCTCGAGATCGTCCATGATCTCGACGATCCGGTCCTCGGTGGCGTCGGTGAGCGCCTCGACGAAGTAGGAGCCGCCCAGCGGATCGACCACGCGGGCCACACCGGTCTCCTCGGCGAGGATCTGCTGGGTGCGCAGCGCGAGCGTCGCCGACTCCTCGCTGGGCAGCGCGAACGGCTCGTCCCACGCGGCGGTGAACATCGACTGCACCCCGCCCAGCACCGAGGCCATCGCCTCGTAGGCCACGCGGACGACGTTGTTGCGGGCCTGGGGCGCGTACAGGGACGCCCCGCCCGCGACGCAGCCGAAGCGGAACATCGACGCCTTGTCCGAGGTCGCCCCGTACCGCTCCCGGACGATCGTCGCCCAGCGCCGCCGCCCGGCGCGGTACTTGGCGATCTCCTCGAAGAAGTCGCCGTGCGTGTAGAAGAAGAAGGAGACCTGCGGCGCGAACTTCTCGATCGTCATCCGGCCGCGGGCCAGGACGGTGTCGCAGTAGGTGACGCCGTCGGCGAGCGTGAACGCCATCTCCTGCACCGCGTTGGCGCCGGCGTCGCGGAAGTGCGCGCCCGCCACCGAGATCGCGTTGAACCGCGGCACCTCGGCGGCGCAGAACTCGATCGTGTCGGCGATCAGCCGCAGCGACGGCTCGGGCGGCCAGATCCAGGTGCCGCGCGAGGCGTACTCCTTGAGGATGTCGTTCTGGATCGTCCCGGTCAGCCTGGCCCTCGGGACCCCCTTGCGCTCGGCGGCCGCCACGTAGAACGCCAGCAGGATCGCCGCCGTCCCGTTGATGGTGAAGCTGGTGCTGATCTCCTCCAGCGGGATCCCGGCGAAGAGGATCTCCGCGTCGGCGAGGGTGTCGACCGCGACGCCGACCCGGCCGACCTCCTCGCCGACCTCGGGGTCGTCGGAGTCGTACCCGCACTGCGTGGGCAGGTCGAGTGCCACCGACAGACCGGTCCCGCCCTGCTCCAGCAGGTAGCGGTAGCGGCGGTTGGACTCCTCCGCCGTGCCGAACCCGGAGTACTGGCGGAACGTCCACAGCTTCTTCCGGTAACCGGAGGCGAAGTTGCCGCGCGTGAAGGGGAACTCGCCCGGTCCGGGGGGCTCGGCGCCCCGGTCCGCCGGTCCGTACACCGTCCGGAGGGGGATGCCGGACGAGGTCCGGACGGAATCGTCGCTCATGAGGGCTCTTCCTTCATGAGTTCGTCATTGATGAGCTCGTCCTTCATGACCTTGCCGGTGGCGTTGAGCGGCAGCTCCTCCAGGAACCTCACGGACCTGGGCACCTTGAAGCCGGCCATCCGGTCGCGGCTCCAGGCGACGAGCTCCTCCTCGGTGACCTCGCCCCGCCGGACCACGAAGGCCCTGCCGACCTGGCCGAGCCGTTCGTCCGGGACGCCGACGACGGCGGCCTGCGCGACGGCCGGATGCTCCATGAGGAAGCTCTCGATCTCGGCCGGGTAGGCGTTGAAGCCGCCGACGATGAACATGTCCTTCTTGCGGCCGACGATGCGCAGGTGACCGCGCTCGTCCTGGGTGCCCAGGTCCCCGGTGTGCAGCCAGCCGTCGGCGTCGACCGCCTCGGCCGTGGCCCGCGGGTCGTCGAGGTAGCCCTTCATGACGGTGTAGCCGCGGATGAGGACCTCTCCGTCGGGGGCTATCGCGGCCTCGACCCCGTCGCACGGCCGGCCCACCGTGGCGGCGATGTCCTCGAACGAGTCGCCGGGCCGGGACGCGGTGGCGGTGCCCGCCTCGGTCAGGCCGTACCCGGTCATGATCGTCTGGAACGGCAGCTCGGTCACGACCCGGCGGATCAGCTCCACCGGGATGTCCGCGGCGCCGGTCACCGCCGCGCGCAGCGACGACAGGTCCCACTCGCCCTGCGCCTGCGCCTCCAGCAGCGAGTGGTACAGCGTGGGCGGGCCGGGCAGCATCGTGATCCGCTCGCGTTCGATCAGCTCGAGCACGCGGTCCACGTCGAAGACCGGCACCGGGTGGACGGTGGCCCCGCGGATCATGGACGCGACGCAGCCGGCCTTGTACCCGAAGATGTGGAAGAACGGGTTGACGATCATGTAGCGGTCGCCCTGCCGCAGGTCGGCCAGGTCGCACCACTCGGCGTACAGCCGCAGCGTCTGGGCGTGGGTCATCATGACGCCCTTGGGCCGCCCGGTCGTGCCCGAGGTGAACATGATGTCGCAGACGTCGTCGCCGCGGCTCGCGCGCTCGAACGGCGAGCCGCCGGCCAGGAAGCCGGACTTGATGTCGATCGTCGGCACCCCGGGCGGGCCCTCGTAGTCCTGGTCGAGGAAGCCCTTCTGGACCAGGACCAGCCGGGCCCCGCTGCGGCGGATGATGTCGTGCGCCTCGGCGGCCTTGAAGCGCGTGTTGACCGGGACCAGCACGCCGCCGGCGGTCAGCAGGCCGAACGCCGCGATGATCCACTCCGCCGAGTTCGGCGCCCAGATCGCCGCCCGGTCGCCCTTGCCGATCCCGGCCTCCGCGAACGCGCCCGCGGCGACGCGGACGCGGTCGGCGAGGTCGGTGAAGGTGAGCCGGAGCGGCCCGTCGACGACCGCCTCGGCCGAGCCGAAGCGGTCGCCGGCGCTGAGCACCATCTCTGGGATGCTCTCCCAGGTCATACCGACATCATGCGGGCCAGGTTGCCGCCCATGATCTTGGCCTTGTCGGCCTCGCCCAGGTTCTTGAGCTCCTTGATGTAGCTCGCCGGGTCGGCCAGGCCCTCGGGGTGGGGGTAGTCGGAGCCGAACAGCACCCGCTCGACGCCGAGGACGTCGGACAGCTCGGCCATGTCCTCTTCCCAGAACGGGCTGATGTGGATGTTGCGCCTGACCGCCTCGATCGGGTTCTCGCCGAACTCGTGCGGCATCTTCTTGTACGTGTCGGCGAGGTTGCCGAGCAGCGGCTGCAGCCAGGAGGCGCCGTTCTCGATGACCGCGATCTTCAGCTCGGGGAAGCGGGTCAGCGCGCCGTGGCAGACCAGCGACGCCACCGCGTCCTGGATCGGCCGCCACTCGTTGAGCTGCCGGAAGGCGTTCGGCTTGAAGGGCAGCATCTCGTTCCGGTGCCCCTCCCAGTCGCTGGCGTACCGGGCGTAGCCGCTGTCGGAGGAGTGCAGGCCGACCACCACGCCGGTCTCCACCACGCGCTTCCAGAACGGGTCGAACTCCGGCAGCGCGAACGAACGCGGGCCGCGGAAACCGGGCACCGGCGCCGGCCGGACCAGGATGGCCTTGGCGCCGCGCTCCACGCACCAGTTCAGCTCGTCGATCGCCTTCTCCACGATCGGGAGCGTGATGATGGGCGTGGTGAAGATGCGGTCCTTGTAGTTGAACGACCACACCTCGAAGAGCCACTGGTTGAGCGCGTGGATGACGGCGTGGATGAGTTCCGGGTCGTCCCGCATCCGCTCCTCGATGAGGCTGGCCAGCGTCGGGAACATCAACGTCCGCTGGATGCCCTGCTCGTCCATCAGCTCCAGCCGGGGCGCCGGCTCGCGGAACGCGGGGATCGACTTCATCGGCTCGCCGAAGATCTCCCGGCGGGTCTTGCCGTCGGGGTTCCCCACCCGGAAGTACTCCTCCATCGCGCCGGGACGGGCGACCACCTCGAAGGTGGGGTTGGGGATGTACTCGCTGATCTGGCCGCGAATGGCGATCTTCGTCCGGCCGCGCACCTGCACGTACTCGATCGCGCCGTCGTACTCCTTGGGGAGGTGCCTGGTCAGCGCCTCCTGCGGCTCGTAGAGGTGGTTGTCCGCGTCGAAGAGCGGATAGGGCAGTTCACGTGACGGCATCGAGATCCTCCCTTGCTTGATTTGAGAAGACTATTCTCAACTCTGTCGGGCTGCAATATTGCGGCGGAGAACGTACTTCTGAACCTTGCCGCTCGCGGTGCGCGGGAAGTCCTCGACGGCGTGCAGCTCCTCCGGCCACTTCTGCCGCGCCAGGCCGGCCCGCTCCAGGTGGGCCCGCATCCCGTCGATCGTGGGCGCCGCGCTCCCAGGCCGGAGCCGCACGAAGGCCGCGGCGTGCTCGCCGAGCCGCGCGTCCGGGGCGGCCACCACCGCGGCCTCGGCGACGCCGGGCATGGCCAGCAGCGCCTCCTCGACCTCCAGCGCGCTGATGTTCTCGCCGCCGCGGATGATGACGTCGGACTTGCGGTCGGTGATGGTGAGGTAGCCGTCCTCGTCCAGCACGCCGATGTCGCCGGTGCGGTACCAGCCGTCCTCGTCGAAGACCGCGGCGGTCAGGGCCGGATCGGTGTAGCCGACGCACAGGTCCGGGCCGCGACTGAAGATCTCGCCGTCGCCGGCCAGCCGGATCTCCACGCCGGGCATCGCGTCCCCGTCGGTGAACAGCCGCTTGTCCTCGGGCGCGGTGTACCGGGAACCGGTGATCGAGGGGTGCTCGGTGCTGCCGTACGAGCGGAACACCGTGATGCCCAGCCCGGCCAGCCGGGTGGTGACCGCCGCCGGCACCGCCGCGCCGCCGAGGCCCGCGTACTTCATGCTCGCCAGGTACTCCGGCTTGAAGTCGGGGTGGTCCAGGAGGCTCGTCATGAAGTACGCGGCTCCGCCCCCGACCGAGAGCCCGTCGCTCTCCATCAGCGCCAGCGCCTGCCCCGGGTCCCACACGTCGGTGAGGTTCACCGCCGTGCCGTCCAGCACCGGGATCAGGAAGGCGTTCACCATGCCGATGAAGTGGCCCACCGGCGCCGCGGTGAGCTGGGGCGACCGGTCCGGCGGGTAGAGCCCGGCGAGCTGGCGCGTCTCGAACCCGAGCGTCCGGTGGCTGTGCACGACGCCCTTGGGGTCGCGCGTGGTGCCCGAGGTGAACGCGATCAGGGCCGGGGCCGCGGGGTCCGCCGCGACCGTGCCCGCCATGGGCTCGGCGGCGAGCAGGTCGTCGAAGTCGCGGCCCACCACGCCGACGACGGGCACGTCCGCCGACAGCTCCGGCCGGTACTCCATCCGCCCGAACCGCTCGGCCGTGACGAACACGCGGGGCTTCACCGCGTCCAGGATGTAGCCGACCTCCTTACGCCCGTAGAAGTGGACGATCGGCACCACCACCGCGCCGAGCAGGGACGACGCCCAGAAGACGGCCGCGGCCTCCATCCAGTTGGGGAGCTGGAAGGCGACCGCGTCACCGGGGCCGACGCCCCGTTCGCGCAGACCGCCGGCGAGCCGGCGGGCGACCAGCTCGACGTCGCGGAAGGTCCCCCGCCACGGCCGCACGGCCGAATGGACGGCGAATCCGGCCTGCGGCGCGGCCGCGAGCCCGCGGGCGAGCAGGTCGCCGATCGTGTCCCGGGTCCACCAGCCCTCGGCCTCGTACCGCTTGGTCAGCTCTTCGGGGACGGTCCGCATGTGCGCACTCCTTCCACAAACGATAATTGCACTCTCGCATGAAGAGAAGCTAGATTCCACCTATGGCGCGAGACCATGGCTTCCATCCGGTCCGGATCAAGCGGATCGTCCAGGAGACGGCGGACGCGCGCACGTACGTGCTCGACGCGCCGTTCCCTTACCGGGCAGGCCAGTTCCTGACCCTCCAGGCCTGCGGCACCCTGCGCAGCTACTCGATGTCGAGCTCGCCGGACACCGACGACGAGCTGATGACCACCGTCAAGCGCGTCCCCGGCGGGCTGGTCTCCAACTGGATGCACGACCACCTGGCGGCCGGCGACCGGCTCTCGGTCACCCTCCCCGCCGGGGTGTTCTGCCTGCGCGACACCGCCGCGCCGCTGGTGGCCCTCTGCGGGGGCAGCGGCGTCACCCCGATCCTGTCGCTGGTCAAGAGCGCGCTGGCCACGACCGGCAGGCGGGTGCGGGTGCTGTCGGCCAACCGGGACGCCGACGCGGTCATCTTCCGCGCGGCCCTGGACGAGCTGGCCGCGCGCCACCCGGACCGGTTCGAGATACGGCACCATCTGGACACCGCGAACGGATTCGTCACCGCGGACCAGGTCCGGGACTTCGCGGGAGGCGACCGGGACGCCGACTTCTACCTCTGCGGGCCCGAACCGTTCATGGACCTCACGGAACGGGCGCTGCTCGACCACGGCGTCGACGCCGAGCGGATCCTCGTCGAGCGTTTCGAGCACTCCTCCGACACCCCGGCCGGGGACGAGAAGGAGGGCACGGTCACCATCGTGCTGGACGGCGCGCGCCGCACCGTCCCGCAGCATGTCGGCGAGACCCTCCTGGAGAGCGCCCGCCGCGCCGGCCTCACCCCGCCCTTCTCCTGCGAGTCGGGCAACTGCGCGACGTGCATCGCCCAGATCACCAAGGGCGAGGCCAAGATGCGCGTCAACAACGCGCTGGAGGACGACGAGATCGCCGACGGCTGGATCCTCACCTGCCAGGGCGAGCCGGTGACCCCCGAGGTCACCGTCGTCTACGAATGAGCACCCACGGGAATAGGCGACCACGGAGAGCCGCATGGTAGATCTTGAGCTGGAGCAGGGGCTGGCGGTCATCACGATCAACCGCCCGCGGGCCCGCAACGCGATCGCTCCGGCCACCATGGACCGGCTGGAGGAGGCGCTGGACGCCGCGGCCGGTGCGCTGGCCCTGGTCATCACGGGCGCGGGCGACCGGGCCTTCGTCTCCGGCGGCGACCTGAAGGAGCTGGCCGCGATCCGGACCGAGGACGAGGCGATGGCCATGGCCCTGCGGATGCGGGGCATCTGCGACCGGCTCGCCGCCTTCCCCGCACCGGTGGTCGCCGCGCTGAACGGCCACGCCCTGGGCGGCGGGGCCGAGGTCGCGGTGGCCGCCGACATCCGCGTCGCCGCCGCCGGCATCAGGATCGGCTTCAACCAGACCGCGCTGGCGATCATGCCCGCCTGGGGCGGCGCGGAGCGGCTGGCCGCCCTGGTCGGCCGGGGCCGGGCGCTCATGCTGGCGGGCGCCGGCACCCTGCTGGACGCCGCCGAGGCGCAGCGCGTCGGGCTGGTGGACCAGGTCCTGCCGCGGGAGTCCTTCGAGACGGGGTGGCGGACGCTGGCCCGGTCGCTGGCCACCGTCCCGGCCGGCGAGATCAAGCGGGTCATCGCGGGACCGCCGTCCGCGGACGCGGCGGCGCGGGCCTTCGCGCGCCTGTGGGTGGCCGACGAACACTGGGAAGCCGCGGAGAGGGTGATGAAGCGTGCCTGACGTTCTACTCGAAGAGGGGCCCTCGGGCCTGACCGTGCGCCCGCGCGACGGAGCCGGCGGGCAGGTCGTCCTGTACGTGCACGGCGACCGGCACTTGTCGGGCGCCCCCGACACCGCGCTCGACGCGGCCGGCCATCTCGCGCTGCGGACGGGCGCCACGATCCGCTGCGCCCGCTTCCGCGCGACCTTCCCCGCCGCCCTCGACGACGTCCACGCCGCGCACGAGGCCTGCGGGTCCGCGGGGCCGGTCGCGGTGGCCGGCTCGGGTGTCGGGGCGGGGCTCGTGGCCGCGCTGCTGGTGCGGCTGCGCGACTCGGGGGCGCCCATGCCGCGCCGCGCCACGCTGGTCTCGGCGCTGCTCGACCTCAGCCTGCAGGCGGCGAGCCTCCAGCTCAACGCGGCCGCCGATCCGGGCTTCGACCTCGCCGAACTGCGGCGGCGCGTGGCGGGTTACGCCGCGGGCACGGCCCCGACCGACCCGCTGCTGAGCCCGCTCTTCGCGAACCTGCACGGGCTGCCGCCGATCCAGCTGCTGGTGGCCGGCACCGATCCCCTGCTGGACGACTCGCTGGCGTTCGCCGCCCGCGGCGCGCGCTCCGGCGTCGCCGTCGACCTGCAGGTACGCCCCGACGCGGCCGCCCTCCGCGCCGAGGCCCTCCCTGCCATGGCGGCCTTCATCAGGTGACCGGCTCCCCGAAGGTCTTGATCTGCAGGAACTCCTCCAGGCCCTGGACGCCCATCTCGCGTCCGACGCCCGACTGCTTGTAGCCGCCGAACGGGGCGTTGGGACCGAAGAAGTTGCCGCCGTTGATGCTGAACGTGCCGGTGCGGATCCGGCGTGCCACCGCGAGCGCCCGGTCCCGGTCGCGGCCGTGCACCGCGCCGGACAGGCCGTAGATCGAGTTGTTGGCGATGCGCACGGCGTCGTCGTCGTCCGCGTAGGGGATGACCGCCAGCACCGGCCCGAAGACCTCCTCCTGCGCGATCTCGCTGTCCGGGTCCACGCCGCCGAGCAGGGTCGGCGCGTAGTGGAAGCCCGGCTCGGCCTTCTCGCCGCCGGTCACCAGCGTCGCCCCGGCCGCGACGGCCCGCTTCACCATGCCGTCGACCTTGTCGCGCTGCCGCTCGCTGATGAGGGGCCCCATGAAGGTCTTGGGGTGCGTCGGGTCTCCGTACCGGACCTTGCCCATCGCGGCCGCGGCCTTCGCCACGATCGCGTCGTGGTGCTCGCGCGGCACCAGCAGCCGGGAGGTGAGCGCGCAGCCCTGCCCGGCGTGCACGCAGATGGTGAAGGCGGCGAGCATGGCGGTGGCGTCGAAGTCGGCGTCGTCGAGCACGATCATCGCCGACTTGCCGCCCAGCTCCAGGAAGACCCGCTTGACGGTGCGGCTGGAGGCGGCCATGATCCGCCGTCCCGTCTCGGTGGAGCCGGTGAAGCTCACGATGTCCACGCCCGGGTGGGTGGTGAGCAGCTCTCCGACCTCGGCGCCCGAGGAGGAGACGACGTTGACCACGCCGGGCGGGATGTCGGTGTGCTCGGCGATCAGCTCGCCCAGCGCGAGGGTGACCAGCGGGGTGTCGGGCGCGGCCTTGAGCACGACGGTGCAGCCCGCCGCGAGCGCGGGGGCCAGCTTCGCCAGTGCGAGCTGGTTGGGGTAGTTGTACGGCAGGATGGCGCTGACGACGCCCCCGGCCTCCTTCTCCACCCAGCGGCGGTGGCGCGCCCCCTGGTACTCGATCTCGCCGATCTCCTCGCGCATGGGGTGGGTCCGCAGCAGGTCGGCGTAGTAGCGGACGATCTCCAGGGGGTCGTCCAGCTGGGCGCCGTGGGTGAGCATCCGGGTCGCGCCGGCGTCGGCGATCGTCAGCTCCCGCAGTTCCTCCTTGTGCTCGACCAGGGCCTCGTACAGCCGGTCGAGGCCGCGGATCCGGGCCGGCACGTCGGTCGCCCAGCCGGTGGTGTCGAAGGTGCGCCGGGCGGCCTCGATCGCGGCTTCCGCCTGCTCCTTCGAGGCGTCGGGGGCCTCCCCGATCACCTCGCCGGTCGCGGGGTTGCGGGAGGGGTAGGTCCGTTCTCCCTCGACGAGCTTTCCATCAATGAGCAGGCGCTTCACGGCGGCACCACATTTCCGTCCTCGGCGGCTCCGGCAACCGGCCCCCTGCCCTTGCGGCGCTCCAGGCGGCCCCGGGCACGGACGGGCCGGCCTCTGAAAAGTACATTCTCCAAACATGCGAATCAAGCATTCGGAAATGAGAACAGCTACATCGGAGGTCGCCCCGGCGCGACCGCGACACCGCCCCGGCCCCGGCCCGGCACCGCCCGGGGCTTTCGGATGGTCGGACGCCGAGAGTATGATTCTCCCATTCGGAAGGGAGATTTCCACATGATGGAGACGAGAGCACTGTCCCCGAGCCTGGGGGTGGCGGTCTCCGGGGTCGAGGACCCGTTCGACGACACCCTGATCAGCCGGTGCCTCGAGGCGCTCAAGTGGCGCGGCGTGCTGCTCGTCCGCGGCCTGGACCTGGACGACGCGGGGCAGCTCGCCTTCAGCCGGAAGCTGGGCGAGGTCGTGGCGCTGCGCGGACGGGAGATCTTCACGGTCTCGCTGGACCCGTCCAAGAACCCCATGGCCGAGTACCTCAAGGGCACCTTCGACTGGCACCTCGACGGCACCAGCGACGAGGTGCCGATCAAGGCCACCACGCTGACCGCCCGGCACGTGGCCATGGTCGGCGGCGGCACCGAGTTCGCCAGCACCTACGCCGCCTACGAGAACCTGTCCGAGGCGAATCGCAGGCGCTACGACGGGCTGCGCGTGGTGCACAGCTTCGAGGCGGCGCAGCGCCTGGTGAAGCCGGACCCCTCCGAGAAGGAGCTGGCGGGCTGGCGCAGCGTGCCGACCCGCGAGATGTCCCTGGTGTGGGAGCGCCGTGACGGCCGCCGGTCCCTGGTCATCGGCGCGACCGCCGACCACATCGTCGGCATGGACCCCGCCGAGAGCAGGGCGCTGCTGGACGAGCTGCTCGAATGGTCGACTCAGCCGCGCTTCTGCTACACGCACGACTGGGCGGTCGGAGACCTCGTGATGTGGGACAACACCGGGATCCTGCACCGCGCGCTGCCCTACGACGCGTCCTCGCAGCGGACTCTGCACCGCACCACCATCGTGGGCGAGGAGGCGTTCGCTTGAGGACCGCCGTCGTGACCGGCGGCGGCTCGGGCATCGGCCTGGCCATCGCCGAGCGGCTGTCCGCCGACGGGCACCGCGTCGCCGTCCTCGACCTCAAGCCGACCGGGGACTTCTTCGCGCGCGGCGCCGACGTCACCGACCGCGCCCAGGTGGAGACCGCGCTGGCCGACGTCCGGGAGCACCTCGGCCCGATCGGGATCCTGGTGAACGCCGCCGGACTGGAGGGCTACAAGCGGTTCGCCAACCTGACGTTCGAGACCTGGCAGCGGGTGCTCGACGTCAACCTCAACGGCGTCTTCCACTGCGTCCAGGCCGCGCTGCCGGACATGACCGAGGCGAAGTGGGGCCGGATCGTCAACATCTCCTCCTCCAGCGCCCACTCGGGCCAGCCGTTCATGGCGCACTACGTCGCGGCCAAGTCGGCCGTCAACGGGCTGACCAAGTCGCTGGCGCTGGAGCTGGGCCCGCTCGGCATCACCGTGAACGCGGTGCCGCCCGGGTTCATCGACACCCCGATGCTGCGCAGGTCCGAGGAGCGCAAGCTGCTCGGCGGCACCGTCGAGGACCACATCGCGCGCACGCCGGTCCGGCGCGTCGGCCGTCCCGAGGACATCGCCGCGGCCTGCGCGTTCCTGGTGTCCGAGGACGCCGGCTACGTCACCGGACAGATCATCGGCGTCAACGGAGGACGCAACACATGACCCCCCGACTGCCTCCCGTCCCCTACGAGGACTGGCCCGCCGGCGCTTTGACGACTCCGGACGGCCGCAAACTCCCCCCGTCCAACGCGCTGGGGCTGTTCGCCCATCACCCGGCACTCGCCAAGGCGTTCATCCGCTACAACGACCATCTGCTGATCGGGTGCAGCCTGCCGACCCGGGACAAGGAGCTGGCGATCCTGCGGGTGGCCTGGCGGCGGCGATGCAGGTACGAGTGGGCCTCGCATGTGCGCTTCGCGCGGAAGGCCGGTGTGACCGAGGAGGAGATCACCGAGGTGCGCGTGGGCGCCCGCACACTCATCAACCGCGCCACCGACGAGCTGGACGGCGGGCGCCCGCTGTCGGACGAGACCTACGCGGAGCTGGCCAAGGGCTACGACGAGCGGCAGCTCCTGGACTTCGTCTTCACCGTGGGCACCTACGGCCTGCTGGCCCTGGCCTTCGAGACCTTCGGCGTCGAGATCGATCCGGGACGCACTGACGAGAATTTCGATAGCATCAACTGAGAATGCTATTCTCTTCCGAGAAAGGGGTGTGACCATGCCGCACTTCCCCAAGCCGTCCGCGGGCAGCTGGACCGAGCAGTACCCCGAGCTGGGCACGGCGCCGGTGAACTACCGGGACTCCATCGACCCGGCCCACTACGAGGCCGAGCGCGAGGCGATCTTCAAGAAGACCTGGCTGAACATCGGCCGGGTGGAGCAGGTGCCGCGCGTCGGCAACTACTTCACCAAGGAGCTGGCCGTCGCCGACACCTCCATCGTCGTCGTGCGGGGCAAGGACAAGGAGATCCGCGCCTTCCACAACCTGTGCCGCCACCGCGGCAACAAGCTGGTGTGGAACGACTACCCCGGCGAGGAGGTCAGCGGCACCTGCCGCCAGTTCACCTGCAAGTACCACGCCTGGCGGTACGACCTCGAAGGGGCCCTGACCTTCGTCCAGCAGGAGAGCGAGTTCTTCGACCTCGACAAGAGCGAGTTCGGCCTCAAGCAGGTCCGCTGCGAGATCTGGGAGGGGTTCGTCTTCATCAACCTCGACCAGGACGCGGAGCCGCTGAAGCAGTACCTCGGCGACCTGGCCAAGGGGATCGAGGGCTACCCCTTCCACGAGATGACCGAGGTCTTCAGCTACAAGGCCGAGATCGGCAGCAACTGGAAGCTGTTCATCGACGCCTTCGCCGAGTTCTACCACGCGCCCGTCCTGCACCAGAAGCAGGCCACCAAGGAGGAGGCCGACAAGCTCCTGGGGTACGGCTTCGAGGCGATCCACTACGAGATCAAGAGCCCGCACTCGATGATCTCCACGTGGGGCGGGATGGCGCCGCCCAAGGACCCCGGGATGGTCAAGCCGATCGAGCGGGTGCTGAGGAGCGGCCTGTTCGGCCCGTGGGAGCGCCCCGACATCGAGGGCGTCGCGCCCGACCGGCTGCCGCCCGGGCTCAACCCGGCCGGGCACCGCGCCTGGGGCGTGGACTCCTTCCACTTCTTCCCCAACTTCATGCTGCTGGTGTGGGCGCCCGGTTGGTACCTCACCTACCACTACTGGCCCACCGCGGTGAACCGGCACATCTTCGAGTCGAAGCTGTACTTCGTCCCGGCCAAGACGGCGCAGGAGCGGCTCCAGCACGAGCTGGCGGCGGTGACGTTCAAGGAGTACGCGCTCCAGGACTCCAACACGCTGGAGGCCACCCAGACGATGCTCAAGAGCCGGGCCGTCCTCGACTTCCCCCTCAACGACCAGGAGATCCTCCTCCGTCACCTGCACAAGGTGGCCGGCGACTACGTGAAGGAGCACACCCATGCTGCCGGCTGACTTCGCGGCGCTCGAGCCGTACGGCGACTGGGTCCTGCCCGGCGAGCCCGAGCGGTACGCCAAGCGGCTCGCCAGTTCGATGGAGGAGATGCAGGCGTTCTACGACGCGGCGTTCCCCCTGCTGGAGCCGGCGACCGAGCACCTCGGGAAGTTCGCCATCGACGACCTGCCCGAGCCGGAGCGCAACCTGCTGCTCCTCATGTGCTCGCTGGTGATGGTGTCGTTCCCGGTCGAGGTCTGGAAGCAGGCGCGGGTCCCCGACAGCGGCGCGGCCTACCTCGACGTGATCGCGGAACCGCGGATCTGATGGCGCTCACCCTCGAGGCGGCGCGCGTCCTGCACGTCGAGACGGGAGAGATCGAGGCGCCGGGCCGGGTCACCGTCGACGGCGACCGCATCACCGCGGTCGGCGGCGGCCCCGCGGGCGACGGCGGGGCGGGCGAGGTCCTGGACCTCGGCGACGTCACGCTCCTCCCCGGCCTGATGGACATGGAGGTCAACCTCCTCATGGGCGGCCGGGGCGAGACGGCGCTGCTCTCCCCCGTCCAGGACGACCCGCCGCTGCGGATGCTGCGCGCGGTGGGCAACGCCCGCCGCACGCTGCGGGCCGGCTTCACCACCGTCCGCAACCTCGGCCTCTTCTGCAAGACCGGCGGCTACCTGCTGGACGTCGCGTTGGGCAAGGCCATCGACGCAGGCTGGGTCGACGGCCCCCGCGTCGTCCCGGCCGGCCACGCGATCACGCCGACCGGAGGGCATCTGGACCCCACGATGTTCGCCGCCTACGCGCCCGGGATCATGCCCCTCTCGCTGGAGGAGGGCATCGCCAACGGCGTGGAGGAGGTGCGCAAGGCCGTCCGGTACCAGGTCAAGCACGGCGCCAAGCTCATCAAGATCTGCGCGTCGGGCGGGGTGATGTCGCACACCGGCCTCCCCGGAGCGCAGCACTACTCCGACGAGGAGCTGCGCGCCATCGCCGACGAGGCCCACCGGCGCGGTCTCAAGGTGGCGGCGCACACCCACGGCGCCGACGCCGTCCGCTCGGTGGTCGAGGCGGGCATCGACTGCATCGAGCACGCCTTCCTCATCGACGACCCGACCCTCGACCTCATGGCCGAGCGCGGCACCTGGCTGGTGCCGACGACGGCGCTGACCGAGGGGATGGACCTGTCCCACGCGGCGCCCGAGCTGAAGGCCAAGGCCGCGGAGATCTTCCCGCGCGCCCAGACGGTCATCGCCCGGGCGGCCAAGGCGGGCGTGAAGATCGCGGCCGGCACCGACGCGCCCGCGATCCCGCACGGGCGCAACGCCACCGAGCTGGTCGCCATGGTCGAGCGCGGGATGACGCCGCTGCACGTGCTGCAGTCCGCGACCGTCAACGCGGCCGAGCTGATCAGCGCCGACGACCGCGGCCGGATCGCCGAGGGCCTCCTCGCCGATCTGATCGCCGTCCCCGGCGACCCCGTCGAGGACATCTCGGTGACGACCGAGGTCCGCTTCGTAATGAAAGGAGGGAAGGTCTTCCATGACAAACGCGGTTGAGGACGTCATCGAGATCCAGCAGCTGCTGGCCAAGTACGCCGTCTCGATCACCAAGGGCGACATCGACGCGCTGCTGGAGGTCTTCACCCCCGACGGCACCTACAGCGCGTTCGGCGAGGCCTACCGGCTGGACGAGTTCCCCGCCCTGGTCGAGTCCGCGCCCAAGGGCCTGTTCATGGTCTCCCCGCCGCTGCTGGACGTCCGGGGCGACGAGGGCACCGGCGTGCAGAACCTGTGCTTCATCGACCACGCGTCCCACGACATGCGCATCGGCTACTACAACGACACCTACCTCAGGACCCCGGACGGCTGGCGGCTCCGCACCCGCGCCATGACGTTCATCCGCCGCAACGGCGAGCACAACTCGGGCCGCCCGCACTCCCATGCGCGTCGATGAGTTCCGGACGGGGCTGCGGGCGTGGCTCGACGAGCACGACCTGCGCCCCGTCCACGACGGGGGGCTCGACGGGGAACTGGCCCAGCTCTCCCGGGTTCGCCGGGCGCTGTTCGAGGCGGGCTGGATGCGCCGGGGCTGGCCCGAGCACGCCGGGGGCCTCGGCGGGCCGGTGATCCTGCGCGCGGTGCTCGGCGAGGAGGTCATGGCGCGCAACCTCGCCGATCCGGGCCTCTACACGCTGATCGAAGTGCTGGCGCCCACGCTGATCCGGTACGGGTCCCCCGATGCGGTCGCGTTCGTCCCGACGCTGCTGGCCGGCGAGGAGACCTGGTGCCAGGGGTTCTCCGAGCCCGGCGCGGGAAGCGACCTGGCCGCGCTGAGCACCCGCGCCGTCCGCGACGGCGACGCGTGGGTGATCGAGGGGCAGAAGGTGTGGACCTCCCTGGCCCAGTTCGCCGAGCGCTGCGTGCTGCTGGCCCGCACCGGCGGCCCCGGCCACCGGGGCATCTCGGCGTTCCTGATGGACATGGACAGCCCGGGGATCACGGTGCGTCCCATCAAGACCATGCACGGCAGGGACGAGTTCGCCGAGGTGTTCCTCGACGGCGTCCGCGTCCCGGCCGCGCGGATGCTCGGTGCCGAGGGGCAGGGCTGGGAGATCGCGATGAGCATCCTCCCCGACGAGCGCTCCTCGTGCTTCTGGCAGCGGATCACCTACCTCTACACCCGGCTGGACCGGCTGCTGGCGGAGGCGCCCGCCGCGTCCGAGCGGCAGATCGGCGAGGCGTATCTGGACCTGCACGCGGTGCGGTCGCGGTCCCGGCTCACCCAGCACCGCCGCGACCGGGGGGAGACGCTCGGCGCGGAGACCTCCATCGACAAGGTCCTCCTCGCGACCGCCGAGCAGTGCCTGTACGACACCGCGCGGGAGGCCTTGCCCGGGGTCGTCGAGTACGGCTCCTCGTCCTGGCAGGAGGAGTACCTCTACTCCCGCGCCGCCACCATCTACGGGGGCACCGCCGAGATCCAGCGCAACATCATCGCCAAGCGGCTGCTCTCCCTGGGGGACGAATGATCGACGCGTCCGATCTGGCCCTGCTGTCCTCGGGCCTGCGCTCGGCCATGGAGACGGAGGCTCCCGACGGCCTGGACGCCGCGCTCGTCGAGCTGGGCTGGCACGACCTGCTGGAGGAGGCCCCGGACGAGGCGGTCGCGCTGGTCTTCGGCCTGCTCGGCGAGACGGGCGCGCACGCGCCCGTGCTCAACGACGTGCTGCTGCACTCGATGAAACGCCCGCTCGGCGGCGTGGTGGCGCTGGCGGAGAGCGGCCTGGCGTTCGGCCGCCCCTGCGTAGCCTCGGACGGGCTCGACCCGGCGCTGGGCCTGTGCCGGGTGGAGTGGGAACCGCTCGGCGCGGAGGCCCTGGCGGCGGGCCGCCGGGCGCTGGGCTTCCAGCTCGTCGGCGCGGCTCGGGCGGCCCTGGAGCTGGCGCGGGAGCACGCGCTGGCGCGGACCCAGTTCGGGCGGCCGGTGGCCTCGTTCCAGGCGGTCCGGCATCGCCTGGCCGAGACCCTGGTGGCGCTGGAGGCGGCGGAGGCCGCGCTGGGCCACGCGTCCGATCCCATGACCGCCAAGCTGGGCAAGGCCCTGGCCGGGCGGGCCGGCCTCACGGCCTCCCGCCACTGCCAGCAGGTGCTCGCCGGGATCGGGTTCACCGCCGAGCACCGGTTCCACCGGTTCGCGCGGCGGATCCTCATCCTGGACGATCTGCTCGGCTCGGCGTCGGCGCTGACCGCGGAGATCGGCGGGGACCTGCGCGCCGCCGGCCGCGCGCCCCGTCTCGTCGACCTCTGAGATCCCGAGGATCGGCGAAGGTGCGGTGGGACGCCGGGCGTCCCACCGCACCTTCGCCGTTCACGCTTGCCGTTTCACTGCGTCTTGAGCTTCTTCTTCATTTCGTCGAGGCGGACCAGGACGGGGAAGCCGTCGACGCTGAGGGCGTTGCCATGCCCGGTCTGGTGCACGTCGAAGACCGATTGGATCGCGGCGTAGAACCCCTGGACGTCGAGGGTCTGGTTGACCGCCCGCTTGGCCTGCCGCAGCGCGAACGGGTGCATCTTGGCGATCTGCCCGGCCAGCTCCATCGCGGCGCCTTCCAGCTCCTCCAGCGGCACGACGCTGTTGACCATGCCGATCCGCTCGCCCTCCTCGGCGGTGACGGCGCGGCCGGTGAACAGGATCTCCTTGGCCTTGCGCGGGCCCAGTTCCCAGGTGTGGCCGTGGTACTCCACCCCGCCGATGCCCATGTGCACCACCGGATCGGAGAACTCGGCGTTCTCGGCCGCCACGATCAGATCGCACGGCCAGCACAGCATCAGCCCGCCCGCGATGCACTTGCCCTGCACCGCCGCGATCGACGGCTTCGGCACGTTCCGCCACCGCAGCGTGTACTCCAGGTAGCGGCGCGACTCGACGCTGTAGATCCACTCCAGGGTCATCTTCTCCGGGGCCCACTCGCGGTCCTTGAGGTCGTGCCCGGCCGAGAAGTGCTTGCCGTTGGCCTTCAGGACGATGACCCGCACCTCGTCGTCCGCGGCCGCGCGGCTCCACGTCGCGTCGAGTTCGTCCAGCAACTCGCCCGTCTGCGCGTTGGCGGCCTCCGGACGGTTCAGGGTGATGACCGCCACGCGGTCCTTGACCTCGTACAGGATCTGGTCCATGTCCGCCTCTCCTGCCTCTCCTTGGCTGGTTCTCTCCTGGCCGGTCCGGGTCACCTGGGCAGGCCGAGGATGCGCTCGGCGATGATGTTCCGCTGGATCTCGGAGGTGCCGCCCGCGATCGTCCCGGCGAAGCTGCGCGTGTAGCGCTCGAACCAGCTGGAGGTGAAATCCTCGAAGTCCATGTGGTTGAACGGGGCGGTCGCCGCGGGGTGGACGAGCCCGTCGGGCCCGCGTTCCTCCAGCGCGTGCAGGCCGGCGGTCTGCGCGGCCTCGGAACCGAGGAGTTTGAGCAGCGACAACTCTGCCGGATCGCGTTCGCCGCCAAGCTGCCGGTAGCCCAGCAACCGCAACGCCTGCAGATCCATCTGCAACGTCGCGTACCACTCCTGGTCGCTGCGCGCGTCCCGGAGCAGGTCCTCCAAGCGCTCGGCGAAGCTCAGCCACAGCATGGTCCGCTCGTGGCCCAGCGAGCCGTGCGCCACGGCCCACCCCTTGTTCAGCGGCCCGATCAGGTTCTCGCGCGGTACGCGCACGTCGGTGAAGAAGACCTCGTTGAAGTCCAGGTCCTCGGGGTCCGCGATGGAGCCGAACGGCTTTCGCACCATGCCTTCGGTCTCGGTGGGGATGAGCAGGACGCTGATGCCCTTGTGCTTGGGGGCGTCCGGATCGGTGCGCACGAACGTCAGCAGCACGTCCGCGTGATGCGCCCCCGACGTCCACACCTTCTGCCCGTTCACCACGAAATGGTCGTCCTCAAGGACGGCGCGCGTGCGCAACCCCGCCAGGTCCGAGCCGGCCCCGGGCTCGCTCATGCCGAGCGCCGCGGTGATGTCGGCCCGGAGAATCGGGACGGCCCACTTCCGCTTCTGCTCCTCGGTCCCGAAGGTCAGGATCGAGGCCGCGATGATGCCCAGGCCCTGCGGGTTGAAGCTGTGGTAGATCCGCCGTCTGGACAGTTCCTCGAGATGGGTCAGCTGCTGCGGCAGGGTGGCGTCGCGTCCGCCGTACTCGGGCGGATTGCCCGGCAGCAACCACCCCGCGTCGAACAGCTTGCGCTGCCACCGCCTCGCCCACCCCGGCACGTCCGCGCTGGACCGGGCGCGCGGGACGGCCTCTTCCTCGCCGGGCAGGTTCGCGTCCAGGAACTCCGAGAAGTCGGCGCGGAACTTCTCCAGCTCGGGGTCGGTGGTCAGTTTCACGCGAGGAGCGCCTTCCTGTGCACGGACGCGGTCCCCAGCAACAGGTCACATGCCTTGGCCCGCTTGAGATGGAGCTGCAGCTCGTGCTCCCAGGTGAACCCCATCGCCCCGAACAGCTGCAGGCCGTTCCGGAACACCACCCGCTGGCACTCCCCCGCGGCCGCCTTCGCCATCACCGCCGCCCTGCCCCGCCCCGGATCATCCTCCGCGATCGTCAACGCGGAGAAGTACGCCAGCACCCGGGCCCGCTCGATGGCCACGTACATGTCCGCGGCCTTGTGCTTCACCGCCTGGAACGACCCGATCGGCACATCGAACTGCACCCGCTGCTTGACGTGCTCCACCACCAGGTCCAGGATCCGCCGGCACGCGCCGACAGTGGTGATCGCCAACCCCATCAGGGTGAGGTCGGGAACCCCCGCGACCAGGTCCCGCGCCTCCACATGGGCGACGTGCAGCCTCGGGTCGAAGACGTCCACCCGCTCGGCCGCCACATCCGCGCCCTTCAGCACGACGACGCCGTCACGGGTCAGCAACGCGACCTCGTCCGCCCTGTCGGCGTCCAGGACGAACCGCCCCGTCCCGTCGCAGACCCCTGTGCCCGCCCCCTCGGGCAACCGGCCCGCCAAGGGGGCGAACCACGTCGCGGTGGCCAGGAAGGGGGTCGGGTCGGCGACATACCCCAGCTCCTCCAGCACGATGGCCAGCTCCACCGGAGGGGCCTCCAACCACCCCAGCTCCCGATACCGCGCCCACAACCGCTCCTCCGGCTCCGACCGCAGCCCCGCCACCGTCTCCCGGACCATCCGCTGCAACAGCCGCTGATCCTCGTCCAACTCAACATCCATCGGCGACCTCCACGACAGCGCACGCAGGAAGGCGAGCGGCGCGATAGTATCATTCTCATTATAGGGTAGTAAGCGTCTCAAGTATGCAAGCAACGATTCCGCAAAGTGCGACGGTCCCATCCCCGGAGCCGTGTACTCCTACCGAAGAAGTGGAATAACGTTCTGTCCGTGACCGAAGCCTCCGAAGGTCCCGCCTGGCGCCGGCGCGCCGTCGAGCGGTCCATCCGTGCCGTGCGGCAGCGTGCCGAGCAACGGGTACAGCGCTTCCTGGACACCGCCCAGGAGGTCATCGCGGAGAAGGGAACGACCGACTTCACCGTCCAGGAGATCGTCGACCGGTCAGAGCAGTCGCTGCGCAGCTTCTACCAGCACTTCAACGGCAAGCACGAACTGCTTCTGGCACTGTTCGAGGACGCGCTCGCCAGGTCGGCGGCCAACATCCGGGAGACGGCCCTCGCCAAGCGGGACCCGTTGCAGCGTCTCAAGGTCGCGGTGGAGATGCTGTACGAGTCGTCCCGCCCCGACCCCAACGTCCAGCGCCCGCTGTTCAACGACTTCGCCCTTCAACTCCTGGTCAGGCACCCCACCGAGGTGGCGGCCGCGCACCTGCCCCTGCTGGTGCTCTTCACCGAGCTCATCGAGGACGCGGCCAAGGAGGGCGCCATCTCCGCGGACCGGCCGCGCCGCGTCGCCGCCCTCATGATGCAGACCACGATGTTCACCGCCCATGCCAACGGCTCCACCTTCAGCGACCATTCCACGCCGCTCACAGCGGAAGAGGTGTGGCGGTTCTGCCTCGGCGGGATCTCCGGTCAGCCCGGCGGGCCGCACCCGGACCGCGAGGAATAGGAGAGACCGGAGGCAGGCCGATCGCCTCGCGCCGGGGTGCGAGGCGATCGGACCGGGCTCATCCCTGGGAGATCTCCTGCTCCGCCTTGGCCCATAGCCATTTCGCGTAGCCGTGCAGGCCCTCTCCGGTCGGACGGTGCATCCTGCCGTTCAGGGCGCGGAAGTAGCTGCCCTCCAGGAGGGCGGCGAGCCGGAAGCACGCCAGCACCTGGAACCACCGGAACCGGGAGACGTCCCTCCCGGTCAGTTCACCGTAGTGCGCGACGAGTTCGGCGCGGCCGGGCATGCCCTCCCAGGGTTGCAGCTGCGGGTCGCTGCCGGGCGGGTCGCCCTTCTCCCGCCACGCGGTGAGGATCCACGCGAGGTCGAGCAGGGGGTCGCCGAGCGAGGCCATCTCCCAGTCGACGATCGCCGCCAGCCGGGGCGCGTCGTGGCGGACCATCACGTTGGCGAACTGCAGGTCGCCGTGCACGATCCCGACCGCCGCGGTCTCCGGGCGGTTGGCCTGCAACCACTCGCTGACGGGGCCGACGAGCGGCGACTCGTTCTCGCGGTACTCGGCGGACTCGCGGTAGCCCTCCAGCATCTTCAGGTAGCGGGGGGTCTGGCGCTCCGCCCAGCCGTCCCTCTTGCCGAGGTCGCCCAAGCCGACCGCGTCCGGGTCCACCGCCGCCAGCTTCGCGGCCCCGGCCACCATGTCGAACGCCATGTCCCGCCGCCAGCCCGCGTCGGTGCCGAACGCGCCGGGAAGCCGCCCCCTGGGAGTGAAGCCCTCGATCTTCTCCAGGACGGAGAACGGCACCCCGAGCACGCCGTCGTCGAGGCTGCCGCCGTACCGCCGCGGATGCGGCACGTCCGTGCCCGCCAGGGCGGTCAGGACGCGGGACTCCCGGGCGAACGGGCCCGTGGCGTCCGGGCGCGCGTGCGGTCCCGGACGGCGCAGTACCAGTTCGGTCCCGTCGGCCCGGACCATCGAGTAGAGCAGGTTCTGCGCGCCGCCGGTCAGCGGGCCGAGCGAGGTGACGGGACCCTCGCCGGGAAGGCCGGCGTCGCGCACCCAGTCGTTGAGCCGGTCCAGGTCGACCAGCGACGCCGGATCGTCGCTCATCGGGCGCCCGCCGCCTCGCCCAGCGTTCCGGCGAGCTTCTCGCGGGCCGCCGCCAGGCGCGTCGGGATGTGCTCGGAGCCGAACAGCGGATCCTCGGCCGGGACGGCGTCCTTCAGCAGCAGCCGGGCGACGACGTCCTTGTGCGCCTCGGTCGGGCCGTCCGCGACCCCCAGCACCGGACCGCCCTGCCACATCCGCATCAGCGGCAGCTCGTTGGAGACCCCGAGGGCCCCGTGCAGGTGGACGGCCCGGTAGATGACGTCGACGAGCAGCCGCGGCGTGGCCGCCTTGACCGCCGAGATGTGCAGCCGGGCCGCCCTCTTGTGGTCGGGGTCGCCGGTCTCGACCGACTGGTCGACCTGCCAGGCGGCGTGCAGCACCTGGAGGCGGAACTGCTCGATCTGGATCCAGGAGTCGGCGAGCGCGTGCCGTACGGTCTGCTGCCGCGACAGGGGCTCGCCGCGCGTGGTCCGGCTGGCGATGCGCTCGGTCATCATCTCCATAGCGCGGCGGCACTGGCCGATCGTGCGCATCGCGTGGTGCAGCCGGCCGCCGCCCAGGCGCGTCTGCGCGATGGTGAAGCCCGTCCCCGGCTCCCCGAGCAGGTTCTCCGCCGGGACCCGGCAGTCGGTGAAGCGCAGGTAGCCGTGGACGCCCTCGCCGACCGGCTCGCCGGACAGCCCGGTGCCGCGCACCATCTCCATCCCCGGCGTGCCGCGCGGGACGATGAACATCGACGATCCGCGGTGGACCGGCACGTCGGGATCGGTGATGACCATGGCGATGACGAACGCGGCGTGCGGGTAGTTGGAGGCGAACCACTTCTCGCCGTTGATCACCCAGCCGTCCCCGTCGCGCACCGCCCGGCAGGTGAAGCCGCCGGGGTCGGCGCCGCCCTGCGGCTCGGTCATCGCGTAGGTGGAGACGATGCGCCCGTCCAGCAGCGGTTCGAGGTACTCCGCGCGCTGCTCCGCGGTCCCGTAGTGCGCGAGGATCTCCGCGTTGCCCGAGTCGGGGGCCTGCGTCCCGAACACCATGGGCGCCCACTGGGACCGTCCGAGGATCTCGTTGAGCAGGCCCAGCCTGACCTGGCCCATGCCCATCCCGCCGAGGGACGGCGGCAGGTGCGCCGCCCACAGGCCCTGCTCCCTGACCTGGTCCTGGAGGGGCCGGACGACGTCCAGGAAGACCTTGCTCTCACGGTCGTAGGGGTCGGCCGTGCCCGGGTACAGCACGTCGATCGGCTCGATCTCCTCCTGCACGAACCGGGCGACCCAGTCGAGCTTGGCCTGGTAGTCGGGGTCGGTGCTGAAATCCCACACGCGGCAGTCCTCTCTTCCGGCGGGCACGCCCGCCCCTCCCCGTGTTCAGAATGATGATCTGAAGATAACAGAATGCCGTTCTCGGATCCAGAAAGGTCACTCTGCCCAGGTGAGAAGGTTGGGAGGGTTGATGCGGAGGCCTCCCGGCCGGTGCGGGCCCCTCAGCCGGCGTCCGCCGAGGCCTTCACCCCGGCGAGCAGGAACGCGACCAGGCGGTCCAGGTCGTCATCGGACGGCACCTGCGCCTTGAACAGGTAGAACTGCATGGCGGCGACCGCCGCGCCGGCGACGGTGCGCGCGGCGTGCAGCGGTTCCCGTGCCCCGAGCTCGGCGGCGGGCTCGGCGAACAGCTCCGCCAGCGACTCCACGAGGGCGACCGAGGCGTGCGGCGCGTCCGGCGACACGGCGGTGGAGTTGCTCAGCACGGCGCGGGTCTTGGCGGCCAGGCCGGTGTCGGACGCCTGCTTCATGATCGCCTCGACCCCGGCGCGGAGGCGCCGCTCGGGGTCGCGGGCGGACGCGATCCGGTGCCGGACGTAGCCGACCACGGTCCGCGCGCCCTGATCGACGATCGCCTCCACCAGTTCGTCCTTGCTGGCGAAGTAGCGGTAGAAGGAGTCGTTGGACAGCCCGGCCGCCGCCACGATGTCGGCGACCCGCGGGCCGCGCCGGCCGCTGGCCTCCACCATCAGGGCCAGCCCCGCCTCCATGAGCGCGCGGACGTCGGACTGCGCGACCTCCTCCACCACCGAGACCCGGCGGCGGACCGCCCGCTCGGCGAGCGTCCGCTCGGCGAGCGTCCGGCCCGCCCGGCCACGGTCGGCACCTCTGTCGGAAGGCATGCGGCATCCTCACGCTCTGTCGACGGGCCGGGCGGCCGCCCGCCGCCCGTCCACCCAGTACGTGGAAATGATATTCCCCCGGCAGAGAACCATCATGCCATCCGCCCTCCGGGCCGGCCTCAGCGCCGGTGGCCCATCACCTCCAGGGCGGCGTCGGCGGCGTCCAGCACCACGCCCGCCGGAACACCGGCCGCATCGGCGATGTCGGCGAGCAGCCGGACGTCCTTCTGGAGCAGCGGCCCGGCGCGTTCGCCCATCGCGTCGAGGGTCGCGCCGGCGGCGGCGACCCTGGTCAGCGCGAAGCTGGCCGCACTTCCGTGGGAGAGGACCCCGGCCAGGCGGGTGGCGTCGATGCCCAGGCCCCGCCCCAGCTCCAGCAGGCCGGCCGCGGTACCGAGCTGGGCCGTGAAGAGCAGGTTGTTGAGCAGCTTGGCGACCTGCCCGGCCCCCAGGTCGCCGAGGTGGACCACGGGATCGCCGTAACTGGCGAACACCGGGCGGCAGCGCTCGACGGTGTCGGTGTCCCCGCCCACCATCACCAGGAGGCGCCCCTCGGCCGCGGCCGGGCCGCCGCCGCTCACCGGAGCGTCGACCAGCGCGACGCCCCGCTCGGCCGCCCGCGCCGCCATCCGGCGGCAGGTGTCGGGGTGGACGGTGCTGTGCACCGCGATCACCCCGCCCTTCCCCAGCCCGGCCAGCACCCCGGTGTCGCCGGTGACGACCTCCTCCACATCGGCGTCGCCGACGACGCAGAGGCAGACCAGATCGCTGGCCGAGGCCAGCTCGGCGGGCGAGGCGGCCGCCTCCGCGGACGTCCCGCCGAACGGCTCCAGCGTGGCGGACCGCCGCGCCCACAGCGTCGTCGGATGGCCCGCTTCGATGATCCGCCGCGCCATGGGGGCGCCCTGGCTGCCGAGTCCGATGAACCCCACGCGCATCAGCGGGCCTCCCCCGGGGTCTCGGCGGCGACTCCGTGCGCCGCGACTCCGTGCGCCGCGGCTCGCTCGGCAGGCTCGGTCATGGTCGCTCCGCTCATGGACGCTCCTTCCGGGACCGGAGAATGAATCGTAGTTCATTACTCTTGAACTCTCTTCACTGAAACTGAATCATTGCCTAACAGACTGGCTGCGCGTACGGCGGCACCGCATCCCGTTCAGCGACGCGGGCCGGGCAGCGGCTCACAGACGGAAGGACAGCGGACATGGGACGTGTTGAAGGGAAGGTCGCGTTCATCACCGGTGCGGCACGCGGCCAGGGCCGCAGCCACGCGGTGCTGCTGGCGGAAGAGGGCGCCGACATCATCGCCGTCGACATCTGCCGGGACTTCGAGACGGTCGGGTACCCGCTGTCCGGCCCCGACGACCTCAAGGAGACCGTCCGGCTGGTCGAGGACCTCGGACGGCGCATCGTGGCGGTGCAGGCCGACGTGCGCGACGCCGGGCGGCTGCGCGAGGCGCTGGAGCAGGGCGTGCGCGAGCTGGGCCGGCTCGACATCGTGGTGGCGCAGGCGGGCATCGCGCCCACGCACGGCAGCCCGCCGCTGCAGGCGTGGTCGGACGTCATCGACGTCAACCTGATCGGGACGATCAACACGATCCAGGTCGCCATCCCACATCTGACCGAGGGCGCCTCGATCATCGCGACCGGCTCGACGGCGGCCCTCATGAACCACGGCATCGTCCAGACGCCGGGCTCGAACCCCGGCGGGGCGGGCTACGCCTTCACCAAGCGCACGCTGTCGGCCTACGTCCACGAGCTCGCGATCAACCTCGCCCCGCTCAAGATCCGCGCCAACGTCGTGCACCCGACGAACTGCAACACGCCGATGCTGCAGAGCGAGCCGATGTACCGGTCGTTCCGCCCGGACCTCGAGCACCCCACCCGCGAGGACGCCGAGCCGGCCTTCCACGTGCAGCAGGCCATGCCGGTCCCGCACATCGAACCGCGGGAGGTCAGCGAGACCGTCCTCTTCCTCGCGTCGGACGAGTCCCGTTACGTGACCGGAATGCAGATGCGGGTCGATGCCGGCGGTTACCTCAAGTGGCACGACTACCACGTCTGACCCCGCCTCCAGGAAAGGAACCCACGTGAAGGTGCAGGTCGATTCGGAGCGCTGCCAGGGCCACACGCTCTGCGCCATGATCGCCCCCGACAGCTTCGAGCTCAACGACGTCGACGGCCACTCCTCCCCCGTCCGGCAGGACGTCCCGGCCGACCAGGAGGGCCAGGTCGCCGAGGCCGTCAACTCGTGCCCGGAGCGGGCGATCTCCATTTCCTGAGCGCACGGCCCGAGCACAAGGCTTGAGCACGAGCCTGAGCACCCGCCGGCGACCGCGTCCGGCTTTCCCACCACTTGCAAGGAAGGGACGACCCCGTGAGCACGGAGGACGTCGGCAACGGCGACGAGCGCAAGAAGCGGAGATACCGGTTCGACCGGCACACCCCCGAATACCACCGGCAGTTCGAATCGATCACCCGGGAGATGCAGGCGCAGTGCCCGGTCGCCTGGTCGGACACCTACGACGGGCACTGGGTCGCCAGCACCTACCGCGCCGTCTTCGATCTCGCCCGGTCCGCCGAGTACCTCTCCAACGACCATGACGTCAAGGGCGAGCGGCGCGGGTACCGGGGCATCACCATCCCCTCCGCGCCCCGCGGCAAGGGCATGCGGGGCGGTTTCCTGGAGATGGACCCGCCCGAGCAGCGCTACTACCGGCAGACGCTCAACCCCTACCTGTCGCCCGCGGCCATCAAGCGCTGGATCCCGGTGATCGACGAGCTGGTGCGGGCCTGCCTGGACGAGAAGATCGAGGAAGGGCGGATCGACTTCGTCGAGGACCTCGCCAACGTCGTCCCGGCCGTCCTGACCCTGGCCATGATGGGCATCCCGCTCAAGAAGTGGGAGATGTACAACGAGCCGGCCCACGCCGGTGTGTACACGCCCCACGACTCGCCCGACATGAAGCGGGTCGTGGAGATGCACATGGCGATGATGAAGGACCTGGCCGCCTCGATCGTGGAGGTCCGGGAGAACCCGCGGCCCGGTCTGGTGGACGCGCTCGTCAACGCCGAGATCAACGGTCAGACGCCCCCCGACGACGAGCTGGTGGGAGTGCTGGGCCTGCTCATCGGCGGCGGTTTCGACACCACCACGGCGCTGACCGCGCACGCGCTGGAGTGGCTGTCGGAGAACCCGGCGGAGCGGGAGCGGCTGAGCCGCGAGCGGGACACACTGCTGGACCCGGCGACCGAGGAGTTCCTGCGCTTCTATACTCCGGCGCCGGGCGACGGGCGCACCATCTCGGCCGACTGCCGGATCGCCGACACCAGCTTCGAAGAGGGCGAGCGGCTGTGGCTGTCCTGGGCGATGGCCAACCGCGACCCCTCGGTGTTCCCCGAGCCGGACAGGATCGACCTGGGCCGCAAGGGGAACCGGCACACCGCGTTCGGGCTGGGCATCCACCGCTGCATCGGCTCCAACGTCGCCCGCACCGTGTTCAAGCGCATGATCATCCAGGTGCTCGACCGGATGCCCGACTACCGGTGCGACCCCGAGGGCGCGGTGCACTACGACACCATCGGCGTCATCAACGGCATGCGGAACCTGCCGGCGACGTTCACCCCCGGCCCCAGGGTCGGCGCCGGGCTCGATGAGACGCTGGAGGTCCTCCAGCGGTCGTGCGACGAGCAGCGGCTGGCGGAACCCGTCACGACCCGCAAGTCGGCGGCGAAAGTGGAGGACTGACCTCCCGGCCGGCCGTCCGGAGCCGAGAAGGGCCGCCCGCTTTCGGCGAAGCGGGCGACCCTTCTCACCGGCGTGCGGTTTGATATGCACAATGCACACGATATGTGCCATGCATATCAACTGTGATAGACCTACTGCTGACGGATGCGGGGCCGGGAACCGGACGCAGGAGAATCCGGAGGAGGCCTGACATGGGCGATCCCAGAGGGCGGATCGAGTACGAGACGATGCTCATCGGGCGCCACCGCGACATGATGGTGCCGCACGCCACCCACGGCGACCGCCGTCTGGACCGCAGCGCCTACCTGCTCCTCAGCCGCATCCGGGTCGAGGGCCCGATGTCCATCGGACAGCTCAGCGAGGCGTTCGGCCTGGACGCCTCCACGCTCAACCGGCAGACCTCCGCCATCCTGCGGGCCGGGCTGGTCGAGCGCATCCCCGACCCGCAGGGCGGCATCGCCCGCAAGTTCCGCATCACCGACGAGGGCCTGCGCCGCCTCGAACACGAGCGCGCGGAGAACCTCCAAGGGCTGGAGAAGGTCCTGGCCGGCTGGACGGCGGAGGAGATCTCCGCCTTCGCCGATCAGCTCACCCGGTTCAACACCGACATCGAACGCCTCACCGGGCGTCCCTGGCCCCGTTCCTGAGCACGCCGTCGACGAAGGGGAAGATGCGCGTGAAGTCGGCGCCCGGCTCGGCCGCGGCGAACCCCTCCCACAGCGACGTCGTCACCGACCCGATCGAGGCGGGGCCGTCCTGCTCGCGGACGGCGTCCAGGTAGAGCCGCACGTCCTTGAGCATGAGCGAGTTGGTGAAGCCGGAGGCGTAGCGGCCGGTGAGCACGTGGTCGGGGAACTTGTCCCGGCTGGCCGCGCTCTGGCCGCTGGCCCCGTTCAGCACCTCCAGCATCGTGCCCATGTCGAGCCCGGCCGCCACGCCGAAGGCGACCGCCTCGCTGGTGGCCGCCAGCGCCGTCGCCGACAGGAAGTTGTTGGCCACCTTCAGGGCCTGGCCCAGCCCCGGCCGGTCGCCGACCCGGTGGCGGCGGTCGCTCAGCCCGGCGAGGACGGGCTCGACCCGTTCGCAGGCGCCGTCGGAGCCGGCGTACATCACCGCGAGCGTGCGGGCCCGCGCCCCGGCCGGGCCGCCCGACACCGGCGCGTCGACGTAGCCGATGCCGCCGCGGGACAGCGTCCCGGCGACGTCCCGCGCGGCGCGCACCCCGATCGTGGAGGTGTCGACGACATGGGTGACGCGGCGCCCGGGCGCCGCGACGATCTCCTCGGCGACCTGCTCGCAGACCGCGCCGTCCGGCAGGCTGAGCACCACCACGCCCGTCTTCGCGGCGACCTGCGCCACGTCGGCGGCGGAGGCGGCGCCCTCCGGCGTGCGCTCCGGGCCAGCGGCGTCGTAGGCCACCACCTCGAAGCCCGCGCCGACCAGGTTCGCCGCGAGCGCGCCGCCCATGTTGCCCAGGCCGACGAAACCGACCGCGGTCATCGCGGGGCCTCCTCGCGCGATTCCCGCAGGGCCCGCACGGTCCGCCTGGCGGCGACCCCGGCCGGCGCACCGCAGTAGCCGGCGATCTGGAACAGCAGTTCGTCGATCTCCGCGTCGGTGACGCCGGCCCGGTGCGAGCTGCCCGCGTGCAGGCGGAACTCCTCCATCCGTCCCAGCGCCGCGGTCATCGCCATCACCAGCAGGCTCCTGTCCCGTGGCGTGAGCGGCCCGCCCCGGGCCCACGCCCCCCAGGCCATCGAGGTGATGAAGTCCTGGAACTCCCGGCTCGCCGGGTCGGGGTCGGCGGTCATGCCGTCGACGTAGGCGTCGCCGAGCACCGCCCTGCGCATCGCGCGGGCGGCCCGCAACTCGTCGGGCTCTCGTTCCTCGGGCTCTTGTTCATCCGGCTCTCGCATGGGGCCTCCCAGGCTCAGTGGAGGGACAGGCTGACGGTCTTGATCTGGGCGTACTCGTGGAGCGCCTCGACGCCCTTCTCCCGCCCGTATCCGCTCGACTTGAACCCGCCGAACGGCGTCTCGATGCCGAGCGCTCCCCCGTTCACCGCCACCTGGCCCGCCTCGATCCGCTCGGCGAGCCGCAGGCCGCGGCCCGCGTCCCCGCTCCAGACGGCGGCCACCAGCCCGTAGTCGGTGTCGTTGGCGAGGGCGAGCGCCTCGTCCTCGCCGGTGAACGGCATCGTGACCAGGACGGGCCCGAAGACCTCCTCGCGCGCGATCCGCGCCCCTGCCGGCACCCCGGCGTAGACGGTCGGGCGCACGTACTGCCCCTCCGCCCCGGGGCCGCCGTCATAGGCTCCCCCGCCGGTGACGGGCACCAGGCCCGCGGCCCCGGCCTCGGCGAAGTGGTCCAGCACCTTGCCGAACTGCGCCTCGGTGATGATCGGGCCGAAGTCGACGCCCGGCCGGAGCCGCTCGACCGCCTCGGCCACGGCCGCGACCACCTCGTCGTGCACCGCGGCCTCGACCAGGAGCCGGGTGGTGGCCGAGCACACCTGGCCGGCGTTCATCGCCACCGCCTGGACGGCCGCGGCGACCGCCCGGTCGAGCGCGGCGTCCGCGAACACCACGATCGGCGACTTGCCGCCCAGTTCGAGCGTCAGCGGGACGAGCCGCCCGGCGGCGATCCCGGCCAGGTGGCGGCCGGTGGCGACGGATCCGGTGAAGGCGATCCGGCGCACCCCCGGATGGGCGGCCAGCGGCGTCCCCACGTCGGGGCCGGTGCCCGTCACCACGTTCAGCAGCCCGTCCGGAAGGCCGGCGTCGCGGGCCAGCCGCGCCAGGCACAGCGTCGAGGTGGAGGTCAGCTCGGAGGGCTTGGCCACGACGGCGTTGCCGGCGGCGAGCGCCGGGGCCAGCGCGCGGCACGCCTGGTTCAGCGGCAGGTTCCACGGCGTGATCGCGGCGACGACGCCGTAGGGCTCCAGCCGGGTGTAGGTGTGGTGGCCGGCGCCCTGGTCGATCGTGCGCCCGTGGTGGGCGCGCAGGACGCCCGCGTAGTAGCGGAAGTAGGCGGCCGACATGTCGACCTCCACGCGGAGCTGGGCCGGGACCTTCCCCGTGCACGCCCGCTCCCGCTCCATCAGCTCGGCGGCGCCGGCCTCGATCGCGTCCGCCACCGCGTGCAGCGCCTCGGAACGTTCCGCCCCGGAACACCGCGCCCAGTCCGGCTGGGCCGACGCCGCCGCCGCGACGGCGTTCCCGGCATCGGCCTCGGAGCCGGCGGCGATCTCGTCGCCGGGCCGGCGGGTCGCCGGATCCAGCGTGGGCAGGTAGGCGCCCGTCGCGGGCCGCACCGCCTTGCCGCCGATCCAGTGGTCGTGCCGAACGGCCATCCGCCCTCCCTCTCGCAGATGTGCCCGGTCAGCCGCCGGGCCGGTGCCGGGGCAGGCCGAGGCGGCGCTCGGCGATGATGTCGCGGAGGATCTCGCTCGTCCCGCCGTAGACCGTGGTGACCACGGCCGCCCGGAAGTCGTGTTCGAACATGCCGCCGGCCGGGGCGCCGGGCGCCTCCGGCGCCAGCACCCCCTCGACGCCCAGGATGTCGAGCGCGTCGCTGTAGTGCCGCTGGGCCATCTCGCTCCAGAAGAGCTTGCGCATGGACCCTTCGGGACCGGGGACCCCGCCCTTGGCGGCGTGCCAGTTCATCCACTGCCCCAGAAGCCGCGAGACTTCCTCGTCGACGCGTATCCTGCCGATCCGCTCGGCGACCAGGGGGTCGTCGAGGACGGGGGTCCCGTCGGGACGGCGCGCCTCGCGCGCCCAGACGGTCAGGTCCTCCGACAGGGTCTGGTCGACGGACTGGGGGCTGGCCACGCCCCGCTCGTACACCAGGGCCACCCGCATGACGTTCCAGCCTTCGTCGACTCCGCCGACGCGGGCCGAGTCCGGCACGCGCACGTCGGTGTAGAAGGTGGCGTTGGTGACCTGGCCGCCGAGCGTGTGGATCGGCTGGATCTCGAAGCCCGGCGCGTCCGTCGGCACCAGGAACAGCGTCAGCCCCTTGTGCTTGGGGACGTCGGGGTTCGTGCGGGCCAGGACGAAGACGTGGCTGCTCACCTGCGCGGTGCTGGTGAACATCTTCTGGCCGTTGACGACCCACCCGTCGCCGTCCCGGACGGCGGTGGTCTTGGCCGCCGCCACGTCCGAGCCGGAGTCCGGCTCGCTGTAGCCGAGCGCGATCATCATGTCGCCGCGCAGCGCGGCGGGCAGGAACTCGCGCTTCTGCTCCTCGGTCCCGGCGTGCTGGATGGTGTAGGTCACCATGGTCGTCGTCGCCCACCCGTCGAAGTGCAGGCCCCGCTGTTTGCACTCGTCGAAGACGGCGCCGGCGAAGCCGGGGTCGACATCGCTTCCGCCGTACTCCGGCGGACGGCCGGCGGCGAGGATGCCGTCGCGGGCGAGCAACGCGTGCAGGGCCATCGTCTGGTGGCAGCCGGTGCGGTGCTGCTCCTCGGCCCACTCGGGCCGCACGTTGGCCTCCACCCAGGCGCGCGCCGCCTCGCGGTGCGCGGCGAGCTCGTCGGACTGCCAGAAATCCATCGGTCACCCTTCGGACAGGCGGCGGGGCAACTGCGCGTAGAGGGCCCGGGGGTCGCCCGCCGCGAGGGGCCACGCCTTGGCACGCCGGAAGTACAGCTGGATGTCGTACTCGAGGGTGTAGCCGTAGCCGCCGTGGAAGTGCAGGCTGTCGGACGCCGTCCGGAACGCCGTCTGCGCGGCGAACAGCAGTGACATCGTGGCCAGCACGCCGGCCTCCGGCAGGCCCGCGTCACGCGTCCACGCCGCCTTGTAGGCCAGCAGCCTGGCCCCTTCGAGGGCGGTCGCGTTGTCCGCCAGGCGGTGCTGGACCGTCTGGAAACCGCCGATGAGGACGCCGAACGCCCTGCGGTCCAGGACGTAGTCGATGCCGAGTTCGAGCGCCCGGGACGCGATCCCCACGAGGGCCGCCCCGGTCAGCAGCTGCCAGTGGCGCACCGCCCGGGTGTGGGCGGCGACGGCCTCCTCGCCCTTGGCGAGGGCGATCGCCCCTCCCGCGTCCAGGCGGCGGTCGGCGATCGGCATCGCGCCGAGGTTGGGGACGGCCTCGGCCGGCCCGTCCCGCAACGGCACGGCCAGGAGTTCCTCGCCGCACAGCACGACGACCAGGTCCGCCACCGCGCTCGCCGGGACCAGCCGGGCGGTGTCCCCGGCGACCGGGTGCAGCGCCAGCGTCGCCAGCGACTCACCGGCGACGGCGCGCGACACCAGTGGTTCCAGCTCGGCGCCCCCGGCCGCCGAGGCGAGCGCGAGGTTGGCCACGGCGGCCTCGATCAGCGGCACCGGTGCCAGCGACCGCCCGACGCTCTCCGCGGCGATGGCCAGCTCGACCCATCCGGCCCCGCCCCCGCCCCGGTCCTCGGGGACGGCGATCGCGGGCAGCCCCATCTCGACCGTCTTTCGCCACAGGGCCGGGTCGAACCCGAGCGGCTCGGCGGCCCGGACGGTCTCGGTCGGCGACTCCTTGTCGAAGAACTCGCGCAGGGCGGCGCGCAGCGCTTCCTGATCGTCGGAGAAATCCAGGTCCACGTACGGCTACCTCCGCGACGCACAGCCGCCCGGACTTCTCCAAGGCGGCCGACTCGACGTTACGGGCAAGGCGACAATACTCCTTCCAGTATACGAGAGCAATATTCTCGCCACCGAGGTCCCCTTGCGCCACAGCCTGGGCGAACCTCGGCCGATCTCCCACACCGCACACCGAGAACGATCTTCTCCCGACTTATGGACATAAGAACTTCTCCTGGATACCGTGAGTTTCCGATGACTTGGAGAAGTGAATTCTCATCTACAGCAAGTCAGCTTGCGATCCGCCCGACCGCGCTGCTCGCCGAGAACGTCTGGCGGTTCTGCCTGACGGCGCTGCGCGGACCCGAACCGGCCCCCGCCGCCGAGCCGGGCTGACGTCCCGGCCGGACACCCGCGGAGCGCCGGCGAGCAGGACATTCCCATTGGACGAGGTGAGCGGGAGGCTCGACCGATGCCGGTGATCGACATGGACGGCGTCCGGGCGCTGGGACGCGAGCTGAGCAACTGGGGGCGCTGGGGCGACGACGACCAGCGCGGCACGCTCAACCTGATCACGCCCGAGCGGACGGCCGCGGCCACGGCGGCCGTCCGGCGCGGCGCCTCGTTCTCGCTCTCGGTCCCCGCCGACGAGACCGGCCCGTACGACCTGCGCACCAGCGGCCGCTTCAACCCCATCCACACGATGACGCGGTACCGCGGCGACAATCCGCGGTACGGGCCGCAGGACTTCCAGTCCTCGGAGGACATGCTGATCATCGGGACGCACTCCTCGACGCACTTCGACGCGCTCGCCCACCTCTGGTACGACGAGCTGCTCTACAACGGCCGGCACCACCACGACGCGGTGACGTCCCTGGGCGCCGCGCGCAACTCGATCCAGAACCTGGTGACGGGCGTCGTCTCGCGCGGGGTGCTGGTGGACATGCCGCGCCTGCGCGGCACCACCCACCTCGCCCCCGGGACCCGGGTCGGCCCGGCCGACCTCGACGAGGCGCTCGGCGCGGCGGGCGTCACGCCGAGGCCGGGCGACGTGCTGCTGCTGCGCACCGGCACCTACCCGCGGGAGCGGCGCGGCCTCGAGGTCGAGCCCGGCGCGTCGCCGGGACTGAGCTGGGAGTGCGCCCGCTGGATCCGCGAGCACGGGATCGCCGCGGTGTGCGCCGACAACCTGGCCGTCGAGGCGCTCGGCGCGAACCCCGGCGGCCCGATGATCCCCTTCCACATGGTCGCCATCCGCGACATGGGCCTGCTCCTCGGCGAGATGTTCGACTTCGAGGACCTCGCCGACGACTGCGCGGCGGACGGCGTCCACGAGTGCCTGTTCATGGCCTCCCCGCTGAACATCCCCGGCGGCGTGGGCTCCCCCGTCAACCCCATCGCGGTCAAATGAGCGCGGACGGCACATCCCCCTCGGCACCTGTCCCGGCACCTGTGCGGTCCCTGTACCACCAGCGGCCGGACTACCGCGTCGATCTGCTCGCCCGTACCAACGTCATGACCGCGTGGCTGGGCGAGACCCGGCTGGCCCGCAGCGACCGCTGCCTGATCGTCGACGAGCAGGACCACGGGCTGGCGGTGTACTTCCCCAGGGACGCGGTCGACTTCTCGCGCCTGGAACCGATGGACCACCACACCGTCTGCCCGTTCAAGGGCCGGGCCGACTACTGGCGGGCCGCGGGCGGCGACGGCCCCGGCATCGCCTGGAGCTACCCGGACCCGTTCCCGGAGGTCGTCCGTCTGGCCGGGCACCTCGCCTTCGACCAGGACGAGGTCCGCGTGACCATCGGCAAGGGCACCTTCACCGGAGTGCGGCCATGACCGGGTCGTCCCTGGAGCGGATGCTCGCCATCTTCGACGTGGAACCGCTCGACTCCACCCTGACCCGCTTCGGAGGGGACAGCGACGGCGGCGGCCGGCAGGTGGTCGACGGCAGCCAGATCCTCGCCCAGTCGCTCGTCGCCGCGAGCAAGGCCCTCCCGGGCAGGACGGTGCGCTCGGCGCACGCGCTGTTCGTCGCCGTGGCCGACCCGTCCAGGCGGCTGGAGTTCACGGTGACGCCGGTACGCGCGGGGCGCTCGTTCGCCGGCGCGTCGGTCACGGCCGCGCAGGGCGACCGGACCTGCGCGGCCGGCACCGTGCTGCTGGACCACCCGCAGCCCGACGTCATCCGGCACGACCGGTGGACCGGTCCGCCGGTCGCCGGGCCCGAAGCCGCCGAGCCCGTCGACATGCCGCTGCCGGGCCGGGAGCTGCGCATCGAAGGCATCGAGGACTACGGCAGCCCCGACGAGGTCGGGCCGCCGGTCATCGACGCCTGGCTGCGCTACGACACCGTGCCGCGACGCGACGAACTGCGCCGCGCCCTGCTGGCGCACTTCACCGGCCACCTGTCCATCTCCGCCACGATGCGGCCCCACCCCGGGATCGGCACGTCCCAGGCGCATCACACGGTCTCGACCGCGCCCATGGGCATCGGGGTGACCTTCCACGACCCCGTGGGCTGGGACGGCTGGATCCGCTACCACCACGAGAGCACCTTCGCCGGAGCGGGCATGAGCCACGTCCGCGGCCAGGTCCTCACCGAGGACGGGCGGCTCATCGCGTCGTTCACGCAGGAGGGGATGATCCGGGCCTTCGACCGCCGCGGATCGGCGACCTCGAAGCCGGTGGAGTCCCGGCTGTGACGGCTTGAGGTCCCCCTGTCCGGGGCGTGCCGGTCACACCGCGCGCGAGTCAGCGCACCCGGGCCCCGCCCACGGCCGCGATGACCTCCCCGAACGCCTCCAGGGTCGCCGGACGGGCGAAGTCGGTGAACCAGACGTAGAACCGCTCCACACCGCGGTCGGCGAGCGTCCGGAAGTGCGCGGTCAGCTCACGGGCGCTCCCGGTGGCCATCCCGGTCTCCCCCGCCATCCCGCCGAACCGGCGCCGCGCGGTCCCGACGACTTCGTCACGGTCGGCGCCGGGCGCCACGAACGTCACGAACTGCTGCACCGACACCCTCGCCGCACCGGCCCGCGGCCGCAGCTCCTCCAGCCGGCCGAGCGTGTCGACGGGCAGGTTCCACCAGTCGGCGTAGGCCGCCACCAGCTCCAGCGTGCGCGGCCCGGTCCCGCCGATCAGGATCGGGATGCGCCCCAGCGGGGCCGGCAGCGCGCACACGTCCCGCAGCGTGTGATACGTCCCCTCGTAGTCGACCCGCTCCCCCGACCACAGCCGGCGGAGCACCTCCAGCGTCTCGGCCAACCGGGCGACCCGCACCTTGGCGGCGACGTCGCCGGTGCCGTACGCCTCGATCTCCGCCGCGACCGAACCCCAGCCCAGCCCGAGTTCGAAGCGCCCCCCGGAGGCGTGGTCGAGGGTGACCGCCTGCTTCGCCAGCACGGCCGGATGCCGGAACGCGTCGCAGAGCACCAGATGTCCCACCGTCAGCCGCTCGGTGCGGGCGGCCAGCCAGGTGGCGGTCACGACGGCCTCGAACATCGGCGTGCCGGGGGCGCCGGGCGGCTCCAGATGGTCCATGAGCGCCATCCCGGCGAAGCCCGCCCGCTCCGCCGCGCCCGCCCGCGCGACGATCTCCTCCATCGGCATCCGCATCTGCGGCAGGTAGAGGTGGAATTCGGCCGCCATCACACTCCCAACGTTTCCGGGCCGGGCGGTTCCCCGGCCACGGCGAAGGTCTCCCGGACGAACCGCAGGAACTCCTCGGCGTCGATTCCCGCGGGCTCCTCGCTGATGACGGGGTCCATCAGGGTGAACCCGTCGAGCAGCGCGCAGCACAACCGCGCCAGGGCCGGCGGGTCGCCCGGGCGGATCGTGCCCTCCCGCTGCCCCTCCTCGATGACCTTCGCCTGGAGGGCGACGATCTCGGCGTAGAAGTCCTTGTAGACCTCGGGGACGCCGGCGGCGCCGGACCGTCCGCCGATCTTGGTCATCTGGGCGTGCAGCTGCGCCCAGGCGGGGTAGGCCCGCCGGTGCTCGACCTGGGCCCGCACCATCGCGATCAGGCGCTCGCCGGCCGGCGCCCGCTGCGCCGCGATCCGCTCCAGCTCCTCGCGCTGCCCGGACCCGCGCCGCATGAGCACCGCCAGGTAGAGGGCGTCCTTGCTGTCGAAGAACGAGTAGATCGAGCCGACCGAGAACTCGCAGATGTCGGCCACGTCCTTGAGGTTGGTCTCGTAGTAGCCGCGCTCGGCGAAGAGTCCCTCGGCGGTCTCCAGCAGCTGCTCGCGGCCCAGCTCGATCCGCTGCCGGCGGCGTATCTCGCGGGGGCTGAGCCGCTCCGCCGCGCCTTCGCCGCTCTTGACCCCAGCGGCCTTTCCGCTCGTCACACGCACCTCCTGGCCTTCCGCCGCACGGCCGCTGGACGCGGATTCCGGTGATCTGAACCCGGCACCCTTCGACTGAACCGCCGCTCAGTCTAAGTCACGCGAGGTTCGACCGCCCGGCAGAGGAGGAAGGGAGGTGGAGGTGTCGGTGCGGCGCGGGCTCAGCCCTCTCGCACCATGTCCACCAGTTCGCGCCGCAGGACCTTGCCGGTCGGCGTCGTCGGCAGCTCGTCGAGGACCACGATCTGGTCGGGGGTCTTCGAGCCCCGCAGGCGCTCGCGGACCCACTCCCGCAGCACCGCCGCCTCCACCCGCAGCCCCGGCCGCGGGACGACGAACGCCGCGATGCGCTGCCCCCACTCCAGATCGGGCACGCCCGCCACGGCGCATTCCAGGACGGCCTCGTGGCGGGCGAGGACGTCCTCGATCTCGGCCGGGGCGATGTTCTCCCCGCCCCGGATGATCGTGTCGTCGGCCCGTCCCCGGACGAAGAGGAAGCCGCCCTCGTCGAGGTAGCCCCGGTCGCGGGTGGGGAACCAGCCGTCCTCGCGGACCACGCTGCCCGCCTCGACGTACTCCCCCGCCACCTGCTCGCCGCGCACGACGATGTCCCCGACCTCGCCGGGCGGGCAGGGCCGGCCGTCCGCGCCGTGCACCTCGATCTCCACCGACGGCAGCGCCCGGCCGACCGATCCCAGCCGCGCGCGGACGGCCGGATCGGAGCCGGCCGCGGCCTCGCGGTGGTCGTCGGGGCCCAGCACCGCGACCGACGAGGCGGTCTCGGTCAGCCCGTAGGCGTTGACGAAGCCGGTCTCCGGGAACCGCCGCAGCGCCTCGGCGACGACCTCTTCGGCGATCTTCGCGCCGCCGTAGGAGAGCGAGCGCAGGCGCGCGGGCCCCGTCCGTCCCGACGCCCGCAGCTCGGCGACGATCCGCGCCAGCATGGTCGGCACCACCATCGCGTGCGTCACCCCCTCCCGCTCGACGGTGTCGAGCCACCCGGCGGCGGTGAAGCGGTCGAGGTAGACGATCCGGCGGCCGGAGTAGAGGTTGGACAGCGCGTTCGCGACCGCCGCGATGTGGTACGGGGGAACGCTGACCAGGGTGGCGTCGGTCTCGGCCACGGACCCGAACTCGACCGAGCCCAGGACGTAGGCGGCCAGGTGCCGGTGCCGCAGCACCGCGCTCTTCGGCGCCGCCGTGGTGCCGCTGGTCATGAGCAGCACGGCGATCGCGTCGGGGTCGGGCTCGTGCGAAGGCTGCGGCGCCGGCCGGTCGGCGGGCAGCCGCAGGAACTCCTCGACGCCGATGGTGCGCGCCCCGGGTGTGCGCTCCGGGGTGTCGGTGACGACCAGCGGAGCGTCCTGGCGGCTCATCACCTCGGCGAGCTGGTCGGCGCTGAGCCGGTAGTTCAGCGGCAGGAAGGGGACTCCGGCCAGGGCCGCGGCGAACAGCGCGACCGGGAAGACGGGGCCGTTGCCGCCCAGGTAGACGAGCCGGTCCGCGCCCGTGGCGGCGACGTGCGCGCCGCCGGCCGTGGCCCTGGCGCGCAGGCCGGCGCCGGTGAGCCCGTCCTCCCGGTCGCCGACCAGGACGCGGTCGGCCATTCCGTCGGCGACCATGTCGAGGATCATGGCCAGGTTCATCGGAGGCCCCTCCCCGGGACGGGAATCATACTCTCTTAAAATGAGAGTATTACTTGCACGCTGACCGTCGCAACGGGCCCGTCCGGCCGCGCAGGCGCGGCACAGACGGGAACGGAGCGTTCCACACCCCGCGGAGCGGGATCAGGAGCCGCCGGACGCGCGGAGCGATTCACCGCTCCGGAACGTCTCGGTGGCGGTGCCCCCGTCGCAGGACGAGGCCGCGGCGGCGGCCAGGGCGTGCGCCTTGAACGCCCGCGCGGCCACGCTCAGCCGGTGCCGCACCGAACCGACGCCACCGCCGAGGTCCGCGGTGTCCTGGTCGCCCCAGAGCCGCACGTCGGCCAGGCCGTCGTCGATGGCCTTGAGCACGATCCGCCGCACCCGCGCGTCGGACCCGCACGAGTCGGCGCCGGCCGCGATGGCCCGCGGCGGCCAGGGCCCCTGGACCGGCGACGACAGCGCGCACTCCAGGTCGACGGCGCGCGCCCCGAGGATCCGCAGCGGCCGCGGGTCGCCGTGGTCCGCCGTGAGCACCAGGACCTCGCCCCCGGCCATCACATGGTCGAACAGCCAGCCCCCGGCGAACCGCACCGCGTCGACCATGTTCGGCGCGACCACCAGGATCCGGGGCCTCAGGGACTGTCCGGCGACGGAGCGAGCTGACGGGCGAGCGATCCGGTGTACTCCTTGAACACCTGGGTCAACGGAATCGAAGGGTCGAGCAGCCATATTGACTCCATCCCATTGATAAAGGCGACGATCTCCAAGGCCTTCACGGCCGGATCCAGGTCTGTGCGGTAGCGGCCCGTGCGCTGCCCCTCGCGGATGAGCCTCGCGACGGCGTCGACCCCGCCTCGGTGCCTGTCCAGGAGACGAGCGTGCAGGGGGGCGTCGGGATCGACGTTCTCCATCATGAGCACGGCGAACATGCAGACGAGATCGGGCGCCTGCCGCATCCGCTCGGCGACCCGCGCCACCTCCACGACGAGGTCGCCGGAGAAGTCGGCGTGGGCCCGGTCGTAGGCGTCACGCGCGTCGATCGCCGCGTGGAGCAGGTCCTCCTTGGAGGCGAAGTGGTGCAGCAGCCCCGCCGGCGTGACCCCCGCCTCCCGGGCGATCTGCCCGAGCGTGATCCCGCGCCACCCGTGCCGGGTCAGCAGGCGCTGCGCGGCGACCAGGATCTGCTGCCTCCGGTCCTCGCCTTTGGCGAGGAGGGCGGCGTAGGGACGTTGATCGGACACGGCGCTCCGCTCACCTCGCTGCACTCACCTACTGAACATAAAGTAGGTTGGTTTCGGAGCTGTGACAAGGGTCACGTACCTGTAACCGGCGTTCCCCTCCCGCCGTTCGGAAACTAGCTTCTCAGAAACAGAGAAGTGAGTACACAGGAGGAGTGGCCGTGGTAGGGCAACGCAGAGGAAACGCCATCGCCATGACCGGGGAGGAGCGGGACGCCTTCCTGCGCGACCAGCCGGTCTGCCGGGTCGCCACCGTCGGGCCGGACGGGCGGCCGCACACCAGTGCCCTGTGGTTCGTCTGGGACGGGACGGCGCTGTGGCTCAACTCGCTGGTCCGCAGCCGCCGCTGGACCGATCTGACCCGCGACCCGCGACTCAGCGTCATCGTCGACGACGGGGGCGCCGACTTCATGCGCCTGCGCGGCGTCGAGCTGCTCGGGGACGTCCAGATCGTGGGCGAGGTACCCCGCAAGGGCGAGCCCGCCGAGGAGCTCGGCGCCCCCGAGCGGCTCTTCGCCGACAAGTACGCGGGCGGGAGGGACTTCGCCTACGACGGCCGGCACGCCTGGCTCCGGCTCGCCCCGGAGAAGATCGTGAGCTGGGACTTCGGCAAGCTGCGCCGCTGAAGGTTGACGCCACCGCCACCCCCATGGAAACCTGACACTCGAAGTTGGAGAATAATATTCTCGCGACCGGCGGCAGCGCCGGCCCGATCCTCGCCGCCGACGCCGGAAGGGACCCGATGATGCGCCCGTCCTCGCCTCCGAACGACATCCGGGACGAGCACCGGCACCGCGGCCACGCGCGCCCCGCGCCGGTCGTCCCGCCGGTCGTCCCGCCGGCCGCCGGTCCGCGCGGCGAGGGGGGTGCGGGCGACGCCCTCGCCACCCTCGTCCGGCATCCCGATCTGGCCGAGGCCGTCCTCACCGTCAACACGCACATGCTGCTGCGCTCCACACTGCCGCCCCGCCTGCGCGAACTCGCGATCCTGCGGGTGGCCCGGCGCCGCGGCTGCGAGTACGAGTGGAACGAGCACGTCGGGCTCGCCGCCGAGGCGGGCCTGTCGGAGGCCGAGATCGAGGCCGCCGGGCGGGGCGAGGCGGCCGACGCGCTGGACCTGGCCGTGCTCGACGCCGTCGACGAGCTCGACGACGACTCGGCCCTGTCCGGCCGGACCTGGGCCACGCTCGGCGAGCATCTCGACGAGCACCAGCGCATGGACCTGGTCTTCACCATCGGCACCTACTGCATGCTGGCCATGGCCTTCAACACCTTCGGCGTCGAGCCGGGGGACGCGCGCCGGAAGGGGTCCCGCCGCACGGCGGCGGGCTCGAACGGGCGCCTGACCGGGGCCGCGGACTTCCGGTCCGGCGCTTCGCGCTGAATTCGCGGATCGTGACGGTTCTCACTTTGGGAGAGTAAGAATCTCGTATTAATTCAGGCAGAGGCGATCGGAGCTCATGTGGCCTACCGGTACCGTGCAGTAAGGTTCTGCATATGGCGCAGAGGACGGACCCGCCCGTGAGCACGACGAGCGAAGAACCGGCTTGGAAACAGCGAGCGGTCGAACGCTCCACCAAAGCCGCGAAGCTCCGCGCGGAGCAGAGGGTGCAACGCTTTCTCGACGCGGCTCAGGCGATCATGAGCGAGAAGGGCACCACCGACTTCACCGTGCAGGAGGTCGTCGATCGCTCCCGTCAATCGCTGCGCAGTTTCTACCAGCACTTCGACGGCAAGCACGAGCTCCTGCTGGCCCTGTTCGAGGACGCCCTGCGCCGGTCGGCCGACCAGATCCGCGCGGCGGCGTCCGGCCATTCCGACCCGCTGGACCGGCTCAAGGTCGCCGTCCAGTTGCTGTACGAGCTCTCCCGGCCGGACCCGGCCGCGCAGCGCCCGCTGTTCACCCACTTCGCCCCGCAATTGCTGATCTCACATCCCACCGAGGTGAAGGTCGCGCACGCACCGCTGCTGGGGCTGTTCACCGAGCTGATGACCGAGGCCAAGTCCGCCGACCGGGTCCGCGACGACCTCAAGGCCCATCGCGCGGCCGCCCTGACGATGCAGACGGTCATGTTGGTCGCCCAGGCCAACGGCGGATCCACCGACGAGCACCCCCACCCCATTACCGCCGACGAGGTCTGGGATTTCTGCGCGAGCGGCTTCGCAAAGAACTAGACGATTAGCCCCTTACCGGTACTGGAGAGCTCGTTTTACGAGCGTGGCCGTCCCCGGCGGGGCGGGGCGGCCCGGGCCGAGGAGCCCTTCCTGACGAGCACGGCCCTGGCCCCGCTCCACCGGGTGGTCCCGCCGGCCTCAGCCGCCCTGTTCAGGGAGCCGGCCGGCGGCGGTGTCCCTTCTCACGCGCCGATCAGCTTGGCCAGGTTGCCGCCCATGACCTTGGCCTTGTCGGCCTCGCTCAGCCGCGTCAGCTCGTCGACGTAGGTGACCGGGTCGGCCAGGCCCTCGGGGTGGGGGTAGTCGGAGCCGAAGAGCACCCGCTCGATGCCGATGAGGTCGCCGAGCTCGGCCATGTCCTCTTCCCAGAAGGGGCTGACGTTGATGTTGCGCTTGACCGCCTCGACCGGGTCCTCGCCGAACTCGTGCGGCATCTTCTTGTAGACGTCGGCGAGGTTGCCGAGCAGCGGCTCCACCCATGAGGAACCGTTCTCGATGACCGCGATCTTCAGCTCGGGGAAGCGGGTCAGCGCGCCGTGGCAGACCAGCGAGCCCACCGCGTCCTCGACGGGGCGCCAGCTGCCCAGGGTCCGGAAGGCGTTCGGCTTGAACGGCAGCATCTCGCGCTGCTGCCCCTCCCAGTCGCTGGCGTACCGGGCGTAGCCGCTGTCGGAGGAGTGCATGGCGACCAGCACGCCGGTCTCCACGACGCGCTTCCAGAACGGGTCGAACTCCGGCAGCGCGAACGAACGCGGACCGCGGAAACCCGGAACCGGGGCGGGCCGGATCAGCACCGCCCGAGCGCCGCGCTCCACGCACCAGTTCAGCTCGTCGATCGCCTTCTCCACGATCGGGAGCGTGATGACGGGCGTGGTGAAGATGCGGCTCTTGTAGTCGAACGACCAGGTCTCGTGGAGCCACTGGTTGAGCGCGTGGATCACCACGTGGGTGAGTTCGGGGTCGTCCCGCATCCGCTCCTCGATGAGGCTGGCCAGCGTCGGGAACATCAGCGACTGCTGGATGCCCTGCTCGTCCATGAGCTCGAGGCGGGGGGCGGGCTCGCGGAACGCGGGGATCGACTTCATCGGCTCGCCGAAGATCTCCCGGCGGTTCTTGCCCTCGGGGTTGCCCACCCGGAAGTACTCCTCCATCGCCCCGGGACGGGCGACCACCTCGAATGTGGGGTTGGGGATGTACTCGCTGATCTGACCCCGGATCGCGATCTTCGTCCGGCCGCGCACCTGCACGTACTCGACCGCACCGCTGTACTCCTTGGGGAGGTGCTTGGTCAGCGCCTCCTGCGGCTCGTAGAGGTGGTTGTCCGCGTCGAAGAGCGGATACGGCAGCTCACGCGACGGCATGAGATCCTCCTTTGTCAATTTAGAGAATGATATTCTCCCTCCTTGTATATATCAATATTCGTCACACCGCCGCCGGTGGCGCCCCGGGCCGGGCGAGGCCCGGGGCGCCACCCGCGCGATCAGGTGACCGCGCCCGCTTCCTTGAGCGCGATGATGCGCTCCCAGTCCAGGCCGAGCTCCATGAGGACCTCCTCGGTCTGGGCCGCGAACTCGGGGGCCGGGCCGAGCCGGGGCGCGGTGACGTCGAACTGCACCGGGTTGGCGACCAGTTCGAGCTCTCCGGCGGGGAGGATGTACTCGTTCGACCGGATCTGTGCGTCCTCGCCCACCTGCAGGGAGTCCTGGACGGGGGCCCACGGCCCGGCAAGGGTGGCGAAGCGCTCGGTCCACTCCGCGAGGGTGCGCCCGGCGATGGCCTCGCGCAGGATCCCGACGGCCTGCTCGGTGTTGGCCGCGATCAGCTCCGCGGTGGCGAAGCGGGGGTCGTCGGCCAGCTCGGGACGCTCGATGTGCCGGCACACGTCCGCCCAGAATCTGGCGGGCTGCAGCATCACCAGCGACAGGAAGCGGCCGTCGGCCGTCCGGTACAGGCCGGACAGCGGGTTGGTCGGCGAGCCGTGCGAACCCGGGACGGGCGCCACCCCGGGCTCGTCGAGGTGCTGGGACAGCCCGACCAGGTGGCCCATGGCCCAGAGGCCGCTGCCGAGCAGGGAGACGTCCACGACCGAGGCCTCGCCCGTGCGCTCCCGCCTGAACAGCGCGGCCGTGATGCCCCCGGCGAGGTTGGTGCCGGAGATGGTGTCGCCGTAGGCGGGTCCGGGCGGGCCGATCATGCCGTCCACGTTGGGCGGGGTGATGCTGGCGGCGGTGGAGGCCCGGCACCAGAAGGCGGTCATGTCGAATCCGCCCCGCTCGGCCTCCGCTCCGCGCGGGCCGAGCGCGCTGCCCCGCGCGTAGATGATCCGCGGGTTCAGCTCGCGGATGTCGTCGACGTCGATGCGCAGCTTGCGGCGGGCCGCGGGCAGGAAGCTGGTGAGGAACACGTCCGAGCGCCGGACCAGCTCGTCCAGCACCTCCTTGCCCTCCGGTTTCGCCACGTCGAGGCCGAGGCTGCGCTTGCCGCGGTTGGCGTGCTCGACGTTGGGGTTCGGGTCGCCCTCGACCTTCATGGTCCCGGTCTGCCGGAGCCCGCGCTGCGGGTCGCCGTTGACGGCGTGCTCGACCTTGATCACGTCGGCTCCCCAGTCGGCGAGCACGGCCCCCGCCGACGGGACGAAGCCGTACATCGCGACCTCCAGGATCCGGACGCCTTCGAGCGGCCTCACGCGACCACCACCGCGAGGGTCCTGCGCTCCTGGAACTCCTCCAGGCCGGGGACGCCCATCTCCCTGCCGATCCCCGACTGCTTGAACCCGCCGAACGGCGCGTCGGGCGCGAACCACGCCCCGCCGTTGACCCCGACGGTGCCCGACCGGATCCGGCGCGCCACCGCCAGGGCCCGCTCCTGGTCGCCGCCGTACACCGCGCCGGACAGGCCGTAGATCGAGTCGTTGGCGATCCGCACCGCGTCGTCGTCGCCGTCGAACGGGATGACCGCCAGGACCGGCCCGAAGACCTCCTCCTGCGCGATCTCGCTCGCGGGGTCGACGCCGCTCAGCAGCGTGGGCTTGTAGTAGAAGCCCGGGTCCACCTTCTCGCCGCCGGTGACCAGCGTGGCGCCCGCCTCGACGGCCCGCTTGACCATGCCGTCGACCTTGTCGCGCTGCCGCCCGCTGATGAGCGGCCCCATGTAGGTGTTCGGATCGGACGGATCGCCGCAGCGCACCTGCCCGAGGCCGGCCGCGACCTGCTCGACGATCGCGTCGTGGTGCTCGCGCGGCACCAGCATCCGGGACGTGATCGCGCAGCCCTGCCCGGAGTGCGAGCAGACGGTGAAGGACGCGGCCATAGCGGCCATGCCGAAGTCGGCGTCGTCCAGCACGATCATGGCGGACTTGCCGCCCAGCTCCAGGAAGACCTTCTTGACCGTCCCGCTGGCGGCGGCCATGATCCGGCGGCCGGTCGGGGTCGACCCGGTGAAAGTGATCATGTCTACCCCGGGATGGGTGGTGAGCGCCTCGCCCACCGCGACCTCGGGGGAGGTCAGCACGTTGACCACCCCGGGCGGGATCTCGGTGTCGGAGGCGATCAGCTCGCCCAGCGCCAGCGTGATCAGCGGCGTGTCCGGAGCGCCCTTGAGCACCACCGTGCACCCGGCCGCCAGCGCCGGGGCCAGCTTGGCCAGGGCGAGCTGGGTCGGGTAGTTGTAGGCGGTGATCGCGGTGACCACGCCCGCGGGGAGCTTCTCCACCCAGCGGCGATGGCGCCGGCCCCGGCTCTCGATCTCCCCGAGGTCCTCGGTGTCGGGCAGGCCGGCCACCAGGTCGGCGTAGTAGCGGACGAGCTCGATCGGCTCGTCGAGACCGGCGCCGTAAGTGCTCACGCGGGGCGCGCCCACCTCGGCGATGGTCAGCTCCCGCAGGTCCTCCTTGTGCTTGTGCAGCGCCTGGTACAGCTGGTTCAGGCACTTGACGCGGAACTCGCGGTCGGACGCCCAGCGGCCGGTGTCGAAGGCGCGGCGGGCGGCCCCGACCGCGGCCTCGGCGTCGGCGACCGTGGCGTCCGGCGCCTCGCCGAGCACCTCGCCCGTCGCCGGATTCAGCGACGTGAACGTCCTCTCCGCTTCCACGAGCCGCCCATCGATGAGCAGACGTTTCACAGCCACACCACCCGTCCACCGTTTGCGTGCATCAGTGGTCGAAAACTACATTCTCAAACTTAGTAAATCAAGTATTCATAGCGGAGAACGACATCCCGACAGAGCGCGTCTCCGCAGGCACGGCCGGTGCCGACGCGGGAATGCGCCTAAAGGCGGGTCGAAATGTGTTACCTGGGCAGGCCGAGGACGCGTTCGGCGATGATGTTCCGCTGGATCTCGGAGGTCCCCCCGGCGATGGTTCCGCCGAAGCTGCGCGCGTACCGGTCGAACCAGCTGGCGGCGAACACGTCGAGGCCCATGTGGTTGAACGGCGCGGTCGTCGCGGGATGGAGCAGGGCATCGGCCTCGCGTTCCTCCAGCGCGTGCAGGTTGCCCGCCTGCACGGCCTCGGAGCCGAGCACCTTGAGCACCGACAGCTCCGCCGGATCCCGGTCGCCGCCCAGCTGCCGGTAGCCCAGCAACCGCAACGCCTGCAGGTCCATCTGCAACGTCGCGTACCACTCCTGGTCGCTGCGCGCGTCCCGGAGCAGGTTCTCCATCTGCTCGGCGTAGCCCAGCCACAGCATCGTCCGCTCGTGGCCCAGCGAGCCGTGCGCCACCCTCCATCCCTGGTGCAGCTCGCCGATCAGGTTCTCCCGGGGCACCTCGACGTCGGTGAAGAACACCTCGTTGAAGTCCAGGTCGTCAGGAGAGGTGAGGGACCCGAACGGCCTCCTGACCAGGCCTTCGGTCTCGGTGGGAATGATCAGGACGCTGATGCCCTTGTGCTTGGGGGCGTCCGGATCGGTGCGCACGAACGTCAGCAGCACGTCCGCGTCATGCGCCCCCGACGTCCACACCTTCTGCCCGTTCACCACGAAACGGTCGTCCTCGAGAACGGCACGCGTCCGCAACCCCGCCAGATCCGAACCCGCGCCCGGCTCGCTCATGCCGAGCGAGGCCGTCATATCGGCCCGCAGGATGGGGACGGCCCACTTCCGCTTCTGCTCCTCGGTCCCGAAGCTCAGGATCGAGGCCGCGATGATGCCCACGCCCTGCGGATTGAAGCTGTGGTAGACCTGCCGTTTGGACAGCTCTTCCCGGTGCGCGAGTTGCTGCGGCAGGGTGGCGTTGCGCCCGCCGTACTCGGGTGGATTACCCGGCAGCAACCAGCCCGCGTCGAACAGCTTGCGCTGCCACCGCCTCGCCCACTCCGGCACATCCGAGCTCGATCGCGGCCGCTCGGCGGCCTCCACCGGATTCGGCAGGTTGTCGTCCAGGAATTGCGAGAACTCGGCGCGGAATTTCTCGACCTCGGAATCGCTGACCAGTTTCACAAGACGAGTACCTTCCTGTGCACGGGCGCGGTTCCCGACAACAGGTCGCACGCCTTCATAGCCGGGTCGTCGCGGCCAGCTCGGCCGCCTCGGCCGCCATCCGCAGGACGATGTCCCCGAAATAGCGTTGCTTGGGGTTGTCGGACTCGCCCTTCACCACCCGGGCGTAGCCGCCCTCCAGCACGATCGCCATCTTGAACCGGGCCAGGATCACGTAGTAGTCGATCTCACTGACGTCCCTGCCGCTGACCTCGGCGTAGTGCTCGATCAGGGCGGCGCGGTCCGGCATGCCGGTGTAGTCGACGTAGAGGTTCCGGTCCTCGCCCTCGTCGGGCCAGCTCATGATCACCCAGGCCAGGTCCAGCAGCGGATCGCCGACCGTGGCCATCTCGAAGTCGACCAGGGCTGCCAGCCTGGCGGGCGCGCCGTGGTGGAACATCACATTGGCGAACTGGTAGTCGCCGTGGATGATCCCCGGTTCCCAGTGGGAGGGCCGGTGGCCGCGCAACCACTCGGCGGCGGCGTCCAGGCCCGGGATCTCCCGGAACTCGAACTTGCGCAGGTGGGCCAGCCAGCGGTCGACCTGCCGGTCGTGGAACCCGTCCGGCCTGCCGAACCCTTCCAGGCCCTGCGCCCGCCAGTCGACGTTGCCGAGCCTGGCGATCCCGTCCACCAGCTCGTAGGCGAGCGCCGGCCGCAGGGACGGGTCGCTCTTGAACGGTTCCGGCCAGCCGCCGTCGTCCATCGGGGACCAGCCGTCCACGTGCCTCATGAGGTAGAAGCACGATCCGATCACGCCGGTGTCCTCGCAGAGGGCGATGGCCTCCGGGTGCGGGACGTCGGTGCCGTTGAGGGCGTTCAGCACCCGGTACTCGCGGAGCATGGTCGCGTCGCGGCCCTCCGGGGCCGCCCGCGGCGGCTTGCGCAGGATCATCCGCCTGCCGCCGCGACTCACCCGGTAGATCTCGTTGGAGGCGCCGCCTGAGAGGCCGGAGGCCTCGACGGGTTCGCCGGGGGCGATCCCCTGGGCGTCCATCCAGCGGGCGAGCGATTCGATGTTCACGGGCTTCTCCAACCGCGTCCGGGCCGGCGGCAGAGGCCCCGGCGCCGCGCGGCCCGGGCGACCTCGGTCGCGCCGGGGCTCCGCGCCGCCCGCCATCCCAGCTGGTGCATGCTCCAGAGAATAGCATTCTCAATTCTAGGGAGTAAGCGTCTCCGAAGCTGGAATGAGCGATTACTGGCGCGGAGCCGCCGGCCGGGCGGTCAGGCGCCCGAGTCGGCCTTCGCCGGGACGGGCCGCCAGAACGTGGCGAGCAATCCCGCGGTCGCCACCACGCCCACGCCGAGCGCGATACCGCCGCCGGCCCAACCGGTCACCTCGATGCCGGCCGCGGCGTCCACCGACGCCTCACCCGGGCCGAGCATGGCGAGCGCGAGCGTCGTCACCGCGAGGACGAGCACGTACTCGTAGCCGTCCTTGAAGACGAAGAAGCCGTTGCCCCGGTGCGCGAGCAGGCCCGCGACCAGCATGACGGAGATGACCGCCGCGCAGGCCAGCGGCGTCAGGAGCCCGACCACCAGCAGCACGCCGGCGCCGATCTCGGTGACCACGCTCATCCACGCCTGCAGCGTTCCATGCCGCAGGCCCAGACCGCTGAACCAGCGCGCGGTCCCCTCGATGCGGCCACCGCCCTTCCAGTGGTTGACCCCATGCACGATCATGGTGATGCCCACCACCGCCCGCACGAGCAGCACGGCGACGTCCACGTCCGTCATCTTTCCTCCCAGCGCGACGATCGGTCAGCGTCCCGGTGCCGCGGCGTCGTCGGCCGCCGCGGCCCGGTCCCCCGCCGGTCCCGCGTCCACACGGGCCAGCACGCACTCCTCGACGAACGAAAGTACCTTCAGGTGATAAGCCGCCGCCGACCGGGCCAGGCTCAGGTTGTGCGGGCCGTGCGCCTGCCGGTCGACGACGACCCGGGGCGAGGCGGTGAACATGGCCGCCATTTCGGCCATGGCCTGCGGGTTCGGATCCCATACCAGCTCGTGGTCGCCGAGGCAGTACCGCACGGGGACGCGCACCCGGGCCGCGACGCCGGGGAACTCCTGCGCCCAGGTGCGCACCTCGACCGACTCATAGCCGGGAGTGGGCGAGACGATCGCGGCACGTCCCACGACGTCCTCGGGATAGAGGCGCTCAGGCGTCCACAGCAGATCGCGCAGGCCGAACCGCCCGCCATCGGACTGGGGCCGGTCCTCCAAACGCGCTCGCAGGATCTCCACCGAACGGGGGTGGTGGCGTCGTCCGGTGCCGGCGAGCTCCACCCCGAGCAGGCCGGCCCCGCGCTCGTCGGCGGCCATCCGGAGGGCCAGCACCGAGCCCAGTGAATGCGCCATCACGAACACGCCCGCGCCGCGGCCGCGCGACCCGATCAACCGGTCCACCGCCGCGTAGGCCAGATAGACGCGGCGCTCGGCGCGGGTCATCCGATCGGCATGGGACGCGGAGGCGCCGTAGCCCGGCCGGTCCAGCGCGATGACGGTGAACCCGAGCGCCGCCCCGGTCCGCAGCAGCGACTGCGCCGGCAGGCCCGGGACGTGGAAGTACGCCGCCCGCGCCGCGCCGCCGTGCAGTGCCACGATGACGGCCCGCGGCCGCTCCACCTCGCGGAACAGCGCCGACATCGGGATCCCGCCGACATCGACGACGCGCGATTCCACCACGCCGGCCGTCGTCGCATCGCCCGAGCTCACGCGTCCGTCCTGAACAGGATCGCCCCGCCCGGTGTGAGACCGCCGCTGCTCACCGCGGCGACGCGGGCGCCCGGCACCTGCCTCGGCCCGCCCTCCCCGCGCAGCTGGACGATCGCCTCGTGGACCAGCCCCATGCCGTGGGTCCGGCCGTGGGAGAGCTGGCCGCCGTGGGTGTTCAGCGGGAGCATCCCGTCCCGGGCGATGTTCTTGCCGCCGTCGAGGAAGTCCTTGGCCTCGCCGATGCCGCAGAAGCCCAGCGCCTCGATCCAGGACAGGCAGTTGATGGTGAAACCGTCGTAGAGCTGGGCCACGTCGACGTCGCCGGGACGCAGCGAGGTGCGCGTCCAGAGGTGGGCGGCGGGGCCGAGCACCTGGGGCTCGTGCGTCAGCGTGCTCTGGTCCCACTCGATCCGCTCGAGGATCTGCGTGCCGACGGCCTCCACCAGGACGGGCGGCTTGGCCAGGTCCCGCGCGGCGTCCACGGCCGACACGATCACCGCGACGGCGCCGTCGCAGGGCACGTCGCAGTCGTAGAGCCCGAACGGGGTGGTGATGGGACGGGCGCCCAGGTAGTCGTCCATCGTCATCGGCTCGCGGTAGATCGCGGCCGGGTTGAGGGCGGCGTTCGCCCGCTGGTTCAGCGCGATCCAGCCGAGCGTCTCGCGGGTGGTCCCGTACCGGTGGAAGTGCCGCTGCGCGTTCTGCGCCAGGGTATGCGCCGCCGACGTCGCCCCGAAGGGATGGAACCAGCTCCCGTGCCCGCTCACCCTGCCCCGGCCGCCCGTGCCGATCCGCCCGCTGCGCATGAGCTCGGTGTGCGTGGCCTCCCACAGCGTCCGGAAGCACAGCACGTGGCGCGCCAGCCCGCCGGCCACCGCCAGCATCGCCGCGATGAGCGAGCCCCCGGGCCCGAACGTCTCGGCGCCGCCGTTGTACCAGGTCGGCCGGATGCCGAGGGCGGCCTCCAGCGCCGTCACGCCGCCCTCGCCGAAGCCGCCGGTGTCGCCGCCGCCCGGGTAGGTCGCCAGGCCGTCGATGTCGTCCAGGCCGAGGCCTGCGTCGGCGACGGCGCGCTCGCACGCCTGGACGGTCAGCGAGAGCGGCGGGACCATCAGGCGGCGGCCGATCTCCGAGCTGCCGATGCCGCTGACGGCCACCCTGTCCTCGAACTTCTCCGGGGTGGCCATCGGACGCACGTGGCGCCACATCTGGGCGGGCTCGATCTCGTCCGACGGGAGCGGTGCGGGCTCCGCCCGCTCGGGCGCGGGCCGGAACAGCGGCAGCCAGACGTCCTCGACGTGCTCGAAGACGACCTCCATCCGCATGCCCAGCTCGAGCCGTTCGGGGTCGCACTCGACCACGTTGGTCGTGAGCCGGACGCGCGGGTCCTCCTCGATCGCCACCTGCGCCACGACATAGGGCGCCGGCAGCCCGGGCATGCCGAACCTGTGGTTGACGGTGAATCCGACGAGGGTCGCGTGACCGGACACCGCACGCACCCGCAGGCCGTCGCCGCGGCAGTGGCGGCAGACCGGCTGCGGCGGGTGGATCAGGGCGGTGCAGGACTCGCACTCCTGGAAGCGCAGCCGGCCGTCCGCGCCGGACGTCCAGAAGAACTCGGTCTCCGGTGTGATCAACGGCAGGGGACGCCCCGGCGCTCCGCTCACATCGCCTCCTGACAAGATGGCCGAGCCTGAATGCATCATTCTGAACTATAGTTCAATTTCTGTATCACCCATTCAGTGAGGCTTCGCGCGGCATCGGGGCCCAGGACGGGAGGCCGGAGCCATGGGATCGATGCGGAGGGTCGTCGTGGTCGGCGGCGGCGCCGCGAGCGTCGCCGCCGTCGAGACGCTGCGCCGCGAGGGGTACGACGGGTCGCTGACCCTGCTCTGCGGGGAGCCGATCCTGCCCTACGACCGTCCGCCGCTGTCCAAGCAGGTCCTCACCGGCACCTGGGACCGCGGGCGGACCCGGCTGCGCGAGAGGAAGGACTACTCCGACCTCGGCGTCCGCTTGCTCCACGCACGGGCACGCGGGCTCGACCCCGGCCGCCGCACCGTGCATCTGGACGGCGGTTCCGGCCTGGAGTACGACGGCCTGGTCATCGCCACCGGGGTGCGCCCGCGCCGGCTGCCCGGAGCCTCCCGCCCCACCGGCGGGGTGCACGTCCTGCGCGACCGCCCGGACGCGACCGAACTCCGCACGGCGTTCGAGGCCGGGGGCAGGGTCGTCATCGTCGGCGCCGGCTTCCTGGGCATGGAGGTCGCGGCCGCCGCCCGCGGCATGGGGCTCGACGTCACCGTCGTCGAGCCCTTGGCCCACCCCATGCTCCGCCAGGTCGGCCCCGAGGTCGGCGCCGCGGTCGCCGGCCTCCACCGCGACCGCGGCACGAACCTGCGCCTGGGCGCCGGCGTAGGCCGGATCCTCGACGAGGACGGCCGGGTCGCGGCCGTCGAGCTGTCCGACGGCACCGTCCTGCCCGCCGACTGCGTGCTCGTCTCCATCGGAGCCGAACCCGAGGTGGGGTGGCTGGAAGGCTCCGGGCTGCCGCTCGGCGACGGCGTCGAGTGCGACGAGTTCTGCCGGGCGGCCCCCGGGATCTACGCGGCGGGCGACGTCGCCTCGTGGCCCAATCCCCGGTACGGGCTCCGGATGCGGCTGGAACACCGGATGAACGCCACCGAGCAGGGAACCGCCGCGGCGCGCAACCTGCTGCACGGCGACGTGAAGCCGTTCTCCCCGCTCCCCTACTTCTGGACGGATCAGTACGACGTCAAGATCCAGGCCCACGGTGTCCTTCCGGCGGACGCCGAGGTGACCTTCGAGGAGGGGACGGTCGCGGACGGCAGGTTCGTCGCCGCCTACCGCACGGGCGGCCGGCTCATGGGGGTACTCGGCTGGAACGCACCCAAGCTCGTCCTGCCCTTCCGAAAGCTCCTGCTCGAGCAGAAGGCGGCCCGGTAGGCCGCGCTCCGAGGCCTCGGGCGGCACGGCACGATCATCGATGCGCGGCGGCCAGGGACTCGAGCGCGGCCCGCAGCGCGCCGAGGTCGCCGCCCTCCTCCGCGGCGACCTTCCTGACGACGTCCACGTCCTTGGCGATGAAGCCGCCGGTCGCCGCGGCGAACGCCGCGACCGACCCCCTGGCCTGGACGCCGGTCAGCGCGCGGCTCGCGGAGCTCCCGTGCAGGAGCGCGCCGAGCAAGACCTCCTCGTCCAGCCCCCACTGCCGCCAGAGGCGCGCCGCGTCCGCCAGCAGGCCGATCTGGGAGGCGAACAGCGCGTTGTTGACCAGCTTCACCCGCTGCCCGGCGCCCGTCGGGCCGACGTGCAGGACCGGGTCGCCGTAGGCCCCGAGGACCGGCCGGAGCCGCGCCACGGCGCTGTCGGCGCCGCCGACGAACAGCGTGATCCGCCCGGCCGCCACGTCGTGCGGTCCCCCGCTGACCGGGGAGTCGATCACGTCGATGCCGTGCTCGGCGGCACGGGCGGCGATGGCCTCGGCCGTCCGCGGGCTGCCGGTGGTGTGGACGACGAGCGCGGATCCGGCCGGCATCCGCGCGAGCAGCGGGCCGTCGAGGCAGACGTCCCGCACCTGCCCGTCGTCGAAGACGCACACCAGCACGGCGTCGGCGCCGTCGGCGACCGCGGCGGCATCGGCGACGGCCTCCAGCCCGTCCGCGCCGAGCGCCGCGCGCGCCTCGGGCGATCTGGCCAGCACGCGGACCTCGTGGCCCGCACCGGCGAGCCGTCCCGCCATGGGACGGCCGATCCTCCCGGCGCCGATGAATCCCAGGCGCATCGCGGCTCCTTCTCGCGGACGGTCAGGCCACAGCGATGCTAACCACAGTCACCTGTATGAGCAATGAGTCAATTCAATGAATCAGCGTTCAAACCGTCCGGCTCAACGCGACTCCTGGATGCGGACCATGTTGCCCGCGGGGTCGCGGAAAGCGCAGTCGCGAACCCCGTACGGCTGATCGGTCGGCTCCTGGACGACCTCGGCGCTGCCCTCCCGCACCCGCTTGAAGGTGCCGTCGAGGTCGGCGGTGGCCAGGACGACGGAGGCGTAGGTGCCCTTGGCCATCATCTCGACGATGGTGCGGCGCTCGTCGTCGGTGACGCCGGGGTCGGCGCCAGGCGGGTACAGGACGATGGACGTGCCGGGCTGGCCGGCGGGACCGACCGTGATCCAGCGCATCCCGCCGTACCCCACGTCGTTGCGGACCTCGAAGCCGAGGGTGTCGCGATAGAAGGCCAGGGACGCGTCCGGATCGTCATGCGGGAGAAAGCTCGCGTGAATGGTGATGTCCATGGAGATCAGGCTAGGCGCGGCTCCGTAAGCCGCGCTTCTCCATTCCTGCCCGGTCTGGTCACCTGTGCCGCCGCGGCCTCGGCTGATCCTCACCCGAAGTGCCCGGCGACCTTGGCGGGAACGCTCGGGGAGGCGGATGCTGGAGGTGGGGGGTGACAATCATGAGGGACAAGCAGTGGACCGCGCAGGTCTTCATCAACGAGCGCGGGAACGACACGCACGTACGCGCCGTCCTGACCACCCAGGACGGCACCACCATCGAGGGCACGGGCCACGCGCGGCGAAATCCCGCCGACCCGGCCGTCCCCGAGATCGGCGACGAACTGGCCGTCGGACGAGCCTTCCTGGACATCGGTCACCGGCTGGTGGCGTTGGCCGGGATCGACATCGAAGAGGCCCAGAGCATCGGTCAATGAATGGCGGAGTCCCGCCCCGGCCTGCGCGGCCACCGGTGACGGTGAGATCACAAGGGGCGGCCCACGGCGGCCGCGTGCGGTGCGAGCAGGCCGGCGGGATTCCCGCGCCACCGCACGTTCACGGGCACTTCCTCGCCCTTCATGAGGAACGAGTCGGCGTCGAGCGACGACCCGCCCGCCATGGTCACGCCGTAGTGGACGAAGGCCTGCACCCCCACCGTGCAGCCGGCGCCGATCGCGGTGCGGCCGGATTTGAAGACGCCCTCCTCCAAGGAGTGGCACTGGATCACGCTGCCCGCGTTGAGCGTGGCGTGATCACCGATGGTGACCAGGGTCTTCTCCGGCATCGAGCAGCCGTCGTCGAAGACCCGGCGGCCGATGTGCACGCCCAGCATGCGCGAGATCACGTTCCTGAACGGGGTGCCGTTGAACATCTGGCGCCCGCTCAGCTTCCACATGCGTTCGTGCCACCAGAAGTACGGCTCGTAGATCGAGCACAGCCGCGGCCGCAACGATCCGAACCGCAGTAAGGCACGCTCGACCAGCACGCCGTAGCCCACCATGAACACCAGGGTCGCCAGGAACGCCGCGGTGATCATCTCCGCCTCGAAGCCGCGCCGCAGCTCCTCGGCGATCAGCCACATCAGGGTCACCACGAAGACCGCGAACCACCTCAGCAGCAGGAACAGGCCGATCGTGGCGAGGTTGTAGCGGTTCTTGCCGGCCAGCCGCCGGCGGAACTCCTCCCCCGTCTCCAGGTGCTCGAACTCGTGATCGCGCCGCACCGACCGGGGGATCTCGAAGCAGGGCGAGCCCAGCAGCCCCATGTCCTCCCGGACCTTGCCGTCGACGGGCACCGCCACCTTCGTGCCGAGCAGGACGTTGTCGCCGACGCGGGCGTCCACCGGGAAGGCGATGTTGTTGCCGAAGAAGTTGCGCGCCCCGATCCTCACCTCCGCCACCCGGAAGGACGTGCTCGAGAAATCCGCGTTGATGATCCACAGCGAGTCCGACACCATGGTGCCGCTTCCCACCGTGGTCAGGTAGGGCGAGTGGTGCAGCAGTTCGGTGCCGAAATTCGTGCCGGTCTGCACGATCGGGCGCGTGAAGTGATATCCGAGGGCGCGCAGGTAGTGGACGATATAGGAGCTGTCGCCGAACAGGCCGGTGTAGAACTTCGCATTCGTCAGGCGCTTGACGCTCATCTGGGCCCAGAAGCGGATCCCGTAGAGCGGGTAGATCCGGTCCCGCTTGACCAGAAGGGGCAGGAGTCGGGGCACGGTGACCACGAACGCCAGCCCGGTGAGCACGCCGCCGAAGAACAGCACGGCCGACAGCACCAGGGCGTCCCGGTAGAAGATCGGGCTGCCGAGCCCTCCCGGATACGGCCGCGGCACCTCGTTGAGCAGCGGGACGTGCGTGAACACGCTGATCAGCCCGATGACCGCCAGCGGCCCGGTGATCGCGAGCAGCAGGAACAGCTGCAGGAACCCGTAGACGAACCTCCTCAGGGTGCCGCAGCGCGCCGGGGCGACCGTCAGGTGCTCGCCGCCGCTCCGCCGGGCCGGGCAGCCCTGCCAGCGTTCCCCCGCGGGCACGGCCTGGGACTCGTGCAGGGACGAGGCGTGCCCGAGCCGGGCGCCGTCGCCCATCGAGGTGCCGATGTCGAGCACGGTCTGCTCGCCGACGAACACGTCGCCGCCGAGGGTGATCGGGCCCGTTCTGATCACGCCGGCGTCGGCGCGATACCCGGACATTGCGCACCGCTCCCGGATGATCGTCCCGGGCCCGATGGTGAGCAGGTCGGTGCACAGGGGGGTCCTGGAGAAGACCACGGCGCCGCGGCCTATCCTCGCCCCCAGCATCCGCAGGTACAGGACGTAGAGCGGCGATCCGGTGAAAAGCATCATGGGGCTGGCCCGGACCAGCGTCTTGACCGTCCAGAAGCGCACGTACGACAGGCTCCAGACACGGATCTCCCGGGGCTTCCAGCGGCCGATGAGCACCCATTTGGCCAGGACGGGCAGCGCGCACAGATAGCCGAAGAACGCGCTGCCGTACAGCAGGCCCCGCAGGTAGAGGTCGAGGATTCCCGGGGCGTCGACGACCCACCGGTAGCCGAGGAGGACTCGGGCGCCGACGTAGGTGGTCCCGAGGAACAGCAGCAGCTGCAGGAGGCCGCACAGCAGGTATTCCGGCTTGCGCGCCCACGCGTGCTCCTTCACCGCCGTCGCGCCGGGCGCCGCCTCGGCCGGCGGTGCGGCGGGCGGTCCGGCGGGCGCCTCCGCGGGGGCGGGCGCGGCGGCGTCCAGCGTCGCCGCCAGCTTCCTGATCGTCGGATTGTGGTAGACGTCCGAGATCGACACCGCCGCCAGGTCCGCCCGTTCCCGCAGCGCCGCGCAGAAACGCGCCATCAGCAGCGAATTGGCGCCCAGATCGGCGAAGAAATCGCCGTCGGCCGGCACGTGCTCCAGCCGCATGACGCCGGACAGGACGCCGGCGAGCAGCCGTTCGGTGCCGCTCTCCGGAGCGGCACCGCCGTCGGCGGCGCTCCGCGGGCCCATGGGTGCGGGGAGCCGGCCGCGGTCGACCTTGTCGCTCGGCAGCGTCGGGATGGCCTCGAGTTCCTCGAAGTACACCGGCACCATGTATCCGGGCAGCCGCTCCCGCGCCCGCCGGTGCAGGCTGTCGCGGTGGGCGGCGCCGTCGCCGTGCCCGTCTCCGTGCCCGTCTCCGTTCCCACGGGTGTAGTAGGCGACCAGTTCGGTCATGCCCGGCTCGGGCTCGTAGGTGCCGACCACCGCCTGGGCGATCCCCGGCACCTCCGACAGGACCGACTCGATCTCGGCCAGCTCGATCCGGTATCCGCGGATCTTGACCTGGGTGTCGATGCGCCCGAGGTACTCGATCTCGCCGTCGGTGTTGACCCGGCCCAGGTCGCCGGTGCGGTAGATCCGGCCCGACGCGTTGTGCTCGATGTCCAGGAAGTCGGGGACGAACCTGCGCCGGGTCAGGTCCTCTCGGTTCACATAGCCCGCGGCCAGGCCGACCCCCGCGATGCCGATCTCCCCCGTCCGGCCGGGCTCCAGGGCCCGGTCCTCGGCCGGATCAAGGATGATCACCGAGTAGGTGGGCAGCGGGACGCCGATGGTCACCGGCCGGTCGGGGTGCAGCGGCGTCCAGGTGGCCGTGACGGTGGCCTCGGTGGGCCCGTATACGTTCAGGAACCGGCGGCCGGGCCGGTGCCATCGGGCCACCAGGTACTGCGGGCACGCCTCGCCCGACACCAGCAGGAAGCGCAGGCCGGGCAGGTCCGGGTCGAGGGTCGCCAGGAGCGTCGGCACGCAGCACAGCGCGGTGACCCGGCCGTCCCGCAGGAACGCGCTCAGCTCGGCGCCGACCAGCGCCGGCCCGCTCGGCCTGGGCACCAGGGTCGCGCCGGCGATGAGCGGCACCCAGATCTCCTCGACGGAGAAGTCGAACGCGATCGTCATGCCCTGGTACACCCGGTCGGCGGGCTCCAGCCCGTAGACCTCGACCGCGACCCGGACGAAGTTGCAGATCGCGGCGTGCCTGACCGCGACGCCCTTGGGCCGTCCCGTCGAGCCCGAGGTGTAGATGATGTAGCACAGGTCGTCGACCGGGGCGCCCCGCTCCGTGCCCGTGAGGCGGTGGCCGGGCAGGCCGGCGACGTGCGGCTCCGCCTCGTCGAGGCACAGCACCTCGGCGCCGGCCGGCCGCAACCGCTCGCGCAGCTGCGCGAGCGACAGCACGACCCGCACGCCCGCGTCCCGCACGATGTACGACAGCCGTTCGGCCGGGTAGCCGGGGTCGAGCGGCACGTAGGCGGCGCCGATCTTCAGGACGGCCAGCATCCCGACGTAGGAGTGCACGGCCCGGTCGAACAGCAGCCCCACCCGGTCACCGGGGCCGAGCCCCAACGCCAGCAGGTGGCGGGCCAGCCGGTTGGCCCGCGCGTCCACGTCCTCGAAGGTCAGGACGGCGCCGCCGGCGTCGACGGCCGGATGGCCGCCGGCCCCCTCGGCTCGCAGCCGGTCGCAGCGTTCCTCGAAAAGGTGATCCAGGCGCTCCCCCGCCCGCCAGCGCGTCCCGTGCTCGTGGCCCGCGCCGACCAGGACATGGTCCGATGTGAGCTGGCCGACCGCCTCTCGCGGGGCGGTCCGGCCGATGCTGTTCACCGTCATCCTCATTCCCCATACCGGTAATTCATCTATTACCATTCGTGCCGATGTCGGCTCCCCTGAGTACGGTTCCCACCGAGACCATTGCGAGTCTAGTTGCCCTGACCGAATCCAACGCCTGACCACATCCCACAAAGCACTGTTCAGCGGAGATGTAAAGCATGATTTGACTCTTGCTATCACCTTACTTTTCCTGGTCTTTTACAGCTGCCCCAAAGCGCCGCCCCGACGTGGCGAAGAAATGACCGATGCCGGGTGTGTCGATGGCGCCGGGTCCGCGCCGGCGGATCGGCGGCCGGTCTCCGCGAGGCCCGTTCCGCCCTGTTCCACGGGGCCTCATGGATCTCCGAATCCACTTCCCACAGGGCCTGGACAACGCGGTGAGGTACGCTGGCGGAACGGTGCCACGGAGGCGCCTGTCAGCACGGCATTCGCGGTTTCCCGCGGCGGCCATGGAACAACCCGATCATGGGTGGCAGGTGATGATCGAGGTGCTTGTCATGGATGTTTTCGAACTGCTCGAGTCAGAGGTCCGGAGCTATTCCAGGAACTGGCCGGCGGTCTTCGACACCGCTCGGGGAAGCCGACTGTACGACGAGGAGGGGCGCGCGTTCCTGGACTTCTTCGCGGGCGCCGGGGCGCTGAACTACGGACACAATCACCCGCATCTCAAAAACCGGCTTCTGCGCTATCTGAGCGCCGATTCCATCGTGCACAGCCTGGACATGCGCACCGTGGCCAAGCGCCGGTTCTACGAGGCGTTCCAGCGGATCGTCCTGGGGCCGCGCAAGCTCCAGTACAAGATCCAGCTGCCCGGTCCGGCCGGCACCAACGCGGTCGAGGCGGCGCTGAAGCTGGCGCGCAAGTACACCGGCCGCCAGACGGTCGTCGGCTTCACCAACGCCTTCCACGGAATGTCCCTCGGCTCGCTGGCCGTCACGGGCAACGCGATGAAGCGCGGGGGCGCGGGCGTGCACCTCGGGCACACCGTGACGATGCCCTACGACAACTATCTGGGCCGGCGGCCCTCGCACCTCCCGCTGCTGGAGCGCATGCTCGAGGACAGCGGCAGCGGGCTGGACTGGCCCGCGGCCGTGATCGTCGAGACGCTGCAGGGCGAGGGCGGGGTGCACGTGGCCGGCGCGCAGTGGCTGTGCGACCTGGCCGACCTGTGCAAGCGGCACGACCTGCTGCTCATCGTGGACGACGTCCAGATGGGCTGCGGCCGGACCGGCCCGTTCTTCAGCTTCGAGACCGCGGGGATCGTGCCCGACATCGTCTGCCTGTCGAAGTCCCTCAGCGGGTACGGGCTGCCCATGGCGCTCACCCTGCTGCGTCCCGAGCTGGACGTGTGGGCGCCGGGCGAGCACAACGGGACCTTCCGCGGCGCGGATCCGGCGTTCGTCACCGCCGCGGCGGCACTGGACTTCTGGACCGGGGAGGGCCTGGAGGCCCAGACCCGGGCCAAGGGCGAGCTGGTCCGGGAGTCGCTCGACCGGATCGCGGCCGGGCACCGCGACGTGATCGCCGAGATCCGCGGCCGCGGCCTGGTGTGGGGCGTCGCCTTCGCCGACCCGACCCTGTCGGCGGCGGTGGGCGAGGCCGCCTTCGAGCGAGGCCTGCTGATGGAGACCTCGGGCCCGGAGGGCGAGGTGGTCAAGCTTCTCCCGCCGCTCACCAGCACCGCGGACGAGCTGGCCGAAGGGCTGGAGATCCTCGCCGATTCCGTGGACGCGGCCTGCGAGCGCATGCGCTGACCCGCGCCGCGCCCTAGGGTTGCGGCATGGTCGAGGCGGTGCTCTGGGACGTCGACGACACGATCTTCGACTTCTCCGGCTCGGAGCGGACGGGGCTGCTGCGGCATTTCGCGGCCGAGGGGTTGCCGTCCGGCGAAGCGGCGCTGGACCGCTGGCACCGGATCACGGCCGAAGGGTACGCGCGTCTGGCGGCCGGGGAGCTGACCTACGGGCAGCAGCGCCGCGAGCGCGTCCGCGCGTTCGTGGAACGACCGCTGGCCGATGCCGAGGCGGACGCCTGGCACGACCGGTACGTCGCGTTGTTCGAAGCGGCGTGGACGGCGTTCCCCGACGTGGCGGCGGTGCTCGGCGCGCTGCCCTACCGCCAGGGGATCCTGTCCAACTCCAGGGCCGTCCACCAGGAGCGCAGGATGAGAGCCCTGGGGCTGCGGCACCACTTCGAGGTGCTGCTGTGCTCCGACGGGCTGGGCTGCGCCAAGCCGGACCGTTCGGCGTTCCTGGCCGCCTGCGCGGCCCTGGGGCTGCCTCCGTCCCAGGTCGCCTACGTCGGAGATCAGCTGGACATGGACGCGGTCGGCGCGCGCGACGTGGGGCTGCTGGGCGTCTGGCTCGACCGGGCGGGCTCCGCCGCCCCCGTCCCCGGCGGCGTGCGGCGGATCACCGCCCTGGGCGAGTTGCCCGCGCTCCTAGCCTGCTCCTAGCCGCTCCTGGCCGATCTCAGCCACCACTGACGCTGATGGAGACCGCCACGCCGAGCCCGGCGGCCAGAGCCATGGTGACGAGGATGAGGAAGAACTTGTGCATGGGACTGCCTTTCGGGGGTCGCGTGCCGGCGGCTCGTCCGCGGTCCCGTCCTCGATCACGGGGAACCGGTCGGAACGGTAGGCGTGCCCGTCGCGGGTGACGGCGGCCGACTGGTAGCCGGAGTCGTCGGCGAGCCGGGCGAGCCAGAGGAGCCCGTCGGCGCCCATGGCCATCGCGGCGGTGGCGTAGGCGTCGGCGAGGGCCAGGTCCGGGCCGGTGACGGTGACCGACCGCAGCGCCCGGGCCGGTTCGCCCGAGTGCGGATCGATCACGTGGTGGCCGCGCTCGTACGTCCCGGAGGTGGCGATCGCCAGGTCCGTCGCGGCCAGCACCCAGGCCACCTTGTCGTGCTCCCACGGGTGGCGGACCCCGACGCGCCACGCGCCGCCGGACGGCGAGCGGCCCCGGCAGCGGATGTCGCCGCCGGCGTTGACGCAGTGGTTGAGGGAACCGGCGCGGGCCAGGCGCGCCGAGGCGACCTCGACCGACCAGCCCTTGACGTAGCCGGACGGGTCGAGCCGTCCGCTCGCCCGCGCGTCGAAGTGGCCGCCGGTCCGCCGGTGCAGCGACGCGCAGGCGTCCAGCACGGCGCGCGTGTCCGGTGAGCAGTCCGCCACCGCCAGCTCGCCGGCGTCGAGCCGGCTGACCTCGCTGTCGGCGCGGTAGGTGCTGAACCGCCGGTCCACCTCGTGCAGCCAGTCGCAGGTCTGTTCGACGAGGTCGGCGAGGGTGCGCGACGGGAGCAGGTCGGCGATGTCGATGGTGACCGCCGTGCCCATGACGTGCTCGATGTGGTACATGCCGCGGCCCGGTCAGGCTCTCGCCGCCGCGAGCGCGGACTGCAGCGACGCCTTGAACGAGCCGCTGGTGTAGGTGGCCCCGGAGACGGCGTCGATCTGGGCGCTCTGCGCGGCCAGGGTCTCCTGCCGGAGCAGCGGGATGGCCCGCTTGTTGACCCGGATGGTCATGGCCGCGTTGGTGGCGTGGGTGGCGGTGAGCCCGGTGATCTTCCCGCCGGCCACCTTGATGGTGACCTGGATGGGGCCGTGCGGGTTGACCGAGGCCGTCCCCCGGAACACGCCGTCCTTCAGTTTGCCGCCGCTCGCTCGGCCGCCCTGGTTCGCGGGCGGGGCGGCGCCCAGGTCGCCCGTCCCGCCCGCGGTCTGACCGGTCGCGGTGTCGGCCGCGTAGCCCGCCCCGAACTTGACGGCGAGGAGCAGGGCGGTCCCGCTCAGCGTGCCGGCGACCGCCGCGGTGGTTCGGCGCATCACGTCCCTCCAGGTGGTCGATCGAGAAGTCGGTTCAGAACTCGAACGGGTCGAGGTGGATCTGCCGGCGGCGTACCCGCAGCCGCCGCAGGGTGGCGGTCGCGGTCTCGACCATCCCGGCCGGGCCGCACAGGTACACGTCGCGGTGGCGGACGTCCGGGACCAGCTCGCGGAGCCCCTCGGGGGTGAACAGGTGCCGCGGTTCCGGGTCGTCGCGCGAGCCCAGCACGTAGCGCAGCGTGATGCCGCGCCGCTCCGCCAGGCCGCGCAGCTCGTCGCCGAAGACGATCCCGGCGGCGTCGGAGGCCCGGTAGATGACCACGGTGTCGCCGGGGAGCTCGTCCATCAGGGCGCGGATCGGGGATATCCCGCTGCCGCCGGCGATCAGCAGCGTCTTGCGGCGCATCCGGTGGCCCGCGGTGAAGGTGCCGGAGGGGCCGGCGGCGAACACCCGGACGCCCGGCCGCATCCGGCGCAGCGCGCCGGTGTACCCGCCGACCGCGCTGACGGTGAGCCGCAGCCACTGCTCGTTGGGGGCCGCCGACAGGGAGAACGGATGCGACTGCCACCAGGCCCCGCCGGTCAGGAACCGCCAGCGGAAGTACTGCCCGGCCCGCGCCTCCAGCCGGTCCAGCCGGCGCCCGGCCATGTAGATCGAGAACATCGACTCCGACTCCGGCACCACCTCGATGACGCGGAGCCGGTGCCGCAGGTTGAACCACAGGGGCTCGACGACCCGGCCCCAGACCAGGCAGGCGATCACCAGGGCGTACAGGGCCGTCCAGAACCAGCGGCCGAACCACTGCTGGGAGAGCTCGGCCCCGTTGGCGAACTGGTGGCCGTAGCCCAGGATCAATACCGCGTAGGTGGCCAGGTGCAGCCAGTGCCACAGCTCGTAGGGCAGGCGGCGGCGCAGGCCGCGGATCGCCAGCGCGCTGATCGCGACCATGATCCCGACGGCGGCGAACGCGCCGACCATGCCGTCGTAGTCGGTGAACAGGGTGACCGTCTGGTCGATGACGGTGCCGTTCTCGACCAGCGCGTAGCCGACCGTGGTGTACCCGGCGTGCGCCAGGATCATCACCAGGAGCCAGGCGCCCAGGCGGCGGTGCCAGCGCATCAGGTCGTGGCCGCCGACCCAGGTCTCCAGCCACGCGACCCGGCTCATCATCAGCACCTGGACGAGCAGCAGGTACCCGCCGATCAGGCCGGTGACCCGCCCCGCGGCGGTGATGATCTCGGGCCGCTCGTCGAACGCGCTGGGCGGGGTGTTGAACAGCCACAGCGCGACGCTGGTGGCCAGCAGCGCCCAGAACAGCAGCACCACCAGCAGCCGGTTGCCGGCGATCCTCACCCCGGGCGCCTCCCGCCGCGCGGGCGGGGCGGCCGGAGCGGCCAGGCGCTCCCGCGGGAGCGCGTGCCGGGAGTAGCGCGGGGTGACGTCGGCCGGACCGGCGGTCCGGCCGCCCAGGAGATCGGCCGCCAGGGGCGTCGTCACGTTCTCCGGGGGCGCGGCCGGTCGCGCGCCCGGGTCCGGCGGCGGTGGCCATGCCAGGTCGGGGACGGCGTGCACGGCCGTCCGGCGCCGGTCCCAGTCGCCGCCGTACGGCTCGCCGAGGTAGGCCGCCCCGCTCGCCCTCAGGCTGTCGTCCATCACAGGTGCCGGCGGCCGGTCGTGGGTACCGTCTTTCCTGCCTGCACGCGATCCTCCGTGAGGTCTCGGATCCCGCCCGGTCTCCGGCGGCGTCCTGACGACATGTCGTACGGCGGGCCGCGGCGTACGGTTCACCGGTCAGGAACCCGAACCGCTCCCCCGTTCCGCGTCGTGGGCGAGGATCGCGAGCTGGACGCGGTTGCCGAGGTCGAGTTTGGTGAGCGCGGCGGAGATGTGCGCCTTGACGCTGCCCACGGAGATGAACAGCCGTGCGGCGATCTCGGCGTTGGACAGGCCCTCCGCGACGGCGGCGGCGACGTCCCGCTCCCGGTCCGAGAGCGCCGCCAGCCGGCGCCGGGCGCGGGCGTCGGTCGCGGACCCGGCGGCGACGTGCTTGGGCAGGAACCGTTCCTAAGCAGTGTCCGGGAGTGGGTCTTTTGCCCATGTCCCGGAACTGCGCGCATCCCGAACGGTGTTGGATGCGCTGGTTCCCCGCGCTCTCGTTCCCGTCGTCCGGCGGCATGCATCGTGTGCAGGCTCCGTGACGTGGTGGCGGGGTTCCTCGCGTCCTGGGACACTGCGATCGGCCTGGACGGTCCGATGCCCAGCGCCATCACTCTGGTGGCGCTGGGGCGGTGCCGTCCGTCGCCGGATCGGGTGTCCGAGGGCGCGTCGCCCGATGGCGATGCTCCAGGTGGATGCGGTAGGCGACGGCCCGGTTCTGCCCGATGCGGTCGCGCCACTCCTGGCCCCGGTGCGCGAACGCGACCTTGGACGCGAGCACGTACCGGCCATGCCCGGCGTTGGCGTGGTGGGCCAGCGGTGCGGGCAGCTTGATACAGACCTGCCCGTCGGGTGTGACGCGGATGGTCTCGTTGCCCAAGCGTTTGCCGGACTCGCCGTCAGCGGCCAGGAACCACCGCTCGGCCTCCCACCGCTCGCGCCACCGGGCCTCGGTCAGCCCGGCGGCTTGGAGGTTATGCCGGGTGTTCAGCAGCCGTCGGCCGCCGCGCACGAGGTGGACGACACCGGCCTCCCGCTCGGCGCGAGCGACATCGAAGCGGTGTTCCAGGATCGCCAGGCGCCGGGACTTGTGGAACCACTCGTGCTTGGAGCGGTATCCCGCCACAGCCCTCTTGGTGCCCTTCTCACCAATCGGCAGCGAAAGGCGGTACCTCAGCGTGCGCACACCCGCTTCCAGGCCCTGGACATGTGCGAGCTGGCAGCGGCGCGACAGTGCCCACTGGTCGTGCGTGGCCTTGGTGATCGACCCGGCCCAGCGCGACGACGACCCGGCCGTCAGACCCTGCTTACGGGCCGCCCACGCATCCGAGTCGTGCTCCAGGCCAGCGCGGCAGCGGGCCTTGAGATCGGTGGAGGCCAGGCGTCCCAGATGCCCGCCGACCAGGCACAACACCTGCTCATCCGCGCCGGTGAGGTGCTTGAGCCGGTCGCGTATCGCCACCCCGTTGGGGCCGGGCACGACGAACGGCGCGTCGATGTGGCGGAGCCGCTTCTCACTCATCGGCGGCAGCCGCCTCAAGAGCCCTGTGGGCGCGGCTCTTCGCCGACCCGCGGCCGTACAGGCGGGCGCAGAACCAGGTCAGCGCCTCCACCATGTCGCGCTCCAGGTCATGGTCGACGTCGTCGTCGACCTCAGCCTCATCGAGGACGACGAGTCGGCGCCCGGACGCGGACAGGGCGGCCTCGATGAGTTCGACGTTCATGCGGCCGAGGCGGTCTTTGTTTTCCACCGCCACGGCGGTCACCTTCGAATCGGCCAGCAGACGACGGGCCGTCGTACGCCCACCGTCCATGCCGGAGGCGATCTCCGACTCGACCCGGATGACCGTGTGTCCGGCCTTCGCTGCCCACTCCGACAAGCGTGCGATCTGCCGCTCCAGATCGGCCTTCTGATCACGACTGGAAACGCGCGCGTACAGCCCCACACCGCCGATCACCGGCGGTGAGGTGTTCGCATCGATGTTCACCAGGATCGTGCGCGGCCCCACTCGCTCCGCGGGGACCGGCAGCGTGCCCTCACGGAACCAGCGGTACGCGGTACGTGGAGCGATCCCCTGCGCCCGCGCCCAGTCCGTCAGGTTCATAACACGAGATCCTGCAGTACTCGTGACATCTAAAAGGCACTCGTGAACACTCAGCCCACAGCAGTTCACAGCCCCTCTCGTCGGCCGGGTGCCTCCCAGTGGCGGGCGGGTGGCGGCCCGGATCTTCTCGATCAGGAGATCCCGGGAATGTCGCGATGGTCCAGGACATTCGGGACGGGTGGCCGGTTGTCGCCAGGGGTGAAACCGAACGGCGGCCCGTCGCGTCGCGGCCTCCCGGAGCGCCGGTGCCGGGCCGCCGGCGCCGGGACCGGGGAAGCGCCGCCTATGCTGGGGTCATGTGCACCGAGCAGGTGACACTGCTGCTGTGCGGCGACGTCATGCTCGGCCGCGGCGTGGACCAGATCCTGCCGCATCCGGGCGACCCGGCGCTCATGGAGGGCTATGTCCGGGACGCCCGCGACTACGTGACGCTGGCCGAGGTGGAGAACGGCCCCATCCCGTCCCCCGTCGACTTCGGCTGGCCCTGGGGGGACGCCCTGGCGGCCATGGACGAGGCCGCCGCCGACGCCCGAGTGCTCAACCTGGAGACCAGCGTCACCCGCAGCGGACGGTTCGCGCCCGGCAAGAGCGTGCACTACCGGATGAACCCCGCGAATCTCCCCTGCCTGGCCCGGGCCCGCCCGGACGTCTGCGCGCTGGCGAACAACCACGTCCTGGACTTCGGCCGCGAAGGGCTCGCCGAGACGCTCGATTCACTGGACTCCGCCGGGCTGCCCGCCGCGGGTGCCGGCCCCGACCGGGAGCGGGCGTGGCGGCCCGCGACCGTCGAGACCGGCGGCGGCCGCGTGCTGGTCCTCTCATGCGGCATGGAGTCCAGCGGGATCGCCCCGCACTGGGCCGCGGCCGGCGGCCGTTCCGGCGTCGCCTTCACGACGGAGCGGTCCGCCGCCCTGATCTTGGAGCGGGTGCGGCGCGCCAAGCGGGCGGGCGACATCGTGGTGGTCTCCGTCCACTGGGGCTCCAACTGGGGGTACGACATCCCCGATCAGCAGGTCCGCTTCGCGCACGCGCTGCTGGACGGCGGGGCGGACATCGTCCACGGGCACTCCTCGCACCACCCGCGCCCGATCGAGGTGTACCGCGGCAAGCTCGTCCTCTACGGCTGCGGCGACCTGATCAACGACTACGAGGGCATCCCCGGGTACGGGCGCTACCGCGACGAGTTGCGGCTGCTGTACGTGGCCTCGGTGCGGCCGGATTCGGGCGAGCTGGCCGGGTTGCGGATGGTGCCGCTGCGGGCCCGCCGGATGCGGCTGGTCCGGGCCTCGGACGAGGACGCCGGCTGGCTGCGGGCGTCCCTCGACAGCGCCGGGCGCCCGTTCGGCACCCGGGTCGGGCTGGAGCCGGACAGGATCCTCACCCTGGCGGCGTGACCGCGCCTACCGGTCCCCGTCCGGCCGCCGGAGGCGCGCGTAGACGTCACCGGAGCGGCCCATCGGGCGGATGCGCTCCAGGATCCTGGTCAGCTCGGCGGCGTCGAACCAATGCTCGCGGACGAACCGCATCGTCTCGACGGGCGAGTAGTTGTAGAGGTAGCCTCCCGCGCTCGCACCGAGCCGTTCCACGGTCTCCAGCACCTCCATGGAGGCGTCGTGCGCCGAGGGCACGTACTCGAACGAAAGGGCGCGCAGCGGACGGCTGAGCCCCGCCAGCACGTCGGCCTCGAAGCCCTCGACATCGATCTTGCAGAAGGCCGGCTCGCCGTGCGCCTCGATGAGGTCGTCCAGCGTCGTCACCTCGACCTCGACCGAGCGGTCCCAGCGCACGCGGGCGAAACTGCGGTCCCTGGTCACCGAATCGATCCAGCCGGGCGACATCGAGGAGACCGTCGGCGTCGCGGTGGACAGCGCCAGCCGCGCCTGTCCGGGCCGCGCCCCGGCGGCCCCGGGCACGATGGTGACCCCCTTGTCGCGGCCGAAGAACAGCCTGAGCACGCTCAGGCAGTCGGGCTGCGGCTCGACCGCGATCACCCGGGCCCCCAGGCGCCGCCAGACGCGCACCCGGCCGCCCACGTGGGCGCCGATGTCGAAGGCGAGATCGCCGGGGCCGAGGAACTGGCCGTACAGGCGCCGCGAGCGTCCGTGCTTTCCCGGGACGCCGTAGTACATGACCAGTGAACGTGCGATTCCCCAGGCGCGGATCAGCATTCGCCGACCTTACCGCGCGGAGCCGCCTCCCAAGGGCGAACACGACCAAGATCGATTCCTGCGCGTCCGGGTCGCGCTCATACGTCAGTCGCCCGGCGGGCGGAGCGCGCAGACGAGCGTGCTTCCGACGGTGCAGTACACCGTGGAGCCCAGGGCGCTGAGCCCCTTCGCGGACGACATGGAGTCCTCGGGGACGTCGTCCTTGCCCAGCCGGTAGCGCGGGCGCCCGGTGACCAGGTCGAAGCCGTGCACGCCGTCGACACCGGCATGGAAGACCACGTTCCCGGCGATCATCGGCCGCTCCCCGAAGCCCTTGCCGACCGTCCGCCGCCATCGGACCCGCCCGGTCGCGGCCTCCAGCGCGGTCAGCGTCTCCTGGCCGTCGGCCAGGAACGCCAGCCCGCGGCCGAGGACCGGGGTCCGGTGCTCCTGGAAGGCCGCGGAGCCGACAGCGCTTGCGGTGCCGAACCGCCAGCGCTGCCGCCCGGTTCGCGCGTCCAGGACGGTCAGGCCGGTCTGGCCCCCGACATAGACGGCGTCCCCGGCCATCAGCGGGGGCAGCACGCCGAGTTCCGCGGAAGGGGGCCCGGCACCGCCGTCCGGGGCATCGGCCTGCCGCCATCGGGGCCGGCCGGTCGCGGCGTCGAACGCGTGCACACTGCCGTCCCCGGCGACGAGGGTCACCACTCCGCCCGCCACCGCCGGGGTCGTGGCGGGGAGGCGCTCGGCCACCCGCCGCCGCCAGCGGGCGCCCCCGGTCGCGGCGTCGACCGCGTACAGGAACCCGCCCTGATCGGCGAAGTAGCAGGTCCCACCCGCCTGCGCCACGTTGCCCTGAACCATCTCCGAGCGGTACCGCCACCGTTGCCGGCCGGTCGCGGCGTCGAAGGCGAACAGGCCGTAGCTGCCCGTGCCGTCGCTGCCGGCGAGGCAGAAGGCGCCGGCCGCCGCCACCGGGACGGGCGCCGTCGCGAAGGTCGACAACCCGGCCGACCACAGCCGCCGGCCCGTCGCGATGTCGAACCCGGTGAGGGCCGTGCTCAGGCCGCCGATGTCGCACACCAGGCCCGTCCCGCCCACCACGGCCAGGGGCGATCCCTGGGTCGCGGAGAAGGCGCCCTCCCAGCGGCGCTCGCCCGTCCGCGGGTCGAACGCGAACGTCCTGGCGTCGCCTCGCTCGGCTCCGACGGCCAGCACGGTGCCCGCCGCCGCCATCGTGCCGCCCCGCACGGTCAGGTCGCCGGGAAGGTCGAACGTCCAGCGGAGCGGCGAGTCGTCACGCGCCAGGAGGACCCCTGCGGTGCCGCCGCCCGCCGTCAGCAGGACCGCGGCGCCGCCCGCGCCCAGGGCCAGGAACGTGCGGCGGCCCGGGCCGCGCGACACGGGCTCGGCACCCCGCTGGGCGACGGCGTGGGCGACCTGCGGCGGAAGCCAGTGCGTACCGTCCGGGGGCGCCGCGGCGCCGCCCGCCAGGGACCGCAGCAACTGCCCGGGATCGGGCCGCCGCGCCGGGTCCTTGTCCAGGCAGGATGCGATCAGGACGCGCAGCCCCGGGTCGCCGATCGCGCTCAGGTCGGGCTGAAGGTGGATGACGCGGTAGATCACCTCGTGGACGGCGCCGCCGCCGAACGGCCCGGAGCCGGTGAGCGCGTAGGTCAGGACGGCGCCCAGCGAGAACACGTCCGCGGCGGGCCCCGCGGGCTCTCCGGACGCCTGCTCGGGCGACATGTACGCGGGCGTGCCGAGCGTCGCCCCGGTGCGGGTCAGGGCGCTGGCGTCGCTCGCGCGCGCGATGCCGAAGTCGATCACCCGCGGGCCGGCCGGGGTGAGCATGACGTTGGCCGGCTTGAGGTCGCGGTGCACGACCCCGGCCCGGTGGATGGACAGCAGCGCCTCGGCCAGGCCGGCCCCCAGCGCACGCGCGGCCGGCGCGGGCAGCGGGCCGTGCGCGGCGACCGCGTCCTGCAGGGACAGGCCCGGCAGGAACGCCGTCGCCAGCCACGGCTGCGGCGCGTCCGGGTCGGCGTCCAGCACCGCGGCGGTGTAGGCGCCGTCGACCGCCCGCGCCGCGGTGACCTCGCGCCGGAACCGGGACCGGAAGTTCGGCTCGTCCGCCAGCGCCGGATGAATGATCTTGACGGCGACGGCCCGGCCGCCGGGCGAGCGGGCGAGCAGGACCTGGCCCATGCCGCCCGCCCCCAGCCTGCCCGTAACCCGGTAGGGGCCGACCCGTTTGGGGTCCGCGGGCCGTGTCGCCGGCATGGATCCTCCCGTTCGCGATGGAATGCTCAGCCGGACGGCGGCACGGTGCCGGGACCGCCTCGGACGTCGAGCGCGTACAAGTAGCCGTCCTTGCAGCCGAAGTAGACGATCCCGCCCGCCACCACCGGGCTCGACTCGGTTCCCTTGGCGGCCCGGAACCGCCAGACCACGCGGCCGGTGGCGGCCTCGACGGCGTACAGGGCGCCGTCGGAGTAGACGCCGGCCGAGACATAGAGCATCCCGCCGGCCAGCGCCGGGTCGCCCTGCACGTGCCCGTCGATCTGCTTCTGCCAGCGCATGGTGCCGTCGGCGGCGGCGAGGGCGAAGACGTTGGAGTCCCGGTCGCCCACGAAGACCAGGCCGTTCGCCACCTGCGGCCGCGCCGTGACGGGTCCGGCGGTGGCGTAGGCCCAGCGGCGCTCGCCGGTGCGGGCGTCGATGGCGTGCACCTGGTTGCCCTGGAAGTCGCCGCAGTACACGACGCCGCCCGACACGACGGCCCCGCCGGCGCCCTTGCTCATCCGGTACTCCCAGCGGACCCGCCCGGTCGAGGCGTCCAGCGCGGCCAGGCTCTTCGAGCGCGGCACGTACAGGACGCCGCCGGCGGCCGTGCGGTGCGAGACGTAGCTGGTGCCGCCGCGGCTCTGCCACCGGGGCGAGCCGTCGTCCGCGCCGAGCGCGTGGACGGGATCGTTCCCGGCGAAGACCAGTCCCCCGGCGACGAGGGTGTTGGTGCCGGTCCGGCCGGCCGGCCGCCGCCATTTCACCCGGCCGGTCCGGGCGTCGACGGCGTGCACGTCGCCGTCCGAGCCGCCGACGTAGACGACGCCGCCCGCGACGGCGGGCCAGGACGAGACGCGGGCTCCGGCGGAGTACCGCCAGCGGGGCCTTCCCGTTCTGGCGTCGAAGGCCAGCAGGTCGCCCTTCTCGCTGCCGACGAAGACGGCGCCGCCCGCGACCGCCGGGCTGGAGATGAGGTACTCGTCCCCGGTGAAGCGGCGCCAGAGCACCTTCCCTTCACCGGTCGGCTTGGGCGAGGGCGGCGCCGCGCCCGCTCCCGTGACCGGACGGGCCGGTGCGGGCGCCGCGGGTTCGTCCTCCGGCCAGAGGAGCGCGGCGGCTCCCGCACCGGCGAGCGCGGTGGCGGCACCGGCCCCGCCCAGCGCCAGGACGCGGCGCCGGGTGAACGCGCCGAGACCGCCCTCGTACAGCCGCGTCCGCCCGGCCGCGATCACCGGGGTCTCCGCCCCGGCCCGCGCGATCGCGGCGGCGACCGGCTCCGGCAGCCAGCCGAGACCGTGCAGGTCGGTCTCCTCCGGGACGAGCGGCGCGAGCAGTTCCAGCAGCCGCTCGGGCGTGGGCCGGGCACCCGGGTCGGGCGCCAGGCAACCGGCGGCCAGCTCGCGCAGGCCGGGATCGGGGACGGCGCCCAGCCGGGGCGGCTCGTGGACGGCGCGGTAGACGAGCAGGTGCGGCGGGCCCTGGCCGTACGGTCCGGTCCCGGTCGCGGCGAACACCAGGACGGCGCCCAGCGCGAAGACGTCGGCGGCCGGTCCGGTCCGCTCGCCGCGCGCCTGCTCGGGGGCGATGAAGCCGGGCGAGCCGATCGCGTGCCCGGTCCGGGTGACCGCACTGGCCTCCGTGGCGTGCGCGATGCCGAAGTCGATCACGCGCGGGCCGTCGGGGGCGAGCATGACGTTGGCGGGTTTCAGGTCGCGGTGCACGACCCCGGCGCGGTGGACCGACACCAGCGCCTCGGCGAGCCCGGCGCCGAGCGCGAACACCGCCGGCGCCGGCAGCGGCCCGTGCGCGGCCACCGCCTCGTCCAAAGGCAGGCCCGGCAGGAACGCGGTGGCCAGCCAGGGCGGATCGGCGCCCGGATCGGCGTCGACGACCGGGGCGGTGAACGCGCCGCCGACCGAGCGGGCCGCGGCGGCCTCCCGGCCGAACCGGCGCCGGAAGTCGGCGTCCTCGGCCAGGTGCGCGTGGACGACCTTGACCGCGAGCAGGAGCCCGCCGGGCGAGCGTCCCAGGTACACCTGCCCCATGCCGCCGGCGCCCAGCCGGCCCAGCAGCCGGTGGCCGCCGATCCGCCGGGGATCATCGGGCCGCAGAGCCTCCATCCGCCGTCGCCACCTCCCCGCACCGCCGGTACGGCGCCCGCCGCCGTACCGAAACGACCTTTTACAGCAGACGCCGCGGACCGCACGCGGGTTCGGCACGGAAAGATCTCAATCTCGGACGGTGACCGGGAGCCTACCGGCCGAGCCGGTCGGCGCGGCCCCGCAGGTAGCGCTGCTCGGGAAGGCCGGTGGTCAGCCCCCGCCGCGATCTCGGCCGCGCGTTCCGGGCCGGCGCAGTCGATCACGGGAGCAGAACCTCGCTCCGCCAAACCGCTAAGGCTTGCGCGCCACGCCGCCGTACCAGCTGACCTCCGCGGCGGGCGGGCGCGGGCCGGCGCCGTCCGGACGCCATTCCGACACCAGCACCACTCCCGGCTCCACCAGTTCCAGCCCCTCGAACGCCAGCTTGGCGAACTGGTCCCTGGGGCGCGCCTGGGCCGGGACGCCGCCGTTGCGGTAGGCCCGCTCCAGGCCGCCCACGCCGTCCGGGTCGAGTTCGGGCGTGACATGCGAGGCGACGAGGTAGCTGCCCGAGGGCAGCGCGTCCAGCAACGTCCGGACGATCTCGGCGGGCCGCTCCTCGTCCACGATGAAGTGCAGGATCGCCACCAGCATCAGCACGACCGGCCGGTCGAGGTCGAGGGTCTCGGCGACCTCCGGCGAGGCCAGGATGGCGCCCGGGTCGCGAAGGTCGGCGTGGATATAGGCGGTCCGGCCCTCAGAGGTACCGCGCAGCAGGGACCGGGCGTGGGCGAGCACGATCGGGTCGTTGTCGGTGTAGACCACCCGGCAGGCGGGATTCTCGCGCTGCGCCACCTCGTGCACGTTCCCGGCACTGGGGAGGCCGGTGCCGATGTCGAGGAACTGCGTGACGCCGGCCTCGCGCACCAGGTGGCGGACGGCGCGGGCAAGGAACGTGCGGTTCTCGCGAACCGCCGTCCGCACGGAGGTCCAGCTCTGCTCGGCGACCTCCGCCGTCTCCCGGTCGGCCGGGTAGTTGTCCTTGCCGCCGAGGTAGTAGTCGTACATCCGCGCGGAGTGGGCCTTCGTGGTGTCGATCGGGGGCGCGTCCGAGACCGGCCGCGAGGCCGCGCTCGGAAGCTCCCACGCCTTCTTGCCGTCCTCGGACATCCCGGCCGTCCCCTCATATGACCACTGCCGCCGGGACGATCGTATTGCCCCCAGGGGACCAATGAGACGAATCGCCACGCCCAATGATCAGCTCGCGGCGCCGCGCCGCCCGGCGTCCTCGTCCACGACCTCCGCGTCGACCACGTCGTCGTCCGGACGTGCGCCGTCGCCCGCGGTGTTCTGCGCGTACATGGCCGCGCCCATCTTCTGGCCGACGGCCTCTCGGTGGCGGTCTTGACGGCCTCGACGTCGGCGCCCCCCAGGGCCTCGCGGACGTCGGCGACGGCCTTCTCGACCTCGGTCCCGGTCTCCGCGGGGATCTTGTCCTCGTTCTCCCGCAGGAACTTCCCGGTCGAGTAGGCCAGGGTGTCGGCCTGGTTGCGGACCTCGGCCTCCTCCTTGCGCCGGCGGTCCTCCTCGGCGTACTCCTCGGCGTCGCGCATCATCTTCTCGATCTCGTCCTTGGGCAGCGCCGATCCCCCGGTGATCGTGATCGACTGCGCCTTGCCGGTCGCCTCGTCCCGGGCGGCGACCTCGACGATGCCGTCGGCGTCGATGTCGAAGGCGACCTCGATCTGCGGCACGCCGCGCGGCGCGGGCGCGATGCCGTCTTCACCAGCTCGCTGACCGCCGGCATCCGGGTGGAACCGCCCACCAGCACGACCTGGTCGATCCCGTCCACGCCGATCCCGGCGTCCTTGAGCACCTGCTTGAACGGCGCCTTGGTCCGCTCCAGCAGCTCAGCGGTCATCCGCTGGAACTCCGCCCGGGACAGCTTCTCGCCCAGGTAGGACTCGGCGTCGCGCTTGAGCTTCTGCAGCACGAACGCGCTGATCTGCTGCGGCGTGAAGGGCTTGTCGTCGATCTTGGTCTTCCAGTCGGTGCCCATCTCGCACTTGACCGACCGGATGGTGCGATCGAGCACACGATCGCCCAGAGCGAAAACGCCCGTGCCAGCGGCCGCGGGGCCGCCGGAACGGGCGTCGTGCGCTGTCGCGGGGGCTACGGAAGGCCGCCCCGGGAGATGAGCTGGCGGACGATCACGTTGCGCTGGATCTCGTTGGTGCCCTCGCCGACGATCATCAGGGGCGCGTCCCGGAAGTAGCGCTCCACGTCGAACTCGGTGGAGTAGCCGTAACCGCCGTGGACGCGCACGGCGTCCAGCGCGATCTCCATCGCCGTCTCCGAGGCGAACAGCTTGGCCATCCCCGCCTCCATGTCGCAGCGCTCGCCGCTCTCGTAGCGCTCGGCGGCGTGCATCAGCAACCGGCGGGCCGCGGTGAGCTTGGTGGCCATGTCGGCGAGGTAGTTGCCGACGGACTGGTGCCGCCAGATCGGCTTGCCGAACGACTCGCGCTCCTGGGCGTACCGGAACGCGTCGTCGAACGCGGCGCGGCCCACGCCGGTGGCGCGCGCGGCGACCTGGATCCGGCCGATCTCCAGCCCCTTCATCATCTGCGCGAACCCCTTCCCCTCGGCTTCGCCGAGCAGCGCCGTGCGCGGCACGCGGCAGCCGTCGAAGGACAGCTCGCAGCTCTCCACGCCCTTGTAGCCGAGCTTGGGCAGATCCTTGGAGACGGTGAAGCCGGGCCCCTTCTCGACCAGGAGGATGCTGATGCCCGAGTGCGCGGGCCGCGCGTCCGGATCGGTCTTGCACAGCAGCGCGACGACCTGCGAGCGGCGGGCGTTGGTGATCCAGGTCTTGGCGCCGTCGATGACGTAGCCGTCGCCGTCGCGGCGCGCCACCGTCCGTATGGCCTGCAGATCGGATCCGCCCCCCGGCTCGGTCAGCGCCATCGTCGCCCGGATCTCCCCGGTCGCCATGCGCGGCAGGTAATGGCGCTTCTGCTCCTCGGTGCCGAAGGCGAGGAGCAGCTTGGAGACGACGGTGTGCCCGCCCATCGCCCCCGCAAGGCTCATCCAGCCGCGCGCGAGCTCCTCGGTGACCAGCGCGTAGCAGGGGGTGGAGACGGCCGCCTCGCCGTACGGCTCGGGGACGGCCAGCCCGAAGACGCCCATCGCCTTCATCCGGTCGATGAGCTCGCCGGGATAGGTGTCGGAGTGCTCCAGCTCGCGGGCCGCGGGCCGGACCTCCCGGTCGACGAAGTCGCGGACGGTCTCGACGATGGCGCGCTCCTCGGCGCTGAGCCCGAACATGGTCACCCCTTTGCCATAAGAAAGACCCCTATAAAATATATGATTTCTACCCGGCGGGAAAGACCCGCCGGTCGACCGGCCCTTCAGGCGCGAACGGCGATCGCGGTCACGGCGAGGCCGCCGCCGGTCGCCCACCGTCCCCTGTACTCCCGGTACGGCGCGCCGCTCGCGAGGATCTCGGCCCGGAACGTCCCGTCGCGGCCGAAGGTGAGGGACGCCTCCTCGAACCCCAGCCACCGGCCGGTGGCCGGGAACCACGCCTTGTAGACCGACTCCTTGGCGCTGAACAGCAGACGGTCCCAGTGAACGCCCGGCACGGCGCGGCGCAGCCCGTCCAGCATCGGCAGCTCCTCCTCGCGGGCGACCGCTTCGAGCACCCCGTCGGGCAGCGGGCCGTGCGGCTCGGCGTCGATGCCGAGGGCGGCCAGGTCGGCGGACCGGGCGACGGCCGCCGCGCGGTAACCGTCGCAGTGGGTCATGCTGCCGACCACGCCGTCCGGCCAGCGCGGCGCGCCCTTGTCCCCCGGCATGATCGGAACGGCCGGCAGGCCGAGCCCGGCCAGCGCCCGCCGGGCGCACCAGCGGGCCGTGGTGAACTCGCGGCGCCGCTTGTCCACGGCCCGCGCGACGGCGGGCTCCTCCTCGGGCAGCAGGACGGCGTCGGGCGGATCGTCGTAGGCGGCGGCGGTGGCGACGCCCGCGGGCAGGATCCGCTCGATCATCCGGCCTCCACCGCGGCGGGCGCGGCGGCCGGGAGGATGCGGCGCGGCCCGTGGGGGCGCTCGCCGCGCTTGCGCCACTCGCGCGGGTAGCCGACCGACACCTCCTCGAAGTTCACCCCGTCGCTCCACATCGTGCGGGGGATGTGCAGGTGCCCGTAAACCACGGTCACCGCGCCGAACCGCACGTGCCAGTCGGCGGTGCGCTCGCTTCCGCACCACTGGGCGAACTCCGGGTACCACAGGACCCGGGTCGGGTCGCGGGTCAGCGGGAAATGGTTGACGAGCAGCGTGCGGGCGCCGGGCGGCAGCTCGGCCATGCGCCCCTCGGTGTAGGCGATCCGGGCGTCGCACCAGGCGTCGCGCGACGGGTACGGGTCGGGATGCAGCAGCACCTCGTCGGTGCACACCACGCCCGCGTCGTAGGCGATCTTCAGCGCCTCCTCCTTGGTGGAGGCGCCCTCCGGCCGGAAGGTGTAGTCGTAGAGGACGAACAGCGGTGCGACGGTCACCGGCCCGTCATCGCCCTCCCACACCGCGTAGGGGTCCTCCGGGGTGAGGACGCCCAGCTCCCGGCACATCTCGACGAGCCGCCGGTAGCGGGCCTCGCCGCGGAGCTGGACGGGGTCGTCCTTGGGCGTCCACAGCTCGTGGTTGCCGGGCGCCCAGATCACTTTGGCGTAGGCTCCGCTCAGCGTCCGCAGCGCCCATTCGACGTCGGCGAAGTACTCGGCGACGTCGCCGGCGACCACGAGCCAGTCACCGTCGTCCTCGGGCCGCAGCCCTTCGACGAACGCGCGGTTGTCGGCGAATCCGACGTGGATGTCACTGATCGCGTAAAGACCACTCACCCCAGCGATCCTAAGCGCGTCGCTCAGTGCCGGTCGCGGTCCTGGTGGCCGCCCGCTTGGGCGATGATCCACTCGGTGGTGACCTGCACCCGGGCGATGCGGCGCTCCAGCCTGGTGCGGGCGGGCCGCCGGTGCTCGGGGACGCGGTGCTCGGAGACGCGGTGCTTGGGGACGCGGCGTGCGGGGGCCATGCTCGCCTTCCCGCCGGCCATGTCGAGCGCCAGCTCGGCCAGCCGGGCGCCGGCGCCGGCGAGGTCCCTCAGGGCACGGCCCTCGGCCTGCGCATCGGGAGTGTCGAGCACGCAGGCGAACAGCGCTTCGACCTCGGCCATCTGCGCGCCCAACCGCAGCAGTGCCCGATCATCGGTCTTCCGTATCTCGCCCACGATTCCATGGTGAGCGAAGGGGGGGACAGAACGCACCCGGGTTTTCCCGGGCTGCGCTTTCGAATCGGCATCGGCCCGGTCAGCCCACGAGGTCGCGGCGCGGCGGTCCGACCCGTTCGGCGCGCAGCGCGGAACGGCGCATCTTCCCGGCGTCGTCGCGCAGCGGGAAGTCGGCGAACTCCACGCTCCGGGGCCGCTTCATCCGCTCCAGCCGGTCCGCCGTCCCGCCCCCCAAGATCATCCGGTGCTGCCGGCGTAGGAGCGGCCCGCGATCGGGGCATCGGGCGCGGCGCCCAACACCCGGGCCCGGTGATTGTTCCCGGAGGACAGCGCTTCCCGTTTCATAATCGGTGCGTCACAGAACGTGGCCCGGAGGCCGCATCGAGGCGGCGGACGGCGAGAGAACGGAGCGAGCGATGGCCAAGCCGACCAAGCCGGCCGCCGATGAACTGGGCGTCGACCTGCGAAGCCTCGACTGGCAGCGGGCGCCGGGCGGGGAGGGCGCGATCGAGATCGCCTTCACCGGACCGTGGGTCCTGCTCCGGACCGGAGGGGACGGCGGTCACGTCTCGGTGTTCGACCACCACGAATGGGACTGTTTCCTCCAAGGTGTCAAAGCGGGCGAGTTCGACCGCGCCGCGACCTGAAAAGTCACGGCCCTTTCGTTCTGTGATTCACAAATTGGGCAAGAGTTATGCTGGGAACGATCGCATGTCAAGCGAGGGAGTCCTGGTTGAGTGAGGCCCGCGGAGCCACCGTCGCCAAATGGCGGCTCTCCCGGCGATTGAAATCCCTGCGCGAGGAGGCCGGCTACACCGCCAACCAGGTTTGCGACCGGCTGGACTGGGGCCGCGGCAAGGTCGGCCGGTTCGAGGCCAACAACTGGGTGCGGCCGGAGCTCAGCGACATCCGCGACCTCGCCCGCGTCTACGGCCAGGTCGGCGGCGACCTGGAGGAGCTGGAACGGCTCGCCTCCCTCGCCCGCGACCGCGCCTGGTGGCGCGACCACGCCGACATCTTCCCCAACGAGTTCCCCGGCTTCGAGGCCGACGCGGCCGCGATCCGGGTCCTCACGCCCCTGGTCGTGCCGGGGCTCCTGCAGACGCCCGCCTACACCCGCGAGCTGTTCGCCTCCGGCAGCAAGTCCGCCGAGTGGCAGGCGCGGGCGCTCAAGGCGCGCCGGCGGCGCCAGCGCATCCTCGACCGCGACGACGGCACCGCGCCCGAACTGCTCGCGATCATCACCGAGGCGTCCCTGCTCTACCGCTGGGGCGAGCGGGCCGAGCGGCGCGAGCAGATCGGCCATCTCGCCGAGATGAGCCGGCGTCCCAACATCGAGATCAGGCTGCTGCGCTTCACCGAGGGCCTGCATCCCGGCATGTCGACCCTGGTCAACCTTTTCCGGTTCGCCGGGGAGCCCTCGATGGTCTTCCTGGAGAACGACGTCGCCATCCAGGACAGCATCACCCCCGAGATCGTGGAGGCCTATGAGCAGACCCTCGAACGCGTCCGCAAGGCGGCGCTCGACCCGGCCGCGACCACCGAACACCTCGACGAGCTGAAGCACACCCTCGACTGAGATCCGTGCAAGTGAAGTCCCAAGACCCCGCATGCCCTCCCGGGCGGGGGTCGGAGCTGGAGTGGAGATGGACCTGTCTCAGGCCGAATGGTTCAAGGCGACGGCGAGCGCCTCCAGCAACGGCGGCTGCGTGGAGGTCGCCGATCTGGGCGACGCGACCGCGCTGCGCGACAGCACCAGACCGGACGCCGGCGTGCACGTCGTCGACCGGGCCGCGTTCGCCGCGTTCCTCGCGGACGTGCGCGCGGGGCGCTACGACCTGTGAGGGACGCGGCGCGCTGACGGTTCGGCGCCGGCCGGGCGGCACGCCGGCCGGCCGCGCGAGATCCCCCAGGGCTGCCCCCCTGGGGGATCTCCGCGTTTCGCGCCCGTCTCAGGCAGCACCACCGTACAAGCCCTGCACAGGAGCCCATTTTGGGCTATTACAGGATACTCTCTGAACTTTGCCGGTCACCCTATTTTGTGCCGTTTTGCAACTTTCAGCGAACGTTTCACCGCTCACCTTGGAAAGTTTCCTTCACTTCGCGGGAACCCCGGCGAAATGTGCGACCATAACTGTGAATCACAGATAGCGACTCGCGAACGTGGACGCCCATAGCCCGAAATATCCGGTGTGCTGCGATGGTGGCGACGGACAGCGGAGGCGAGCAATGACGGAGGCCGAGCCGGGATTCCCGCCCGCACGCACCCTGGATCGCGGCGGCTGCGCGGCGATGCGCCTCCCCCCGGACGAGTCCATCGCCCGCGTGGCGCGCGCCGGCACCGCCGCGACGCTCAGCGGGTTCGGGCCCGGCCTCCCGCCCGGCACCATCGACGACGCCGTCCTCCTGGTCAGTGAGCTGGCCACCAACGCGCTCCGGCACGGCCTGCCGCGGGCGCCCGACGGCGATCCCTCGCCCGCGCACCCGATCGAGCTGTGGATCTACGCGCGCGAGGCCGGCCGCGACCGGCAGCACTCCGAGCTGGTCGTCAAGGTCTTCGACGGCACCCCGCACTGGCCCGCCCCGGCGCCCGCCGCCCCCGACACCATGGGCACGCTCCTCGAGCACGGCCGCGGCCTGGTCGTCGTCGACGCGCTCAGCGAGGGCCGCTGGGGGCACCACCTGTCCCGGTCGCGGCTGAGCGATCCGGCCGTGCCCGGCAAGGCGACCTGGTTCGGGCTGCCCATCCCGCCGCTGCACCGCACCGTGCATACCGGCGCGGCGCACGCCGCCGAAGACCTGCACGCACTGCTGGCCCGGCGCGGCCTGCGCCGCCTCATCCGCCGCAACGAGCGCGGCGTCTCCGTGCTGTCGGTAAAGGAGAACCTCACCGTGTGGTGCGAGGCGGGATCCTTCCAGTGGCGCGTCCCCGGCGGCGGGTCCACGCGGCTGGCCCGCTCCGACATCACCGAGGCGTGCGAGCAGATCGTCCAGCTCCACGAGACCCTGACCTACGAGCGCGCGGCCGGTCTCGACCGAACCGGTTGACCGTACCGGCAGCGCCGCGCCTTCGGCGCCCGGCCGCCGACCGGCGGAGGACGCCCGCCGCGCGGTCCTGTCGCGCTCCCCCGCCCGGAGGCGGGAATAGGATCCGTCGAACCGACCGCACGCGCGACACTTCCCACGCGAGGAGAAGCGATGACCACCCCGACCACGCCCGCTCCTCCGCCCCCGCCGTTCGATCCGGAACTGGCCACCGCGCTGGAGGCCATGGGCGCGGCGCCGTCCTCGATCACCCCCGACCTGCTTCCCGCCCTCCGCGGGGGCGAGGCGCCGGCCCCGGTCACCGACGAGGAGCTGCGCCGGGACGGCGCGTTCGACATCGTGGAGCGCGCCGTGCCCGGCCCCGCGGGCGCGCCCGACATCTCCCTGCTCATCTGCACCCCCACCGGCTTCGAGGCGCCGCTCCCGGCCGTCTACTACGTGCACGCCGGCGGGATGATCCTCGGGGACAACCGGCTGGGCGTCACCGAGGTCCTGGACTGGGCGCAGGAGCTGGGACTGGTGGTCGTGTCGGTCGAATACCGGCTCGCGCCCGAGCATCCGCACCCTGCCCCGGTCGAGGACTGCTACGCCGGCCTGCTCTGGACGGCGGAGCACGCCGCCGAGCTGGGCGCCGACCCCGAGCGGATCATCGTGGCCGGCACCAGCGCGGGCGGCGGGCTGGCCGCCGCGCTCGCCCTGATGGCACGCGACCGGGGCCGCCCCGCGCTCGCGGCGCAGCTGCTGATGTGCCCGATGCTGGACGACCGCAACGACAGCGTGTCCAGCGTCCAGATGGCGGGCCACGGGGTCTGGGACCGCACGTCCAACGACACCGGCTGGTCGGCGCTGCTCGGCGACGCCAGGGGCGGCCCCGGGGTGTCCCCGTACGCGGCCCCGGCGCGCGCCGAGGACCTTTCGGGGTTGCCTCCGGCGTTCATCGACGTGGGCTCGGCGGAGACGTTCCGGGACGAGGACGTCGCCTACGCCACGGGCCTGTGGCAGGCCGGGGGCCGGGCCGAACTGCACGTGTGGCCCGGCGGCTTCCACGGTTTCGACATGATGGCGCCGCAGGCCGCGCTCTCCCAGGAGGCCCGTGCGGCACGGCTCCGCTGGCTCCGCCGGCTGCTGGAGATCTGACGCCCTCGCGCCGCGCACCCCGGCCGTCCAAGCGGTTCGAACCTGTTTACCGATGGATGCGTACTCCTTGGCGGTTCGTGGTGAGGGCTGCCGCGTCCCACGCATGGCCTTGGGTATGGCACAGGGGTGAGGGCAGTGGAACCAGGACTCAGACTGACCGAACGCTACCGGCTGGTCGAGCGCCTGGACGGCGGCGCGACCCGTGAGGTCTGGCGCGCCTGGGACGAGGCGCTCAACCGTCCGGTGGCGGTGCGGCACGCGCGTACGAAGGAGCGGGTGGTCGGCGCGGTCCGGATCACCCACCCGGCGTTCGTGACGATCTACGACTGCGACCGGACCCGCAACGGCGACGGACGCCTGGTGTCCTACGTCGTGACCGCGTATCTGGACGGCGAGACCCTGGCCGAACGGGTCGCCCGCGAGCCGCTGCCCCTGCCCGAGGCGCTGGAGTGCTGCGCGCAGGTCGCGGCGGGACTCGCCGCGGCGCACGCGGCGGGCGTGACGCACGGTGACCTGCGCCCGGAGAAGGTCTTCCTCACCCTGGACGGGGTGCGGATCGTGGACCTCGGCATGGCCGACGGCGCCCCGGCGGACACCGCGGCCGTCGAGGAGGAGAAGGCCGCGGACGTGCTGGCCCTCGGGACGCTGCTCGCCGTCTGCCTCCCGGAGTCCGGCCCCGCGGACGGGGAGGCCGCGCCGGAGCGGCCCGAGGAGGTCGCGCGGCTCGCCTCGCGCTGCCGTTCGAGCGACCCGGCGCAGAGGCCCACGGCCACGGCCGCGGCCGCGATCCTCGCGAGCGCGCAGGAGAAGTTCCCCCTGCCGCCGCGGGACCCGGTTCCGCCGGCCGGCGGTTCCGCCGCGCCGTTCGCCGCCACGACGGTCCTCGTCCCGGAGGGCGCCATGCCCCCGGGACGCCCGCAGGAGCGCCGGCTCCCGGCCCCCGACGGCGACGGCAAGGGGCCGGTGTTCCGCGTGGCGGTCACCGTGACGCTGGCCGCGGTGGCGCTGGCGGCCGTCCTCGTGATCGCCGACGGCGGTTCGGATCAGCAGGGCGCCGCCCCGGGGCAGGGCCGCTCCGCGGCGCCGCTGCCGCCGCCCACGCCGGCCCCCGCGCCGACCGATGCCGCGCCCACGGGCGCCCAGCCGCAGACGGGCCCGCCCGCGCCGGCGCCGTCGGTGATCGAGACGCTGGGACGGTTGCAGCCGATCGTCGACAGCGGGCAGGCTTCGGGCGCGATCCGTTCCGACGTGGCCGTCGACCTGAACAACTTGATCACCAACCTGCGCAACGACCTGGCCTCCGGGCGCACCGCCGACACCCAGCTGAAGCTGGTGCAGCTGCGGGAGAAGATCGCCACCCGGCTGCGCGAGCGCGCCCTCGACGACGACGTCGCGGCCCGCATGACCGACGTGCTGTCCAGCGCCGCCGCGCCCTGAGCCGCCGCCCCCTCAGCCCGCTCCGGTGACCGAGTCCCGAAGCCAGGTCCAGCCGCGCCGGATCTCCTCGGCGGCGTCGCGGACCAGCGCCCGGTAGCGGTCGACGGCCTCGGGCGTGAACCGGTAGCGGGGGCCGCAGACGCTGATCGAGCCGTGCACCTCCCCGTCGGGCCCGATGAGCGGGGCGGCGACCGAGCCCGCGTCGGCCTGCCGCTCGCCCAGCGAGACCGCCACGCCGCCGGCGGCGATCGCCGCCAGCTCCTCGCGCAGCGCCGCCTCGTCGGTGACCGTCCGCTCGGTCAGCGCGGCCAGCGGCCGGGACAGCACCGCCTCCCGGCGCTCGGCCGGCAGGAACGCCAGGATGACCTTGCCGGAGGAGCCGGCGTGCAGCGGGAACCGGGTGCCCAGATCGACCGTCATCTTGATCTCGCGCGGGCTCTCGAACTGGTCGAGGTAGACCCGCTCGTCCCCGACCAGCCCGGACAGCGTGGTGGTCTCGCCGGTCTCCTCGCGCAGCCGGCGGAGCACCGGGGTGGCCGCGACGCGGGCGTCGAAGCGGCGGAGCGCGCTGGCGCCCAGCGCCACGGCGGCGGGCCCGAGCCGGTAGCCCGCCGCCCCCTCGTCGGTGGCCAGCACCTCCCGGGACACCAGCGACTGCAGGATGCGGTAGACGACCGCCTTGGAGATGCCGAGCTCGCGGCTGATCGCGCTCACGCCGAGGTAGCGCGGCCCCCCGGCGAACAGCAGCAGCACGTCGGCGACCCGCGCCGCCGCCTCGGTCCCGACGTTGTCGGCGCCGGGGGCGGTCTTCCGCATGGTCGTGCTCCGGTTCGTCACATTGAAATCCTAAGGCGGATCGGACGGCGCGGACGGGTCACCGCCCGCGCCGCAGGCAGCGGCCCACGGGGTCGCCGATGATCGCGCCGTCGGCGTACACCCGGTGGCCGCGCACTCTCCTCCGAGGGCAGGTGAATGGGCGTCGCCGCGAGGGCGCAGGGCGTCGCCCACATGGGCATGCCGGGCAGCTCGCGGGAGGTCCGCACGGCGTCGTCGATCAGCCCGGTCCGTTCCGGCAGCCAGGACTTCAGCAGCGCGACCAGCTCGGCCTCGCCGAACGGATGGTGGTCGGCGTCCCCGACCGGGTCGGGCACCTCCCGGACGGCCCGCGTCCCGTCCTCGAACCCCGACCGTGACGCGGGCGGCGCGCTCGCCGGGCAGCCGCGCCGTCAGGTCCTCGGCGGCGACGCCCTGGACCCGCCGGGCCAGGGCCGCCACGTCGGGACGGTCGAGCGGCGAGCCCGGCCCCACCTCCCCGGTGAGCGCCGCGACGGCCACGACATAGGGCGTGGAGAACATCGCCGACAGCCGGTTGTCCCAGCCGGTGCGCGTCAGCCCGGCGCCGAGCGCGGTGCGTCTCGACGAGGATCTCCGCGATCGGGCGGGCCGCCGGACCGGCCTCCGCGGCGAGCGCGAGGACGGCGTCCGCGGCCGGGTGGGTGCACGAGCAGGACGCGTGTCGGGCCCGATGACGCCGAGGATCTCTCTCTCGGCGACCTCGAAGTCCACCTCCGCCAGGGCGTGCAGCCCGCGGAAGGCCTTGCCGAGCCCGTCGCGCGGACGATCAGGCTCTGTCGCATGGCGTCCAGGCGCGCCTCGGGGCGGCGTGGTCGAAGGCCGGACCAGGCCGTCCTCCCCCACTCGGCGTTGTGCGCGCCTGGACGCCGCTCGCGACGAGAGCCGCGGATCGCGCTCAGAGATGGTCGGCCACGCGGGCGGCGAAATCCTCGGGGGTGGTGACCTCGACGCCTAGCTTTTCGGCCTTGGCCTTCTTGGAGCCGGCCTTCTCGCCCGCCACCAGCAGGGACGTGCGGGCCGAGACGGACGAGGAGGCGCGGCCGCCGGCCCGTTCGATCAGCTCGTTCATCTCGTTGCGGGACAGCTCGGCCAGCGGGCCGCTCATCGAGCCGGTGACCACCACCGACATCCCGGCCAGCGGCCCCTCGGCTTCGGTCTCGGCCTTCGCGGCGGGGGGCGTGGCGCCGGGCTCGGTCATGTTGACCCCGGCCGCGACCAGCTTGTCGATCAGCGGGGCCAGCTCGGCGATCTCCTCGACCAGGACCGGTGCCTTCTCCGGGCCGATCCCGTCGACCTCCTGGAAGGCCTCGGCGTCGGCGGCGCGGATGTCGTCCATGGTGGCGAAGTGGCGGGCGATCCGGCGGGACATGGAGCGGCCGGTGCCGCGCACGCCGAGGGCGCAGAAGACCTTGTTGAGCGGCTTGGCCTTGGCGCCCTCGATGGCGGCGAGCAGGTTGTCGGTGCTGGTCTCGCCCATCCGCTCCAGTTCCAGCAGCGGCGCCCGCTCCAGCGTGAAGAGGTCGGCGAAGTCGCTGATCAGGTCGGCCTCGACCAGCTGGTCGATCCGGTTCTCGCCCAGCCCCTCGATGTCGAGCTGGTCGCGGCCGACCGCGTACCGGACCGAGGCGATCGCGTGGCAGGCCCGGCCGCGCACGCAGCGCCAGCGCTTCTGGGAGTCGTCGATGGCGTCGCCGCAGCGCGGGCACGCCTCGGGGATCGGGATCGGCTCCTCCTGGCCGGTGCGCAGGTGCGCGACCGGCGCCTCGACCCGCGGGATCACGTCACCGGCCTTGTAGACGGTGACATGGTCGCCGATCTTCAGGTCGCGGCGGGCGATGTCGCCGGCGTTGTGCAGGGTGGCGTAGGTGATGACCGACCCGTCGACCTCCACCGGCTCCAGCACGGCGCGCGGCGCGATGATGCCGGTGCGGCCGACGTTCCACTCCACCCCGACCAGCTTGGTGATCTTCTCGGTCGCGGGCAGCTTGTAGGCGATCGCCCAGCGCGGCGCGCGCGAGGAGTTGCCCGCCGCGCGCTGGTCCGCGGCCAGATCGGCCTTGATCACGATGCCGTCGATGCCGAACTCCAGCTCCTGGCGGAGCCCGGCGATCAGCTCGACCTGCTTCTGGATCTCCGGAAGCCCGGTGCAGGTGATCCCGGCGACCGGGGTGACCGCGGTGGTCCGCGCGCCCCACCCGGCGATCAGCGTCATGATCTCGCTGTGCGCCAGCTCCAGCAGCCGTTCGCGCAGGTCGTGGGCGGTGCCGTCGAGGGGCAGCGCGCCGTAGGCGAAGAAGGTCATCTCGACCTGGTAGTCGCGGTCGCGGGCGCGCAGCGAGCCCGCGGCGGCGCTGCGCGGGTTGGCGAACGCCGGGTTCCCGGCGCCCGTGCGGGCGGCGTTGGCGTCCTCGAACTGGGCACGGGTCATCAGCACCTCGCCGCGCAGCTCCACGGTGACCGGCTCGGCCAGCCGCCCGGGCAGGCCGGTGACCATGCCGATGCCGTGCGAGACGTCCTCACCGGCCGCGCCGTCGCCCCGGGTGACCAGCTGGACCAGCCGGCCGTCCCGGTAGCGGGCGGAGATCGCCAGGCCGTCCAGCTTGGGCTCCACGCTCCACACCGCGACCTCGCGGTCGATCCGGCGCTCCAGCCCGCCGATCCAGCCCTCCAGCCCCTCGGCCGAGAAGACGTTGTCGAGGCTCAGCATCGGGACGGTGTGCGGCACGTCGCCGACCACCGCGCCGCCCGCGACCTTGCCGGTCGGCGAGTCGGGCAGGACGTGCTCGGGATGCTCGGCCTCGTAGGCGGCGATCCCCCGCACCAGTCGGTCGTAGGCGTCGTCGTCGAGCGAGGAGTCACCCTCGCCGTAGTACGCCGCCGCGGCGGCGACGGCGGTCTGCACGGCATCGGCGTAGGCGGCCTGGTCGCCGATCTCGGTACGCGCTGGCGTCTCGGTCATGGGTTCATCATCTCGCGTGCCTCTGACAGAACTGGCACGTCAGCCCTGCAGCGAAGCCGGTTCTCGCTGTGCTGAAAGGGGCCGCCGCTTTCGCGGCCAGCAGTGTCTACTGGGCGACCCGGTCGTCGTACTTGATGTGGGCAAGGAAGAAGTCCCGGACGTCCTGTGCGAGTAGCTCCGGTACCTCCATCGCGGCGAAGTGGCCACCGCGGTCGAACTCCGACCAGTGCCTGATGTCGTACAGCCGCTCGGCCAGCGGTCGCACCGACTGCGTGATGTCGTGCGCGAACACCGCCACGCCAACCGGTACCGGGCACGGCTCGATCCGCCGCGGAGCCTCGCGGTGCAGCCGCGCCGAGGAAGCCGCGGTGGCGGTCAGCCAGTACAGCGAGATGTCGGTGAGCATCCGCTCGTCACTGATCTGCGAGCGGGGGTCGGTCCACTGTGCGAAGCGCTCGGCGATCCAGGCCAGCTGGCCGACCGGCGAGTCGGTCAGCGCGTAGCCGACGGTCTGCGGGGTGGTGGCCTGCAGAGCCTGGTACGGCGGACGATTCGCCATCAGCTGCCTGACCTTGTCCAGCCGGGCTTCATCCGTTTCGGACAGTTCAATGTCGGCTTCCGGGACCGGCCGGGTCGGCAGGTAGTTGACGTGCACCCCGACGACCCGCTCGGGTGCCACCGCGCCGAGCGCCGATGAGATGCCCGAGCCGAAGTCGCCACCCTGCGCGCCATAGCGCTCGTACCCCAGACGGCGCATCAGCTCAGCCCAGGCCCGCGCGACCCGGACGATATCCCAGCCGCGCTCGTGGGTCGGCCCGGAGAAGCCGTACCCCGGGATGGACGGAATCACCAGGTGGAAGTCGCGCGACAGCGGCTCGATCACGTCGAGGAACTCCAGGAACGAACCGGGCCAGCCGTGGGTGAGGATCAGCGCGAGCGCGTCCGGTTTCAAAGATCGCACGTGGACGAAGTGGATGTTCTGGCCGTCGATCTCGGTGGTGAAGTGCGGAAGCTCGTTGAGCTTGGCCTCGTGCTCGCGCCAGTCGTAGCCGGTGCGCCAGTATTCGGCCAGTTCCTTGAGCCGTGCCAGCGGGAAGCCGTAGTCCCACCCGGCGTCGGCGACCTCGTTGGGCCACCGGGTGCGGGAGAGCCGGTCGGCCAGGTCGTCGAGGTCGGCCTGGGGGATGTCGATGCGGAACGGCTTGATCATGGTCTCGACCAGGGCATCGATTCCCTGTACCGCACCGCTGGCAGTGGCGACCGAGTCGGTGGGCTCATGACGGTCGACGTGATCCATGACTTTCCCTCATATCATTGGTGGTTCCAACGTTGGCTTCACCAATCATAGAACATTCGTGGGCCGAACCAACAAGTCGGTAGGCTGGCGGTCATGATGACGGGCGACCAAGCGCCACCCATGCGCCTCAAGTGCGCCCCGAGCTGGCTGATCAACCAGGCCTCCGCGCACAGCCACCGCCTGGTGACCGAACGGTTCGCCGCTGCCGATGCCCGCGGCTACCACTACCGGCTGCTGGCCGCACTGGCGGAGTTCGGTCCCGCCAGCCAGGCCGAGCTGGGCCGCCGCACGGGCGTCGACCGCAGTGATGTCGTCGCGGCACTGAACGAACTGGCCGGCAAGAAGCTGATCGAGCGCTCACCAGACCCCACCGACCGCAGGCGGAACATCATCACCATCACCCCCGAAGGGGGTCATCACCTCTCACACCTCGACGGCGTGCTGGCTCAGATTCAAGAGGACCTGTGCGCCCCGCTCTCGCACACCGAACGCGAGGAACTCATCCGGCTGCTGACCCGCATCGTCGACCACGCCAGAGCCCGCGCCCCGGAGTCTCTCCTCGGGAAGTAGTCGAAACCTCTCCACATCGTCAGGAACCGGGGCGGCGGAGGCCGATGGCCGGACGGCCGCGCCCGTTTCGCTTGACCCGGCCCATGGTTAACGGTTAGCTATGGCTCTGTCGTCAGGGAGGTGCGCGCCGTGCAGGACGTGGTGCTCGCGCTGCTGGCCAAGGAGCCCTCGCACGGGTACGAGCTGCGCGCCCGGCTGCGGCGGGCGCTCGGCCCGCTGGGCGAGGAGCTCAACGCCGGCCAGGTGTACGTGACGCTGCGCCGTCTGGAGAAGGCGGGGCTGGCGGAGGCACGGGTGGCGGCCCAGTCCGACCGGCCCGACCGCAAGGTCTACGAGCTGACCGCCGCGGGCCGGGACCGGGTGGCCGAATGGCTCACCGACGTGGGCTGGAGCCGTCCCGCGCCGACCGAGTTCCATCTGAAGCTGGTGGCCGCGGCGGTGTCCAGGCTGGCCGACCCGGTGGCGCTGGTCGACGCGCAGCGTCGCGAGCTGCTGCGGCGGCTGGCCGAGGCGCAGCGGGCCGCGCTGGAGCTGCCCGCGGGCTCGGACGCGGCGCTGCTGCTGGAGGGCGCCGTGCTGCGGCTGCGCGCCGACCTGACCTGGCTGGAGTCATGCGCCGAGCACTGGTCGGCGAAAGGGGATTGAGGACGTGGAATACACCCTGTGGGCACGCGGCCTGCGCAGGTACTACGGCTCCGGGACGGGGCTGGTGCGCGCGGTCGACGATGTCGATCTGGTGGTCGCGCCGGGCGAGACGGTCGGGATCGTCGGCCCCAGCGGCTGCGGCAAGTCGACCCTGCTGCAACTGCTCGGCGGGCTCGACCGTCCCGACCGCGGCGAACTGTGGCTGGGCCGGCGGCGGCTGGACGGGCTCTCGGAGACCGCGGCGGCGCGGGTGCGGCGCCGCGGGATCGGCTTCGTGTTCCAGTCGTTCCACCTGGTCGACGAGCTGACCGCGCGGGAGAACGTGGAGTTGCCCGCGCTGCTGGCCGGGACGCCCCGGCGGGCGGCGCGGCGCCGGGCCGAGGAACTGCTCGGCCGGGTGGGGCTGAGCGGCCGCGCCGGGCACCTGCCCGGCGCGCTGTCGGGCGGGCAGCGGCAGCGGGTGGCGGTGGCGCGGGCGCTGGCGAACGATCCCGGGCTGCTGCTGGCCGACGAGCCGACCGGCAATCTCGACAGCGCCGCCGCGACCGAGGTGCTGCGGCTGTTCGCGGCGCTGCGCGCGGAGGGCCGCACCGTCGTCATCGTCACCCATGACTCCCGGGTCGCCGGCACCGCCGACCGGCTGATCACGATGCGCGACGGCGCGTTCGCCGACGAGACCGTGCTCACCGGGCGGGGCGGCCGGCCCGCTTCCGGGCTGGGCGCGCTCGCGGGGCTGGACCTGTGACCGGGCCGGTGCTCGGCACGGTGCTCCGGCTGACGCTGCGCGACCTGCGCCGGCGCCGGGCGCGTGCGGCGCTGCTGCTGGTCGCGATCGCCGCGACGACGACCACGCTGACGCTGGGCCTGCTGGTGCGGGACGTGGCCGACGAGCCGTGGGAACGCACCCGCGCGGCCACCGCGGGGCCGGACGCGGTCGCGACCGGCGACGCCCGGACCCTGGCCGCGCTGGCGAAGGAGCAAGGCGTGGCCGCCGCCGGCCGCCCGTACCCGACCGTGACCGGCGGCCTGCGGGTACGGGACGTCACGGTCAACGCGATGGTGCAGGGCCGCGAGATCGCGCCCGCCGCGCTCGACCGGCCGCTGGTCACCGACGGCCGCTGGCTGCGTCCCGGCGGGGTGGTGGTCGAGCGGGCGTTCGCCGAGGCGCTGCGGGTCCGTCCCGGCGACCGGGTGACGATCGCGGGACGCGCGTTCACCATCGCCGGGATCGCGATCACCAGCGGGCGGGTGCCCTACCCGTCCGCCACGCCCGGCCTGGTCTGGCTGACCAGGGCCGAGGCCGCGCGGCTGCCGTCCCCCGCCGGTACGCCGCGGCGGTACACCATGCCGCTGCGGCTCGCCGAACCCGGCTCCGCGCCCGCCTTCGCCGCCCGGCACAAGGGCGTGCGGTCCTGGCAGGACATGGGCGCCTACGCCACGGCGGAGCTGCGGCTGGCCAACGGCGTGCTTCTCGGCGGCTCGTGGGCGCTGGCGATCCTCGCGGCGATGAGCGTCGCGCTGCTGGTCGGCGGACGGCTGGCCGAGCAGGGCCGGCGGGTGGGGCTGCTGAAGGTCGCGGGCGCCACGCCCGCGCTGATCACCGCGGTCCTGCTGGCCGAGCACCTGGCGGTGGCGGTCGCGGCGACGGCCGTGGGCGTCGCGGCGGGCTGGGCGGCCGCGCCGCTCCTCACCGGCCCCAGCACCGGGCTGCTGGACGCCGGTACGCCCGCGCCCACGCCCGGCACCGTCCTGCTGGTGCTGGCCGTCGCGGCGGCGATCACGGCGGCGGCGACGGCGGTGCCCGCGCTGCGCGGCGCCCGGATCAGCACGGTGCGGGCGCTGGCCGATCCGGTGCGCGGTCCCCGCCGCCGGTCCCGCCTGGCCGCCGCGTTCGCGCCGCTGCCGGTGCCGCTGCTGCTGGGCGCGCGGATCGCCGCACGCCGCCCGCGCCGCACCGTCCTGGCCGGGCTCAGCCTGGCGGTCACCGTCGCGATGGTCGTGGCGGCGCTGTCCATGAGCCGGGACGTGGCCCGCAAGGACCGCGTGCTCCTCGGCCCCGACTTCGTGCCCGGCGCGGGCAACCCGGTCACCGAAAGGCTGAGCCAGATCGTGCTGGTGCTGGCGCTGGCGCTGGTCCTGCTCGCCGCCGTCAACGCCGTGCTCACGGCCTGGACGACCGCGCTCGACAACCTGCGCGCCACGGCGCTCGCCCGGGCCCTCGGGGGGACGCCGCGGCAGGTCACCACCGGGCTGGCGGCGGCGCAGCTGGTCCCGGCCGGGTTCGCCGCGCTGGCGGGCATCCCGCTGGGCCTGCTGGTGGACGCCGCCGCGCGGGCGGCCGGCAACTCCCCCGCCGGGACGGGTGTCCCGATGCTCTGGCTGGCCGCCACGGTTCCCGCGACGCTGGCCGTGGTCGCGCTGCTGACGGCGGTGCCGGTCCGGTACGGCGCCTCCCGCCCGGTCGCCGCGGCCCTGGAGGCACGCTGAGCGCACCGGGTCCGCTCAGGAGGTGGAACCGGTGCCCGCCTCCGCGGCCGGCCGGTTCAGGGCCGGCAGCGCGGCCGCGATCGCGGCGCGGTCGGCGGCGGCGGGCAGGCCGGCCAGCAGCTCGGCCAGGCGCTTGGCCTGGGCCTGCCGGCGGCTGGCCGGCTCGGTGATCCGGCGGGGACCGAAGCGTTCCAGGTCGGCCAGGACCGAGAGCGTGGTCATCGACAGGTCGCGGGGCAGCGCGAGGGTCGAATTCGCTTGGCCGCCGGGTCGTCCGGAAGGATGTCCGGATGATCCCTCCGCATCCACCGCGCCGGCTGCGTTCTCAGGCCGTCCGCATCGGCCTCGTGAGCGCGCTCTCGCTGGCCGTGGCGGCCTGCTCGTCCGACACCACGCCGTCCGCGACGGGGTCGCAGACCGTCTCCCCCGGGACGGCCAGCCCAGCCTCGACCCCCGACCCGGACGAGGACGACGAGGTAACCGCCTACTGCGTCCGCGGCCCCGACGGCACCGTCCCTGACGAGGAGCCCGAGTCCGGCTACCGGGTGGTGGACGAGGACCTCTGCGACGACGACGACCTCGGCGATGACACGGCGGTCGGATCGCACGCCAGCTACTTCTGGTACTACGGCGGCCGATACCGCGCCGGCCGGGTCTCCCGCGGAAGCCTCAAGGCCCCGTCGAGCGGCACCATCTCCACGCGGTCCGGCCAGACGGTCCGTGCGGGCTTGGGCGGCGGCGGTTCGCGCAGCGGCGGCTGACCGGTGGCGGCGACTCTGGGAGAGCTCGTACGGCTGGTCGAACGGCTCGAGAGCGGCGACGGCGGCGCGGAGGCCGCCGCGTACGCCGCGCGGCTTCCCCGGGAACCGCTCTCGGACGCGGCGCCCGAGGAAGCCCTCGCGCTGGCACGGCTCCATCTGCTGTTGCGGCGGCACCTGCGGGACCGGCCGTGGCCGCGGTGGCGGGAGGCCGTCCTGCCCGAGCCGGTGCGCATCGCGTGGCTGCGCGCGGAGATCGCCGAACGGCCCGAGACCGTGGCGCGGGAGCCTGCCGACGAGCCGCTCTACCAGGCCGTGCACGGGCTGCGGGCGACGGACGTCGACGAACCCGAGCGGCTGGCCCGCGTCCTCTTGGACGGGCATGACCCGGCCCTGCTCGCCGAGGCCCTCCGCATCACGCGCGAGGCCGTGCGGGCGGCCCTGCTCGCTCCGTCCCGGGCCAGGCCGATCCTGCTGGAGACGGCCGCGCGCGACGGCGCCGCACCGGCCGCCTCATCGGCACGGAAGGCCGCTCTGCACGAGCTCGCCGAGCCCTGGGCGGCCCTGGAGCCGCTGCCCGGCGCACGCCTGCGCCGGATCCTCGACACCGCGCCCGACCCCGACGTGGCCGCCGCGGCGATCGAGGTCGCGGCGCGGCACAGGCATCGCGACCTGCTCCTGGACGTCGCCACCGACGCGCGGCGGCCTCCGGGGCTTCGGCGGCGTTCGCTGGAGCTGGCCGGGGGCACGGCGGACCGCGAGGACGTGCCCGTCCTGGTGGGCATCGCCGCGCAGGACCCGCTGCTGCTCGCCGGTCCGGCCGTCCGGTGCCTGCTGGGGATGCACCGGCGCGCCCTTTTCCCGTCCGGTGCGGACGTGCCCTCGATCGTGGGGCTCGTCCTGGCCGATCATTCGGTGCCCGCGCACGAGCCCGCCACGTTGCTGTTCACGTGCCGGAACGAGACGCTGCGAGAGCTGGCCGGGGCGCCGCCCGGCGACGCGAGCTGGCCCCGGCGGCTGGAACTGCTGGTCGCGCTCGCCGAGCAGGGCACCGGCGACCTGCCGATCGGCGAGACGATCGCCGGCCTGCTGCCCGCCGCGCCCGATCCCGAACCGTTCCTGGAGGCGATCCGGACGCTGCGGCACGCGCCCGCCGAGCGCGCCGTGCTCGCGGTACTGCCCCGGTCCCCCGATGCCGCACTGCGCGCTCTCGAAGCCGTGGGCGGATCGGACACGGCCGCGGCGCTCCGCACGGGGTTGGGACTGGACGGAACGGCCATCGCCCCGCATCTGCGGCCCGTCCGCCACCGGGCCCTCGCGCTGCTCTGGCATCTCACCGATGACGCCGGGGAGCGGAGCGCGCTGCTGGCCCGGCTCGACCCGCGCGACCTTCCCCGCGGGATCCGGTCCGACCTGGGCTGGTCCGACGCGCGCGAGCTGGAACTGCTGCGCGCCGGGCTCGATCCGGACGAGCCGGTGGAAGCCCTGTGCCTGCTGGCTCGGAACGGCGACGCGGGCACGCTCCCGGCCATCGCCGACCTGCTGCTGCGCGTGGTGTCCGACCTCGCGGCGTCCAGGGCTCCGGACGACGCCGCCGTCCAGAACGTGGAGCCCCGGGTGCCGGACAAGGTACCGGCCGCGATCCGCGACCTCGGCGGCCGACTCCACACGCGCGGGAAGATACGACCGCACTGCCTGCTCGACGCGACCGGTCCCACGGAGGCGGGCGAGGCGCTCGTCGCGACCATGGCCCTGGACCTGCTGGACGAGGCCGGGCTCACCGCGCCCGAGCGATCGATCCTGCTGGAGCTGCTCCAGCACGTCCCGTCGTACGGAGGGATCCGCGCGCGAGTGCATCGGCTGCTGCGCGACCGCGACCGGCACGTCCGCAAGCACGCCATCGCGCTGCTCGCCCGGGATGCCGGCGGCGCGGACGCGCGGGCGCTGTCGGCCGGCCTGATCGCGCTCACGGCCGCGCGCGACGAGCAGACCGTACGGCAGGCGGTGCTGGCGCTCGGGCACGCGCGCGCGAACTGGGCCGCGCCGACGCTCGCGGCGTGCCTCCGCCATCCCAACATGAACGTGAAGAAGGCCGCCGCCACGGCGCTGGCCGACGCGGGCTCGCAGGAGGCCGTGCCCGAGATGCTGTCCTGGCTCGGCGGCCACGACAATCCGGGACTGGCCGAGGCGCTCGCCAGGGCGCTGCGGGCCGTGCTCGGCGACGGCTACGCCGCGACGCTCGTCGCCGCCGCGGACAGCGCCGGTGACGAACGCACCCGCATCCTGCTGATGCGCGGCCTGGAATGCGTGCTCTCCAGGCGCGCGGTCGACGCTCTCGCCGTCCAGGGCTCGGCCGCCGGGCGGACGCTCGCCGAACGCCGGGTCCCGCCGCGCGGCCGCGCGGCCGACAGCGACGTCGAGGCTCTGGAAACGCGCGGCTGGGACGACGGGACCGCGCGGCGCCTCGTGCTCCGGGACGACCTCGCCGCCGAGCGGCTCGCGTCCCTGCGGCCGTTCCTCGACCGCTGGCTGGAAATGGCCGCGGCGGGGACCGACCGCGCTCCGGTGCTGCGCTTCATCCTTCGGCTCTGCCCTCCTCCGTGGAGCGGGCAGGAGCTGGAGTCCTTCGCCCGTTCGGCGACGACGCTGGTCACCGGCCTGGACGGGGTCGGCGACGCGCATCGTGAAGGTCTTCTCGCCGTGATCGAAGAGGCCGCGGCACGCCTCACCGCCGCGGACGCCCAGGAGGTGGCGGCCCGGCTCCGTGCGCTTCCGCCGGAGGCCGCGGGCGGCCGCTCGCTGCTGACGCTGCTGCGGCGCTGCGGCGCGGTGCCGACGCGCGCCGACCTGGAGAGCGCTCTGACGGCGGCGCGGAAGGGGCCCAATCCGTGGCTCGCCGAGGAGGCCGTCCTGCGCGAGGCGTTCGTCCCGGGCCACCGGGACGCGCCTTCCGAGCCCGCCGTGCATGAGTGGCGGGAAGACCTCGAGGCGGCGGCTCGCACGCCAGGGGCGCTCCAGCGTTTCCGGGACGCGGACGCGGGCGGTCATCCGGTCGGTTCGCGAGATCGGCTCGCCGCCTTGGCCGCCGTCTATCCGACCGCCGGCGAGACCGTGCGGGGCCCGCTGCTGGAGTGGATGCTGCGGCTCCAGCCGATCGGCGCGCCCGCATGGACCCTCGGCGAGGACGCGCGCCGCGGCGCACCGCCCGCTCGCCTGCCCGGTTCGGACGATCTGGACCAGCCGCGTTCGGGGGCGCAGCGCGAACGGCTGCTGGCGATGCTGGACGACCCCGCGCGGGAGCGTCGCCACGCCGCGGCCCGCGCCCTTCTCGGCTGGCCCGAGCCGGAGATCGGCCGCGCCGTCCTGCGCGCCTACCTGCACGGCCGAATCGATCCGCCCGCCATCCCCGCGCAGGCGCGTGACCTCGCGCCCGCGCTGACGTCCATGAGCGAGGCCGAGCTGAACGAACCGGCCACCGACACGGCGCGGGAACGCATCGCCCTCGTGGCCGCCCACCTGCGCCCCACCGCACTCGCCCGCCTCCTCCCGCTGCTGCTGTGCTGGCGGGAGAACGGCGCACCGGCCACCCGCGCGGCGGTGGCACGGGCGTTGCACCGCGCCGACCCCGACCTGCTGTCCGACCTCCTGTCCGAACGTCTCGACGCCGGGGAGTGGGGCGTGCTCGGCCTCATCACCGGCCGTCCGCTCCTGCGCACCCCCGCCCTGGCCCGCGCACGCGAGCGGCTCATCGCCGAGGGGCGCGACGACCTGGCCGAACGGCTCCTGCTCGTGGACGGCCCGCTCCGCGATCCCGACGCCGCACGGGAGGACGCCGCCGCGCTCGCCGCCCTCCGCACCCGGCGGCCTCCCGCCGAGCACGGAGCCGGGCCTTCGCGGGAGTCGCTGTTCGACCTCGCCCGCACCGGCACCACCGAACAGGCCCGGCGGGCTCTCACCCTGCTCGCCGAACGGCACGACGAGCGGCCGCCCGGCCACCGCGACCCCGGGTTCGAGGAACTGCTCGCCGAGGCGATCGGCCGTCCCGAGGCGCGGCTCCGCCTGCACGCGCACCGCATCTCCCGAAAGGTGCTGGACCGGTCGTCCTACCTGGAACAGACGTCCCGGCTGTTGGAGGACCCGCGCCCCGACATCGTCCGTTCGGCGATCAGAAGCGTGTCGCACGCGGCGTGGAAACCGGCGATCCCGGCGCTGGTCGGCCTGCTCTCGCACGCCCGGCCCGCCGTCCGCCGCGCGGCCGCCGACGGGCTGGCGCTGTACGGGGAGCCGGCCGCCCGCGCGCTCCGGCACGCCGCCGGCCGCGCCCGTCCCGACCGCCGCGGCCTCTACACCGACGTGCTCGACAGGATCGCGGCCGCGCCGTCACCCGAATAGGCCACGAAACCGTATTGCGCGGAGGCGGCCGCAAGCCGGTACCCGTGCACTCCCCCGCCCCGGCGCCCGCGATGGTCGTCCAGGGGGCGCTCATGCTCGGCTTCCTCGGTGCGATGGCCCTGGTCCGCTGAGCCGGGCGCCGCGCTCAGCCGATGAGGCCGGCCAGGACCCGTCGGATCAGGCGTTCGAAGAGCGCCTGGTGGTCCTCGTGCGGGCCGGGGACCTGACGTGCGACCAGCCCCGCCAGCAGCGGGTGCCGCCCCTCCGCGACGACCTGCGTCAGGTGCGCCGCGTACGCGGCCTGCCGCTCGGTCGGCGAGCTCCGCTCCTGGAGCTCGGTGCGGGCGAACAGCGAGGCCAGCCCGTTCATCACCGCGATGGTCTCCATCTTGGCCTGCCCGGTCATCGACTCCGCCGGCTCCAGCGCGCGCAGCCCGTGTTCGAGGTAATCGATCGCGCACGGGCCGAGCCGCTCGGGTTCGGGCGGCACGTCCAGCATCCATGGGTGGCGCAGTTGGGCGTCCTTGGTGTGCATGGCGAGCACGGCCAGGTCCTCGACGGGGTCGCCGGCGAGGGGGCCGGACAGGTCGATCTCCCCGGCCACCGCGTCGATCATCAGGTCGACGAGGTCGTCGCGGCCGCCGACGTAGCGGTAGAGGGACGCGGGCCCGGTGCCCAGCTCCGCCGCGACCCGGCGCATCGACACCGCGGCCAGGCCCTCGGCGTCGGCCAGCGCGACGGCCACGGCGGTGATCTGGGCGCGGGTGCGCACGGGCGCGGGGCCGCGCGCGCCCCGTTCCGGACGGTCCCACACGGTCCCCGGTTCATCGGGCACGGCCCACCTGTCCTTCCTCACGACGGATCCCCTATCCTAGAAACTGCGAACATCGATCGCAGTATTGGAGGCCGTGCCGTGACCGCATCACAGAAGGCCTGGAGCCCGGTCCGCTGGGCGAAGAACGGCGGCGTGCAGATCGCCTACGACCGGTTCCTGGCCGCCCCCGCGGACGGGGAGCCGCTGCTGCTGCTCATGGGGCTGGGGACGTCCCGCAGGTGGTGGCCGGACGGCTTCTGCGCGGCGCTGGCCGCGCACGGCTTCGCGGTGGCGCGCTACGACCAGCGCGACGCCGGCGAGTCCACCCACCTCCAGGACGCCCCGGCCCGCAATCCGATCGCAGCCCTCACCGGAAAGCGCCGCGAGATCTACACCGCCGAGGACATGGCCGATGACGCGATCGCCGTCATGGACGCGCTCGGCTGGGAGTCCGCGCACCTGCTGGGCGCCTCCCTCGGCGGCGCCGCCGCACAACGCGTCGCGCTCCGCCATCCCGACCGCGTCCGCACGCTGACCTCGTCGTCCGCGGTCCCCGGCGACATGGCGGGGGTGCGGACGCTGCGCTACATCCGCCTCGGCACGCTGGCCAAGCTGGCCCGCCTGAAGTTCCCCGACACCCGCGAAGGGGACGTCGAGGCGGGGGTCGCCCTCGCCCGCATGCTGGCCTCCCCCGCCCGCCCCTTCGACGAGCAGGCCGTGCGGGCACGGATCGAGAGCAGCCCCGACCCCGGGGTCCGCGACCAGAAGGCGCAGAGCCGCCAGATCGGCGCCCGGTGGCACGGACCGCCCGTCTCCAGCCTCCGCACTCCGACGCTGGTGCTCCACGGCGAGGACGATCCGCTCATCCGTCCCGCCGCCGCCCGCAGGATCGCCACGACGGTCGCGGGCTCCAGCCTGGCCATCCTTCCCGGTGTCGGGCACGACCTGCCCGAGCACGCCTGGCCGGACGTCGCCGACCGGGTGCGCCGCCACGCCGGGCTCGGCCAGCGGCGCACCGCACACCGCGCCTAGGGCGTGTCTTACGGATCTACGTTAAGACACGCCCTAGAGGTGGTGGACGATGTCGGGCAACATGGCCGGGCGCAGCGGGCCGTGCAACGCGAACACGAACAAGGTGACCGGGACCCCGGCACGGTAGGCGGCCACCGCCCGGTGGGTGCCGTCCAGGACCACCTCGCGTCCGGGCACCACCCGCAGCACCGGCAGGACGAGTTGCACCGGCTCCCGCTGGTCCCGGAATCCGCGCACCAGCGCGTCCAGCTTGCGCCGCCGTTCCGGGTCCCAGGTCACCGGCTCGCACGCCGCTTCGCGGACCCGCTTGAACACGGCGCCGGGATCATTCCATTCGGCCTGGTCACCGGCCCGAGTGGCATACCAGACGGTGCACAGCTCCCCCAGGAGTTCCTGGGAGGAGCCGAAGTGCTCGTCCACTGCGAACCCGTCCATGCCGTCCAGCACGATCTGCGCGCGGACATGCCCGGTCAGGAAGGTCTCCTGGAACTGCTCGACGTCGATGTCGCCTCCTCTGCACGCGTTGGGTCGATGCCTCAGATCCGAGCGCGGATGCGTTCGGCCCGTCCGCGCATGGCCGCGGCCTCGTCGACCGGCAGGCCCGGCAGCGCCGCGAGATCGAGGAGGATCTGGACGAGCTTGGGGTGCTCGGGCCCGTACCGCTCCTCGTAGATCCGCCGGGACCGGTGAAGCGCCCCGGCGGCCTCGGCGGCCTCCCCGCGCGCGGCCAGCAGGGCGCCGTGGTCGGCCAGTATCTCGGCGGCATAGGGATGATCGGGTCCGTAGAGGCTTTCGTAGAGCGCGCACCCGGCGAGCATCAGCGCGTCGGCCCGGGCCGCCTCGCCCTCGTGGAACAGCGCGACCGCGTACACCCGCTCGGCCGCGACCGTGCTCGGATGGTCCCCCAGCGCCTCCCGGTAGGCCGCCACAACCGGCGCGAGCAGCCGCGCCGCCGCCGCGAAGTCGCCGAGACCGCACAGGGCGGCGCCGAGCGCCCGGCGCTGCTCCATGACCTCGAAGTGCTCCTCGCTGTAGCGCGCCGCGAGGACCGCGCCGACCTCGACGAGGCGGTCGCGGGCACGGCACAGCAGCGCGCGGTCGCCGAGCACGGCGCCCATCTCCTGCTCGATGTAGGCCATCCGGCCGAGCGCGACCAGCGTCCGGTCGTCGGCGTCGCCGCGGGACTCGCGCTGGACGGCGACACCGCGCTCCATCAGCCGCAGCGCGGCACGGAACGCGCCGCGCCGCCACAGGACCGTGACCCGCAGATCGTCGGCCTCGATCCGGCGGTGATCGCCCTCGGGCACGCCGGCCGCCACCAGGAGCCGGTGCGCCCGCTCCGCCGCCCGCTGCGCCTGCGCCAGCTCGGAGAACTCCACCAGGATCCGGCACCGCCACATCAGGAACGCGTGCAGTCCCGGATCTTCGGGACCGGCGATCTCCTCACGGACGCCCTGCGCCGTCTCGACCGCCGTCCGGGCGGCGCCGAGCTCGGCCAACCGGTAGAGCAGGGCCGCGTGGCACAGCTTGGTCTCCGCCCACTGCGGGCTGCGCCGGCCGTGCACGCGTTCGCGCAGCTCCAGTGCCGTCTCGACCGGCTCCCTGGCCTCCCGGTAGCCGGACCGTTCGACAAGGTAGCGACCAGCGCGGTGGAAGAGCTCGCCGAACACCGCCTCAGCGCGTCCCGTGACCGGGTACCCGCGGCTCAGCCCGCGGTAGTTGCCCTGGACGGCCAGGACGTGCGCCAGCAACCGCGCGCAGTCCGGCCACCGCGCGCTGTCGTCCACCGCGCGCTGTCGTCCGCCGCCTGGGGGAACCGCCGCTCGAGCAGGATCGCCGCGGCCTCCAGCCATTCCGCGGCGTCCGCCGGCTCCATGTCCAGCCGCACGACCGTCTGCACCAGCCGGTGGACCTGCACGTGCTCGGCGTCGACGCCGATGAGCGAGTAGCGGGCCAGCCGCTGCACGGCCAGGTCGTACGACAGCGGATCGCCGGTGATCGCCGCCAGCCGCCCGCGCGCCCCGTCCGCCGGTCCGCGCAGGAGCCCGCGCGGGATCCTGACGGGCGCCAGCATCGACCACAGGCGCATCAGGTCCAGCGTCTCCGGCACGTCCTCCCCGGCCCTGGCCAGCGACAGGTTCCAGGTCATCGCGACCGGCTGCACATGGTCATCGGGACGGAACCGGGACAGCACCTGCTCCAGGGAACCGTCCAGCAGCCGCAAGTACTCGCGCAGCGGCAGGGCCGCCTGCCGGGAGTAGGCCGCCGCGTGCGCCAAGGCGAGCGGCAGGCGGCCGAGCGCGTCCGCGATGGCCTGTGCGGAGCGGACGTCGTCGTCGCCGGTCCGCTCGCACAGCAGCCGCACCGCCGCGCCCGCCGCCATGGGCCGCACCTCGAAGCGCCGCTCCGGGTCCGCCGGCCCGGCCCAGTCCGAGCGCCGCGAGGTCACCAGCACGTGCCCGCCGCCCCCGGCGGGCCAGTGCCGGACCGGCTCGGCGCCGGCGTTGTCGTAGATCAGCAGCCAGCGGCCCCGGCCGCACAGCGCCCGCCACAGCTCGTTGATCATCCGGTCGGCGTCGGCCTGCTCGGGGACGCCCAGTTCCGCCGCCAGCCGCAGCAGCCCGGTCCGCAGGTCGGCCGACCGCTCGGCGGTCAGCCACCACACGATCTCGTAGTGCCGCCGGAACCGGTGCGCGAAGTTGACCGCGACGCTGGTCTTGCCGACGCCGCCCAGCCCCCACACGACGGCGACGCGCACATCGTCGTGCGCGTCGCCTCGCACGAGGGCCGCACGCAGCCGGCGCAGCAGGTCCTCGCGTCCCAGGAAGCCCGGCTCCGGCGGGCCGAGGTTGGTGATGGCGGGGCCGTCCTGCGGGTAGGGCACCCCATCGCCGGACGGCGGCTCCGCCCCGGCCGGGAGGTCGGCCTCCGCCAGCGCCCCGCGGGCGACCAGCCCTCGCACCAGGGCCGCGCAAGCCGCGCTCTCGGGCAGCCCGGCGATGTCGACGATCGGTCCGGGGCCGGGGACGGACGGCGCCGCGCACTCCTCGACCCGCACTGCGACCAGCCGTTCCGGGGGCCCGTGGCGTCCGGCTCCCGCCCGGCGATCTCGGTCGTGGACGAGAGCACCATGACCTCCCACGCCTCGGCTGCCGGTGGCGGGTGCGGAGGCGGGTCCTCGGGGCGGCCGTCCCGGGACCGCATCTCCACCCGGGTGCGCGACGCGTGCGAGAGCGCGGCCGACAGCCATCGGGCGAAGGCGAGGTCGGCCGGATGGAAGGTCACGGCCAGCACCCGCACGGGCGCGGCCGGGTCGCCGGTGCCCTCGCCGCCGTCCTGGCCGCTCCCCTGGGGCAGGCGCCGGGATCGTCCTTGCAGGAGGCCCAGGTAGGTACCGCCCGCGGTGACGGCCGAACTGAGGATCCCGAGCGCGAGCGGCCCGGCGCCGGCCGACGGCGGCACCTGGGCGGCGAACCCGGCATAGGTTCCGAGGCTCGCTCACCCCGCCCGTCGACCTCCATTTAAGACGCGCGAGACCTGCCGCCCGATCTTCGGATGGCCCGATATCGAACACCGTTCGGCTTTGCGGAGCGGCAGGGCGGGCACTCGACTGGTCAGGCCCCTCCGGACGAGCCTCCGGCCCGGCCGCCTCCGGGTCCGCTCCGGGACATATGGAGCGTCCGTATCCGCTGCTCGAAATCGCGGTCCACGTCCGGTTGTCTCAGAGGCCGGACGGGTATACAACTGTATTGGAAGCTGAACATTTGTATTGGGCGGCGTCGGCTTGCGGCGCTGTCTCGCAGGAGGCGGCACGATGGCGGAGGGCAGTGCGGGCGGCGGCGACACCGGAGCGACGGGCCCCGCCCCACGCGACCTGTCCGCCGAGGACCTGACGGCACGCGCCCGGATCAGGGACGCCGCGCTGGACCTGTTCGCGGAGCACGGGGTGCGCGGCACCACGATCAGAGGGGTCGCCGCAGCCGCCGGTGTGTCACCCGGTCTCGTCCAGCACCACTTCGGCTCCAAGGAGGGGCTGCGCAAGGCGTGCGACGAGCACGCCTGGGACATCCTGCGCACCAACAAGTTCAAGGCACTCGAAGGCGGCATGGACGACCCGCAGTTCATGGCCACCGCGATGGCGACAAGCCTGCGCATGCAGCGCTACATGGCGCGTGCCCTGGTCGACGGATCGCCCGGGGCGGCGGCGCTGTTCGACGAGGCCGTCACGATGACCGAGGCGATTCTGCAGGAGCCCTGGCCGGGCATGAACAAGCCCAACACCTCCGACGTCCACGCCTACGCCGCCACCGTGGTCGCGCTGGTGTCCGGCGTGATGGTGCTGCACGAACACCTCTCCCGCGTGCTCGGCGCCAACACCCTGACCGTGGAGGGGTACCCGCGCATGGCCAAGGCCATGGTGGAGATCCTCGCCGACGACCTGCTGACCCCTGAGCTCATCGAAGGGACCTTGGCCGCGCTGCGCAAGGCGGCGGACAGGGCCGACACGGGCGGAGACGGCGGTGCCTAGCATGCGGACTCCAGCGCCCCAGGCGCTCCGCCCGGCGCCCGGTTCGCCGGCGGTCGTCCGCGGCGTGGTCCCGGCGTGCATCTCGACCACGGACGCGGCGGCGCGCAAGGCCGACTCCGACCCTCCCGCACCGTCCCGGCGGACCCGGTTCCGCCCTCGGCCTCATTCCCGCGCCTGACCGGCACCCGGCTCCCATCGACGAATCGGCGAAGGGGGTGGCGGTCGCGTGCTCTCAAACCCATCCAGACGAGGTGTCCCGCATGGCTTCACCCATCACCAAAGACACGCCCATCTCCGTCGCGGGCCTGGTCAAGACGTTCGGCCGGACCCGTGCCCTGGACGGTCTCAACCTGACCGTCCGCAGCGGCGAGGTGCATGGTTTCCTCGGTCCGAACGGGGCCGGGAAGTCCACCACCATCCGCGTCCTGCTCGGCCTGCTGCGCGCCGACGCCGGCACCGCCACCCTCCTGGGCGGCAACCCCTGGCGCGACGCCACCCGACTCCACAAACGCCTCGCCTACGTCCCCGGCGACGTCACCCTCTGGCCCAACCTCTCCGGCGGCGAGGTCATCGACCTCCTCGGCCGCATGCGCGGCGGACTCAACCCACGCCGCCGCGCCGACCTCCTCGAACGCTTCGAACTCGACCCCAAGAAAAAAGGCCGCACCTACTCCAAGGGCAACCGCCAGAAAGTCGGACTCGTCGCCGCCCTCGCCTCCGACGCCGAGCTCCTCATCCTCGACGAACCCACCTCCGGCCTCGACCCCCTCATGGAAGAGGTCTTCCAGGAGTGCATCAGGGAGGAGCGCGAGAGCGGGCGCACGGTGCTGCTGTCCAGCCACATCCTGTCCGAGGTCGAGGCGCTCTGCGACCGCGTCACCATCATCAGGAACGGCTTCGCGGTCGAGACCGGGACGCTGGCCGACCTGCGCCACCTGACCCGCACGTCCATCGACGCCGAGCTGGCCGCGCCGCCCAACGGGATCTCCGCGCTGCCCGGCGTGCACGACCTGGTGGTGGACGGGACCCGGGTGCGCTGCGAGGTCGACACCAGCCGGCTGGACGAGGTGCTGCGGCAGCTCACCGACACCGGGGTGCGCAGCCTGGTCAGCCAGCCGCCGACACTGGAGGAGCTGTTCCTGCGCCACTACAAGGACGAGGTGCCGGAAGGGGCCGCGCGATGACCGCGCTCGTCGGGACCGGCGGGATGGTCCGGCTGATGCTGCGCCGCGACCGGTTCCTGCTGCCGATCTGGGTCCTGTTCCTGGGCCTGATGCCGCTCAACTTCGTGGCGGCGATCGAGGAGCTCGCCCCCACGATCGCCGACCGCGTCAGCTACGCCCGCACCACCGGGAACAACCCGACGTACCTGGCGCTGTACGGTCCGCTGAACGACATCGGCGTCGGCGGGATCGTCGCACAGCGCTCCGGGTTCATCCCGGTGATGATCGCGCTGATCTGCGCGCTCACCGTCATCCGGCACACCCGCACCGAGGAGGAGGCGGGGCGCCGCGAGCTGCTGGGCGCCACCGTCGTGGGACGCGGCGCGGCCCTGGCCGCCGCCCTCCTGGTGACGATGGCGGCCAGCGTCGTGATCGCGCTGCTCCTCGTCCTCGGCATGGCCGCCCAGGGGCTGGGGTTCGGCGGGTCGCTGGCGCTCGGGCTGCAGTTCGCGCTCATGGGCTGGGTGTTCGCCGCGGTCGCCGGGGTGGCCGCGCAGCTGTCGGAGGGCGCCGGGGCCGCGCGCGGCATCGCGATCGCCGTGCTGGGCGTCTCGTTCGTGATCCGGCTGGCCGCCGACGTCGGCGGTGCCGGGAACGGGCTGTCGTGGCTGTCGTGGCTGTCCCCGCTGGGCTGGGGCAACCGGCTGCGCGCCTACGGCGACGAGCAGTGGTGGGTGGCGGCGCTCCCCCTCCTGCTGACGGCCCTGCTGGTGGTGGCGGCCGCGAGACTGTCGGCGCGGCGTGACGTCGGGGCCGGGCTCGTCCCGCCGCGGCCGGGCCCGGCGACCGCGTCGCCGCGGCTGCGCGGCGCGTTCTCGCTGGCCTGGCGGCTGCACAGCCGGCCGATGTACGCCTGGCTCGCCGGTTTCGCCGCCCTCGGCGTGGTGTTCGGCGGCGTCGCCGGCGGCATCGAGGAGATGCTGAACGAGAACCCCGAGGTGAAGGACATCTTCGAGCGGCTCGGCGGCTCGGGCACGCTGGTGGACGTGTTCTTCTCCGGGATCATGAACATGGTCGGCCTGTTCGCGGCGGGGTACGCGGTGTCGGCGACGCTGCGGCTGCGCTCGGAGGAGACCGCGCTGCGCGCCGAGCCGCTGCTGGCCACGCCCCTCGGCCGGGTCCGGTGGGTCGCCTCCCACCTGGCCTTCGCCTTGCTGGGCTCCGCCGCGGCGCTGGTGGTCGCCGGGCTCGCCATGGGCCTGACGCACGGCCTCAACGAGGGGGACGTGGGCGGCACGGTGCCCAAGCTCGTCGGCGCGGCCCTGATCCAGCTGCCGGCGGTGTGGCTGCTGGCGGCGGTGGCGATCGCGTTCTTCGGGCTGCTGCCCCGGCTCTCCGCGGCCGGGTGGGGCGCGCTGGCCCTGGCCACCCTGGTGACGATGTTCGGCAGCATGCTCCAGTTCGACCAGTGGCTGCTGGACATCTCGCCGTTCACCCACATCCCCAAGCTGCCGGGCGCCGAGGTCAGCCCGGCCCCGCTGGTCTGGATGGGGGCGGTCGTCCTGGCACTGGGCGCGGCCGGGCTCGCCGGGTTCCGCCGCCGGGACCTGACCACGGGCTGACCCGGGCCGGCCGGCACGGGCGGGTGGACGCTCAGCCGGGCGTCCACCCGGTGCCCTCGGCGAGCTCCGGATCCAGCTCCGGGGGCTCGGCCAGGAGATCGAAGAAGTCCTGGACGGCCGGGGCCCGGGGCCGCCGCGGGTCGTACACGACGCCGATCGGGCGGGTGAGCACGGGGCCCTCCAGCGGCCGCCGCTCCAGCCGGGCGAACTCGATCAGCGGCAGCACCAGGCCGGGCACCGCGGACACTCCGAGCCCGGCGGCGGCCAGCCCGGCCACGGCGGCGATGTTGCGGGCCTCGGTGATCGGCCCGAGCCGCACCCCGGCCTCGCGCAGCGCCCGGTCGGTGAACGCCCGGACGCTGCTGGCCCGGTCGAAGGCGATGAACTCCTCCCCGGCCAGTTCGGCCCAGGCGACCGGCTCGTCCGCGCCGCGCGCGCCGAGCCGGTGGCCGGCGGGGAAGACGCAGTGGAACCGGTCGGCGGCGATCCGCCGGAAGCCCAGCGCGCCCGGCGGCTCGGTCAGCACGGTCACCGCCAGGTCGACCCGGCCGGCACGGACCCGGTCCAGGACCTGGCCGAGCAGCCCGTCCTCGATCTGGATCCGCACGTCCGGGCGGCCGTCCCGGAACCTGGACACCGCGCCCGGCAGCAGCGTCGCGGCCAGCGAGGGCAGGGTGGCGATCCGGACCAGCCCGCGGGTGCCGGCCAGGAAGCCGGCGAAGTGGTTGATCCCCCGGTCGAACTCGTCCACGACCCGTTCGGCGACGGCGGTGAACTCGCGTCCCGCGGCGGTCGGGATGACCTGCCGGGTGGTGCGCTCGAACAGCGTGACGCCGACCCGGCGCTCGACGTCGGCGACGGTGCGGCTCAGCGACGACTGGGCGAGCCGCATCCGCTCCCCCGCCGCGGTGAAGCTGCCCTCCCGCGCGACGGCGAGCACGACCCGCAGCTGCTGGATGGTCAGGTCCACGCACTCTCCCCACGCCATGCGTTGAACACATCAATCCATGTGCGATTGATGTTGGACTTACAAGAGTGCCGTGGATCACACTCATGGGCAACCTTGAGCCGGATCAGGAGGTTTCCATGGTGGCCACGCTGGGCTTCGTGACCATCGGGCTGTTCCTCGCCCTGACCGTCACCCGGAGGGTGTCGGTGCTGCTGGGCCTGGTGCTGGTGCCGATCGGCACCGCGCTGATCGGCGGCTTCGGCGGCGAGCTCGGAGACATGATCGCCAAGGGGGTGGTCAAGGTCGCCCCGGTGGCGATCATGATCACCTTCGCGGTGCTCTACTTCAGCCTGATGATCGACACCGGCCTGTTCGACCCGGCGATCCGGCGCGTGCTGCGCTGGGCCAAGGGCGACCCGATGCGGATCACCGTCGGCACCGCGGTGCTGACGCTGATCGTCGCGCTGGACGGCGACGGCGCCTCCACGTTCCTCATCACCGTGTCCGCCCTGCTGCCGATCTACCTGCGGCTGGGGATGCGTCCCCTGGTACTGTCCGGCGTGGTGTGCCTGGGCGCCGGGGTGATGAACCTGGTGCCCTGGGGCGGCCCGACCGCGCGCGCCATGGCCGCGCTCAAGCTCGACAGCTCCGACCTGTTCGTGCCGGTGCTGCCGGCGATGATCGCCGGGATCGCGTGGGTGCTGCTCGCCGCGTTCCTGATCGGGCGCCGGGAACGGGCCCGGCTCCAGGCCGAGGGACGTCCGGAGATCGACCTGGAGGCAGGCGGGCCGGACGCCCCCGCGCCGGAGGCGGCCGGCGGGCGGGACCCGCGGATCTGGTTCAACCTGCTGCTGACCGTCGTTCTGATCGTCGCGCTGGTCATGGAGCTGATGCCGCTGGAGGTGCTGTTCGCCATCGCGTTCGCGCTGGCGCTGCTGGTCAACCGGCCGACCTGGGCGGCGCAGCAGGCGCTCCTGGAGAAGCACGGGCCCAACGTCGTCCTGGTCACCACCATGATCTTCGCGGCCGGGGTGTTCACCGGCATCCTGTCCGGCACCGGGATGATCAAGGAGATGGCCGAGGCGCTGGTATCGGTCGTCCCGGACGGCGGCGGCGGGCTGCTGCCCGTGCTCACCGCCGTGACGGGCATGCCGCTGAGCCTGGTCTTCACCCCGGACGCCTACTACTACGGCGTGATGCCGGTGCTCGCGGAGACCAGCGCCGGGCTGGGCGGCGACCCCGCCGAGATCGGCCGCGCCGCCATCCTGGGCCAGATGACCACCGGGTTCCCGCTCAGCCCGCTCACCGCCTCCACCTTCATCCTGATCGGGATGACCAAGGTCGAGCTGGGCTCCCACCAGCGGTTCATCTTCGCCTGGGCGTTCGGGACCACGCTGGTCATGACGGCCGTCGCGCTGCTGACCGGCGCCATCTCGTTCTGACCCGTCCATCACGCAGATCGGGGGATCACCTTGTCACCAGGCAGGATGCGAATAGGCAGCGGCGCGGGCTTCGGCGGCGACCGGATACCGCCCGCCGTCGACCTGGTCGAGCACGGGCGGCTGGACGCCCTGGTCCTGGAGTGCCTGGCCGAGCGCACCATCGCGCTCGGCCAGCGCCGCCGCCTGGCCCACCCGGACCAGGGGTACGATCCGCGCCTGCGCGCCCGGCTGCGGGCGCTGCTCCCGCCCGCGGTCCGGCACGGCGTGCCGCTCATCAGCAACATGGGCGCGGCCAACCCCCGGGCGGCGGGCGCCGCGGCCCGCGAGACCGCCCGCGAGCTGGGGCTGGACGGCCTGCGGATCGCTGTGGTGACGGGCGACGACGTCCTCGACCGGATCGACCTCGGGGCCCCCGCCCTGGAGGACGGGCGGCCGCTGGAGGAGCACGGCCCGGTCATCTCCGCCAACGCCTACCTGGGCGCCGGCGCGCTGCTCCCCGCGCTGGACGCGGGCGCCGGCCTCGTCCTCACGGGCCGCGTCGCCGACCCGTCGCTGTTCCTCGCGCCGCTCGCGCACCGGCTCGGCTGGGACCTGGACGACCCCGCGCGGGCCGCCGCCGGGACCCTGGTCGGCCACCTGCTGGAATGCGCCGGCCAGATCACCGGCGGGTACTTCGCCGATCCCGGGCACAAGGAGGTCCCCGACCTGGCGCACCTGGGCTTCCCGTTCGCCGAGGTGTCCGCCGCCGACGGCTCGGCCGTCATCGGCAAGCTCCCCGGCACCGGCGGGCTGGTCTCCCGCGCCACCGTCCGCGAGCAGCTGCTGTACGAGATCACCACCCCGACCGCGTACCGCACCCCGGACGTGGTCCTGGACCTGCGCGGCGTCACCGTCGAGGAGACGGGGCGGGACCGCGTGCTGGTCCGCGGCGCCGCCGGGCGCCCCCGGCCGGACACGCTGAAGGTCAGCGTCGGCTACCACGCGGGCCACCGCGCCGAGGCGGAGATCTCCTACGTCGGGCCGAACGCGCGCGCCCGCGCCGAGCTGGCCGGACGGATCGTCGCGGCCCGGCTCGCGCCGGCCGGGCTGCGACCGCGGCTGGACCTGATCGGGTCCGCGCCGCTCGGCCGGCCGGCCCGCTCGGGCCCGGCCGCGGCCGACGACGAGTGCCGGCTCCGGGTCGCGGCGCTCACCCCGGCCCCCGAGCGGGCCGAGGACATCTGCCACGAGGTCGAGGCGCTCTACACCAACGGCCCGGCCGGCGGCGGCGGGGTGCGCACGCAGATCACCGACGTGGTCGGCATCGTGTCCACCCTGCTCCCGCGCGACGCGGTCACCCCCGCCACCGAGATCCTGGAGGCGTCCCGTGCGTGCGATCCTGCATGACATCGCCCACGCCCGTACCGGCGACAAGGGCGACACCTCGACGCTGTCGATCTTCCCCTACCGCGACGAGCACTATCCCGACCTGGTGCGCGAGCTGACGCCCGAGGTGGTCCGCCGGCACCTGGGCGCGCACATCCGGGGCGAGGTGATCCGCTACGAGCTGCCGAACCTGTGCGCGCTGCACTTCGTCTGCCGGCAGTCCCTCGACGGCGGGGTGACCACCTCGCTCGCGCTGGACGCCCACGGCAAGGGGCTCAGCTCCCGGCTGCTGTCCCTGGAGATCGACATCGCCGACCCGGGCCCGCCCGGTCAGGCGTAGACGTTCACGCCCGCGTCCACGCCGAACACGGCCGGGTCTTCGCGGCCGGTGCCGACCAGGAGGAACGTCAGCGGGTCGCCGCGCAGCTCCGGCCCGCCCACGCCGACGGGGAACGCGTCCAGGCCGTCGAGGGCCAGCCGCGCCGGGCCCCAGCCGCGCCGTTCGAGCTCGATCCGCAGCCAGCGCAGAGCCGCCTCCAGCCCCGGCCCGCGGTCGGACGGCAGACCGAGCGCGGCGCGGATGTCGTCGGCGTGCACGAACGTGTCGTGCCACAGGCTCAGGACGCCCTCGCCGACGCTGCGGTCGGGCACCGGGCTCGGCCGCAGCCAGGCCGCGTCATCGAGCCGTTCCAGCATGGTGCGCAGCCGTCCCGCGTCCTCGCGCAGGTCGCGGGCCAGGTCCGCCGGCGCCCGGTCGCGATACGCCCGCGCCTGCTCGTCGGCGGTACGGGTGCCGATGGTCAGCTCGAGCGTGTCGGCGACGCCGCCGAACACGTGCCCGGCCGCGTCCCGGACCTCCCAGCCGGTACAGCGCGTACCGGTCTTCCACTGCGGGCCCGACAGCCCGTCGAGGAGGTCGGCGAACGAGGCGTACTCGGCGATCAGGCCGTCGACGGTCTCACGTCGCGGCGGGCTCAGAGTCGGTGTCATCAGGATGCTCCGTTCATCAGCGCCGCCGCCGGTCCGGCGATCGGCTCCAGGTATTCGGTGAGGTCCAGCGCCCCGAAGCGCACGACGATGTGATCTGTTTCGGAATTTACATACATGCAGTATGTATGTCAATGCTCATGCCTCGAGACGGTACCCGGGGCTTCCCCGGAATCGGCTGGATCAGCAGGTCAGGCGGTGTGGGCGCAGCCGGGTTCGGCCCGGCCCGCGATCCCCGCGAGCATCGCCTCCAGCTGCGCCACCGTGTCGCGCAGCACCGCCGGCGGATCCTCGGCGCGGGCGATGTCCAGCGCGCTCTCGCACAGCCCCCCGTACAGCAGCGAGGTCAGCGGATCGAGCGGACGCTCCGGCAAGCAGCCCGCCTCGATCGTCAGGGCCAGTCCGGTGCGCATCTGCTCCTTGCACCCGGCCTGGATGTCGCGCATGACCGTCCAGCCGAGCGCGCCCGGCGCCTCGACCAGGGTGATGCGGCGTACGGCCGGGTCGAGCGACGCCTCCAGCATGGCCCGGCACCCCGCCAGCAGCCCGTCCCAGCGGTCCGGCTCGGCCCGGAACGCCTTCCGCACGACGAGGGCCAGCTCCTCCTGCTCGGCCGCGTAGACCTCGCGGAAGATCTGCTCCTTGTTGTCGAAGTGGTGGTAGAACGCGCCGCGCGTCACCCCCGCGCGGTCACAGATCGCGCCCAGCGAGGTGCCCGCGAACCCGCGCTCCACGAAAAGCTCGCGCGCCGCCGCGACCAGCGCGGCCGTCGTCGCCCTGGTGCGCTCCTGCTGGGTGCGGCGCGTCCCCGCCTTCGCGACCACCTGACCATCCCCTCCCGACGACCTGCACCGAGACTAAGGGAACGCGCCGCGTGCGGGCAGATCCGTTCTCCGGTCGCGCTCGCCACCTGGTGTACATGCGAAGGTCAACGGGCGACCATCGGCGGAGCCTAGTCTTACGTCCTGAGAGCCCGGCCTTCCAACGCCCCCTGGAGACACGATGCCGACCAGGATCCTGTCCGCCCTCGTCAAAGGCGTTCTCGCCATCGTGGCGGCGCTGACGCCCGCCTCCGTCCCGGCCGTCGCCGCGGTCGCGGTCATCGGCTCCACCGTCGCCGTCACGGCCGGCTGCGCCGAGGTCTCCGACGACGATGACGACGGCGATGACGACGGAGGCGACGACGACTGAACCGCCCCGGGCGGTCGGTTCCCGACAGCGCGTCTCAAGTGCGTCTTTGACCGTAGAAATGACACTATGGTGCGGGGGCAGCGGGGACGTTCTGGAGATCGGGAGCATTGGTGGCGTCGACCTCACGGGGGCGTGGCGAACCGTTCCTGCGGCTGCTGCCGTTCGCGGTCATGAGCGTCGTCGCGGCCCTGGAGCTGATCGAGGGCACCGGGACGGGCTACCTGCCCCTGCTGTCCCTGGGCCCGGCCTTCGCCAGCCTCACCGGCGGAATGCCGCGCGCCGCCGCGGTCGGCGCCCTGGCCCTGCTGATGTGCGCGACGCTGGCGGCCCACCACGACATCATCGGGACCCGGGCGAACAACCTCACCCTCGTCTCGATCACCGGGGTGACCGCCGCGGGCATGCTGGCCAGCGCGATCAGGATGCGCAACGAGCGGGAGCTGGCCGACATCCGGACGGTCGCCGAGGCCGCCCAGCGGGTGCTGCTGCGTCCCGTGCCGCGCCGGGTGGGGCCCGTCCACGCGGCCGTCCGCTACATCTCGGCCGCCGCCCGGGCGCGCATCGGCGGCGACCTGTACGAGGTCGTCACCACCCCCAAGGGCGTGCGCGTGATCGTCGGGGACGTGCAGGGCAAGGGCCTGGGCGCGGTCGAGACCGCCGCGGTCGTGCTGGGCGCGTTCCGGGAGGCCGCCTACGACGAGGAGGATCTGCACGGCGTCACCGCCCGCCTGGAGAAGGCCCTCACCCGGCACCTCACCAGCGAGCAGTTCGTGACCGCGGTGCTGGCCGAACTCGGCTCCGACGACCGCGTGCAGCTGGTGAACTGCGGCCATCCGCCACCGCTGCTCATCCGTCCCGACGGCCGGATCGACGCCGCCGAGCCGCCCGACGTCGCCCCACCCCTGGGCATGACGGCGCTGGCCGGCGGTCGCCCGCCGCTCTACGAGGTGCCCTTCACCGCGCATGACCAGCTGCTCCTCTACACCGACGGGGTGATCGAGGCGCGCAACGGCCGGGGCGAGTTCTACCCGCTCGCCGAACGGCTGGACGCGCTGCGGGCCACCGACCCGGAGCGGGCCCTGGACGACCTGCACGCCGACCTGCTCCGCCACGTGGGCGCCCCGATCACCGACGACGCGGCGCTGCTGCTCCTCCGCCGCCGCCGGCACTGATCGGCCCCGGCGGCGCCGGCACCCGCGTGTGCGGGCCAGGGGTCAGGCGCGCTCGGCGAAGCGCTCCACCTTCGCGATCGGCCCGGCCACGATGATCACGTCCCCGTACTCCAGGACCGTTTCGGCCGAGGCGTAGGTGAACTCCTCGTCGGGACGCTTGACGCACACCACCGTGACGCCGTGCCTGCCGCGCAGCCGGGTGGCGCCGAGCGGGACGCCGACGATCTCCCGGGGCGGCCGGGTCTTGGCCATGGCGAAGTTGCGGTCCACCGCGACGTAGTCGAGCATCCGCCCGCTGACCAGGTGCGCCACCCGCTCGCCCATGTCGTGCTCGGGCAGCACGATGTGGTGCGCGCCGATCCGCTCCAGGATCCGGGCGTGCTGGTGGCTGATCGCCTTGGCCCAGATGTCGTCGATGCCCAGCTCCACCAGCAGCGAGGTGCACAGGATGCTGGCCTCCAGATCCCCGCCGATCGCCACCACCGCCCGGTAGAACTCGGCCACGCCCAGCTCGCGCAGCGCCTCCATGTCGGTGGCGTCGGCGGCGACGATGTGCGTCAGCCGCCCGGCCAGACCCTGCACGGTCTTGGGCCGCTCGTCGATGGCCAGCACCTCGGTGCCGCGCCGGGCCAACTCCAGCGCCAGCGACGTGCCGAACCTGCCCATCCCGACCACCACCACGGGATCCCTTCCGATGTCAGCCAACGATGGGTCGCTCCTCCGGCAGCTCGTAGCGGCGGGTCCGTTCCCGCAGCGCCAGCGCGGTCCCCAGGGTCAGGGGGCCGATCCTTCCCACGAACATCAGCACCACCAGCAACGCGTGCGCCGCGGGCGGCAGCCCGGGGGTGATGCCGGTCGACAGGCCCACGGTCGCGAAAGCCGAGATCACCTCGAACAGCACCCGGTCCAGGGTGTGCGCGGTGAGCGCCATCAGCGCGAAGGTGGCGGCGACCACCGTCCCGATCGCCATCAGCACGATCACCATCGCCTGCCGCTGGGTGCTCTCGGGCAGTCGGCGGTGCCCCACGTTCACCCGGCTCTCCCCGCGCAGCTCCGCCCAGATCACGAACGCCAGCAGCCCGAACGTGGTAACCTTGATCCCGCCCGCGGTGCCGGCGCTGCCGCCGCCGATGAACATCAGCACGTCCATCACCAGCCAGCTCTCCGGCCGCATCTGCCCGATGTCCAGGCTGTTGAAGCCGCCGCTGCGCGGCATCACCGCGGCGAAGAAGCCCGCCTGCAGCCGGGCGCCGCCCGACAGCGCGCCCAGCGTGCGCGGGTTGCTCCACTCGCTGAAGATCAGCGCGACCGTGCCGACGGCCAGCAGCGTCGCCGTCATCCCCAGCGTGATCCGGGTCAGCACCGACCAGCCCGCGGGCCTGCGCCAGGACCGGGCCAGCTCGAACACCACCGGGAAGCCCAGCCCGCCCACGATCACCGCGAGCGCGACCGGCAGGCAGATCCACGGGTCGGCGGCGAAGCGGACCAGGCTGTCCGGCCACACCGCGAAGCCCGCGTTGTTGAACGCCGACACCGAGTGGAAGGCGCCCCAGAACACGGCCCGCCCGGCCGGGTGCCCGTACTCGGTCAGGAACCGTCCCGCCAGCACCGCCGCCACGACCGCCTCGCAGGCCAGGCTGAAGACCACCACGTCGCGGACCAGCCGCCGCACGTCCGCCATCCGCAGCGTCTTGGTCTCGGCCTGCACCGCCAGCCGGGCGCGCAGCCCCAGCCGGCCCGACACGATCACGGCCAGCAGCGTGGCCAGCGTCATGATGCCCAGCCCGCCGACCTGCATCAGGCATCCGATGATCACCAGGCCGAAGGTGGACCAGTGCGTCCCGGTGTCGACGGCCGCCAGCCCGGTGACGCACACCGCCGAGGTCGCGGTGAACAGCGCGTCCAGGAACCGGGCCGGCTCGCCCGACGAGGTGGCGGCGGGCAGCGACAGCAGCGCCGTCCCGATCAGCACCGCCAGGAGGAAGCCGCTGACGACGACCTGCGCCGAATGGTGGAACCGGCCGAGCGGAGCAAGCCTCGTCCGTGCGCGCGGCCTCTTCGCCACGCGCCGATTCTTCACCACGTGACCCGCGGCACCCCCCGGAACGGGATCGGCTCTCCAGCCGATCCGGCCTCCCGCCCCACGGCAGAAAACCGTACAGCAGGTGCCCTCACCGCACTGCCCGACACACCACCTTCAACGCCAAGAAACCCGGCTGAATCTCGACGAGAGAAAGCGGATCGGCCAAGGTCCGCGACAGACGGCTCAAACGGGGCCGGACAGATGCCGCAGCCCGCGGGAGGGGCCCGCGGGCCCCTCCCGGACGGCGTGCCGGTCACTCCCGGTCGGTCACTCCTGCCGGTTCACCTCTTGGTCGGCCTCAAGCGAGGTCCGCCCAGGTTCATGCGCGACCCGCCGAGGCTCATCGTGGCCAGTCCCAGGGCGAGAATGATCAGGCCGACGACGACGTTGCTCCAGATCGTCCGCGCGGTGGACATGTTCCCGCTGATGACCCACGGGGCGACGATGGTCCAGACGCCGAGCACGGGCGCCACCCAGGCGATCCCGTAGGTGCGGCCGAAGGCGAAGCTGAACCCCAGCCCCAGGCACGCCACGCAGAGCCCGGTGACCAGGTTGTTCACGGTGATCCCGGCCAGGCCGCCGAAACCGGCGATCCATGGCGAGAGCGCGAGATAGATCCCGCTGAGCAGAGTCAGTCCGTCCATCAGCTGGGCGACCGGGCTCGCGGCGGCCATCTCGTACCGAGCGCGCATCTCGGCAATGTCGGGGTGCCGCTCGATGTCTGTCGGGTGCGTCATCACGCACACCACCTTCCGATGCCAGGAACAGGGGTCTCCCATGCCTGGCCCGCCCTCCGCACGGCGGGCGAGTCGGACATCGATCCTTCCTCTTCAACGTTAAACCTGTTTCCCGCCGACGTCGCCCCGCCGCACGTGAAACTCCCTTCCACCGGCTGACCTGGGACGATGAACTTCTTTCAGGCAGGGCTGAACTTGGCCGCTCCATGGCTCCGTATCTCCCCCACGTAGATCGAAGACGGAGTTTGGAGGGCTCATGAGGCGTCGTCCCCCCGCGAGAAGAAGCCGCCTGCGCACCGTGGTCCGGGCCTCCGCGGTGGCCGCCGGATCGGCGGGGCTCGTGGCCGGCTCGCTGTACGCGGTCCAGGCCCAGGATCAGGAAGGTTCCACGCAGGAACGCCAGGCCGGGCTGGCCGGCACGCAGGCGCGGCAGCGCACGGGTCCGTCACCCGGCTCCCAGGGGGCGGCGGCCGCGAACAGGGCCGCGGCGCTGGCCCAGCGGCTCGGCGCGCGCACCACCGGCGCCTACCTCGACTCGGCGGGCCGCCCCGTCGTCACGGTCACCAACGCCACCGACGCCGCCGCGGTGCGCGCGGCGGGCGTCACGCCCAAGATGACCCAGCGCAGTCCCGCCTCCCTGAAGCGCCTCACCTCGACGCTGCAGCGGTCGCTGGGGACCACGGCGGGGACCGGCTGGGCCGTCGACCCGGCCACCTCCCAGGTGATCCTGTGGACCGACGGCTCGGTCACCGGGACGCGGATGGCCACCGTCCGCCGGACGGCCCAGCGGATGGGCACCGCGGTCCGCATGGTGCGCATCCCCGGAAAGCTGAGCGCGCTGGCCGCCGGCGGCGACGCGATCTTCGGCGGGGGCTCCCGCTGCTCGCTCGGCTTCAACGTCAAGCGCGCCGGGCAGGACTTCTTCCTCACCGCCGGGCACTGCGGCAACGCCGTGCAGGAATGGACCGCCGACCAGCAGGGGGCCCAGGCGGTCGGCACGACGGAGGAGAGCAGCTTCCCGGGTGACGACTTCGCGCTCGTCCGGTCGGCGCCGGGCGCCGCGGGCGAGGGCGAGGTCAACCTGTTCAACGGCCAGAGCAGGGACATCACCGAGGCCGGCGAGGCCGTGGTCGGCCAGCAGGTGGTGCGCAGCGGCAGCACCACCGGCGTGTCCACCGGCAGCGTCACCGCCGTGGACGCGACGGTGAACTTCCCCGAGGGCACGGTCACCGGCATGATCCAGACCACCGTGTGCGCGGAGCCGGGCGACAGCGGCGGCCCGCTGTTCAGCGGGACCACCGCCCTCGGGCTCACCTCGGGCGGTTCGGGCGACTGCCAGACCGGGGGCGTCACGTTCTTCCAGCCCGTGACCGAGCCGCTCGAGAACTTCGGCGCCGAGGTCTTCTAGCCACTCGGGTAGGTGGGGAGGGGCCTGGCATCCGGCGGCCAGGCCCCTCCGGCGCGCCAGGACGGGCACGTCCGCGGTGCGCTGAACCGCCGGTGGGGCAGGGCACGTACAGCCGGTGTCGCGGATCCGTGGTGCGGTACGGCGTTCGCGGTGTTCACGGGCAACATCGGGCTTCGCATGGGGAGGACCTCCGGGTTGAAGGAAGAGCTGATGGAGGAGGCGCGGCCAGAGCCCCTCGCGGGCGATGACGCCGGCGCTCTCCCGGACGACGGTGCCGCCGACGGCGTCGAGACCAACGCCGCGGACGGCGTCGAGACCGATGCCGCCGCGCCCGCCGACGAAGATCAGGCGGGGGACGGCGTTTCCGTCGTGCGCCGCGTCGCGACTTGGACGATCACCGTCCTGGCAGGCGTGTTCGTCCTCGGCGCCCTCGTGGCCCCGTTCAAGGTGGGACGCCTGGAGCCCGGTGCGTTCGCCCGCCTTCCGGTCGAGGGGCTCCTGCTCGTCGCCGTGGTCGTCCTGGCCCCGGCGCGGGTGCGCAGGCCGGTGGCGCTGCTCGCCGGCGCGGGGATCGGCCTGATGGCCGTCATGAAGGCCGTCGACATGGGCTTCTACCAGGTCCTCAACCGCCCGTTCGACCCCGTGCTCGACTGGGTGCTGGTCGGGTCCGGTGTGGAGTTCCTCGACCAGTCCGTCGGACGGGGCGGCGCGATCGCCGCCGTCATCGGGATCGTGCTGCTCATCGGCGCGGTGCTCTCCCTCATGGCACTGTCGGTGCTGCGCCTGACCCGCCTGGTGATCCGGCACAACGCGGCGGCGACCTGCGGGATCGGCGTGCTCGGGACCGCCTGGGTGGCCTGTGCCGCGCTCGGCGCGCAACTCGTCCCGGGGGTGCCGGTCGCGTCCAAGAACACCGCCGCGCTCACCTGGGCGCACACGCGGCAGGTGGCCAACAGCATCCGGGACAGGCAGGCGTTCGCGAAGCAGGCGGCCGTCGACGCCTTCCGCGACACGCCAGGCCAGAACCTGCTGGGCGGGCTGCGCGGCAAGGACGTGCTGCTGGCCTTCGTCGAGAGCTACGGGCGCAGCGCGGTCGAGGACCCGCGGTTCGCATCGCAGGTGGGCGCGGTACTCGACGACGGGAGCCGCCGGCTGCGCAAGGCCGGGTTCGCCTCCCGCAGCGGCTGGCTCACCTCGCCGACCACGGGCGGAGGCAGCTGGCTGGCGCACTCGACCCTGCTGTCCGGTTTGTGGGTCGACAACCAGCAGCGGTACCGCAGCCTGGTCTCCAGTGACCGACTGACCCTCAACAACGCCTTCCGCCGGGCGGACTGGCGGAGCGTCGCGTTCGTCCCGGGCGTCACCCGGGCCTGGCCGGAGGGGGATTTCTTCGGCTACGACCAGGTCTACAACGCCTATCAGCTCGGGTACCGCGGCCCGCCCTTCGGCTTCGCCACCATGCCCGACCAGTACACCCTCCAGGCCTTTCAACGTCTCGAACGCTCGAAACCGAACCACGCCCCCGTGATGGCGGAGATCCCGCTGGTCTCCAGCCACGCGCCCTGGGCGCCCCTTCCCGAGCTCGTCGACTGGAAGGACCTGGGGGACGGCTCGGTCTTCCGCCCGATCGCCAAGGCGGGCAAGAGGCGGGCCACCGTCTGGCGCGACCCCGCCCGCGTTCGCAACGAGTACCGGCGTTCCATCGAGTACACGCTCGGCTCCCTCATCTCCTACATGGAGAAGTACGGCGACGACGATCTCGTGCTCGTCTTCCTCGGCGACCACCAGCCCGTTCCCATCGTCACCGGGGAGGGCGCGAGCCGGGACGTCCCGATCACGGTCGTCGCCCGCGACCCGGCCGTCCTGGACCGGATCTCCGGATGGGGCTGGCAGGACGGCCTCAAGCCCGGCCCGAAGGCCCCGGTCTGGCCGATGCACACCTTCCGGGACCGCTTCCTGACCGCCTTCGCCCGGTAACCCGGCCCCGATCGACGTCCACCGCTCTTCATGGCTGGCGCACATTTTGCCCTCTTATAGCCGTCCAATTAAGCACAAATTCGGACGGGGCGGGATCACACCATGTGTTCGACAAACCAGCCCTTGAGGAGGAGAGAATATTGCGCGGGGTTCGCTTCCGGACCGTCGGCCAGCGCGTCACCCTTGGATCCCTGGCCGGCCTCATCGCCATCGGCGGCATCTCCACCGCCTTCACCGCCTTCTCCGAGGCCAACGCGGACACCATCACCCGCATGACCGTCGGCGACCCCGGCCCCAGCCCGTACACCCGCGCCGCCGACACCGACAAGATGCCCGGCCAGAAGCCCGGCGGCACCACCACGCCAGCCCCGGCCGGCGGCCAGACCACCACTCCCGACGGCACCTACAAGACCGACACGGCCGGCCCGGGGACGATGACCGGTCGGGCGAGCGGCACCGGGCGCAACACCCCGTGCGACCCCGGCAAGCTGGCGGCGTCCCTGCAGGCCGACCCCGCCAAGGCCGGCGCCTGGGCCGGCGCGCAGGGCATCACCGTCCAGCAGATCCCCGGCTACCTGTCCCAGCTCACTCCCGGCTACCTGACCAGCGACACCCTGATCGTCAACCACGCCTACACCGGCGGCAAGGACACCGGCACGCCCACCGTCCTCCAGGCCGGCATGGGCGTCCTCAAGGACCGCGACGGCACCCCCGTCGTCAAATGCAACTGCGGCAACCCGCTCACCAAGCCCAAGAAGGACTACTCCACCAAGGACGCCAAATACACCGGCCCCACCTGGTCCGGATTCGACACAAAGCGCATCACCAAAACCCCGCCCATCCGCCACAACAAAACCGACCAAGGCAAGGGCACCGGCGCCACGAAGAGAAAGCCGCGGACTCACGAGGAGTACGCCGCCTGGTGCAAGGGCGTGAAGGGGCCGGCACCTGACGTCGACTGCACCTCGCCCCCGAACAAGGGCAACACCAACCCCGGCAACAAGCCGGCCCCCGCGGAGAAGCAGCCGGGCACCACCGGCAACCAGCAGGGCACGCCAGGAAAGCAGCCCGGCACGACCGGAAGCCAGCCGGGCACCACGGGCAGCCAGCCCAGCACCACCAACGACCAGCCGGGCACCAGCGGAAGCCAGCCCGGCACGGGTAGTCAGCCCGGCACCACCGGCAGCCAGCCCAGCACCACCAACGACCAACCGGGCACCGTCGAAAGCCGGCCCGGCACCGCTGGAAACCAGTCAGGCACTTCCGGGAGCCGGTCCGGCACGTCCGGCAGCCAGCCGGGGGGTGTTGAGGGCCAGTCTCAGGGAGGCCCTGAGCAAGGCGCCGGTACTGACGGGGCGTCGCCTGGCAATCGGTCTGAGCAGGGCGACGCGTCCGGCCAGTCCGGAGACGTCGGCGGAACGTCCGTCGCCCCGCAGGCTCCGGCCGGAGGTGGGTGACAACCCGGACTGACGAGGAAAAGGCCCGGAGACCGCGCAGGTCTCCGGGCCTCTCCCTGTCGGTGCTCGATTCCCCGCAGCAAGTCCATCGTGACCGTCTCGTAGACGGGCTGCTATCGCCAGTGGAGACGCAGAATTCCACTGAGTCCGGCACTATTGGGGACGGTTACGCCAAAGGATTGTCATAGGGGTTGATGTGGGAGACGATCGCCGCGGCCGGGCACGGTGGAGGGGGCTCGTCACCGTGCTGCTCGCGATCTGGGCTTCGGGACTGACCGTGTCGTGCCAGGACGTCGAGAGGGCGGGCAACCGGGGGGCCGCGGAGAAGAACGGAACCGGGGAGTTGAGGTCCGACATCGAGCCGCTCGTGCGGCGTTTCGGCGACCTGAGCGGCTCACCGCAGGTGAGATGGATGTCGGGCACCTATGGAGACCCGCGTAATCCGGGGCCCTCGATGTATTGGATCGATGCCGTCATCACGCTCGATCCGGTGAAGGTCGCGCAGTTGACGGGGGCCTATGCCCCGGTTGCGGCGCAGGCCGCGCCGGACGTGGTCAAGGGCCTGCGACCGCACCTGCCGCCCGGCCCGTTCAAGACGAGCGAGGCGTTGGACACGGCCTTCGAGAAGCAGGAAGGCTGGGGCGTGACGGCGTATCTGGACACCGGGGCCAACATCCTGGTCCTGGTCGCGCAGGGGACCTAGGGCCTGTCTCGAAGTGGCCTCAGGTACCGCGCGAGCGCGCTACCTGGCCGGTGAGGCGATGCCGAAGGCGAGCATCACCGGGCAGATCGCGAAGCGATGTCGCGCTCGCACCAAGCACGGTCAGGGTGCGAGCCGCCAGGCGAGCCCCTGGGCCGGGATTGCATAAACACAGCCTGGGCAGCACAAAATCCCAGGTCGGAGGGGGAACTCGGCGGCGGGTCCGGGAATCGTGGATGTGTGGCGCCCTTCGGGCGGTTCCGCGAGGAGGCCCGGCAGGTCCAGGAACGGCATCCGCACGTCGAGCTCTACCTGGCCTGGTCGGGGCCGGCCGAGCCGATCGTCCTGCATCTCATCCGCACGCGGCCCGCGTACCGGGGCCGCGGGCTGGCCGAGGCAGCCCTCCTGGACGTCATGGCGCTGGCCGACCGTCTGCGGGTCCCGCTCCGCCTGACCGCCGAGCCGATCGCCGGAGACGACACCGATCCGCCCCGCCTCATCGCCTGGTACCGGCGGCACGGCTTCGAGGTCGTGCGGACGGCCCGTCCCGGCGACGCCGCGGTCATCATGCAACGCCCGGTCGGGCGCGGCCGGTGATCTTCGCAAAAATCCGATGCTGACGGTTGGAGGGCAGTGTTACCGTCAGCCTTGTGAGTGACCCGGAGTTTCCGATCCTCGGCACGGAGCCGTTCGCGGTGGAGCTGGCCAACACGCTCTACGGCAGCGGTGACCAGCGGATCGACTTCTTCCAAACGGCCGAGTGGATCGATCGGTGGTTCGCGCTGGTCGCGCCCGGGCACGGGCTCGCGGCGCCGGGGACGGCCGCCGCCCATGACGTCCGTGAGCTGCGCGACTGCGTGCACGGGCTGCTGTCGGCGGCGGTCGAGCGGCGGACGCCGGACATGGCGGTGGTGGAGCGGCTCAACGGGTTCGCCATGGCCGCGCCCACGCACCTCCGGCTGGAGTGGCCGGTGGACGGCGGACCGGCCGCGCGGCTTGTCGACACCACGACCGGTGCCGCGGCGATCCTGGGACGCGTCGCCCACTGCTGCATCGAGCTGCTGGCCGGGCCCCAGGCCGGCGGGTTGAGGCGCTGCCGGGGGCCGGGGTGCTCGCTGCTGTTCGTCAAGGACCACTCGCGCCGACGCTGGTGCCACCCCTCGTGCGGTCACCGCGACCGCCAGGCCCGCTACTACCGGCGCAGACTCGATCGGGCGGAGATCTGATGATCACTTGGCGCCGGGTCACCGAGGACGATTTCCCCTTGCTGCGACGCTGGCTGGCGCATCCGCACGTGGCGCGGTGGTGGAACCACGACACCACGCCCGAAGGCGTCGAACGCGACTTCGGCCCCACCGCCCGCGGCGAGGAACCCGCCGAGGACTGGCTCGCCTTGCTGGACGGGCGCCCGTTCGGGCTGGTCCAACGCTGCCGGTTGGCGGCCTACCCGGCGGAGCGGGAGGCGCTGGCCAAGGTCACGAGCGTGCCGGACGGCGCGATGGGCATCGACTACCTGATCGGCGAGGCGGCGGAGACCGGCCGCGGGCTCGGGTCACGGATGATCCGGGCGATGGTCGAGCGGACGTGGCCCGACTACCCGGACGCCACCTGCGTCATCGTTCCGGTGGCGGCGGGCAACCACGCGTCCTGGCGGGCCCTGGAGAAGGCCGGTCTGGCGCGCGTCGCGGAAGGCGATCTCGAACCGGACAACCCGATCGACGGACCGGCCCACGTCGTCTACCGGATCGACCGGCCCGGCCGGTAGCTCAGTCGTTCTTCACGGCGCGTGCGAGGCCGTCCCTGAACCAGGCGGGCCTGTTGGCCTCGCTCCGGGGGAAGTACTCCTGCTCGACGACGAAGGCGTGCTCCGGCGGCGGCGGGTTGAACGCGGGCTCCGCGGCCATGTTGTAAATCGTCCGAAACGAGCGCGGAGCTTCGAGAATGTAGCGGCAGGAGTACCAGGCGCCCGCGTCGGGGACGTACATCCCTTCCCGCAGCCGCGCGAACAGGTCCCACGCCCGGTCCGGCGGCTCCCACACCCGCATGGCCCCGTCGGCACCGGTCAGTCCCGTCGCCACGTGGCGGTGGCCGCCGAGCTGCCGGTAGTCGATGATGAGCTCCCGCCAGCCGTCCGGCATCGCGTCCACGACGAGGCCCGTCAGATCGTCCAGCAGTTCCCGCTGCTCGATTGGATCGAGCGGAGGCCGCAGTGCCATCGGTGGTACTCCCAAGCGCGCACGGTTACCTTGATTGACTCCGTGTTCGACTTGGAACGGTCCGCCGCGGTTCCAGTGACGGGCGCCACACGCGGGCCTCAGGTCCGGGCCCGGTCGAGGATCCGGAGGAGTTCGTCGGCGCGCTGCCGGGTGATGCCGTCTTCCCTGGTACGAGTCTCGATCTTGGAGCGGAGGCCGGCGAGGTCGTCGGGATCGGCGTCGGTGCCCATGTTCCGGATCACGTTGTGGAGGTCGAGGCCGACGTCGTCGCGGATCTGCCCGAGCCGGAGTCCCTGGTCGATGGAGCGCCTGAGGCTGCCGAGCACCTCGCCCACTCCCACCGGGGGCGGGGGCGGGGGCGCGGCCCTGGGCTTGGCCGGCGCGGACGACGGCCGGTCCGGCTTCGGCAAGGGCGGGGTGACGAGGTTCTCGGAGGAGGAGGAAGAAGGGCCGCCGCGGGTGGCGGACGGTGTTGGAGGGGCGGGGGGTGTGGGAGGCGCGGGGGCCGGGGGCCTGAGGAGGCCGGCCCGCGCGTCCCGGCCGGGGATCGTCTGCTGGACGACCAGTTGAAGGGTGAGGGCCGCCGCGACCGCCGCGGCCAGGCTCGCCGAAACGAGCCACCGGACGCGCAGTACGCCCTGCCCGGTCCGGCGGCGGTCACCGGGACCGGCCTTGGCCAGGCGTTCGATCGTTCCACACAATCGCGCGGCGGTGGGACGCAGCGCCGCTTCGGGCGCGAGGCATTCGGCGCAGAGTTCGGCCAGGCTCGAAGGCACATCGTCCGGAAGCGCGGGCGAGGTGCCGGTCGGCTCCGTTTCGCCGGTCAGCGCCTCCAGAAGCATCACGCCCAAGGCCCGCACGTCCTCCTGCTGTGCGGAGGCGACGGGAGTCTCCGCGCCGTGGACGGCGGCGGCGATCCCGACGTCGAGCAGCTTCGCGCCGGACTCTCCGAGGAGCACCGAACGCGTGGTGAGATGATGATGCGCGAATCCGGCGGCGTGGATATGGGCCAGGCCGGAGGCGATCGGGGCCGCGAGTGCCACGACCTCGCGCCAGCCGATGGGTCCGCTCTCGAGCCGCTCCGCCAGGATCTCGCCCTCGCACCACTCCAGCACGGCGAACGGCCGGATACCGCCGGGCCCCAGGCTCTCGCCGGCATCGTGGACGGTCACGATCCCCGGATGTTCCAGTGCGGCGGCGGCCCGGACCTTGGTGCGGAGCCTTTCGGCGAACGCGGCGCCCTGCAATGCCGGGTCGTGGAACACCTTGACCATGACTTCGCGGTCGAGCCGCTCGTCCACGGCGCGCCATGCGGCCGTCTCCGAACCGGTGTCGAGTTCCTGCTCCAGCCGGTAGCGCCCGGCCAGGCGCGGGGGCCGGGACCGCCGGAACGGCACGACCACGCCGTCCCCCGCGACCTCGGCGGAGGCGGAGGCGGCGCGGCGTGATCCCGCGGGCAGGTTCATGATCCAGGCGCGATCGCGCGGCGCACGGGGCTAGCGTCCCGCGCGCCCGCCGCGCGCGACCGGCCGTACCCGGCCGCCGGCCCCGGCGGGCGGCCGGATCGTGCTGGTACGGCGGCACGGCTTCATGAGGCGTCCTCTCCCGGGCGATGTCGCGGCGACCGCCCTGGTCCGATCGGACTGGACATTGCCGTCCCTTAGTACGCACCGGCATGCCGCACCGGTTCGGTGGAAACCCATGAAAACGCGGCGGCGTGGACTCAGTCCACCGGACACGCCTTAGGTCACGTCTTTGTGAGGTGCCGCTCGTCCTCCAGCCTGACCCCGCTCCCGGCGTCGAACCACAGGACGTGCCCGAAGTCGAACTCCACCGTGCACTCCTCCCCCGCGGCGAGGGCGGCCTCACCGGGGATGCGGGCGAAGTGCAGGTCGCGGGAGGCGGCGGCGCCGACCTCGGCCTCGGCCGCCTCCTCGGCCGGCCCGAACTTGAATCCGACGACCGTCTCGGCGCCGAGATGCTCGACGGTGACCACGTGGCCCCGCAGTCCCGTGCCGGACGGGCCGAGCCGCACCCGCTCGGCGCGGATCCCGAGCAGCACCTCGGAGCCGGCCGCCGCGGGCATGCCGTCCGGAACCGGCAGCGACTGGTCGCCGACCCGGATCCGGTCCCCGTCCACGGCCACCGGGACGACGTTCATCGGCGGCGAGCCGATGAAGCGGGCCACGAAGGTGTTGGCGGGACGGTCGTAGATCTCCTTGGGGGTGCCGTACTGCTGCACCACGCCGTCGTTGAGGACGATGATGCGGGTGCCCATCGTCATCGCCTCGACCTGGTCGTGGGTGACGTACACGAAGCTCTTGTCGACCCGCCGGTACAGTGCGGCGATCTCGGCGCGCATCGAGGTGCGCAGCTTGGCGTCCAGGTTGGACAGCGGCTCGTCCAGCAGGTAGAGGGCGGGTTCGCGGACCAGCGCGCGGGCGACGGCCACGCGCTGCCGCTGCCCGCCCGACAGCGCCTTGGGCCGCCGGTCGAGGTACTCGGTGAGCTCCAGCATCTCCGCGACGTCGGCGATCTTCCGCCGGATGTCCGCGCGCCGCAGCGCCCGGCGGCGCGCCAGCCGGCCGGCCACCGGGATGTGGTGCCACCAGCGGAACTCGTCCATGAGCAGGGGGAAGGCGATGTTGGCGCGGACGGTCATGTGCGGGTAGAGGGCGTAGGACTGGAACACGAAGGCCACGTTGCGCTGCTTGGGCGACAGGCCGTTGACCGGCTTGCCGTCGAGCCGCAGCTCGCCGCCGCTGACCTCGGTCAGCCCGGCGATCATGCGCAGCATGGTGGACTTGCCGCAGCCGGACGGGCCGAGCAGGACCAGGAACTCGCGGTCGGGCACCTCGGCGTCGAACTCGCGGATGACCTCGGTGCCCGCGTAGTTCTTGCGGAGATGGTCGAAGGTGATGACCGGCATGGGGGATCTCAGCCTTTCACGGAACCGGCGGTCAGCCCCGAGACGATCCGGCGCTGCACCAGGACGAAGAACACGACGGCGGGGACGGTGAAGAGGACCGCCGCGCTGAACACCGTGTCGAGCGGGGTGCTGTACTCCCCGATGAACGAGGCCAGCCCGGTGGAGGCGACCCACCTGTCGGCGTCCTGCATGAAGGTGGTGGCGAACAGGTACTCGTTCCAGCCGTCGAAGAAGGTGATCACCGCGGCGGCGGCCAGCGCGGGCGTCACCACCGGGACGACCACGATCCGCAGGACGGTGAGCGGGCCGGCGCCGTCCACCCGGGCGGACTCCTCGATCTCGTACGGCACGCCGTCGATGGCGGCCTTGAGGATCCAGACCGCCACCGGCATCGCGAAGGAGGTGTTGACCAGGATCAGCCCGTGCAGCTGGTTGAGCAGCCCGAGCGTGGCGAACAGCGAGTAGAGCGGGACGACCAGCAGCGCCTCGGGCAGCATCTGGGTGGCGAACAGCGCGAACCCCAGGACGCCGCGGCCGTGGAAGCGGTAGCGCGACAGGGCGTACGCCGCCATCGTCGCGATGATCAGGCTGAGCGCGCTGGTGCCGATCGCGACGATGGCCGAGTTGGTCATCCACCGCAGGAACGGCGTGTCGGAGGTGAGCACACCCAGCAGGTGCCCGGCCCGCGACAGGTCGGGCAAGGCGTCCTGGTCGCCGCGGAACAGCCGGTCGGACGGGGTGAGCGCGGTGTTGACCATCCAGTAGAGCGGGAAGGCGGCGGCCAGCGCGGTGGCGAAGGCCAGGACCATCCGGACCGTTCGGGACAGCCGACGGTTGCCGATCATGCGGCGCCTCCCGCGCGAAGCTCGGTGCGTTCCGATCGCCGTTCGGCGACGAAGTAGACGACGGTGACGGCCAGCGACAGCACCAGGCCGAGCACGCCGATCGCGGCGGCCATGCCGAGCCGGGAGTCGCTGAAGGCCGTCCGGTAGACGTTGATGACGAGGGTGTTGGTGGCGTCGGCCGGGCCGCCGCCGGTGAGCAGCCAGATGACCTCGAACCGGCGGAACGACCAGATCGTCATCAGCAGCGCCACCACGCGGAGCGTGGGCAGCAGCGCGGGCCAGGCGACCGCGCGGAAGGCCGAGAGCGCGTCGGCGCCGTCGATCCTGGTCGACTCGTACAGCTCGTCGGGGATGGACTGGAGTGCGGCCAGCACCACCAGCATGACCAGCGGGGTGACCTTCCAGATCGTCGCGCCGAGCACGGCGATCATCCCCACGGACGGGTCGGTGAGCCAGCCCTGCGCGCCGATGCCCAGCGCGCGGGTCGCCGAGTTGGCGACGCCGGTCTGGTCGTTGTAGATCCAGCGGAACAGCAGCGCGGCGGCCACGGTGGGCACCGCCCAGGGCAGTGTGAGCAGGACGCGGGCCAGGGTGCGTCCGGCGAAGGCTCGGTTGACCAGCAGCGCGGCGCCGGTGCCCAGGAAGAGCGATCCGGCGACGGTGCCGGCGGTGTAGACGAGCGTGGTCCACACCGACGACCAGAAGGCCGAGTCGGCGAGCAGCTTGGAGTAGTTGTGCAGCCCGGTGCCCTCGCCGCCGACCGGGTTGAGCAGGCGGGTGTCGGTGAAGCCGAGCTGGACGCCGCGCAGCAGCGGGATCGCGGTGAACACCAGCAGGTAGCCGGCGGCAGCGGCGGCGAAGGCGTAGGGGGCCCAGGTGATCACCCGTCCGCCGCGCGACTTGGTGGGTGGGCGTCTGGTCTTCATGGGGTGGGTCCTCGGTGGTTCTGCGGGTCGGAGGGACGGCCCGGGGCTGGGTCAGGGGGTCAGCGGGTCTCCTCCACGGCCTCGCGCTGGGCCTGGTCGAGGGCGGTCTCGGGGTCGGCGTCGCGGGTGAGGATCCGCTCGACCTGGGACAGGACGATGCGGCGGATCCGCGGGGTATCGCTGCCGAAGCCGTCCACGACGGGCTTGCGGGCCTTGGGGAGCGCGTCGTACACCGGCTTCACCCACGGCGTCGTGGCGAGCAGGTCCGCGGGGACCTCGATGTCCGTGCCGACCGTGGAGGGGTGGTTCACCCGCTGGAGGGCCTGCTGGCCCTCGGGCGAGTACAGCCACTTGAGGAAGTCGCGGGCGAGCGCCTTGTTCCGGGAGTGGGGGTTGATGCCGAGGCCCAGCGCGACGTACGCCGAGCCGCCGCCGCTCGGGAACGGGATCGCCGAGCCGCCGACCGAGCCGGTCGGGACGACCTTGTTGTCGTTCACCATCGTGCGCATGCAGGTGGCGCAGTCGATGATGAGCCCGACCTGGCCCGCGGCGAACTTGGAGCGGTAGGTGGAGGCGTCGTCGCCGAGGGAGAAGGCCGGCGAGTCGTACATCTTCTTGAACGCGGTCTCGGCGGCGACGTTCTGCGGGCTGTTGATCGTCAGCCTCTCGCCGTCGGACCAGCGGCCGCCGAACCCGTAGGTCCAGTTGGCGTGGTCGGACCACCAGATCGGCTCCTCGTTCATCTGGTGCCGTCCGGCGAAGCCGATCTTCCCGGTCCGCTTGTGGACGGTCTCGGCCGCCGTGAACAGCTCGTCGAAGCTCTTGGGCGGCGTCACCCCCGCCTGGTCCAGGAGCTTCTTGTTCCAGAAGAGCCCGTACGGCGACTGCTCCGACAGCAGGGCGAGCCGCTTGCCGCCGACGACGAAGTCGGAGGCGGCGGGCAGGAGCCTGGCCTCGGTGGCGGGGTCGAGGAGGCCGTCGAGCGGTTCGAGGGCGTCGGCCTCGGCGAGTTCGGGGAAGTAGGTGTCGGGGATGATGAACACGTCCGGGCCGCGGCCGGCGCCGATCTGCGTGCTCATCGTCTTCTCGTACTCGGCGCGGGTGACGGCCTGCTTGCGGATGGTCACCCCGGGGCGCCGGGCCGTGTACTTCGAGACGGCGGCCTGGAGCAGCTCTCCCCGGCCGGACTCCAGCCAGTGCCAGCTGGCGAACGTCAGCGTCCCGCCCTGCTCCGGTTTCGGGCCTTCGGCACCGCCGCGGGGGTTCGCGCAGCCGACGGCGGCGACGGCCAGCAGCACGCCGACCGCGAGCGCGCCTGCCGTGCGCCGGCGCGCCCCGCGCAGTCCGGCGCCCTTCACTCCAGGGCCGCGCCGTCCCGCATCGCGCTCACGAAAGCGTCTCACGGCCACTCCTCGCAATGCGATTGATATCCAAAGACTGATGTCTGATACACCAGATTTCGAGGAGCCTAGCACCGGGACGGGCCCTCCACCAGGGGTCGCTTACCGCTTCCGGTGGACGGCACCGTCCGCCGCCGCCCAGCTCAGGAAGTCGGCGCCGCTTCCCCGCCATCCCGCAACTCCGCCGGAAGCGCCGCGCGCGGAACGTTGGGCCCGCTGTGCTGCTGCGCGTCGACGCGCCCGCGTGCGACCGTCACCCAGGCGGGCCCGCCGAGCTCCCCGGCGGCCCGTCACGTGTGGTCTCTCCGGTATCGGACCACCACGCAGCGGCCTTAGAGCGGCCCCCGGCGCGGAACCGCTCAGACCGTGATGTCAGACCGTGATGGCCCGGGACTCCATGTCGGCCACCGTCCACTCCTCGACCTCGTCGAGATGGACGGCGGCGGCCTCCTGCGCCGCGGCGGCGTCGCGCGCCGCCATGGCGTCGAGTATCTGCAGGTGCCGGCGGGTCGAGCCGGCGGCCCGGTGCGGTCCGGTGGCGCCCAGCACGCGCAGCCAGGCGACGAACGGCTCGACCGACCCGCGGGCGCGCACCAGCCGCTCGTTGCCGGTGGCGGCCACGATCTCCCGGTGGATGCGCATGTCGCTGTTGAAGAAGGGGTCGAAGTCGCCCTTGTCGACGGCGGCGAGCGCCTCCACCGCCTCCGCGCGCAGGTCGGCGATCAGCCCGGCGGGCATCAGCGTGGTGGCCAGGCCCGTGGCCACCCACTCGATGCCCTTGCGGAGCTGGCACACCTCGTGCACGTCACTGACCCCGGGCCGGGCCACGAAGGTGCCCGAGCGCGGCCGGGTCTCGATGAGCTGGTCGTGCTCGAGCCTGGCCAGCGCGTCCCGCACCGGGGTGCGGGACACGCCGAACTCGTCGGCCACCGCCTGGAGATCCAGCCGGGAGCCCGGCGCGTAGACACCGGTCGTGATGCGGTCGCAGAGGATCCGGTAAAGCTGATCGGCGATGGACTCCACCACCAGAGACGGCTTGTCGGACGGACGCGCGGGCACGGCCACGGCTGTTTCTCCCTGCTCCTGTGCGAGGTCTAATCGATCAGATTAGCCGTCCGCAGCGCGGTCGCGATGCGATCGCGCTCGGCCTGCGTGGCCGGTGCAAACGGCTTGCGGGGCAGACCCCCGTTCCTGCCCTGCAGCTCGAGCGCGGCCTTCAGGGTGGCGGGCAGGTTGGGCCCGTCGATGGCGCGCCAGACGGTCAGGATCCGCTGGTGCAGGTCGAGCGCGCTCTCGTGGTCGCCGGCCCGCACCGCGTCCCACAGTTCCACCGACAGTTTCGGCGTGACGGTGGGGATCGCGGCCAGCGCGCCGTGCGCGCCGAGGACGAACGCCGGGTAGTGCAGGTCGTCCAGCGCGGCCAGGATCGTGAAGCGGTCGCGGACGCGGGCCAGCAGGTCGGCCAGCATGTGCATGTCGCCGCCGCTCTGCTTCACCGCCACCACCTGCGGGACGCTCGACAGCTTCTCGATGGTGTCGACCGGCACCAGCGCCCACGGCACCACGTTGTAGAGCACGATCGGCAGCCCGGCGGCCTCGCCGACCAGCCGGTAGTGCTCGACGGTCTCCTCCGCCGAGGGGGCGAAGACATAGTGGACCGGCGTGACCTGGAGCGCGTCGACGCCCGCCTCCTTCAGCGCGAGCGAGTAGCGGATCGCCTGCGCGGTGGAGTTCTGGATGACGCCGCCGATGACGGGGACGCGGCCGCCGACCTCGTCCACGACGACCTCGCAGATCGCCTTGCTCTCCTCCAGCGACAGCGCCTGCCCTTCACCGGTGCTGCCGCACGCGCAGATGGCGGTCACGCCGGCGCCGAGCAGGTACTTCACCTCGGCGCGCAACAGGTCGAGGTCGACCTGGTCGTGCTCGTCGAACGGGGTGACGACGGTCGAGATCATCCCGTGTAGGGCCAGGTCTTTCATGCACGTCCTCCTCGGGCTGCACGCCCTTGTCTAACATCTAGTGTCTGATACATTAGCGGCCTCACGAGGGAAGCGCCAAAATCTTCCCGCCACCGCCAGCCCCGGTGGCCCGTGACACCCACCCCTGAAGCACCACCGCAGAGGAGGCCCCCCTATGAGCCGTCCGGACAGAACGCAGGTCAGACGGGTCACATGGGCCAGCGCCCTGGGCACCACCGTCGAGTACTACGACTTCACCCTGTACGCCACCACGGCCGCGCTGGTCTTCAACGAGATCTTCTTCCCCGCGGAGAACGCGCTGGTCGGGACGCTCGCCGCGTTCGCCACCTTCTTCGTCGGCTACCTCGCCCGGCCGCTCGGCGGGCTCCTCTTCGGGCACTTCGGCGACCGGCTCGGCCGCAAGACGATCCTCATCATCACGATGGTGCTGATGGGCGGCGGCACGTTCCTGGTCGGCCTGCTGCCCTCCTACGACACGATCGGGATCTGGGCACCGGTGCTGCTGGTGCTGATCCGGCTGCTGCAGGGCCTCGGCATGGGCGGCGAGTACGGCGGCGGCGTGCTCATGGCGCTGGAGTACAGCCCGCGCGAACGGCAGGGCTTCTTCACCTCGCTCGTGCACATCGGCACCCCGGCGGGCGTGCTGCTCCCCGTCGGCATCGTCACCCTGCTCGACCTGTGGCTGCCCGACGGCGCCTACGAGTCCTGGGCGTGGCGGCTGCCCTTCCTGGCGAGCATCGTGCTGATCGCCCTCGGCGTCTACATCCGCACCCACATCGGCGAGAGCCCCGAGTTCGTCCGGGCCCGCGAGGAACGGGCGGCGCACGCGCTGCCGGCCAAGGAGCTGTTCCGCGGGCACACCGCCCGGGTGCTGCTGTCGATCATCGCGAAGATCGCCGAGAGCGGGCTGTTCAACGTCTACTACGTCGTCGCGATCGCCTACGTCACCGCCGAGCTCGACCAGCCCCGCGAGCCCGTGCTGCTCGCGGTGCTCATCGGCTGCGCCGCCGAATGCCTCACGCTGCCGCTGTTCGGCGCGCTGTCGGACCGGGTCGGCCGCCGCGCCGTCTACATCGGCGGCGCGGTCTTCCAGATCGCGCTGGTGGTGCCGTTCTTCCTGCTCGTCTCCACCGGCAACCTGGCGCTGATGATCCTGGCGATGACGCTCGGGCTGGGCATCGGGCACGGCGCGATGTACGGCGCGCAGGCCGCCCTGTTCGCCAACCTCTACCCGGTGTCGGTCCGCTACACCGGCCTGTCGGTCACCCAGCAGGTCGGCGCCACCCTCGGCGGCGGGCTGGCGCCGCTGCTCGGCACGGCGCTGCTGGCCGCAGCCGGCGGACACTGGACCTGGCTGGTGGTGTACGCGATCGGGATCGCGGCGCTGTCCAGCCTCGCGGCGAGCCGGCTCGGCGCGGGCGAGGCCGATCGGGCGCCCGCGCGGAACGGGCGCAAGACCGGTAAGAACACCTTCGACCCTTCTCAGGAGAGCGCGCTGTGACCTTCGCGAGCATGCCCTTCCATCCCGCCGGCGGAGATCCCGTCCCGCCCGCGCTGCGCGGCTTCGCCCGCGCGCACGCCGCCCTCGTCGAGTTCCGGGCCGACCCCGCCCACCTCGTCGCGCGGCACCGCGCCCCCGGACGCGCGGTCGGGCTGGTCTCCGGCGGCGGATCGGGGCACGAGCCGCTGCACGCCGGATTCCTGGGCCGCGGCATGCTCGACGCCGTCGCCCCCGGCAAGGTGTTCGCCTCCCCGCACAACCGGCAGGTCCTGGAGGCCAGCCGCGCCGCCGCGGGCCCGGGCGGGGTGATCCACGTGGTGAAGAACTACACCGGCGACCGGATCAACTTCGGCATCGCCGCCGAACGGCTGCGGCACGAGGGCATCGAGGTCCGCCGCGTCCTGGTGGACGACGACCTGGCCACCGACTCGGCCGACACCGGCACCGGGCGGCGCGGCACCGGCGCCACCATCGTGGTGGAGAAGCTGCTCGGCGCCGCCGCCGACACCGGCCTGGGCCTGGACGAGCTCGCCGCCCTGGGCGCCCGGTTCGCCGCGGCCTCCCGCAGCCTGGCCGTCGCCGCCCGCGCGCAGACCTCCCCGCACACCGGGCGGCCCGCGTTCGAGCTGGCCGAGGGCGAGCTGGAGTACGGCGTCGGCATCCACGGCGAGCGCGCCGCCAAGTCCGTGTCCCGGCCGCCGGTCGAGGAGCTGGCCGAGTCGATGCTGGACGAGTTGGTCGCCGGGCTCCCCGCGGGCCCCGACGAGGTCGTCGCCGTCGTCAACGGCCTGGGCGGCACCACGCTCCTGGAGCTGTACGGCCTGCACGACCTGGTCGCCGCCGGCCTTGAACGGCGCGGGCTGCGGCTGCACGACGCGCTGGTGGGCACGTTCGTGCCCGCCCTGGACATGGCCGGGTTCTCCCTCACCCTGACCCGGATGGAACCCGAATGGAAGGACTGGTGGGCGGCGCCCGCGATCACCCCCGCCTTCCCGCGCACGACCGAGGAGATCCGCTGATGACCGTCGACCAGGAAGGCGTCCTGCGCCGTTACGCGGCCGCCGTCGAGCGGGCGCACGCCGAGCTGACCGAGCTGGACCGGCACAGCGGCGACGGCGACTTCGGCGACAACCTGCGCGGCGGGCTGCGCGACGCGCTGCGCCGGTACGAGAAGTTCGGCGGCGCGCCCTTCGCCGCGCTTTCCGAGGTGTTCCTGGACGAGGTCGGCGGCACCAGCGGACCGCTCTTCGGCCTGCTGTTCAGCGAGCTCGCCCGCGCCCTGGAGGCCGACGGCTCCGTCCGGGGGTGGGCGGACGGGACCGCCGCCGGGCTGGCCGCGATCCAGCGCGTCGGCGAGGCCGAGGTCGGCGACCGCACGCTGGTCGACGCCCTCTCCCCCGCCGCCGGCGCGCTGCGCGAGGGCGGGGACAGCGCGTTCGCCCGCGCCGCCGAGGACGCGTCGAAGGCCGCCGCCGCCACCGCCGACCTGCGCGCCCGCATGGGGCGGGCCAGCTACGTCGGCGACCGCGCCAAGGGCGGCGCCGACCCCGGGGCGCTCGGCGTCGCCCTGCTGTTCCAGGCGATCGCCGAAGGAGCCTTCGAAAAGGGCGCCGCAAGGGGCGCCGAGTGACCGGGATCTTGGACGCCCTCGCCGAGCGGCTCCCGCCCGGCGCGGTCGTCACCGATCCCGACGTGGTGGCCGCGCACGGCAGCGACCACGCCCCGTTCTGCGCGTCCGGCACCGCGCTGGCGCTGGTCCGCGCGGCGAGCACGGCCGAGGTCTCGGCGGTGCTGGAACTGGCGTCCGAACACGGCGTCCCGGTGGTGCCGCAGGGCGCGCGGTCCGGGCTCACCGGCGGGGCCAACGCCGTCGAGGGCTGCCTCCTGCTGTCGCTGGAACGGATGGACGCCATCCTCGGGATCGACACCACCGAGCAGATCGCCCGCGTCCAGCCGGGCGTGGTCAACGCCGACCTGTCCGCCGCCGTGGCCGGGCACGGGCTCTACTACCCGCCCGACCCGGCGTCCTGGGAATGGTCGACGATCGGCGGGAACGCGGCCACCAACGCGGGCGGGCTGTGCTGCGTCAAGTACGGCGTGACGGCCGACTTCGTCCGCGGCCTTGAGGTGGTGCTGGCCGACGGCCGTGTCGTCCGCACCGGCCGCCCGACCGCCAAGGGCGTGGCCGGGTACGACCTGACCAGGCTCTTCGTCGGGTCCGAAGGCACCCTGGGGGTCATCACCGAGATCACGGTGGGCCTGCGTCCCGCGCCCGAGGCCCCGCTCACCGCCGTCGCGTTCTTCGCCTCGGCCCGCGCCGCGTGCACCACCGTCACCGAGCTGATGGCCTCGACCGCGCCCCGGCCGTCCATGCTGGAGCTGATGGACCGCGCGTCCGTGGACGTGGTGCGCCGGTACCGCGACCTGGGCTTCCCCGACGACGCCGAGGCCATGCTCATCATGCAGTCCGACCGCGGCGCGGGCCTGGCCCCCGGCGACCTCGACCGCTTCGCCGGGCTGGCCGCCGCGCACGGCGGGGACGCGCTGGTCGCCGCGGACGCGGCCGAGGGCGAGCTGCTGCTGGAGGCCCGCCGCAGCCTGGCCATCGCGCTCGAACGCGCCGGCTCCTTCCTGTCCGAGGACGTGTGCGTCCCCCGCGCCGCGCTCGCCGACCTGATGGAGGGCGTCGCCGCGATCTCGGCCCGGCACGGGCTCGCGATCACCTGCACCGGGCACGCGGGCGACGGCAACATGCACCCGACCGTCCTGTTCGACGCGGACGACCCCGACCAGGTCGCGCGCTCCGCCCGGGCCTTCGACGAGATCATGGAGCTGGGCCTGGCGCTCGGCGGGACGATCAGCGGCGAGCACGGCATCGGGCTGGTCAAGCGCGACTGGCTGGAGACAGAACTGGGCGCCGTCTCGCTCGACCTGCACCGCGGCATCAAGGACCTGCTCGATCCCAAGGGCATCCTCAACCCGGGCAAGGTGATCACGATGGAAGGCCGACGGCGATGACCGCGTCGACTCCGGCGAGGACGTACAGGGCTTCCCGGCCCGCGAGGACGGCGGCCGGGTAGCGGGTGTGGGGGCGCAGGTCGAGCCGCTGGAGGATCCGGCCGCTGACCGGATCGTGCGAGGTGACCTCCCGCTTTCCGGGGATGTGCAGGGTTCCGCCGGCCAGGAGGGGCTCCCCCGCGGAGGGGCCGGTCCGGTGTTCCCAGCGCACCGTGCCGTCGTCGGCCCGCAGCGCACGAATGCTCTCGGCACCGCGGACGAAGACCAGCCCGTGACCGACGGCGGGGGTGGGACGGCGGCGGAAGGCTCCCACCGCGTGGGGCGGTGCGCCGGTGGGGACGGCCCACCGCCGGTGGCCGTCGCGGGTGTCGAAGGCGTGCAGCAGCCCGTCGCCGGTGCCCAGGAACAGCGTGCTCCCATCGACGACGGGCATGGCCGCGCCGGGGACGGGCTCCGCCGGCTTCTCGCCGGTCCTCGGCCGCGGCCGGGTCCGCCAGCGCGCCGCGCCGGTGCGGACGTCCAGAGCGTCCAGGAGCCGGCCCTCGACGGAGACGTAGACGGTGTCGCCGGCGACGCGCAGGGTCGCGTCGGTGTCGCGCGAGGCCGGCCCGTCGGTCCCGGTGACCTGGTCATCGCCGGAGCCGGAGATCCAGCGTGCGCGGCCGCCGGCGGCGTCCAGCGCGTGCACGCGCAACCAGCCGTCCCGAGCCGACACGCTGACCACGTACACGACGCCTTTCTCCACGACGGGAGAGACCGGCCTGCCGTCGATCCGGCGCTCCCAGACGACCCGGCCGGTACCGGCTTCGTGGGCGTGGACGGTGCCGTTGTCGCCGGAGCCCGCGGCGGCACTGATGTCGAAGACCAGGCCGCCGCCGCGGGCCGTCGAGGGGGCCGGCCCCGGGAACGCGCGTTGCCGCGACCAGCGGACCGCGCCGCCGGCCGGGTCGACCTCGTGCAACCCCCGGCGGGTGCGGATCCAGATGCCCTCCGGAGAGGCGAGCAGCCCGCCGTCCTGCCGGTCGAAGGGGTCGATCGGGCGACGCCACCGGTACCGTCCCGTCGCGGTGTCCAGGCAGCACAGGTCCAGGCGTGCGGCACCCGAGGCCGTGACGACGGTCCGGTCAAGGAGCAGCAACCCGTCGCCCAGGACGGGGCCGAACTCGTCCGGGGTGACCACGGTCGTGCGGGCGACCCACAGCAGGGGTGCCTGGGGAGTCGGCTCATCGGTCACGAGGCGGACCATCGCGACGCCCGCGAGGGCCGCGGCACCCGTTTCCGCGACTCGCAGGAGCACCCGGCGCCGCCGCGGGCCGCGTGCGTCCCGCGGGACCGGGACGGCGGGCGCCGAACGGGTTCGGGCCACGATGTCCCGGCCCACGGTCGGGGGCAGCCAGGCCGTGCCCGAGATCCCGTCGCGGGACCGGGACAGGGCGGCGGCCAGCTGTTCCGGGCTGGGGCGCCGGGCGGGGTCTTCGTCCAGGCAGGCGTTGATCAACGCTGAAAGGGCCGCGTCCCCGTCGTCCGGGACGGATTCGCTCCGACCGTCCGGATCAAGCCGTTCCGCAGGCGGGCCGTACCGGAACGGAGCCGCCCCGGTGCGGCAGAACGCGAGGACCCCGCCCAGCGCGAACAGGTCGATGGCCTGGGTGACGGGCTCGCCGGTGAACAGTTCCGGTGCCATGTAGGCGGGCGTGCCGATCGGCGCCTCGCCGTCGTGAGGGATCGCATCCGCGCCGCCGGCGATGCCGAAGTCCACCACGCGCGGGCCGTCGACGGTCAGCATGATGTTGGCGGGTTTCAAATCGCGATGGACGACACCCGCTCGGTGCATCGCCTCCAGGGTCCGGGCGAGTGCGGCCCCGAGCCTTCGGGTGGCCTCGGCGTTGAGCGGGCCGTACCGCCTGACGGCCAGGTCGAGCGACAGTCCCCGGAGGTAGGCCGTGACCAGCCAGGGGCGGGGATCCTCACCGCTGTCAAGCAGCGGCGCGGTGTACGGGCCGCTCACCCGCCGCACGGCCTCGGCCTCCCGGGCGAAGCGGGCGCGGAAGGCGGGATCTCGGGCAAGATCGGCGTGGATGAGCTTCAGGGCCACCAGTTCGCCGTCGCCGGCACGGGCCAGGAACACCTGCCCCATCCCACCGGCTCCGAGCCGTCCGACGCACTCGTATCCACCGATCCTGTCCGGATCGCCGGGGCGCAGCGGCTCCACCGTCACCGTCCCGGGCCGAAGGCCAGGACGCCGGACTTCGAGAGTGCGTACACGCGTGCGCCGTCGGTGGCCAGTTCGGTGTTCCCGCCCAGCCCCAGGGCCCTGAGGTCGAGGCGGTGACGGACGACCCCGCTGGCCGGGTCGCAGGCGGAGACGGCGTCCCCGTCCGACACGTACAGCAGGCCGCCGCCCAGAATCGGGCCGCTGCGGGAAGTGTCGGCGCGCCGCTCCCACCTGGGCCGGCCGTCTTCGGAGCCGAGGGCGTACATGGTCGCGTCGACGCCGGTGCGACCGACTCTGACGTACACCAGGTGGTCTCCGGTGGCCTGGCGTGCGGGACCGGTGACCAGGTGCACGGACCGAGGCCGTCCGCCGGTGGTGAAGGCCCAGCGTTGCCGGCCTTCGCGCACGTCGAAGGAGCGCACCGCGCCGTCTCCCCCGCACAGGTAGACCGCCGTCCCGGCGACCACGGGCATGCCGCTCTCCGAATCGCCCGGCACGCCCGGCCGGGCCCGCCATCGGACCGTCCCCGTGGCGGCGTCCAGGGCGTGCAGGACGCCGCCCTGGGACGAGACATAGACGGTGCCGTCCGCATGGACCAGCGTCGATTCCAGCGCGTGATCCCGCTCGTCGAAGGGCTGCCACCAGCGCTGGCGCCCGGTGCGGGCGTCCAGTGCGTAGGCGAAGGTGCGCCACGCCGCGGAACCCGACGAACCGGTGGCGGTGCCGACCAGCAGACCGGCCGCGTGGATCGGGGCGTCCGCCGTCACAGCCCTCGGCTGGACGTGCGCCGTCCAGCGCGGCTTTCCGCCGGCCATCTCGTAGGCGTACAGGACGGGCCCTTCGGGTGTCGTGGCGGCGCTGTCCTCCTGACCGCTCTCATGGACGAGACCGGCTCCGACCGTCACCGTCGTCGCCCGGGATCCTGTCGTGTTCCGTATCCGCCGCCAGAGGAGGCGGCCGGTGTGAAGGTCCAACGCGTACAGAACCGCCCGTGTTCGCACCAGGACGACGGAGCCGGAGACCACCACGGTCTTCACGTCCGCGCCGGAGGGGCCCAGCGGTATGGACCACGAACGCCTGCCGGTGGCGGTGTCCAGGCACGACAACGCCGTCCGGCGGTTCCGCCCGCGCGCGGCGAACGGCCTCTCGATCAGCAGCAGCCTGCCCGCCGCGACCGGGCCGAAGAACCCGCCCACCGCCCGCTCCGTCTCGGCGGTCCACAGCAGTGCCCCGTCCGGAGCGGGGACGGCCACCGCGGCCGGATCCCGTCCGCGGCCGGCGGGCCATGTGATCGCGCCCCCGGCGAGTGCGGCCCCTGTCACGCCCGCGATCACGCGTCGCCGGCCCAACGGGGCCGCTGCCGCGGTCATGGCGGGCGCCGGCTTCACATCGCCGCGCGTCGTGCCGCTCACAGCCGGAAGGCGTAGAGGTGGGTGAGGTCGACGCACACGAAGACCCGATCCCGCCACACCTCCGGGTGCACCCGGGTCTGACGACCCACTGGACGGCTCCAGCGCAGGCTCCCGTCGGCCGTTTCGATCGCGTAAAGGCGGTCGCCGTCGGAACCGGCGTAGACCGCTCCGGCCGCCGCCGCCAGGGTGGCGCGCAGCGGCCCATAGGTGTCGAACCGCCACCGCGGACGTCCCGTCCCGGCGTCCAATGCGTGCAGGCGGCCGGTGTCGTCACCGGCGAGCACGAGACCGTCGGTGACCGTCACGCCGCTGGAGACCATGGCGCCGACGTCACGGCTCCAGCGCCGGGCGCCGCTGGCCGCGTCGATGGCGTGCACGTGATCGGCACCCGCCGTGTAGAGCAGGCCGCCCCGAACGGCGGGTGCCCCGGTCGCCTCGGCGAACCGCCACCGCACGGCGCGGGCGGCGGGGTCGACCGCGAACAGGCCTCCGGGCGCGACGTAGATGAGGCCGCCCGCGTACACCGGATCGAGTGCGCCCTCGACACGCCACCCCGCGGTCGTCATCGGGACGGGGGCGCTCCCGAAACGCCTGCGTCCAGCGTGGTCGACCCGGCGCATGCCGTTGACCGGGAACGGGTCGATGCCGTCGCCCGGAAACGGGTCCATGTTCTTGTCCGGGCCCGGCGTGACCAGCCGCACGTCCCATCGGCGCCGGCCCGTAAGGCGGTCATAGGCGACCAGGCGCCCGGCGCTGTCGCACACCAAGGTCAAGCCGCCCACCACGGCCGGGGTACCGGTCCTGCCGACGGTCGTGTTCGACCACTGCGGGAGCGGGGAGCCGTCGCTCGCCGCCAGGGCCCACAGCTGCCCATCGCTGAGCAGCACGGTCCCCTGCTCCATCACCGCGACACCTGAGAAAACCGGCACGCCTCGGCTGGCGGTCCATAGGACTCTGCCTTCTCCGCAGCTCAGCGCATGGATTCCTTTGGTGGAGCTCAGGTAGACCCTGTCCCCCGCGACGGTGGGCCGGTTGAACCAGTGCCGGTTTTCGGCGTCAGGGCTGGCGTAGCTCCACAGCGGCGATCTGCTGCGGGACGGCCGCCGGGGCCTGCCGACCGACGCGCCGTGCGCCACCGCCCCCAGAGGCGCCACGACGGCGGTGGCCGCGACCAGGGCGAGGACCGTCCGGCGGCGGGTGCGCGGCCCGAACCAGGAGCGGACGGCCGCCTGAGGCGTTCCGCCGGCCTCGGAGACGCCGGCGGCGACCTCCTGGGGCAACCATCGGACGCCGGCAAGGGCGGGCGCTCCCGCGAACCGTCCGGCGATCTCGTCGGGCGGCGGCCGGCGCCCGGGATCGCGGGCGAGGCAGCGTGCTATGAGCTCGGTGAGCTCCGGGTCGTCCAGGGCGGTCTCGAGGCCGTCGAGGCTCGGTTCCTGGAACTGGGTGCGGTAGAGCAGTACCTGAGCCGAGCCGGTGCCGAACGGGCCTTCCCCGGTGGCGGCGTAGACCAGCACCGCGCCGAGCGCGAAGACGTCGCCGGCGGCGTCCGAGCGCCGATCGCGGATCCGTTCGGGTGGAATGTAGCCGGGGGTGCCGAGCACCGCCCCGGGCATGGTGATCGTGTCGGTCCCGTCGGGACGGGCGACGCCGAAGTCCACCACCCGGGGGCCGTCCGAGGTGAGCACCAGGTTCGACGGTTTGAGGTCCCGGTGCAGCACGCCCGCGCCGTGGATCGCCGTCAGCGCCCTGGCCAGCGCCACCGCCAGCGCCCGGACCGCGGGCCCTGGCAACGGGCCGTGCAGCTCCACCGCCTGCCGCAGTGTGAGGCCGGGCAGGTAGGCCGTCGCCAGCCAGGGCTCGTCGGCGCCCAGGTCGTGGTCCACGATCGGCGCGACGTAGGCCGGGTCGATGCTGCCCGCGGCGTGGATCTCACGGGCGAACCGCTCGCGGCGGTCCGCCCGCTGAGCGAAGCGGGCGTGGATGACCTTCACCGCGACGAGATCCCCGGAAGCGGCCCGCCCGAGGAACACGCGGCCCATCCCTCCGGCGCCCAGCCGAGCGATCAGCTCGAAGCCACCGATCCGCGTCGGATCGTCCGCGCCCAACGGCTCCATTAAGCCTCCCTCGATCCGCAAACGGCGACGCGCGCTGCCCCAGTGGGAAGAATAGTCGGCTTCATTCCATGGACGGCAACTCGGCATGCCATGCCCGTTAATGCATGTTGGATGCTCTCGTGGACCGTTCTAACGGAAACAGCGCTTTCCCACATGGACGGACTACACGAGGTGCCGAGCGCCGTCGGCGACCACCGAATGGTCGGGTCACTTCAGTGACGACCGCATCCATGTCGCAGAGAACCCGCAGGCCGCGGCGGTCGATCCAAGCGACTCCACCATCCTCTCGACCTTTTCACTGAACCGACATCCAACCAATTTCCCGGTCCTGGCAGTGCTGGTGTACCGCGACTCCGAGATGGGTCCTCAATTGCGGCCCCACCTCGTGCCGGGTCGCGGAACGGTTGATCGCACCGGCGTATCGCAGCCTCACGCTAAGTTTGTTGAAATTTCCACATCAACTACCTGGCGGAACAAAAACTGCGGACTAAACAGCCTGCCAAGGAAAACCGGGCTGGGAAGGCGAACCCGGTCCGCAAGGAGCACCGCCCTCCTTCCTCCTGACAAAATCTTTTCCGCTCGACCGTGACGACCGACCCGCTCCGAAATATCACCCCTTCAGCGCGTTCAGCACCGCAACGGCGAGTTCGTCCGGATCGACGCATGTCCGGTCGGTGCATGTCCGGTCAATGTCCGGTCGCATGCCTGGTCCCGCCTCTCCCGGCGGTCGAAGCTTGGCAGGTAAGGCAGGCACGACGCTCGGCGTCACGAGGGAGAGAACAAGATGAGGATCGTCCGCGGTGCCCGAGGACCGCGCTCTCTGAACGACACCCGGGAATCGTGACGGGCCACCGGGATGAACCGCCGGGCGGGAGCGGCGATCGTGATCGGCGGATTCGCGGGAGTCGCCGTCACGACGGGGTGCGGCGTCTCCGCTCGGGCCGATGCGGAGGGGCCGGCTGGGCCGCCCTCCGCATCGGCGCGGACGTTCGACACGTTCGGCGACAACGGCCGGCTACGCGTCGTGAAGAAGAGCTTCGCCGAGACCGGCGGCCGTCACGGGATCCGCATGCTCTCCTACGGGCTCGTGATCGAGAACAGGAACACCCGGGCCGTGGCGTTCCCGACGTTCACCGTGGGCTTCACCGACGCCTCGGGCAGGCCGTTGGAGACCGTCGCCTCCGGGCGCACGCCGGAGCCGCCCAGAATCCTTCCCGGGGACCGTCAGGACGTGAACGGCGTCGTTGCCCGGACGGGCCCCGGGAAGGTGACCGGCATCAGAGTCGAGTTCGGCAGGACCAGATGGATCACGAGGAACCCGGGGGGCCGGTTCACCAAGCTCGCCGCCGGCCGGGTCGTCCCTCCCGGCCCGTCCCCGGAGTGCGGCGGCGCCGCTCAAGCTCGGCGGTCCACTGTCTGAGAGGCGTGGTCGCGGACCAGATCGTGGAACCGGTACCGGCGGGGAGCGGGCTCTTGCAGGAGATGGACGTCCATCAGGTGGTCCAGCAGCCGCCTCGACCGTGCGACGGTCGTGTCCAGCACGGCGGCGGCCGTCTCCGCGCTGAAGTCGGTCCCGGTGTGCGAACCCAGCAGCCGGTAGGCACGCCGCTGATCGTCGGGGAGCCTCTGGTAAGACAGGTCCAGGGCCGCGGTGACGCTGTGCCGTCCGGCCTTCAACTCGGCCAGCCGGTCGTCGTTCAGCCGCTCCAGGAGGTCTCTCACGCTCCAGGCGGCGTGCGACCGGAGCCGGACGGCGGCGATGCGGAGGGCGAGCGGGAGCCGCCCGCAGCGCTCGGCCGTCTCCCGCAGGGCGCCCGCCGGTGCGTCCGTGACGCGCTTCTCCCCGGCCGTGCGGGTGAACACGGCCACCGCCTCGTCCACCGGGAGGACGTCCAGAGACAGGGTCCGGGTGCCGTCCAGGCCGATCAGCCGCTGCCGGGCGGTGACGATGACCCGGCAGGTCGGGGAGGCGGGCAGCAGCGGGCGGACCTGGTCCTCGCCGGCGGCGTCGTCGAGGACCACCAGCACCCTGCGATCGGCCACGACGCCGCGGTAAAGCGCGGCACGGTCGTCGATGTGCGCGGGGATGCGCGCACCGGCGACACCGAGCGCGCGGAGGACCCGTTCGAGCGCGTGGGCCGGGTCGACCGGTGCCGTTCCCCGAGTATGGCCGTGCAGGTCCACGAACAGCTGCCCGTCGGGAAACCGGGGCGCGAGCCGGTGGGCGGCATGAAGGGCCAGCGCCGTCTTGCCGACTCCGGCCATGCCGTCGACGGCGACGACCGCCGCCGGGTCCTCGCTCTCGTGCCCCTCCAGCGCCGCCAGTTCGCGACCGCGGCCCATGAGCGTCGCCACGCCCGCGGGTAGCTGACGCGGGACGGTCACGACCAGGTCGTCGCGTTCGGGGCGAGCGGGCAGACCGCGTGCGACCGCGGCCAGCGCCGCCCGCTCCTCGCCGTCCAGTTCCAGCGCCTTCGCCAACAGCAGGATCGACGTCGCGCGAGGCTGCTGGAGTCTGCCGCTCTCCATCCGGCGAACGGTCCGGACGTTGAGGCCGGCCCGTTCGGCCAGCTGCTCCTGGGTGAGCAGCGCGCGTTCCCGCCATCCGCGCAGCAGCCCTCCGAAGAACAACGACGGCCCGGCGTCGCGATCTCGTATGACCTTCGTCAGATGGGACGCGGCCGATATGCGTTCGATGTTCACGACACCCTTGCCTTCCGCTTGAGCCCTCCGGTGAGATCCGCAGATACATCGAATGGGCCTTCCAACTGCTAGGACAACCCGTCGGACGAACTTGCACGGAATCGGACGCCCTGGAGGGGCCGCGGCCACCGGGCCCCGTCGCGAGGGCCGTGCCGTCAGAGGTAGAGGCCGATGTTCCCGGGCTCGTCCGCGGTGACCGGCCGCAGGTCGGCGGCGCGCAGCGTGGTGATCTCGCCGTCGTCGGGACGGTCGCCCTCGGTGAGCCGCTCCCCCTGGACCGCGATGGCGGCGTCCAGGAGGTTGCGCATGAGCCGGCCGTTGCCGAAGGACGGGCCGCGCGGGACGTCGCGGAGCAGTCCGCGGAGCCGCTCGGGGACGTCCGGGGCCAGGGTGAGGCCCTCCGCGGCGGCGAGGTGCTCGAAGATCTCCACGAGCTCGGCCTCGGAGTAGTCGGGGAACACCAGCCGCTTGGGGATCCTGGACTCCAGCCCGGGGTTGGCGGCGAGGAAGGCGCTCATCTCGCGCTCGTAGCCGGCGGCGATGACCACCAGGTCGTCGCGGTGGTCCTCCATGGCCTTCAGCAGTTCGGCGACCGCCTCGGAGCCGTAGTCCTGGTCCAGGGTGCTCTGGGTGAGCGCGTAGGCCTCGTCGATGAACAGCACCCCGCCCACCGCTCGCCGCACGACGCCGCGCGTCTTGGCGGCGGTCTCGCCGAGGTACTGGCCGACGAGCCGGGCCCGGGAGGCCTCGACCAGGTGGCCGGACGACAGCACGCCCAGGTCCTTGAAGAGGCGGGCGACCAGGCGGGCCACGACGGTCTTGCCGGTGCCGGGCCCGCCGGTGAACACCATGTGCCGGGCGGGCGCGGGGGTGGCGGGCAGCCCGGCCTCCCGGCGCAGCCGCGCGGCCTCGGCGCCCGCCGCGATCAGCTCGATCTCCTGCTTGACGGTGCCGAGGCCGGTCAGCGCGGCCAGTTCTGCCATCGGGTCGCCGGGCGTCGCGGCGGTGTCGAGCGAGGCGGGGATGTCGGCCCGCCCGGCGACGGGCTCCTCCCCCGGCGCGGTGCGCTCGCGGACGGCGTCCGCCACGGTGCCGGCGAGGTGGTGCGCCAGGCGGGCGTTGCGCAGGTTCCGCACCGGCGGCGTCCGGACGAGCAGTTCGCCCGCCGCGGTCAAGGCCTCCTCGTCCGCGCGCGCCCCGCGCTCGCGCAGGGCGCGGTCGAACAGCCCGGCGTAGCCCGCGGCGTCGAACGGGTGGGTCGGGACGACCTTGAACCGCAGCGCGAGCGCGGGGTTGACCTCGCGGAGCAGCGCGTCGCCGCCGGGTTCGCACAGCGCGACGAAGTGCAGGTCGTCGTGCACGTCGACGGCCCGGTGCAGCTCCTCCACGATGGCCTCGCCGCTGCGTTCGTCCCGGCAGACGACGTCCAGCCCATCGATGATCATCAGCCGTTTGCCGGCGCATTCGCGGGCGTCGTTGAACATGACCGTGGTGGCGGCGGAGACCTCCTTGGCGGCGAAGAAGTCGCCGGCCAGCCACAGCGGACGCTCGGTGATCGACCGTTCCGCCAGCAGCCGGACGATCTCCTGGGCGGTGTCGCGCTTGCCGGTGCCGTCCGGCCCGGTGAGCAGCAGCCGGACGGGCCCGCCGCCCGCGGCGATCTCCTCCAGCGCCGCGACGGCGTCCGGCTGCCCGATCAGTCCGGAGTCGACCTTCGCGGGCCGCGCGTCACCGGCGGGGGACGGCGTCCGGCGGAGCCCTTCGGCCAGCGGGTTGACCACGCGGCGGCGGGGGGCGAACAGGCGGCGGACGTCCACGGTGAACTCGCCGACCGGGACCCGCACCGGGTTCGGGGCGCGGGCGTCGCCGGGGAACCCCTGCACGGCGCCGGTGAACCGCACCGCCATGTCCAGCCAGCCGCGGCAGGCCTCGCCCGCGCCCGCGACGAGGGCCCTGGCCAGCCACGACCGGGTGGCGGTGCGCCAGTCCTCCGGGTCGAAACCGGCGCGCTCGGCGGCGAAGCGCGCGAGCAGCTCGGCGTAGGCGTCCTCGCCGACGACGGCCGCGAGCTCGGCGGGAACCTGGGTGAGCCCGCCCTGCAGCAGGAGGTGGACGAGCAGCTCATCGGTGCTCTCCTCGTGCGGCGCGATCCGCAGCAGGTGCTCGTGCACGGGCAGCAGCCCGGCGCACGTCCATTCCAGGTAGCCGATCGGCCCGGCGAGCTCGGGCAGCACCGCGACGGTCTCGTCGCCGGCGTGCGCGGCCCACGCGCCGGGCCGTTCCGCCGGGTGCAGGTCGGCGAATCCGGGCGGCGGGTCCTCGTACAGCTCCATCAGCGCCCGCCGCCGGGCCTCCAGCGGCGCCAGCCCGTCGAAGACGTCGAGCAGCTCGCGGTTCAGCGCCAGCGCGAGATCGAGGTCCGGCGCGTCCTGGAGCCAGTTGATCGGCAGGAAGGCACCGCCGCTGACGCCCCAGTCGATGACGGGGATCAGCGGATCGGGGCGCGTCCGGCGGTAGTGGCCGAAGAAGTTCCGTCCCAGCCGCGAGTGCGACCCGGCGATGACGGCCGACGCGCCGGTCAGGAACTCGGTCACCACGACGAGCTCGGCCACCACCAGCGGGGCGGGGTTCTCGAGGAACCCGTGCCGGTCGGTGGTCAGCTCCGCGCAGCGCGGGTCGGCGACCAGTGCGTCGACGCGGGCGCGGATCTCCTCGTACAGGCCGTCCGGGACGCGCCAGGGGCCGTATGAGTAAAGGTCCAGAAGCGGCTCATCGGAGACGAGCAATTCCAGATGTTCCGGCACCCGCTTTCCTCCCCAAAGCCCGCCGTACCGGCGCGAACAGCCTAGTACGGCGGGCGACCGTCGGTGTCCGGAAGGTGTTCAGGATCGGCGCGCGCGGGCCCGGCGCACCAGACGCGCGGCGACCAGGGCGACGGCGAGCCCGGCCAGGCCGAGCAGGAGCGGGCGCAGGGCGAGCGTCCACGGCCATGCCGGACCGGACAGCCCGAGCCCGGCGGTGGGGTACTCCAGGATCTTGCCGGTCCACTCCGCCGTGGGGACGTCCATGGTGCGGGCCATGCCGCGCAGTGCCGCGTCGAACCCGAAGCCCGGCCGTTCGTGCAGGTAGTCCACGGGCACATCGGCGCGGCGCGCGGCGGCGGCGATCCGGGCGTCGGGCCTGGCCGCGGCGCCCGCGCCGGGGACCACCAGCCGGTCGACGCGGCCCATGGCGTCCAGGTCGTCCCGTGGGATGAAGGTCAGGCCGTGGCGGGAGCGGACGCTGCCGTCATCAGCCGCGATCGCGAGGGTGCGGGCCGACTTGACCTCGGCGTACGGGTCGAACGCGGCGGCCAGCTCGATCTCGCCGACGCCGCCGGTGAGCAGCACCCCCACGGTGGTGCCGCTCGAGCGGTAGCCGAGGTTGAGCAGGTGCACGATGGCGTTGGACGGGGTCAGCTCCGCCGCCGGCAGGCTCGCGGGCTTCCCGGGTGAGTAGTGCCGCCAGCCGACGGCCCTGGCGGCGGCCGCGGCGGCGTCGGCGTTCACGAGCCGCTCGACCGCCCGCAGCGTCCCGTCGACCGAGGACAGCAGCCCGCCGGTGGTGATGACGTCGCCGTCGTCCAGGTAGCGGGTCCCGCGCCGCCACTTCACCTCGGGATGGTCCTCTTCGAGCTTGGGGAGCCGGTACCAGTGCGAGGTCGCGTCCCGGCCGTCGAGCACGCCGGCCTCGGCGAGCAGCCTGGCGCCGGTGCACACGCCCAGCAGCAGCCCGTCGCTCGCCCTGCCCCGCAGCCACGCGGTCACCTTGGCGTCGGCGGCGTCGTCCTCGGGCATGTCCGGGACGACGGTGACGTCCGGGGCCTTGCCGCCCAGCCGCTGGTCCAGTTGCGCGAAGCCGAGGTCGGGGACCAGGTCCAGCCCGCCGAGCAGGGGCAGCGGGCGGCGTTCGGGCGCGACGGTGTAGACGTTGAACGCGCCCGTGCTCGACAGGACCTCGAAGGGGACGAGCGTGTCGGCGATGTTGGCGCCGCCGTTCCCGACGACGATCACGGCCGTCGGCTTGCGGGGGTCGTGCGCCGGCGGGGTGGCGGCGGCGACCGCCGACGCGGCGGCCCCGGTCGCCTCGGGCTGTGTGTACCGGCTCGCCTCGTAGGCGTTGGCGCCGACGGCGTACACGGCGGCCGGGACGAGGAGGAAGGCCGCCAGGACGGCCGCGGCGCGGCCGAGCACCCGCACGACCCGCTCGCCCCGCCCGTGGGCCGCGGAGTACTCGTCGCGGCGGCGGAGCATGGCGGCGAGCATCGCCGGCAGCATCAGGACGTGCAGCAGCATCATCACCGAGTCGCCGGAGACGGCGCCCGTCCACAGCAAGGGCAGGAGCACCGCCAGCGGGGCGAACATGGCCGCGGCCATCTCCAGGGTGGGCGCCCAGCCGTGGCCGCGGTAGCGCATCCACGCGACCATGCCCAGCGACATGGTGAACGCCATCTCCAGCGAGCCGATCGCCGGATGCTCGGCGTGCGAGTAGTCCAGCCCGACGGCGCCGAGGACGGCGCCGAGCACGGCCCCGAAGACCAGCATCCCGACCATCATCGCCACGACCATCTCCAGGTAGTGGCGGGCGAAGCGCAAGTTCATCTCCAGCACTCCTGAAACGGGGGCGAAAGCACTGCCATGTCCCAAAAATTCTGGGTTGACCTGGATAAACGCGGCCAGTGTCAGGCGCATGACCTGCGTGTGGGGTTCGCAGCCGCGCAAGGTGCAGAATGCACGTCGGTCACCGGCGTTCGCCGGGCCGCTCACCTCGCGCGACGTGACGGACGGCGCCGATGAGGTCGCCCCTGGGCCCAGTATCGGCTCGCCGGAGGACCCGGCGTCAGTGCCGCGTGCACGACCCCGGCGTGCGGTCTGCATCGCCGGGCCCCTGCAGACCGCACGCCCGGCCGTGTGGCGGCGGGTCTACAGCCAGCCCGCCTCGTCGGCGATCCGCGCGGCGTCCACCCGGTTGCGGGCGCCCAGCTTGGTGACCGCCGACGCCAGGTAGTTCCGCACGGTCCCGTACGACAGATGCATGTCGGCGGCGATCTCCGCCGCGGAGGCGCCGGCCGCGTGCCGCCTGAGGACCTCGGCCTCCCGCGGCGAGAGCGGGTTGTCGGCCGCCTCCAGCGCGGCCACCGCGAGCTGCGGGTCGATCACGCGGTCCCCGGCGGCCACCCGCCGCACCGCGTCGATCAGCTGCTGGGACGGGGTGTCCTTGACGACGAACCCGGCCACGTGCGCGGCGAGCGCGCGGCGCAGCGTCCCCGGCCTGCCCAGGCCGGTGAGGATGAGGGTGCGGCAGTGCGGCAGCCGCCGGTGCAGCTCGGCCGCCGCGGTGAGCCCGTCCACGCCCGGCAGATCGATGTCGATCATCGCCACGTCCGGCCGGCTCCGCAACGCGGCGGGCACGATCGCGTCACCGGAGCCCAGCTCCGCGACGACCTCCAGGTCGTCCTCCAGCTCCAGCAGGGCGGCCAGGGTGTCGCGCAGGATGCGCATGTCCTCGGCGATCAGAACCCGGACCATCCGTTCCTCCCGCAGCGACCGCGATCCGCCCGATCACCGTCCGGGCACCGCACCTGGGCCCAAAGCTAACACCGGGAGCCGACGGTCACGGCGGGACGGGGATCTCGACGGCCAGCTCGTAGCGGCCCGCGCCGTCGGGACCGGCGGCGAGGCGCCCGCCGACGGCCCGGACGCGCGCGCGGAGGTTCCCGATACCGGTCCCGCCTGCGCCGGTCGTCCCGGACGCGGGGACACCGTCGTTGACCACGCGCAGCCGGACGGCCTCCTCGGTGATGGACAGGCCGATGGTGCACCGCCGGGCGGCGGAGTGGCGCAGGATGTTGGTGACGGCCTCCCGCAGCACGGTGGCCAGCACCGCGTCGGTTCGAGGCGGGACGGGCACGGCGGGCACGTCGGCACGGACCTCGACGCCGGCCGCCGCCAGCGCGTCCCGCGCCGCGGCGAGTTCGACGTGCAGGGACAGGCGGCGGTGCGCCTCACCGGCGCCGGTCACCGAGAGGACGTCGCCGCGCGCCCTGGCGGCGATCTCCAGGAGCCGCCCGAGTTCCTCGCGGGCCCTGCCGTCGTCGCGCCCGATCAGCCGCACGACCAGGTCGCACTTGAGCGCGATGGCCGACAGGCCCAGGCCGAGCATGTCGTGGGTGTCCCTGGCCACGCGCAGGCGCTCCTGCGCCACGGCCATCCGGGCCAGCTCCCGGCGGGCCGCCTCCACCCGGCGCGCCAGCTCGGTCAGGCGCGACAGCCCGTACACCACCAGGCCGGTCGTCGCCGTCATCGACGACACGTACACCACATCGTGGACGCCATAGGGGCTGTAGGCGGTGATGAGCGTCCCGACGCCGGCCAGGACGGCCGCGAACGCCGCCCACGCCCACCGGCCCGGCAGGAGCAGCAGCGCCGAGCCCGCCGCGAACCCCGCCATCCCGAGCAGGCTCAGCTCGTCGTGGACCTGGAAGGGCGCGAAGCACAGCAGCGTCTGGGCCGCGAGCGTCCAGGCCCAGCCGCGCGGGCGGCCCCGCGTGTGCCGCAGTTGCAGCGCAACGATCGCGACGATGACGGCCGCCGCACCCCCTTTGGCCGACGCCGCGGTGCCCGAGTCGAAGGTGTTCGCCAGGATCTGCGTCGAATAGGCGCACAGCACCGCCACCAGCACGAGCCTGGCCATCCGCAGCGCCACGGTGCCGCCCGCCCGTCCGGTCTCCGGCGGGCCGCGGTCGTCGGCCGCCGAGCGGACCTGGTCGAGGGCCTGGCGGGCGACGGCGGCCGCCTCGGTCAGCCGGCCGCGGGCCCGGTCCGGTTCGCGGGCCAGCATCGGCAAGGCCGCCTCGGCGTGCGCCGTGACGGTCTCGAGGCGGTCGCCGATCGCCTCGCGCAGCCGTTCCGCCGAGCGGAGCCGCTGCCGGACGACGGCCAGCGCCGCCAGTTCGGCCTGGGTCCTGTGCAGGTCGGTCACCAGGTCGGCCAGCCGGACCAGACCGAACAACGACAGTGCCGTGTACACCGGGACGGTGAAGGCCCAGGCGATCGACGACCACGTCGCGTCGGCCGGCAGGGTGCCGACCCGCAGCACTCCTTCGACCGCGAGAACCGTGCCGAACGAGATCCACGACGCGGGCGCTCTCACACCGAGCAGCAGCAGACCGCCGAGAAGCCCCGAGAGGCCCACGATCCAGCCGTCCCCGAAGACGGCGAAGGGCAGGTAGGTCAGGACGGCCTGCGCGGTGAGCAGCCGGCCTCGGTGGCGGGCCCACAGCACCCGTCCGGGCGGGACGGCGTACAGCAGCGGCAGCACGAACAGCGCCGCGGCCGCCGCGACGGCGGCCGCCCCTGCCTCCTGCGCCGCGACGGCCAGCCGCGCGGGCAGGACCAGGCACAGGAAGGCCACTGCGAACACCCAGGCGGATCGCGGGGCCACCGAGCCACGCCGGCCAGGACCGTGCATGGCGCGCCTCCAGAGATCACGCCCGAACGATTGTGCGAGCAACGCTACGCGATTCGGAACAAACCCGGCGGGCGCTTCTCGCCCGGGTGGCATCCGGCCCGCGCGTCAGGCCCTCAGGGCCGACCCCGCACGGGCTCCGTCGAGGACCGCCCGGTCCACTGCGGCGGCCGCTTCTCCAGGAAGGCGGCCACCCCCTCCGCGGCGTCCGGCTCCAGCGCCACCCGTGCGAAGAGCCGGGTCTCCTCCTGCCGCAGGGGGAGAGGAGGACGGACTCACGCCGGCTCCGCCGGTGCGTCGGCGAGGACCCGGGCCGTCAGCTCGTGCTTGCGCAGCTTGCCCGTCGGGGTTCGGGGCAGTTCACCGGCGAACCGCACCTCGCGCGGGACCTTGAAACCGGCCAGCCTCGACCGCGCGAACGCCAGGAGATCGGCGGCCAGTCCGGGTCCCGCCGCGGCGGGGTCCCGGGGCTGCGCCACGGCGACGACTCGCTCGCCCATCTCCGGATCCGGAATCCCGACGACCCCGACGTCCAGGACGGCGGGATGCATCACGAGGGCGTCCTCGATCTCCTGGGGGTAGATGTTGACCCCGCCGGAGATGATCAGGTGCGGGCGGCGGTCGCTGAGGAAGAGGTACCCGTCCTCGTCGAGGTGGCCGACGTCGCCGACCGACACGCCCCCGCGGGCGTCCCTGGCGGCCGCGGACTTGCCGGGGTCGCCGTGGTACTCGAAGGCCGCCCCGCCGGTGAACCAGACCGTCCCGACCTCGCCGGGCGGAAGCTCGTTGCCCTCGTCGTCGGTGATGTAGGGCGTGCCCATCAGGGGCCTGCCGACCGAGCCGGGCTTGCGCAGCCACTCCGCGGAGGTGATGGCGGTGGTGCCCGCGCCCTCGGTGCTGGAGTAGTACTCGTAGAGGACCGGCCCCCACCAGTCGATCATGGCCCTCTTGACCTCGACCGGGCACGGCGCGGCGGCGTGGACGGCCTGCCGCACGCTGGACAGGTCGTAGCGGTCCCGGACCTCCGGCGGGAGCTTGAGCATCCGCACGAACATCGTCGGCACCCACTGGCAGTGCGTCACCCGGTGCCGTTCGATCAGCGCCAGTGCGAGCTCCGCGTCGAACTTGCGCATGACCACGACGGTCGCCCCGATGCGGTGGGCGGCCATGGACCAGGCCAGGGGCGCGGCATGGTAGAGGGGCGCCGGGGAGAGGTAGACGTCGCCGGGTCCCAGGCCGAGCCCTTCACGCAGCCACTGCTGCGGCTGCTGGGAGGAGGTACCCAGCGGGGCTCCGGAAAGCGGGCGCTTGATGCCCTTGGGCCGGCCGGTCGTCCCGGAGGAATAGAGCATGAAGTCGCCCTCGCACTCGTCGCCGATGGGCGTGGCCGGCTGGGCGGCGATGGCGTCCTCGTAACCGTCCCAGCCGTCCCGGGGCTCGCCGAGCATGAGCCGGCCGGCCGGGGCGAGCGCCGGATCGCGGACCACGTCGGCCGCGAGGTCGGCGAGCCCGTCGGAGGCGATGATCAGGTCGGCCGCGCTGTCCCTGACGATGTAGGCGGCCTCGTCGGCGGTCAGGTGCCTGTTGATGCCCACGTAGTACAGCCCGGCGCGCTGGGCGGCCCAGGCGGCCTCGAGGTACTCGGCGCGGTTCTCCGCGAGGATCGCGACGCACCGGCCCGGCCCGAGGCCGCGCGCCCGCAGCAGGTGCGCGACCCGGTTCGAGCGCTCCTCGAGCCCGCGATAGGTGAGGACGGCGCCGTCGGGCTCGACGACGACGGCGGGCCGGTCCGGGTCGGTGGAGGCGAACGTACCTGGATGCATCTCATGCTCCGTTCGTCATCGCCGTGTCTCGGCGGCCTGATCCGCGAGGGCCTCGGCGTGCTTGTCCCGGGCCGCCGCGACGCGGGCGGGCAGCCACTGGGTGGGCCACTCCCCCGGCGCCGGCTCCCGCTCGCGCAGGATCAGCCGCGCGGCGGTCGACAGGTGCACCTCGGTCGGGCCGTCCCAGATGCCGTACCCCGGGGCGAGCTGCCACAGCGTCGAGAACGGCATCTCGTCCGACACGCCCAACGCTCCGTGCAGGTGCATCGCGCGCTGCACGACGTCGTGCGCGACCCGCGCGGACAGGACCTTCGCCACCGCGATGTCACGCCGGACTTCGGCGGTGTAGCCGTGCCCCTGGTCGATCCGCCACGCGGTGCGCAGCACGAACAGCCGGAACTGCTCGATCTGCGCGTAGCTGTCGGTGATCGCCTGCTGGACGAGCTGCCGGCCGGCGAGCGGACGGCCCCGGGTGGTCCGGCTCAAGACCCGTTCGCAGGCCATCTCGAAGGCGTACTGCGCCTGCCCGACGGCGCGCATGGCGTGGTGGACGCGCCCTCCGGACAGGCGGGTCTGGGCGATCTCGAAGCCCTGGCCGGGCTCGCCGAGCAGGGCGTCGGCGGGCACCCGCACGCCCGTGTAGCGCAGCAGCGCGTGGTCGATCGCCTCGTCGGGCTCGCCCATGTACCGGGTGGGGCGCACCGTCTCGATGCCGGGGGTGTCGCGGGGGACCAGGAACATCGACATCCGGCGGTGCGGGGCGGCTTCGGGGTCGGTCACCGCCATGACGATGAGGAACGCGGCCTGCTCGGAGTTGGAGGTGAAGAACTTCTCCCCGTCGATGACCCAGACGTCGCCGTCGCGGACCGCGCGGCACCTGAATCCGGTGGGGTCCGAGCCGCCGTGCGGCTCGGTCATCGAGAACGCCGAGAACAGCTCACCGGCCAGGAGCGGCCGCAGATACCGGTCCTTCTGCCCGGCCGTCCCGTAGTGCGCGATGATCTCGGCGTTGCCGGTGTCGGGGCCCTGCACTCCGAAGATCGTGGGCCCCCACTGGTAGGGCGCCAGGATCTCGTTCATCAGGCTGAGCTTGACCTGGCCGAACCCCTGGCCGCCCAGTTCCGGGCCGAGATGGCAGGCCCACAGCCCGCGCCGCCGGACCTCGTCCTTGAGAGGATCGATCACCTTCTTCAGCCATGGCGGCGGAACCCGGTGGTGGTGGTGCGGCCAGAGGACCTCCAGCGGTGCGACCTCCTCCTGGACGAACTCGCGCATCCACTCCAGGCGGGCGGCGAACTCGGGTTCGGTGTAGAACTCCCACATGACCGTTCCTCCTCAGGAGATCCGCCGGTAGCGCCCGCGGCCCGGCCCGCCCATCACAGGCTCCGCTCGCCACGGGCGAACTCCGCCGCCGCCACCATCAACCGGGGGACCATGACGGCCATGCTGTTCTTCTCCTCCGGCACGCCCTGCCGGGCCTCCCGCGCGTAGGTGCCCTCCAGGATCACAGCGAGTTTGAACAGCGCCAGGCACGCGTAGTACGGCAGAGCGGAAAGGTCGCGCCCCGACCGTTGCTCGTAGCGCGCGGCGAGCTCCGAGCGGGTGGGGTCGGCGCCGGGACGGCCGGGCAGCGGAGTCAGGACCGGCTCCTCGCCCGGATCGGTCCAGCGCGCCACCAGGTGGCCGATGTCCAGCAGCGGGTCACCGATCGTTCCCGTGTCCCAGTCGATGACCGCGGCGAGCCGCGGCGGCGGATCCGGGGCGACCATGACGTTGAACGGGCTGTAGTCGCCGTGGATGAGGGCGGGAGCGCTGCCCTCCGGACGGTTGCGCTCCAGCCAAGCGGTCACGAAGCCCAGCTCCGGCAGGTCCCGCGTGCGGTAGCGGTCGAGCTGCGCCAGCCATCGCGGCACCTGCCGCTCCAGGAAGCCCTTCGGCTTGCCCAGCCCGTCCAGTCCCCGCGCCCGCCAGTCGACCTCGGCGAGGTCGACGAGCGCGTCCACGTAGGCCTCCGCCAGCCCTCGCCGGAGGGCCGGGTCCGCCCCGAACGGCTCCGGCATCTCGAACCCCGGTGTGAAGCCGGTGACCTTGTCCATCACCAGGAACGGCGCGCCGATCACCTCGGGGTCCTCGCAGAGCAGGCGCGGTGCCGGATGCGGGACGGGCGTGCCCTCCAGCGCGGTGAGGATCCGCCACTCGCGGACCATGTTCGAGGCACTCGCGTCGTTGAGCACCGCCGGCGGCCTGCGCAGGACGAAGGAGTCCTCCCCCAGGCGCAGCTCGAACAGGGCGTTCCCGATGCCGGTGGCCGTCCCTATCCGCGTCACCGTCAACGGGGCGCCCGGACCGCCCAAGCGCCCGCCGATCCAGTCCGCGAGAGCGGCGGCGTCGAGCGACAGGGGCGTCGCCGCCGCCGCGGCGGCCGATTCGGTCATGAGCGCGCTCCGGGGGCGGGATTTGTGGTTGACAGTGACTGACAATAAGGTTGGTGACTGACATCGTCAATAGATCGACGCAGCAGGAGGCGCCATGCTCCCCGATCCCGCCGCCGGCGCCGAGGACTTCCGCGCCCGGCGCAGGCGCCTCGTCCAGGACGACGTGGCCCGGATCGCCATCCGGCTGTTCCTGGAGCGCGGTTACGACGCGGTGTCCGTGGACGAGATCGCCGAAGCGGCCGGGATGTCGCAGCGCACCTTCTTCCGCTACTTCGCGACCAAGGACGAGGTGCTGCGGCGCTACCGGCGGTCGTTGCGGCAAGACCTCGTCCACGCGCTCGAGGCGCGGCCCGACGACGAGGGGCCTGTCACCGCGCTACGGGCGGCCTACGAGCAGACCTCCCATGTCGAGCCCGGCGACCGGCCCAGGGTGCACGCCGTGGCCCGCGTGCTGGTCGCCGCGCCCGACCTCTGGTCGAAGGACCTGGGAGAGACGATCCTCGACGAGTCGGTGCCGGCGGAGCTGGGCCGCCGCGTGAAGGCGTCCCGGGACGGCATCCGTCCGGCGGTGATCGCCGCCGCGGTGTCCAGTGCCGCGATCGTCGGCTGGAACGAGTGGGTGCGGTCCGACGGGAGCGGCAACCCCGCCGCGCTGGTGGTCGCGGCCATCGACCTGCTCGGCCTCGCGGACTGAGCGCTCAGACCTTGGTGGCACCCATGTCGAGGGTCAGCTGGGTTCCGGTGACCGCCCGGGACAGGTCCGACGCCAGCCAGAGCACCCCGTCGGTGATGTCGTCGGGCTCGGCGATGGGCAGGCCGGGAAGGAGGCCGGCGAACGACGCCTCGTAGGAGGGGTGCCGCGAGAACATCTCGGGCACGGCCGGGTCCTCTCCCATCGCGGTCCGGACTCCCCAGGGGTGCACGGAATTGACCCTGATCCCGTATTCGCCGAGTTCGATGGCGGCGGACTTGGTCAGTCCCACGACGCCGTGCTTGGCCGCGCTGTAGTGCGCCTGCCCCGGAAGCGACTTGATGCCCGCGACCGAGCTGACGGTGATGATCGACCCTCCGTTGCCCGCCTCGATCATGTACGGCACCGCCGCCTTGAGCGTCCGCCACACTCCGGTCAGGTTGATGTCGATCAGCGTCCGCCACTGCTCGTCCGACATCTCCCAGAACCGTCCCCAGTTGCACATGCCGGCGTTGGCCACGACCACGTCGAGCCGGCCGCCCAGCCGCGCGACGCCCTCCTTCAGAACGGCTTCGAGCGCCGCGGAATCCCGGACGTCGGCCCGGCGGGCCACGATCGAGCCCCCTTCCGCTTCGACGAGCCGGACGGTCTCCTCCAGCTCGGCGGGGGTGGAGGCGGGGTAGGCGTTGTCGGCCGAGACGGGCGCGCAGACGTCCACCCCGATGATCGCGGCCCCCTTCCCGCGCCATGCGGACGGCATGGCTGCGGCCCTGCCCCCGTGCGGCACCGGTGATGAACACGACCTTGCCCTCCAGCAGCATGACCCGCTCCAATCATGTGAAGGAGCCCCGGCCCTTCGCCGCTTCGGCGCCCTCGATGAAGAGTTTCGGTAATCATACGTAAAATAACACTAATTAACCCTTTTGTGTGATAGCTGTAGGAGCCGGGGGCGTACGTCCCCACCGCAGAGGGGAGACGCCCGGTGAGCGAAGGGCATGTTACGACGCTCAGGATCGACTGCGACGACAAGGTCACGCTGGTCGCGGACGCGCACGGAGATCCGGCCGATCCGCCGGTCGTGCTGCTCCACGGGGGCGGTCAGACCCGGCACTCCTGGCGCGCGACCGCCCGCGACCTGGCCGGGTCCGGCTGGTACGCACTCGCCGTGGACCTGCGCGGCCACGGCGAGAGCGGCTGGTCTCCCGACGGGCGGTACGGGCTGAACAAGTTCGCCGCCGACGTCGTGCGGATCGCCGACTTCCTCGGCCGCCCTCCCATCCTCGTCGGCGCCTCCCTGGGCGGCAACTCCTCCCTGGCCGCCCTCGGGCACCACCCCGAACTCGCGCTCGGCCTGGTCCTGGTGGACGTGTCACCGTTCCTGCAGCCCAAGGGCACCGACCGGATCCGCGAGTTCATGAGCACCGGGACCGAGGGGTTCGCCTCCCTGGAGGAGGCCGCCGACGCCGTCGCGGCCTACCTGTCGCACCGCCCGCGGCCCCGCAACGTCGAAGGGCTCCGCAAGAACCTCCGGGAAGAGAACGGCCGGTTCTTCTGGCACTGGGACCCGGCGTTCCTCAGCAACCGCGCCCACCAGGCCGTCCAGCGCGACAAGCTCATCGACCCCGCGCGGCTCGGCGCCGCGGCGATGTCCCTGCGGGTGCCGACGCTGCTGGTCCGGGGCGGCGAGTCCGACGTGCTCAGCGTCGCCGACTCCAAGCGCTTCCTCGAACTGGTGCCGCACGCCGAGTTCACCGATGTCGCGGGCGCCCACCACATGGTCGCCGGGGACGACAACGCCGTCTTCGACCGCGTCCTCGGGGAGTTCCTGGACCGCCGTGTCAGGTCCCGCCTGGACCTGTTCGCGCAGGCCGCCCAGGGCGACGAGGAGTGACCGGAACCACCGGCGGCACGGGCGACGCCCCTCGGCCCGTCAAGGGTGAGCGGTGCGCGGGGGCGCACCGGCACTCTGCCGGCCGTCCGAGAAGCGAAGGGCGTGTTCGACGAGCGTGACGAGGATGTTCTTGACCACGTCGGCCTCGCGCACATCGCAGAGCAGCACCGGGACCCGAGGGTCGACGTCCAGGGCGCCCCGGATCTCCTCGACGGTGAAGGGGCGCGACCCGTCGAAGCGGTTGGCCGCGACGATGAAGGGGACCCGCCGCTCCTCGAAATAGTCGATGGCCGCGAAACTGCTGGTGAGGCGGCGGGTGTCGACCAGCACGATCGCGCCGACGGCCCCGTGCGACAGCTGGTCCCACATGAACCAGAAGCGCTCCTGGCCGGGGGTGCCGAACAGGTACAACCGGATGCCGCCGGAGAAGGTGATGGTGCCGAAGTCCATGGCGACCGTGGTCGTGGCCTTGGCCTCCACACCGCTCAGGTCGTCGACGCCGGCGCCGGCATCGGTGAGCCCGGCCTCGGTGCGCAGCGGACGCACCTCGCTGATGGCGCCGACCAGGGTGGTCTTGCCGACTCCGAACCCGCCCGCGACCAGGATCTTCAGCATGTCCAGCGGGACGTCGTCCGGGTCTCCGCCACCGTGGTGGAGACCGGCGCCTGTGTCAGAGGCGGCGAAGTTCATCGAGCACCCTCATCAGTATCCGGGGATCGGGTCGTTCGGCGGGCGCCGCCGGCCGGAGCTCCTCGACGAGGTACTGCTCCCGCAGATCATCGAGCAGGATCTCGACCACGCGGAGCGGAAGGTCCAGCTCCGAGGCCAGATCGGCCGGGGTCGACGGCCTGCGGCACAGTTCCAGCACCCGCCACTGCGCACTGGACAGAGGCGTCCGGTCATCGGGGAGGCGTCCGGTCGCCGCCACCGGGGTGACCAGATCGAGCGGGAGACCGCGCGGACGGGTACGTCCGCGGGTCACCGCGTACGGGCGGACGATCGGACCGGCGTCCCGGCCGATCCAGCGTTCCTTCGGCTCGTCCATGACGCCGATCACCCCGGGGCGCCGGGCGGCCGGGCCGGTCGGCCGGCGTCGGGCCGGGGCGCCGCGGCGAGCTGGTGCCGCAGCCGTTTGATCAGCAGCGTGGTCTCGTAGGCGACCAGCCCGGCGTTGCCGCCCGCGTCGCTCAGCACGGCGAGGCAGCTTCCCTTGCCCGCGGGGATGACGAAGAACAGCATTCCGTCCAGCTCGACGACGGTCTGGCGCACGCGTTCGGCCTCGAAGTGCTCCCGGGCGCCGTTGGCCAGGCTGTGAAAACCGGAGGACAGCGCCGCGAGGAACTCGGCGTCCCGCCGTGTGACGTCGCCCGACGCGGCCATGACCAGGCCGTCGCGCGACAGCAGGACCGCCTGCCGGATGTCCCCGACCCGCTGGACCAGGTCCTCGAGCAGCCAGTCCAGCTGACCGGTCGCGTCAGCGCGCGGCGTCATGATTCCTCCCAGTGCCCGTGCGGGTCGTTCGTCTCGTCCTCGTCCTCCCGGCCGCGCCGCCATCCCGATTGCAGGGAGGCCATCAGGTCGCGACTCAGCTCCGGACTCGGTTCTTCGAAGTCGTCCGGTTCTTCGGGCTCCCTCGCGTGCCGGGGGGCGGAGTCACGCAGCCGCGGCGACATGTGGCTCCGCCTGACCCGTTTGGGAAGCACGCCGGTGACCTCGCTGGACTCCTCCGGAGGCGCCCCGCCCTGCTTTGCTCCCGGGGCGGGCCGGTCGGCGACGGTGGGCGCCCAACCGGGCGTCCCGGCCGCGGGCGATTCGGGGGGCCACTCGGCGACGGCGGGGCGAGACGGCCTTTCACGGCGTAGCGGACGCGGCGCCGTACCCGCGAATGCGTCCGGTCGCGCCGTCCCGTTGACGGCCGTGCCGGGCCGCGCGACCGCGGCGACGGACTGGTCGCCGCTGGCGATGAGACGGTTGGGGATCAGCACGATGGCGCTGGTGCCGCCGTACGGCGAAGCCTGCAGGGACACCCTGACGCCGTGCTGCGCGGCCAGCCGGGCGACGACGAACAGTCCCAGCCGGTCGGTGTCGGCCAGCTCGAACTCGACGGGCTCGGCGAGGCGGCGGTTGAGCTCGTCCCGCTGGAGCGGATGGATGCCGAGCCCGCGGTCCACCACCTCGACCACCAGCCCGCTGGCGACGGATTCGATCTTCACCGTCACCTCCGTGTCCGGCGGCGAGAACTCGGTGGCGTTCTCGATGAGCTCGGCCAGCAGGTGGATGACGTCGGCGACGACCTCACCGCCGATCGCGGCCGCCGGCGCGCCGACCACCTCCACCCGCCTGTAGTTCTCCACCTCCGCGATCGCGGCGCGGACCACGTCCTCGGCGATCACCGGATGGTCCCAGGCCCGTACCGTCGGGGAGCCCGACAGGATGACCAGGCCCTCGGCGTGCCGCCGCATCCGGGTCGTCAGGTGGTCCAGCCGGAACAGGTCGTCCAGTTCCTCGGGGCTGGACGCCCGGCTCTCCATCGCGTCCAGCAGCCTGAGCTGGCGATGGAGCAGCGACTGGCTGCGCCACGAGAGGTTGACGAAGACCTTGTTGATGCTGCCGCGCAGCTCCGCCTCCCCCACCGCGGTGCTCACAGCGGTGCGCTGGACGGCGCCGAACGCCTGGGCGACCAGCACGATCTCCCTCGTCCTGCCGGTGGCCGGGGGCGGCGCCTCGGAGTCCACGTCCACCGGTTCGCCGCGTCTGAGCCGCGCCACCACCTGCGGCAACCGCTCGTGCGCCAGCTGCTGCGCGGTCCGCTGGAGGGATCGGAGCTCCCCGGCGAGGTTGCGGGCGAACAGCAGCGAGAACACCACCGAGGCGAACACGACCAGGAGCCCGCCCCCGCACACCAGCGCGAACCGCAGCGTGATCCGGCGGGCGACCGGCTGGATCTGGTCTCGATCCACCATGCGGGCCGCCTGGGTGGTGGACCGCGTCCACGCCGGTGTGAGCGTCGCCGTGGCGTTTCGCCACTCGTCCGCACCGGAGACGGCCCGATCCCGCACGATGCCGGTCTCCAGCGTCCGGACCGAGGCGTACTGCGGTGAGGCCCACAGCGTCTCCAGGATCTTGGAGGACTCGCCGGACAGCCCGGTACGGGCCAGTGCGAAGAACTGGGCGTGGTTCCCCGCCCACTTCACGAAGGCCGCGTACTCCGCGGCGCTCATCCGGCCGCTCGCCGGCAGCGAAGCCACCAGGGCGTCCTCGCGCAGCAGGAAATCCTGGGCCCAGAAGGCGTCGACCAGCGCGCGGCTCTTCTGGTAGACGTCGGTGTCGTTGACGTTGACGAGCGTGCCGAGCAGTTGGATCGTCCTGTCCGAGACTCCGCTGTAGGCGTCGATGCACTCCAGCGCGGTGACGGTACGGGAGTCGACCTGGGACCGCAGCCGTCCCAGGTCCTCGAAGGCCCGGTCGATGCCCCGCAGCCGCTGGGCCGTCGCCTGGTCCAGGGCGTCCTGGGCGTCATCGGCGAAGGCCGACTTCCGGTACGCGGCGAGCGCGGCGTCGGTCTTGCGCACCTGTTCCTGGAAGCGCTGTGCCGCCCGCCCGCCTCGCGCGCCGAGCGCGCCGGCCGCCGCGGCCCGCTCGTGCTGGACCGCCTGGGCGGCCACACTGATCGGGACTCCGATGCGTTCCAGCATCGTGGAGTAGTCGAACCTCTGCAGCGCCGCCGAAGAGGTGATTCCGGCGGCGAACGCCCACAGCGACACCACGGCGACCAGCGGAAGCGCCAGCAGCAGCGCAATCCTCTGCCGAACGGATCGTGTGCGCCGCCGGTGGTGGGACCCCTGTACCTTCTCGCGCTTCGGCAATCATCACTCCTCGACCGACCGTGCCGTCGATATGAGTGATAGATATTACTTATTTGATCTAGGTGGATCTAGCGTTCAATGCGAATGTTCTAAAAAGATCGGACCGATGGCGGTCCGAGGGCGGCGCGACCGGCGGCGACGCGCGCATCAACATCCCACAGAGAAGGTTGTATCAACTAACTGATTTGACTGTGGAGGGCCGGACGCCGCGAACGACCGGCGGCGCGTTGGCGTGATGTGCCCCCCCGGGTCAGCCGGCGGGGCGGTAGGCGCCGGGGACCATGCGGGTCGAGACCGCCATGCGGTTGTACGCGTTGATCACGGTCGCCGCCCAGATCAGCGCCGCCACCCCCGCCTCGTCGAAGACCTCGGCGGCCTCCCGGTAGACCTCGTCGGGCACGTGCCCGTCGTGCACCAGGGTGACCGCCTCGGTCAGCGCGAGGGCGGCGCGCTCGCGGTCGGTGTAGAACGGGGTCTCGCGCCAGGCGCTGAGCGCGTAGATCCGCTGCTCGGTCTCGCCTCGGGCCCGGGCGTCCTTGGTGTGCATGTCGAGGCAGAAGGCGCAGCCGTTGATCTGCGACGCGCGGATCCTGACCAGTTCGAGCAGCTCGGGTTCGAGCTTCGCGTCCTCGGCGGCCGTCACCGCCGCGGCGTGCAGCGCGCCCATCGCGGCCTGCACCCGCGGGGTCGCCTTCTTGAGCGATACACGGTCGTTCATGGGCCGATCCCTTTTCTCGCGGTTGATGATCACAGTGGCAGGCCGAGGCCGTCCAGCCATCGTCGCCATTCGGCCGCGCGCGTGGCCGGTCCGGCCCGGAGCGCCCGTCCCGTCCAGGCGGTCACCGGCCGGATGCCGTGCAGCGCGTTGACCAGCCATACTTCCAGTCCGTCCAGGTCGTCCAGAGTCGGGTGCCGGTGGACGACCGGCGTCCCCGCCGACCGGGCGCGCTCCTGGATCAGGCTCGTGGTGACGCCGGGCAGGGTCGGCAGAGCCGGTGCGGGAAGGCACAATGTGCCGTCCTCCCACCACAGGAGGCTGGAGCTCGCCGCCTCCAGTACGAGCCCGCCGACCGAGCTCAGCAGCGCCTCCTGCGCCCCGTGGCCGACCGCCTCCTGGCGCAGGCGGGCCAGTGCGGGCAGGTCCGGCCCCTTTCGACGGGGCGTCGACCTCGGGTCCGGCCGGTCGCTCACCCACACTCGTACCTGGGACGCGAGCGGAGGAGCCGGTCGCAGCCGCAGGCGGAGCTGGGCGGGTTCGTCCGCGCCGAGTTCGACCCTGGGGAACCAGTGGCCATGGCGCGGAACGGCGGCCAGCGCCTCCCGCCAGAATTCGCGTACCTGGTCAGCGGGGACGGCGGCGGTCTCGGAGCAGGCGTTCATGAAGCGCTCGCCGTGCCGGCCGATTCCCCGTACGCGCCCGTCGCGGACCAGCCAGGAGTCCGCGGCCAGCAGCCCGCCGCCCTCGTCCGCGGCTGAATGCATTCCGCGGACCGGACACCAGGCCAGGACCCGCTCGTGCTCGGCGAGCGGCGCCGCGCTCGCGTCGGTGTGTGTTCGGGCCATGTCCCCTTCTTCTGTGCGTGCCGGTTCGCCGGCGTCGGCCGTCAGTACTTTCCGCCTGGATTGGTCGGCGGCCCGTTCCGGGGACCGTACGGCGCATGCTCCAGCCAGGCCCCGCAGTGCGGTACGAGGGGCGCCAGTGCCGCGGCCGCGCGCTGCTTGAGCCGCACGGTCCGGCGGCGCGGCCGCAAATGGTCGAGTGCGGCGCCGGCGGCGGCGCTGTTGAACAGCGCGGCGGACCGCCGGGCCTCGGCGAACCGGCCCACTGCGGCCGCCGAGCGGCCGGGCTCCGCCACGGCGTCCGCGACGGCCCGCGCCGCCGCGGCGGCGTCCGCGATCCCGCTGTTCATGCCCCGCGCGCCGAACGGCGGGAACAGGTGCGCGGCCTCGCCGGTCAGCAGCACCCGGTGATGGGGGTCGGTGAACCGTTCCGCGACCATCCTCTTGAAACGGTAGGTCGAGACCCAGAGGATCCGATCGGCGCGGCCGTCGTCCAAGACCTCGGGGAGCCATCTCCGTACCGCTTCTTCGGTGCCGAACGCTGCGGGCGAGTCGCTCGCCCGGCATTGCAGGTCCACTTGGAAGCCTCCGGTGAACGGTACGCGCATGAGGGTGCGCCCTCCCATGCCGGGGTGCTCGTAGTGGAAGACCCGTTCGGCCGGGGGTCCGGCGTCGGAGGGCTCCGCGACGTCCACGACCACGTGGAATCCGTCCGAACGGGTGCCCGGCATGGGGATGTCCAGTGCCCGCCGTACCGTCGAGCGCGCGCCGTCGGCCGCGATGACGTGGTCGGCGGTCCAGCTCCGGCCGTCCGACGCGGTCAGCACGGCCGCGTCCGGGGACACCTGTACTCGGCGGATCTCAGCGTCCCAGTGGAACGTCACGCCCGCGTCCTCGCAGGCGGCGAGCAGGAACCGTTCGGTGTCCACCTGGCGAAGGCTGGTGAACGGCGGCAGCCCCGCCGCGTCGGCCCTCGGCGGGTACGTGCGCGCGTACACCTGCCGCCCCCGGAAGAGGGTGCGGCGGGTGTGCCACGTACGGCCGTACGCGACGAGCCGTCCGGCCAGCCCCGGATGCGCCGCGTCCAGCAGCCGCAGCGACTCGCGGTGCACGAACAGCGCCCGGCTGCCCGGCCGCTCCCGGCCCTGCGGATCGGCTTCCAGCACCGCGACCGGCAGGCCGCGGGCGCGCAGCGCCAATGCGGCCGACAGGCCCACCGGCCCCGCGCCCACCACCAGGACCGGCGGCCGGGACGCCATCTCAGGCACCGGGCACGGCCGGGACCGCGTCCTCGGCGAGCAGCCGGATGAGCTCCACGCGTTTGATCTTCCAGGTGCCGGTCCGAGGCAGGTCGTCGAACCTCCACCGCCGGGGGTCGGCCATCGGCGGCAGGTCCGCGGTGGCCCGTTCCCACCGGCTCAGGTCCAGCGGCCGGTCGTCCCGCGTGCACACCACCGGCACCGCCTCCCGCTCCGGCCCCGACACGATGACCACCTCGCGCAGTTCCTCCAGCCGCGACATCAGCACGTCCTCGACGTGCAGGCTGCTGTCCACCGAGTCGATCTGGTCGATCTCGCGGTCGATCAGGTAGAGCGCGCCCCACCGGTTGCGGTAGCCCATGTCCCCCATGCGCCACCAGGCCCCGTTGGTCTGCCGGGCGTACTGCTCCGGCGCGCCGTGGTAGGCGAGGATGCGGCCCCGGGTGCGCGCCTCGATGTGGCCCGGCACGCCCGCCGGGCACGGAACGCCGTGGTCGTCGACCACCCGAAGCCGGGTGAAGCCCGGAATCCGGGTGCCCACCAGCCGTCCGTTCGAGCGGGTCGCGCCGCGCCGCGAGTACCACCGGAACGCCACGGGCCCCGTCTCGCTCTGGCCGTACAGCTGCAGCAGCCAGGGCGCTCGCCGCCGGGACGCGCCCAGGAGCCGCCGGATCGTGCGGGGGTGGATCGCGTCGAACGTGCTGCCGTAGGAGCGGACCCGCGCCAGCGGGGTGCCGGGCGCCGTGGCCAGTTCCTCCCAGAGCACGAACGTGTTCGGATGGGTCTCCACGATGCCGGGACGATGCCGGACCAGCAGCGGCCCCACGGCGGCCGGAGCGGGATCGACCAGCAGCAGCAGCGGGCTGCCGAAGCCGAGCAGCACACCCAGCAGGTGGTAGAAGCGGGAGTGCACGAACGACATGCACAGCGCCGCGGTCTCGCCACGGGTGGGCCAGCCCATCAGCTGCTGCGGCACCAGCCGGTTCCACATCGTCTCGGGACAGTGCACCGCCAGTTTCGGGACCCCCGTCGTCCCCGAACTGTGGGTGATCAGCGCCGGATCGCGCGGGTGCAGCCGGACGGGCGGCCGGGCGGGGGCGCCGGCGAAGGCCGCCAGGTCGATCGGGCCCGCGGCCGCCCCGTTCACGTTGCCGTTCACGTTGCCGTTCACGGTGCCGCCGCCGTCCACGGTGATGATCCGCCGGGCCAGGTCGGCCGCGCCGGTGCCGGCCAGCGGCCCGTTCAGCGTGGCCCGGTCGGTGACCAGCCACGGCGCGTGCAGCCGTCCGAGCAGCGCGGCGGTGGCGGAGCCGTCCAGCGCGGGCGACAGCAGCGCGGGAACGGCGCCGATCCGCGAGGCCGCGCAGGCGACCAGCACGATGTCGAAGTTGTCGGTCTTGTGGATCGCGACGTGCTCGGAGGGCCGGACCCCGGCCGCCCAGAGCCGGGCGGCCAGGTCGTCGACCAGCCGGGCCGCCGCCCGGTAGGTGAGGGACGTCCCGGCGTCCATCGCTGCGTCCAGGGGCCGGTCCAGGGTGATCGCGACGTCGCCGTGGGCGGCCGCCGCCCGCTGGAACATCAGGCCGAGGTAGAAGCCCCGCCCGGAGAGAAGACGTTGCGGCATGTGCGGTTCCTTTCTGCGGACCAAGGGGAGGGCGGGGTTCACCAGGACCCTCGCCGGACGAGGTGACGGCGCAGCTTGCCGGTCGGCGTTCGGGGCAGGCCGCTCACGAGCCGGACGGACCGGGGCACCTTGAACGGGGCCAGCCGCTGCCTGGCCAGCGCGATCAGGTCGGACTCGATCGCCCGTGCGTCCGGCGCGCCGTCCACGGTGGCGATGCTCGCCGGGACGACGAACGCGTGCAGCGCGGTGGCTCCCCGAGGGTCGGTGAGGGCCGCGACCGCGACCTCCCTGACGGCCGGATGGCCGTGCAGCACCTCCTCGACCTCCAGCGGCGACAAGGTGATCCCGCCGACCATCTCCATGTCGTCGGTCCGGCCGAGATGGATGAACGTGCCGGCGGGGGTGCGGTAGGCCAGGTCACGGGTGGCCAGCCAGCCGTCGGCCGCGGCCGGGCCGCCGGCGGGCGGCAGGTTGAGGTAGGTGTGGGTGACCGTCGGCCCGCGCACCCACAGCTCGCCCTCGGTTCCGTCGGGCAAGGGCTCGCCGTCGCGGTCGCGCAGTTCCACCTCGTAGCCGGGGACGGCCGGGCCGACGGTGCCGGGCATGTTGTGGGCGACCCCGTTGGCGCAGAACGCGTGACCGACCTCGGTGGAGCCGATCTGCTCCAGCACCGGCGCGCCGAACAGCCCGGCCAGCCGCTCCCCCAGGCCCCACGGCATGCGCTCCCCGGCGGCGACGGCGGCGCGCACCGACCCGAACGCCTTCCGCGCGTCCGGCCCCACCTGGTCCATCAAGGCCGCGTACGCCGACGGCACCGAGTACAGGACCGTGACGCGGTGGCGGTCGACCAACTCGCCGACCAGCGACGGTGTGGGCCGCGCGCCGACCAGCACCGCGGCCGACCCCGAGAACAGCGGGAACGCGAACGCGTTGCCGAAACCGTAGGCGAAGAACAACTTGGACACCGACAGCGCCACGTCGTCCGGCCCGATTCCCAGCACCCGCTCACCGACCAGGTCGTGGTAGGTCTCGGGGTCGCCGTGCCGGTGCACGACGCCCTTCGGCCGCCCGGTCGTCCCGGAGGTGTACTGGATGTAGAGGGGGGTGTGCCGGTCGGCCGGTTCAGAGCGGGTCGCCGGTGAGGTCTCGCGCGCCGAGGCGAGCAGCGCCTCGCCTGCGAGCCGGTCTCGTCCGGCGAAACGGTCCTCCAGGCCGGGGCCGCTCACGCAGAGCGTCACCTTGGCGTCCTCGGCCATGAAATCGTGCTCGTCCGCGGTGAGCGCGGGGTTGGCCAGGACCGCCGTCGCGCCCAGCCGAGCCGCGGCCAGGAACGCGACCACCCAGGAGATGCCGTCGGGCAGCGCGAGCAGTACCCGGTCGCCCGCCTGGACACCGCGTCCCGCCAGGAGCGTGGCCGCCCGGGCCGCCAGGTCGTGCACCTCGCCGTGGGTCCAGACCAGGTCGCCCTCGTAGAAGGCCGGGCGCGCCGTCCAGCCGCGCCGCCGTGCCCGCGCGTCCAGTTCGGCGGCGGCGTTCATCGGTCCTGCTCCAGGTCGGGGGCGGGCTCGGTGCTCAGCGCCGCCGGCCGCGGGACTCCGCCCGCCGCGATCCAGGCGTGGTACGCGCGCATCGGCGCGGCCGTCTTCAGCAGCATCTCCGCGTACTCCTCCTCCGCGTCGGAACCGAGCACGATCGCGCCGCCCGCGCCGAGGTGCATCCACCCGCCGGTGAAGACGGCGGTGCGGATGACGATGTTGAGATCCGCCGCGCCGTTGCAGCTCAGATAGCCGATGGCGCCCGAGTAGACGCCGCGGGCCTCGCTCTCCAGCGAGTCGATGATCTCCAGCGTGCGCAGTTTCGGCGCCCCGGTCATCGAGCCGCCGGGGAAGCAGGCGCGCACGCAGTCCAGCGCGTCCGCGCCGTCGCGCAGCCGGCCGCGGACGGTGGAGACGAGCTGGTGCACGGTCGCGTACGTCTCGGCCGCCATCAGCCGGGGCACCCGCACGGTCCCCGGCACGCAGGCCCGGCCCAGGTCGTTGCGGAGCAGGTCCACGATCATCAGGTTCTCGGCGCGGGTCTTGTCGCCCTCGGCCAGCGCGTCCCGCAGCGCCGCGTCCTCCAGCGGATCCTCGCTGCGCGGCGCGGTGCCCTTGATCGGCCTGGCCTCGGCCCGGCCGTCCCGGTCGACCCGGAGGAAGCGCTCGGGCGAGGAGCACGCCACGTCCAGGCCGGGGAATCTCAGGAACGCCGAGTACGGGGCGGGATTGCCGCGGCGCAGCGCCCGGTAGAAGTCGTAGGGATCGTAGGGCGCGGGCAGCCACGCGGCGTTGGTCAGGCATATCTCGTAGCTGGTGCCCGCCCGCAGTTCCCGCCGGCACGCGTCGATGTCGGCGAGGTAGCGCTCCCGGTCGCGTACCAGCCACGGTTCGACGGCGGCGCTGTCCGCGGTGACCGGCGGGGGCTGCCCCAACGCCGGGAGGGGCGGGATCCCGCTGAGCTGGACCACGGTCGCGTCCAGCCAGTCGGCGGCGTCGCGCCGTCCCGCCTCGGTGTCCTCGGCCAGGCAGAGCAGGTAGGTCGCGCCTTCCCGGTGGTCGATCGCCACGATCCGGTCGGCGAACAGCCAGCCGGCGTCCGGGGTCTGCGCCCGGTGCCGGTTCGGCGACCCGCAGTCGGCCTTCATCTCGTAGCCGAAGTAGCCGACGTAACCGCAGGTGAAGTCGAACGGGAGCGCGGGGGCGTCCACCCGGCGGCGGGCCAGTTCGCGTTTCAGGTGGTCGAAGACGCCGGTCCGCGTTCTCTGGACGGGCCGCCCGGGGCGCTCGACCTCGGTCATCCCCGTCGTGACGTCGTAGCGGACGATCTCGGCCAGCGGCCCGGAGCCGTCCCCGAGGAAGGAGAAGCGCGCCTGTCCCGGCTCCGCCCGGGAACTGTCCAGCCAGAACGCGTGCGGCGAGCCGGCGTACATCCTGCCGAAGGCCGCCTCGGTGTCCACCAGCGTGTCGATCTTCCGGGTGTGCAGCCGGAATCCGGTGCCGGACGGGCCCCGCGGCGTGATCCCCCTGATGTTCCGCCGCCGGCTGAGAGTGGCGCCGCGCGGGGCAGAGACCGTACGCGCGGGCTCGTCCCGGCGCCAGGCGGCGGTCAGGTCGCGGAAGTTGGCGAGCATCCTGTGCCCGAACTCGGTGAGGACGGACTCGGGATGGAACTGCACCCCCCACAACGGGCGGGTGCGGTGCCGCAGGCCCATCAGGACGCCGTCCTCGGCCCACGCCGTCGCCTCCAGCGTCGCCGGCAGCGGTTCCTCCACGCGCAGCGAGTGGTAGCGGACGGCGGTGAACTCCTGCGGCAGGTCCCGGAACAGCCCGCGGCCCGTGTGCGTGATCTTCGACAGGTGGCCGTGCCGGGGCTCGGGCGCCGGGCTCACCACCGCCTGCTCGCCGAGGCCGATCCCCTGGTGCCCGAGGCAGACGCCCAGCACCGGGATGTCCACCTGGGCGAGCAGGCGCGTCGCGGCGCCGAAGTCGCGGGGGGCCGCCGGATGCCCCGGCCCGGGTGACACGACGACGTTGTCGAACGCCCGCGGATCGAGGTCCGCGCACAGCGGGTCGTCGTTGCGGACGACCACGGGCTCCGCGCCGTTCACCTCCGCGATGAACTGGAAGAGATTGTAGGTGTAGGAATCGTAATTATCGATGATCAACGTCTTGATGCCGCTCACTGCTTTACCCCTTCTACGATCACCTCTCCCGTGGCACGGCGAAAGCACCCCTCGCAGCGGCGCCGGGTCATCGCACGTCGTCACCGAGAGATTTTCGAATTCCCCCGCGGGTCATTACCGCTCGAAAAGGCGTTGAACCGGGCGTCCAAAGGATCCGAGGGCGGCAGGCCGTTCGTCATCGGCCTTTTGCGCTGGCCCATCAAATGGACGGACGGATAGAGCCAGCTCTTGAGCAGCCGCTGGAGCCTGGGCATGACCAGCCAGGTGACAACCGCGGAGACGCCCACGCACAGCGCCAGCGTCCTGGCGAGCAGATTGACACCGGCCAGATAGGGGATGATGAACAGATTGAAGATGAGAACGGGCGGGAAGACCGCGCCGGTGTTCACGAACCACAGTTTCCACTTCTCCGGGGGCGGCAGCGGCCGCACCGGCCCTTCGAACCAGTCCCGCACGCCGGAACCGTCCTCGCCGACCTCCTCCGGGGTGAACGACGCCGACTGCGCGCCCCAGTGGCTCCAGGTGAAAGATCGCTCCCAGGACCGGGCCGTGTCCTCATTGGCGAAGCGGTAGATGATATGCCATTCCCCCTCGGGGCTGCCGGCGGCGATCACGCCGCCCCCGAGATATCCGGGCTGCTCGGCCGCCAGCCTGAATAGGGCGATCGCCCACGAACAGAACTCGACCTCGCGCCCGCGGCTCACCCGATAGGCGGCGGTAACGATGATCGGCTGGCTGGCCACGACTGCCCCGGCCTCCTTTCCCGTTCCTGGCCAGTGACTACGCGGCCGGACCGAGTGAAGGTTCAACCATCTCCGAAATCTCTTCGCCCAACCCCCGCGGGATCAATTAACACTTTCTTAAGCACCCGCCCGCTCATCTCGGGATTCGCCGTCCGGAAACACTCAGCGTCACCGTTTCGCACTTGCCGGACTCAGCGCGGGCGGGCACCATCGTTCCTCCGATGCCCGGAGAACGACGACGGAAGGAACAAGTCCCGACCGAGGTCGCGCACGACCGGCCGGCGACCCGACCCCAGCTTTGTTGATTTGACCGCAGGCCAGGATCGAGAAGTGCCGTTAACCAGACAGACCCGACCTAGAAGGGAGGAAGGTCCCTATCCGCGCACTCGCCTCGACTTCGACCTCCTCTTCGGAGTCATAGTCGTAAGGCTCCAGATCGTTTCCATGGAATGGACGGATCGTGGGAACGCTCACCCTGAACTGCTCATGGTTCACCATCCAGGAGTTGCGGAAGAAGTCGAACTTCAGGTGATAGCAGTCGGCGGACTCTGTGAATCGGCGTGGCGGGCGAGTTCGGGGGCGAAGACGCTCTCGCCGGTCAGGTAGCAGGCCTTGCTGAACAGCGCGCCGATCTCGGAGTCGTGTGTGACCTGGGGGTCGGTGAAGATGAGTTCGGTGCGCAGGAAGACCTTGCGGCCCTCGAGGTAGGGCGCGCCCTCGTGTTCGTACCGCTGATCGAAGATCACGCAGGTGAAGGGCGCGATCTCGGTGAACGCGGCGCCGCCGGTGAGGTCGAGGGCCGGTTCCGCCGAACCGCCGGTGAGGTAGAGCAGGACCGTGTAGCGGGAGACGTGCTTGCGCGCGGTCGAGCGGGAGGATGTTCTCGAACGACAGATGCAGCCGCTTGAGCGCACCGATGAACGGCGAGCAGGGCCCGTACTCCCTCCTCGCCGTTCGGGTTTTAGCGCAGGTCGAGCTCGGTCAGCCCTTTGAAAACGGCGCAGCGTGGACACACCCTCTGCTGTCAGCGCTCCTGGCACCCGACGGCGCGTTCAAAGCGGTGCGCTTCGTCGATGCCGAATGGATCGATTAACCGGGTGACCTGGCCATGGGGTGGTCTTCGTCTGCCTGGTGGCTGCCTTGTCCGGGACGGCCGGTTGATGACCGGATGGCCGTTTGAAGTCTCGCTCCTGGCCGCCAATTCGCCGCGGCGGGGTCGCCAACGCGGCCGTCGAGCGGATTCAGCCGGGCGCCCCGATCACTCCGCGGGTTTGCGGGCGACCGCGCAGGCCCCCAGATTCGCGATCTCGTCGGCGTGCCCCCGCTCCTCGGGATCCATTTCGGGCCGCCAGCGGTTCGGTTCGACAAGGCCCGGCTCGAGGAGGACGAAGTCGCCGAACAGGGCGGTGATCTCGTCCTTGCCGCGCAGCGTGCCCAGGCCCATCGTCCCCTGGTACGCCTCGGCGACATCCTGCAGTTCCGGCAGCACGTGGCTGATCGACAGAAAGCTGCCGGGGGCCAGCCGGTCACGGAGGTGGGCCATCAGGTCAGCGGGCTGGGGGTCGGGGAGGAAATGGAACAGGGCCAGCGCGCTGACGGCGACCGGCCTGCTGAAGTCGATCGTCCGAGCCGCCTGCCGCATGATGCGGTCGATGTCGACGACGTCCGAGTCGATGTAGTCGGTGGCGCCCTGAGGTCGGCTGGTCAGCAACGCACGGGCATGCGTGAGCACGATGGGGTCATTGTCGACGTACACCACCCGAGAGTCGGGGGCGACACTCTGGGCGACCTCATGCAGGTTGGGCGAGGTCGGCAATCCGGTACCGAGGTCGAGGAACTGCCGGATCCCGTAGTCGCGTGCGAGCAGACCGACGGAGCGAGCCAGGAACCTGCGGTTGGCCTGCGCCAGCGGCCGCAACTGCGGGCAGATGGCCAGAATCCGCTGGCCGAACTCGCGGTCGGCGCCGAAATGATCCTTGCCGCCGAGGTAGAAGTCGTATACCCGCGCGGGGTGCGGCTCGTCAGTGCGCAGATCCACGGAGGGAGGGGTGTCGGTCACGAAGGACGCTTCCTAGGCAGGGGAGTTAAGTACGGTGTCATCGGCAGAAGCGTAGCGGCGGACCTCCTCGTACCGGTCACCGCCGCACGAGTGCGGGCCGAAACCATGTCACCTGAACGTCCGCCTGATCAGCACGATGTGCCGGGCTTTGCGTCATATCGGCCTTGCAACAATCGTGGCAGGAAAGCCGGGAGGCGAGCTCGTTGTCCAGGCAAGCGGTTCCGGCTCGCAACGCCGCGACGCCCGGGAGGTGAAGCCTGCCGGCGTCGCAACTCTCCCTGACCGTATGACTGGTCACCGGCTAGAGCGCCGACCTGCACGAGACGCCTCCAACCGTAGCGGGGTCGTACTTCTCGCCCCGGGGCATGCCGATCTCTGCGATGACCAGTTGAGACACTCGGTCGAAGCCTGTGTTGGTCCAGCCTTTCGGCCGACGGCAGCACCGCTCCCAGTTCAAGCACCCCCGGATCAAGGCGGCGTCCGCTGGGATCGCCTTCAGGCTTACCGCTCGAGGTTGCCGGCCGAGCGCCAACACTGGCGTCGGGTCCGGCGCATGCGGCGGTCACTATTCCTCACGGCGACGTAAGACCGGGTTTCACCGCGTCGCAGGGGGCAACTGTGGGATGGCACTGCTGGGGGTAAGGCCTGCGCGGTGGGCGAGTTGGAGTGCCGCGGTGATGTCCAGTTCCCAGCGGTTGCGCAGCCAGCGAAGCTCTGGGCCGACAACGCATGTTCTCGTGCATGCTGCACCATCTCCTCCAGGGCGCTGTCCCGTGCCTGCCGCACCGTCTCCTCCAGAGCCATTTCCACCTGTTCATCTGCGTCATCAATGGTCTCGCCGAGCTTGTAGCCCAGCACGACATCGGCCACGCTGAGCACGAGCTTGTGCATGTCGACGGTGCCCCCCACCGTGAAGGCGAGTCCGTCGTCCTGGACATCGGCTGGATAGGCGACCCGATGCCATTGACTCTCATACCAGTAGACGAATCCGAGTTCGCGGCCTTGCTGCAGGGAGACCAGCCGTTCGAGGGGAAGCCAGCGGGGCGCACCCGCCAGCAGGTCCAGGGGCTGCTCGCGGTGTCTGGTCTTGCTCGCCTCGTGGTCACAGCCGTACAGGACGGCTCGCCCGCCCTCGATCAGCCTCAAGGTCCACTGGTTTCCGCCGGAGTCGTCATGGGTGACACCGTTGGCGTGAACCGAGAAGAACGGGTCACCGATCTCCTCGGGGATCGTGGCTTCGACCGTGGCCATCGTGGCGGCGCGCACCCACAACTCCAGCGGGACCGGCAGATCTTCAGGACGTCCTGGCCTGTGCATGGCTGTGCTGCCTACTTTCACTAGCGATCAGACCGAGGTAAATCGGACGCCTTCGATGACGACCGTGGTTCCAAGGACAACGCCGTCGCTTGTCCGCCCGCTGTCCCAACCCTGTCAGGACGTCGGGGAGGCGGCCTACGGCTCCCAACTGTGGGACCCACACGACGGAGGGCACATCAGTGCCCGACGCGTACCTGCAGTCCGGCCGGGACGTCATCGACCCGGACCGCGAGGCTCGCACCTCGTTCGCGCGGCCTGCGTACGCCCCTCGCACACAGGCCGCGCGACCACGCCGAGGCGGGACGTCGTCCGTTACTCCCGTGCGCCTCCCAGTACGTCGATCGGACGTGCGGTGAGTGCCATGGCCGACGCCATGAGGCTCGCGGCCAGGCTCATGATGGCGACGCCGGCGAGGAGCGACAGGGATCGCGGTACGGGCAGGCCGGTCAGTCTCATCGAACCGGACAGGGCGCCGTTCGCCCCGGCGAGGGCGAGGCAGGCGATGATCCCCCCGACGAGAACACCGATCGCCGTCACGATCGCCGTCTCCCACGTGATCATGCGGACGAGCTGCCGGCGGCTCGCGCCCACGGCGCGGAGCAGCGCGAACTCCCGGACGCGTGCGGTGGTCCCCATGACGAGGGTGTTGACGAGGGAGACCGCCGTCAACGCCACGAGCACCGCCAGCACCAGATAGGTCCCGGTCGAGTTCTGCTGGATCGAGGTCTCGGCGGCCTCGCCGGCGGCCTGCCGGTGCACCGCGCGCACGACCGGCCGGTCGTGTTCGAGGCGGTTCAGCGCCCGGTCGAGCTCGGCGGCGTGGCCGGGACGCGCGCGGATCAGCACCGAGTCGTCCAGTCCGGTGCGCAGATGACCCGTCAGCGCCCGCTGGGAGAAGACGATGTCCGCCCAGCCGAGCGACCGGTCGAAGATGCCGCCCACTTGCAGGTCCATGGGTGTGCCGTCCGCGAGCCAGCCGCGGAAGCGGGATCCGACATGCCAGTTGTGGGCGCCCGCGTGGGTGCGGCTGACCAGCACGGTTCCGGGTGCGTTGATGCTGTTCAGCGCCCCCTCCCTCAGCCTCAGGTCGAGCACGCGCGCCGCCGTGGCCGGATCCACGGCCTGGGCGGGGACGATGTCGGGGCTGCCCAGGACGTAGGACACGAACATGGTGCCGCGCATCGGGGAGACCGTCTCGACGCCGGGGAGCCGCCGTGCGGCGTCCGCCACGTCCGGAGGCAGGCCGTCGGCGTCGCGCGGCAGCAGGATCCGGTCCGCGACGATCCGGTCCCGCCCCTGTGCGGCGGTGGTGTCGTCCAGGACGGCGGTCACCAGCAGCGCGTATCCGGCCATGGCGACGCTGATCATGATGGCGGCCGCGGCCGACGAGACCCGCCGTACCGCCGCGGCCGAGTTGGCGTGGGCGAGCCATCCGGTCGTCATGGTGACCGCACCGATCATTGCCCCGGCCGGGCGTTCGAGCAGCCGGGTCAGCAGCGGCGCCAGCAGGGCCGCCGCGGCCATCAGCAGCATGACCACCAGGGCCAGGAACGCGACCCCGACCTCGCCGCCGACCCGCTGGGTGAGCGCCAGGATCGCCAGCCCTCCGGCCAGCATGACGACGGCGAGCACGATGCGCGGCACCGTCATGGTGCGCCGTGGCCGCGCCGCCTCCTGGAGCGCCTCGGCGGGGCGGACCCGGGAGGCCTGGCGGACCGCGGTGAACGCCGACACCAGCGTGAGCGCCAGCCCGGCGCCGCCCGCGACGAGCAGCGGCAGCGGCCCGGTCGCCAGGACGAACTCCGGCGGCGCGAGACCGCGGTCGATGAGCACCGCGCGCAGCAGCCGGGCGAGCGGTATCCCCAGCAGGTACCCGGGGGCCGCGGCGACCAGGGCGAGCACGACGGCCTCTCCGGCGATCATGCGCCTGATCTGCCAGGGGGTCGTGCCGATGGCCCGCAGCAGCGCGATCTCCCGGCGGCGCTGGAGGATCGACAGGCCGAGGGTCCCGCCGATGACGAACACGGCGAGGAAGCCGCCGATGCCCGCCATCGGCCCGAACAGCAGCGTCGAGTATTCGAGCTTCTCCGCCGTCTCGGGGGCACCCGCCCGCGCCCGCCTGTTCCCGGTGAGCACCTGCTGATCCGTGCCGCGCACCGCGGCGCGCAGCCGGCCGGCGAGGTCCGCGCCCGTGGTTCCGGGCGCCGCGATCACACCGGCGACGTCGGCCGCGTTCCCGGCCCCGGACAACCGGGCCGCGGTTCGCGGGGCGAAGAACAGCGCCGCCTGGGACGGCAGCCCCTCACGTCCCCCGGGCGGCCTGGCGATCCCGCTGACGGTGAACGGGCGAACTCCGCCGGAGGTGACGACCCGGACCTGGCCGCCGGGCCGTACGGCCGCCCGCCGCGCCAGGTCGGCGTCGAGCACGACCTCGGTGCCGGCGGTGGGGGCGTGGCCGGCGGACAGTTCGAACGGGGTGAGCCGGGCGGCGGGCCAGCCGTGCCCGCGCGACGGTCCGTCACCCCCGCCCGGCAGCGGCACGCCACGCGAGCTGACCACCTGCGCGTAGAACGGCGTGTCCGCGACGACGTCCGCGACGCCCGGCACGGCGCGCAGCTTCGCCAGCCGTTCCGCCGTCATCCTGGGCGGCTGGTCGAGGGGGACGACCTCCTCGTTGTCGCCCGAGCCGACGTGCAGGCCGGGATCGGCGCGGACGACGGCGGCCGTCGCGCCGAAGCGGTCCACGGCGGGCGTCGCCCGCGCGCCCGACTGGATCATCATGACGCAGGCCGAGATCAGCGTGACCGCGACCAGCACGGCGGCCAGCGAGCCGAGGAAACCGACCTTGCGGGTGCGCGCCGTGCGCATCGCCAATGCGAGCACGGTCACCCGCCCAGCCGGGTCAGCCGCGCGGCGACGGCGTCGGCGGTGGGACCGTCCATGCCCTCGACGATGGAGCCGTCGGCGAGGAAGAGCACCCGGTCGGCGTAGGACGCGGCGACCGGGTCGTGCGTGACCATGACCAGGGTCTGGCCGAGGGTGTCGACGACCTCCCTCAGCAGCGTGAGGATCTCCTTGCCGGTGGCGAGATCGAGGGCGCCCGTCGGCTCGTCGCCGAAGACCACCGCCGGCCGCGTGATCAGCGCGCGGGCGATCGCCACCCGCTGCTGCTGCCCGCCCGACATCTCGGTGGGGCGGTGACCGATGCGCTGGGCCAGTCCGACGCGCTCCACCAGCTCGGTCAGCCACGCGCGGTCCGCGCGGCGCCCGGCCAGCCGCAGCGGCAGGGTGATGTTCTGGCGGGCCGTCAATGCCGGGATGAGGTTGAAGGACTGGAACACGAAACCGATGCGGTCCCTGCGCAGCCGGGTCAGCCGCGACTCGCTCATCGTGGTCAGATCGTCGGCGCCCAGCAGCACCCGGCCCGAGGTGGGCCGGTCCAGGCCGGCCGCGCACTGGAGCAAGGTGCTCTTGCCGGACCCCGAGGGCCCCATGATCGCGGTGAAGGAGCCGGTCGGAAGGTCGACCGACACACCGCGGAGCGCGTCCACGGCGCTCCTGCCGCGGCCGTAGCGCCGGGTCACCTGGTCCACCCGGATGGCGGGCTCCGGCGGGCCGAGCGCGGTCGGAACGGTCCCGCCGCCCGCCGCCGGGGCGAGGGCAGGGTCGAAATTCGTCATCCGAACAGCCTGGCAACGCCGCGGCCCCCCGCCCACCGGGCAATCCCTTGATCTTTTCAGGGTTAACCCCGAGCGCACCGGCTAGGCTGCCGATCACCATGCGGGTGATGCTTGCGGAGGACAGCGCGCTCTTCCGGCAGGGGCTGGCACGGCTCCTCGCCGATTCCGGGATCACGGTCAGCGCCGAGGTCGGCGACGCCGCCGCGCTGCTGTCCGCGGTCGAGGCCGACCCGCCCGACGTGGTGCTCGTGGACGTGCGGATGCCGCCCGGCTACGCCGTCGAGGGGCTGGAGGCGGCGCGGCGCATCCGCGACGGCCATCCGGCGGTCGGGGTGCTGGTGCTCTCCCACCACATCGAGGCGGATCATGCGATCGGCCTGCTGGGTGATGACGCGCGCGGCGTCGGCTACCTGCTGAAGGACGGTCTCTCCGATGTCGCGGAGCTGACCGACGCCCTCCGGCGCGTCCATGGCGGGGCCGTCGTCATCGATCCGGACGTGGTGATACGGCTGCTCGGGAAGCGGCGCAGGAACAATCCGGTCGACCGGCTCAGCGACCGGGAACGGCAGGTTCTCGCGCTCATGGCCGAGGGACGGTCCAACCAGGCGATCTCCCGGCGGCTGCGGCTGAGCCCGAAGACGGTGGAGACGCACGTGCACAACATCTTCCAGCGGCTCGGCCTGGCGGTGGCCGAGGACGACCACCGCCGGGTGCTCGCGGTCCTGACCTACCTGCGTTCCTGAGGTTCGGCCGGGCGGAGGGGGAGATCGGCCGTAACGCGGGTCCCCTGCCCGGGCGGGCTGTCCACCCGCAGATCTCCGTCCAGTGCCGCCACCCGGTCGGTGAGGCCCCGCAGCCCCGTCCCGGCCTCCGGCCGGGCGCCGCCCACACCGTCGTCGCGTATCTCCAGCCGCAGCCGCGCGCCGATCTCGGCCGCCACGATCGACACGTGCGAGGCGCCCGCGTGCTTCGCCACGTTGGCGAGCGCCTCGGCCGCCACGAAGTAGGCCGCCTGCTCGCAGGCCGCCGCGAAGCGGCCACCGGGTGCCTCCACGGTGACGGGGACGGCCGAACGGTCGGCCAGCGAGTACAGCGCGGCGCGAAGGCCGGCCTGCCTGAGGATCGCGGGATGGATCCCCCCGGCCAGCTCCCGGAGCTCGACCATGGCTTCGCGGAGGTTCACGGCCGCCTCGTCCAGCAGCCCGGCGAGGCCGGTGTCGGTGTTGCGGGCGCGGGCCCGTCCCAGCGTGATGGTGAGACGGGCCAGCTGCTGCTGCGCACCGTCGTGCAGGTTGCGCTCGATCCGGCGCCGTTCGTCGTCCGCCGCGGCGGCGATGCGGGCCCGGGACGCCCGGACCGCCGCGAGCTGCGCGGTCAGCTCCGCGCGCATGCGCTCGTTCTCCACCACGAGCCGGGCGATCGCCGCCGCGGAGCGGACCGGCTCCGGATCGTCGTCCAGCGCGGAGTCGTACACCAGCACCGCGACCGGCTCGTCGTCGATCTCCAGCAGCGCGGCGGACCGGCCGTCGGCCGTCTCGGGCAGCCGCACCTGGCGTCCGTTCGCGTCGGCGTATCCCCCGTCCTCGCTTCGGTAGCCGAGGCGCAGGGTCGGATCGCGCAGCACCGTCGCGAGGGTCGCCTCCAGCGCCCCGGGAACCGGCTGGAGCCGCGCCGCGATGCGCGCGACCGCGGCGTGGTCGAGCCGGGCGCGGAGGAGCCCGGCGAGGACGCCCAGCGGCCACAGCGCCAGCGTGACCAGCTCCAGCACATGCAGGACCGTTTCGAGAGCGGACTGCGCCGCCGACGCCTCAAGCCATATGTAGACGCCTTGCCTGCTCCACGTCGCGAGCATCATGAGACCGCCGGCGAGCGCCACGGGCGCGAAGGTGTGTCGCCGAGGCGCGGGCACCCGGACCAGCCAGCGCCAGACGAGGACCGCCGTCAGCACGAGCCCGAACGCCCACAGGTAGACGGCCACCGCATAGGTCAGCGGACGCGAGGGCCCGCCGTCGCCCGGAAGGACCGGCAGGCAGACGCAGCTCCCGTCCCCGAGCCTCCCGAACCGCAGCCAGACCGCGAGCGCGGCGGCCAGTCCGACGTAAACGGCGACGACCATGGCGCGCTGCGGCCTGCCGGCGGCCCTGCCCGCCGGGATCACCAAAACGATGTGGGCGAGGACGGCGAGGGCGAGCCAGCCGAGAACGTTCCCCAAGAGGACGGCCCAGCGCGCCGGAGAATAGTTCACGCCCGACAGCAGGAGGATGATCCCGACCGCGGTCATCAGCATGCCGGTGCGGTTGGCGGGACGGTTCGCCCACGTGATGAGCCCGGCGGCGACGAACGCCCCCGCGCCGACGAGCCCGAGGGCCAGCATCGCCAGCTCGCTCGCGGACGACGGCAGGTCCGGCTGACGCAGCGCCCACACCACGTCCATCACCGTCGCCAACGTGGCGATGGCGATGATGGCGGTCCGGTTCATGGCGTCTTCCACCCCACTCTAGCGCCGTCGCCTCACGAACGATCACCCGCGCCGCCGCGTTCGCGCGGTGCGGTGAAGCGCTGCGGCGTTGGATCGGGGCGGTCGTGTCGACCACGTGGCGGGGCTCGTTCAGCGGTAGGCGCAGCGCGCGGTCAGGGCCGAGCCAAAGTGCCGTGCCCGTAGATCAGTAGGTGGTCGAGACATTCACGGCGCAGCGTGCCGACGAACCGTTCGGCGAGGGCGTTCGCCTGTGGTGGATCCGTGACCACCCGCCGCGAACTCACCCAACTCACCGGCCATGCCGGACAGGTCGTCGCCATGGCTTTCAGGGCTGTGCGGGTCTCCTGTGGCTGGATCTGGGATAAATTCAGGCGATCTACGACCGCAGCGGGTATTCTTCCGGCATGGAGCAGCCGAGGCGCGGAAAGCGAACAGCGAGTACCCGGGCCCGGCTATCCCTCCAACTGTTTTTGGCCTTCCAGTCTATCGTTGGCCGGTTCATCGACGCGTTCTTTAGGCGGTCCGCTCTCTCCCTGCCGAGCTATGGCTCGGTCCCCGGGCTCAACCTCATCCGTGGGAGAGGGCTCACGAGCGTTGTACGCCGACCAGGGGCGTTTTAAGAGCGACCTCATGCCCTCTCTCCCGTACATCTGGAGAGAGTCGTCATGCCGGAGCCCGACCAGAACGAATCCACTTCCGATAAGTGCTCGACGCCAAGGCGGCGAAAGCGCGTCGCGCAGCGAGCGAAGCGTGTGATCATCGCCGGCCTGAGCGCGTCTGCTGCCGCCCTTGTGGACGAGGGTGCTGCGGCGGTCCTGGACACCGCCGTTGAGTTCACACAAGCCGTTTTCGGCTAGCCGAAGGCCGCCAGGCCATTTGGGTCTGGCGGCCTCCGCTCTCCCCGGCTTCCGCGCATTTCCTTCCAGGAAGCGCCGCGGGGTCGCGGCTTCCCGCGACAAGAACGACCCCTCGTACCGGCGCCCGCTCGTCAACCTGCGCACAAAGAACATTCCACCGCTTCCCGGGAACCTCTGACTTGGGGGTATCTCTTGAGGCGTGGAAATGATCTTGGTGGGTAGATCAGAAACCGAGTAGATCATCCATCGAATTCGGGGGGATTCGAAGCCGTGACCGTGATCAAGGGGAATGAGAGTGTCGACCGGGACGCGTCGATTCGTGAGCTGCTGAGCGACGATGTGCTGGATGTGCTGCTGGAGCGGTCGAAGGACGAGGCCGGGCAGTTGCGGCTGACCGGTGAGGGGTCGATGCTCGGGCAGCTGGTCAAGGCGGTGCTGGAACGCGCGCTGGAAGGCGAGCTGACCGCTCACCTGGGCTATGGCAAGCACGATCCGTCGGGGAACAACTCCGGCAACTCCCGCAACGGCCGGGGCAAGGACAAGACGGTGCAGACCGGGGTCGGGCCGGTGCGGATCAGCGTGCCGCGGGACCGGGCCGGCTCGTTCGAGCCGGTGCTGGTGCCCAAACGCGCCGGCAGGGTCGCCGGCGGACTGGACGACATGATCATCAGCCTGTACGCGCACGGCATGAGCGTGCGCGACATCCTGCACCACCTCAAGCAGGTCTACGGCACCGACCTGTCCCACGAGCAGGTCTCCCGCATCACCGACCAGGTGATGGACGAGGTCAAGGCCTGGCAGACCCGGCCGCTGGACCCGACGTATGCGGTGGTGTTCCTGGACGCCATCGTGGTCAAGGTCAGAGACAACAACGTCGTGACCAACAAACCCGCCTACATCGCGGTCGGTGTTGACGCCGACGGGGAGAAGCACGTGCTGGGCATCTGGCTCGCACGCACCCCGGCCGAGACCGCCACCGCCGGCGAGAGCGCCCGGTTCTGGGCCTCGGTGATGGCCGACCTGCGCAACCGCGGCGTCCGCGACATCCTCATCGCCTGCTGCGACGGCTTGAAAGGCTTCGAGGACGCCATCAACGCCGCGTTCCCGGCCACCGTGGTGCAAACCTGCGTGGTGCATTTGATCAGGAACGCGCTGCGGCCGGTCGCCCGCAAGGATGCCGGAGCGGTGGCCAAGGAGCTGAAGAAGGTCTACACCGCCGTGGACGCCGACACCGCACTCGAAGCGCTGGCCGAGTTCGCCGGCACCGACCTGGGCCGCAAATACCCGCAGGCGGTGAAGGTGTTCGAGGACGCCTGGGACCGCTTCACACCGTTCTTCGCCTTCACCGCACCGGTCCGCAAACTGCTCTACACCACCAACGGCATCGAATCGCTGAACTACCAGCTGCGGAAGGTGACCAAAGCCCGCGGGCACTTCCCCACCGACGACGCCGTGGTCAAGCTGCTGTGGCTGGCCATCGTCAATATCGAGGACAAACGCGCCCGCGAACGCGCCGCCAAACGAGAGCAAGGCGACAAGCACGCCTTCCAGCCCGCCCGCCTCGTCGAAGGACAACGCGTCGCCGGATGGCGCGAAGCGCTCAACGAACTCGCCATCGCCTATCCAGGACGCATCAGGTAACGCGGATTACACCTGCTACCAGCAGGATCTTTCCACACCTGAAGTTACAAGCTCTATGACGTACGGGCGGCCGCGATCAGCGGTCTGGGCGGCACCGCCAGCGTGGCGACGCGTTGATGTTCCACAGCTCGGCAACCCTCTGCGCATGCGGTGACGAACTCTTGGTAGGCATGCTGGGCGTCGGGCCGGAAAGCTGCGGCGCGGTGGCAGTTCTGGAAGGCCAGCCGTACGTCAAAGTGCTTTTCGAGGGCCGTGCGCATGGCGTCGCTGGCCATCATCCTCAGCAGCTGTCCACGGGCGGCCTCATCGGGCGGAGGGGCCCTGGTTGTCGGCGAACTCGCCACCGTGGTGCAGGTCGTCGACGAGGCTGGTTACGACCTTCCATGCGTACGGCAGTGAGGTGCGGATGCAGTCGATGAACGCGGCGTCGTCGACGTCGCCGTGTTTGGCCTGGTGGAGGAGTTGCAGGGACACGGTCAGCGACATGGCTTCTCCTTGTCGAGGGGTTCATCGGTGACGGTAGACCTGCCGGTGGAGGCGATCAGCTACCGCTTGGGTCACAGGCTGGTAGCCGTGCCGGGAGGCACGGGCGGTCGGCTACGGGCGGTGAGGCGGCTGGTGAGGGCGGCGATGAACAGGACGCCGCAGATAACCGCGGTGGCTGGCTCCGGTTGCGACCTGATAGTGCAGGCAGATGGATAGGCCGGCCCGCCACCGCGGACCCGGCACCCAGCAAGACGCCCAGGGCCATCGCGGGCACGATGCGGCGGGTCCATAGCAGGGCCGCGGCGGTTGGGCCGACCAGTAGGGCCAAGGGCGGTGTTGCGCCGACGGCCGGGACGGCGGTCACGACCGTGATGGCGAGCAGGGCCAGCAGCCCGCCGTCGATGCTGTGGGCGCGGTATCCGAGTGCGCGCAGCGTGGCCGGGCCCGAAGGCGGCGAGCACCCGCACCTTGTGTCCGAGCGCCGGGACGACGAGGAGGAGGACGGCGACCACGGCCGCCACGGCGATGTCGTCGGTGCCGACCGTGAGCGGTGCCCCGACGAGACTGCGGTCGGGTCTTTGCTGAAACCGGGCTGGGACGAGATAGCACGACCCCCAGCGCCAGCGCCGCTGACCAGGATACCGGCGTGCTGATGATGCCGCCCGGAGGCGATGCCGCCACGGCCAAGGACCACGACCGCCCCACCGCCGCCAACTCGGCACCGATTTTGACGTCTGCCCCCGCGACGGCGGCGACGATGCCGAGAAAGGCGACGTGGCCGAGTGCCTCGGTGAAGTACGCCAGACGCCGCAACACCGCCTGGACCCCCAGCACACCGCAGACCATCCCAGTGAGGATCAGTTCCACCAGAGTCCGCCCGGGCGAATCCGCTCATCCACGACCATCCTCATGGGCATCGATCTTCATGGGTGAATCACACGGCCGGTGGCCGCTCTCTCACTGCGCCGCCGTCACCCCGGACGGGGGGCCGGGTGCGGGCTGACGGCTGCGCCGGTAGCGGGTGGCCAACGCGTTCCAGGCCATGGTCGTGGCAAAGGACAACGCGAAGAGGGTTCCGATGACCATGATGATGGTGCCGCCGGCGGCGACGTCGTAGTGGGTGGAGATCTGGACGCCGATCAGCCCGCTGAGTGCGCCCGCGGCCACCGCGATGACCGTCATCGCGGGGATGTTGTGGGTCCACAGGCGGGCGATGGCAGCGGGTCCGACGAGGACGGCGACGGACAGGATCGCGCCGACGGCCGGCACGGCGACCACGATGACCGCCTCGACCGTCAGCAGCAACGCCAGGTCGATGGCCGCCGGGCGGTAGCCGGCGGCGGCGTAGCCGTCCGGGTCGAAGGCGCGGAAGGTGAGCTGCCGGCCCGTCACGAGCAGGAGCGCGGCGACCAGGACACCGACCACGGTCACCGCGATCAGGTCACCGGTTCCGACGGTGAGGATCTGGCCGACGGTGTAGGCGGTCAGGTCCTTGGAGAAGCCGTCGCGGGCCGACAGCAGGACGACGCCGAACGCGAACCCGGCCGACAGCACGATCCCGATCGCCGTGCTCGTGGCCTGCGCCGGTCGCCGGGACAGGGCGAGAACTCCCAGCACGACCAGCACACCGAACAAGGCGCCGCCCGCGTACAGGCCGATGCCGGCGACCGCGGCCAGCACCACGCCCGGGAAGGTGGCGTGCGTCATCGCCAGGGTGAAGAACGGCAGCCGTCGCAGCACTATCTGCACACTGATCAGGCCACCGACCACACCGAGCAGGACGGCCTCGACGAGCGCCCGATCGACCGCGGTCATGCCGCGCTCCCCCGGACGCGCAGCCGCCGCCGGATCGTCCCCGCGGCGAGAGCACCCGCATAGCAGGCGATGAGAACAAGGACGACGGTGCCGCCGGACGCGAGCCGCAACCCATGGTGGATCGACGCGTCATAGCTGATCGCAAGCCCGGCCCAGCCGGCCAGCGCGCCCAGGACGGCGGCGATCGGCACGATCAGCGTCAGCCGATCGGACAGTGCCCGGGCCGTGGCGGCGGGAACGATCAGCAGTGCAATGACCAGGACCGTCCCGACGGCCCGTACGGAGGCGACGACGACCAGGGCGACGATGGTGTTGGTGACCAGGTCCAGCAGGCCGATCCGGTACCCGGCGGCCCGAGCGCCTTCAGGGTCGAAGGTGCGGGCGGTCAACGGTCGCCGCAACACCAGCAGCGCGGCGATGACCAAGATGGTGACCGCCAGAGTCTGGGCCAGCTGCTGCTGTGTGACGGTCAGGATCCGGCCGAACAGGAACGCGGTCAAATCGGCGGTGTACCCCGATTGCCGGGAGACCAGCACCACACCGATGGCGAAGAAGGTGGTCAGCAGCACCGCGAGGGCGGTGTCCTCGGTGACGGCGCGATGCCGGGTGAGCAGGGTGAGCAACGCGGCGGTCGCGGCCCCGGCGACCAGCGCTCCCCAGAAGATGCCGCCGTCGCCGCTGAGCAGGTGGCCGATGACGACGCCGGGAAAGACGGTGTGGGTCAGGGCGTCGGTGATGAACGCCAGGCGGCGCAGCAGGATCAGCACGCCGACGGTGCCCGCCAGCGCGCCCAGGATCACCATCTCGGCGAGCGCCCGGGCCATGAACGGGAACGTGAACGGTTCGACGAAGAACTGGTACATGGCTGTCAGGAGTGGGCGACGATGACGCGGTCGCCGCGAAGTTCGAGCGCGTGCCCACCGTAGGTGGCGCGCAGCCGGTCAGGGGTGAGCGTCGCGCCCGTGGGGCCAAAGCCGAACTGACGGCGGTTGAGCAGGCACACCTCTTCGCAGGCCAGGTGGGCGAGCGCCAGGTCGTGGGTGGCGACCACGACGGCGGCACCATCGGCCTTCAAGGCGGCGACCGCGTCCAGCAGGGCTTGCTCGCTGACGGCGTCGACGCCGTTGAACGGCTCGTCGAGCAGCAGCAGGCGGGGTCCGGCGGCGATCGCGCGGGCCAGCAGCACCCGCTGGCGCTGTCCGCCCGACAGCGTTCCGAACCGGTGCCGGGCGCGGTCGGCCAGCCCGACCTGTTCCAGGGCCCGGTGGGCGGCCTGCTTGTCTGCGGGCTTCGGGCGACGCAGCCAGCCGATCCGCCGGTAGCGGCCCATCAGCACCACCTGACCGACCGAGATCGGGAACTCCGGATCGAGCGTGTCGGCCTGCGGGACGTAGGCGACGTCGCGGCGTGCCTGGGCCGGTGTCGTGCCGAGCACGGTGATCCGGCCGGCGGCCAGCGGGACCAGGCCGAGGATCGCCTTGATGAGGGTCGACTTCCCGGCGCCGTTCGGACCGATCAGGGCGACGGCCTCGCCTGGGGCGACCCTGCCGTCGATCTTCTCCAGTGCCAGGGCGGGGCCGTAGGCGACATTGACCTCGTTCAACTCCAGAGCCGCGGGCGCAGGTTCCACGATGCCCACCTCATCCCTTCAGCGCCGTGACAATGGTGGTGGTGTTGTGCCGCTCCATCTCCAGGTACGTGGCGCCCGCCGAGCCTGCCGGGCCGAGCGTGTCCCCGTACAGGGAGTCCTCCCCCGCCTCGACCTTCACCCCGGCCTGGCGGCCGATGGCCTCGGCGGTCTTGGGCGGCAGCGAGGATTCGGAGAAGATCGCCTTCACCCCGGTCGCCTTGATCTTGGCGACCAGGGAGTTGAGCTGCTTGCCGGACAGCTCTGCCGAAGTGTCGAAGCTGGGGATGATCGAGCCGACGAACGTCAATTGGTACCGATCGATGTAGTACCCGAACGCATCATGATTGGTAACCAGCTTGCGCCGGGCGGGAGGCAGCGAGTTGATCTGGCCGGCGATCCAGGCGTCGAGTTGTTCGAGCTTGCCGGTGTAGGACTTCAGGTTCGCCTCGAAGGCCGCCTTGTCCGCGGGGTCCTTGGCTTCGAACGCGGCGGCGATGTCGCGGCTCATGATCTCGGCGTTCTTGGGGTTGTGCCAGATGTGCGGATCGCCGGCCGCCTCTTCCTCCTCGCCGTTGCCCTTGCGGATCGCCACGCCCTTGCTGGTGTCGACCACCGTGCCGTCGAAACCGGCGGACTTGATGGTCTGGTCCAGCCACTTCTCCACACCGACGCCGCTCTTCACCACCAGGTCGGCGTTCGCGATGGCCTGGATGTCGGCCGGGGACGGCTCGTAGTCGTGCGGATCGACGTTGGGCTTGAGGATTTGGGTGACCGTGACCTTGTCGCCGCCGATGTTGCGGGCGAAGTCGGCCACCTGCGTCGTCGTGGCGACCACCTTCAGCTTCTTCCCACCGGTGCCGCCGGCGCCGCCGGTGGCGCTGGAGCCGCCGCAGGCGGTGGCCGCGACCAGGAGGGCCGCCATGACCGGTAGGGCAGGCCCGAGGGCTCGGATACGCACGGTGTCTCCTCGCAGGTCGGAGGTGAGAATGAAAACGGTCCCCATAGTCGTCTTGTCGGGAATGATTGTCAATATCGGCTAAATGTTCATACCGTCGCCCCATGGCCTCCCACATCGCCCCCGCCGACCGTCACTCCCACGATGGGAGCGCAGACGAGGTCGCCGTTCGGCTTCGCGCGGCCGGGCTGTCCCCGACTCCGCGCAGACGCCGGGTGCTGGAGGCGCTCGCCGTCCAACGGCGTCCGGTGGGCGCGCACGAGTTGTACGTCGAGCTCACCCGGCGGGGACACCGCGTCGGGGTGTCGACCGTCTACCGGACGCTGTCCGCCCTCGCCGACGCCGGGCTCGTGCACGTGTTCGTCCGCGACAGTGAAACCCGCTACCGGCTGTGCGCCCCCGGCCGCCACTACCACCTGGTGTGTCGCCGTTGCGGCGGAGTTCAGGAGCATCCCGCCGGCGACGACGGCGACTGGCTGGACGGCGTCACGGCCGCGGGCGGCTTCCGGCCCGACCCGCACCAGATCGAGGTGCAAGGCGTGTGCGGCCGGTGCCTGCGCTGCCAAGGCGACGATCCGGCCGATTGATACCGTGCGAAAGGTAGATGATCAGCAATCGCCCCCGCCGGAGCACCGACCCATGACCTCAGCCCCACCCGGCCGCCCCACGCGGCAGACCTCCCCGACCGGCCGAGGAACACGCGTGCGCGGGACACGGCAGGCCGAGGCCCTCAACGAGGTACTGGCCGACCTGCCCGAGTTCCGCAGCGCCCAGGACATCCACGGCGAACTGCGACGCCGCGGTCAGCGCATCGGGCTGGCCACGGTCTACCGCCATCTGCAGGTGCTGAGCCAGGACGGCGCGGTCGACACCCTCCGCGACGAGTCCGGAGAGACCCTGTACCGGCGCTGCCGGACCAGTACCCATCACCATCATGTGACCTGCCGCTCCTGCGGGCACAGTGTCGAAGTGGAGGGACCCGCGATCGAACGCTGGGCCGAGCGCGTCGCCACCGAGGCGGGCTTCACCGACATCGACCACACCATGGAGGTCTTCGGCCTGTGCCCCGACTGCACGGGGCAGCGCGCCTGAGCAGGCGGTCCGGCGCTGCCGCGGGCTGCGCCGAACGGACGCGGGATTCACTCGCGACCGTCGCCTGCAGGCGGCGCCATGACGGGTCGTATCCGTGCCTCCCGGTGTGCGGCTCGGCGCCAGGCTCGACCGGTCAGCAAGCGCAGTCCGTTGAGGCCGACGATCACGGTGGAGCCTTCGTGGCCCGCCACGCCCAGCGGCAGGGGCAGGTGGCCGAGCAGGTCCCAGGCCACTAGCACGACGATGAACGTGCCGGCGATGACCAGGTTGGCGATGACGACGCGGCGCGCACGGCGCGACAGAGCGATGACGGCGGGTACCACCGACAGTTCGTCGCGGACGATGACCGCGTCGGCGGTCTGCAGCGCCAGATCAGACCCTGCCTGGCCCATCGCGACCCCCGCATGGGCGGCGGCCAGCGCAGGCGCGTCGTTGACCCCGTCGCCCACCAGCAGCACGCGCTGCCCCTCCGTTTGCAGGGCCCGCACGGCCTGGACCTTGTCCTGCGGCAGCAGCCCGGCGCGCACGTCGTCGACGCCGACCTGATCGGCGAGGTGAGCGGCGGCGTACGGGTTGTCGCCGGTCAGCAGGACCGGCGTCGCGCCGGTCAAGGCGGTGATGTGGGCGACGGTGTGGGCGGCGTCGGGGCGTGGCCGGTCAGCCAGCCCCAGCACCCCGGCCACCCGGCCGTCGATGCGGACGACGACGGCGGTCTGCCCGCTGACCTCCAGTTCCGCGAGCGCCGCGGTGACCCCTGCGTCGTCGTCACCGTCCACTGGGCCATCACGCAGATCGCCGCAGGCCATGGCCCGCCGGTCGGCCCCTCGGTGACGTTCTGCCAGCAGGTGGGCGGGACTGCCCACCTCGACCCACCGCCCGGCGACGCGGGCCCGTACCCCGCGGCCCGGCACCGAGCCGAACTCCCAGGCGGGGATGATCGGCAGCCTAGACCGCTGTGCGGCCCGCACCACGGCCCGGGCCAGGGGGTGCTCGGACGGGTTCTCCGCCGCGGCGGCCAGGCCCAGCAGCCGCTCGGCGGGCGAGTCGCCGTCGGCGCCTGGCGTATCGGACAAGACGCGCACGGTCGCCACGTGCGGGATGCCTTCAGTGAGAGTTCCGGTCTTGTCGAAGGCGACCCTGGTGGCGGTGCCGAGCTGTTCCATCGCCACGGCGGATTTCACCAGAACGCCATGCCGTCCGGCGTTGGCGATCACTGCCAGCAACGGCGGCATGGTGGCCAGCACCACCGCGCACGGGGAAGCCACGATCATGAACGTCATCGCACGCGGCAGCGCCGTGGCCAGATCAGCGCCGAAGGCGAGCGGGACGGCGAAAACCGCGATGGTGGCGGCCACCATGCCGATCGAATAGCGCTGCTCGATCTTCTCGATGAACAGCTGAGTGCGCGCCTTGGTGGCGCCGGCCTCCTCGACCATGGCCACGATCCGAGCGACCACGGTCTCGGCCGCGGGCCGTTCCACCCGGACACGCAGCGCGCCGGTGCCGTTCAGTGTGCCGGCGAACACCTCATCACCCGGCATCTTGTCCACCGGCAGCCCCTCGCCGGTGATCGTGGCCTGATCCACCTCACTGGCGCCGTCGATCACCCGCCCATCGGCGCCGATGCGTTCTCCAGGGCGGACGACGATCACGTCCCCCACCGTCAGCCGTTCGGTGTCGATCACCTCTTCGGTGCCGTCGGGGTCCACGCGCGTCGCGGTGTCGGGTGCCAGGTCCAGCAGGCCGCGGACCGAGTCGGCGGTCCGCCGGGTCGCGTAAGCCTCCAGCGCACCGGACGTGGCGAAGATGACGATCAGCAGCGCACCGTCCAGGACCTGACCGATCGCGGCGGCTCCGATCGCCGCGACCACCATCAGCAGATCCACATCCAGCTTGCGTCCGGCCAGGGCGCGCAACCCGGCAAGACCCGGTTCCCAGCCACCGGTCGCATAACAGGCCAGATAGAGCGTCCACCAGGTCCAGGCCGGTGCCCCGGCCAGCTGGGCGACCACACCGGCGGCGAACAGCGCCGTCGCCACGGCCGCCCACCGCACCTCGGCCAGCGCGAACAAACGAGTACGGCGTGGCCTCGCCTGAGCCTCCTCGGGGTGCAGGTCGAGATGGCCGGAGGTTTCGTCAAAACTCACTGTCACCGCATCAGCATATATACGCAGTCACGCAGATATGCAATCAGCCGGATGGCCGAGTATCGTCGGGACATGCACGCGTCGATGCCGGACTTCCAGATGCCCAACGAGGAGCAGGTGCACCTGGCGGCCGAGACCTTCCGGCTCCTGGCCGACCCGACCCGGATGAAGATCCTGTGGGCGCTGCTCCAGGGCGAGTCGTCAGTGGCATGCCTGGCCGACCTGGTCGGCGCCGCCCCCACCGCCGTCAGCCAGCATCTGGCCAAACTCCGGCTCGCCGGGCTGGTCAAAGGCCGCCGTGAGGGCACCTTCGTCTACTACTCCGCCGCCAACGTCCACGTCCGCCGCCTGCTGGACGAGGCGCTCTTCCACGCCGACCACACCGACCGCGACCTGCCCGACCACGATGAACAGGACGCCGACGTCCACGTCGGCGCACCCTCCACGGCGGTCTGACCACGGCAAGGGTAAGAGTGCGACCTGTCGTGAGGTCCGCCATTCGCTCGCGGTGCAACCCCGGTAAAACACCCTCCTGGTGAACAACGCGGGCTCCTCTGATCATCCGGTCCCTCGCCGCGTCATCCGCAGGCCGACGCGAAACCGCGGATCGAGCGGACCGGCGTCCAGATCTCCGTCGGCCAACCAGTTCGCGACAGCCTCGGCGTCGTTCCCGGCGAGAATCGGGGCCGACCGCGATCGCCGCACCGGACGGCCGCCGGTCCGTGTCGCAGGGTTGCACCACCAGATAGCAGCCACTCGCATGCGGCGCGCCCATCCGGCAACGCGGGGCGTGCAGCAGGCATCCGGTACGGACGAGGATGTCGTGCGGACTTTGCCGGATGACGACGGCGAGCCGCGGCAGGACATCCAGGCCGGGCTTCCGAGAGCGGCACGGGCCCGCATGGCAGACAGCCGCGGCGAAGGGCTGGTTCGCCACCACTTCCTCCGCCACGCCTGGGGACGGCAACGCGACCAATTTAGCGAAAACGGTTATCGCTGTCCAATGTCTTTGGACTTCGAGTGGGCCACAGCAAAGACATGCATGAATTGCCATATGTTAATTTTTGGACGTACCGACAGTGTTCGTTCGTGGGCGGGTCGCCCAACTGACGCTCGCATCGAACGCGGAATCCCAACACGACAAGGAGTTCGACCATGACCGCCGCGACCGAGCACCGCACGCACACCGACCACCAGCACGTCCACAGCGAGGGATGCGGCCACGTGGCGTTCCCTCATAACGATCACACCGACTACCTGCACGACGGACACTTCCATGTCGTGCACGAAGACCACGTCGACGAGTGCGCCGCGGGCGGCCACGTGGCCCACGAGGAGCACGAGCACCGGCATGGGCAGGGCTGCGGGCATGTCGCCGTCCCGCACGACGACCACGTCGACTACCTGCATGACGGGCACCGCCATGCCGCCCACGAGGGCCACTGGGACTGCCACTGACGACTGCGCCGGGCGGCGGGAGCGTGCGTCCGATAAGGGCACTGAAATAGGAAGCTGTATTCACATGCTATATGTGCATGTGAATACAGCTTCCTCTGCGGAGAAGCCTCTCCAGGCAGTGCATCCCGCCAGCGAACTACTGAGGGCACTGGCCTCGCCCGTACGGCTGGGGATCGTGCGCGAGTTGTCCGGGGGAGACAAACGCGTCCATGAGCTCGTGGCCGCCCTGAAGGTGAGCCAGCCCTTGGTCTCCCAGCATCTGCGAGTGCAACGCGCGTCGCGGATCGTCGCCGGCCGCCGCGTGGCCCGCGAGATGGAGTATTTCCTCGTCGACGACCATGTCGCCCACATTGTTCTCGACGCGATCCGCCATGCCGCTGAGAACTGAGGTCGCCCTTGTACAGGGCGATCAAGGCAGCCCCAATGAGCTGCCCCGCCCCGGATCCCGCGGCTCCTCCAGCGCGACTTGCGCGGACATCACGGAATCGATTGGCCCGGAAACGCGGGGCAAAAGCGGTATCCGTCTTTGAGCGGTCACCGAGTGGGTGCAGGGCGGGAGTGTTCCTGGTGCCTTCTCTGGCACCATGACGGACATGAGTGACCACGTCGGCGTCCGCACGGCCGAGGACGATCTGCTTCCTCCACCGGACTGGGGACGTCGCGGGCCCGCCGCGCCGGGGACCCGTGCCGCGTGGGTGTTCGGCGCGCTGGCGGCCGTGCTGGTGATCGGCCGGATCCGGGTGGCCCCGGACGTTGGCGCACGCGCCCTGGACGCGTGGGCCACGATCTTCGTGGCGGTGTGCGTGCAGGCGCTGCCGTTCCTGGTCTTCGGGGTCGCGCTGTCGGCCGCTATCACCGCGTTCGTCCCGCCGTCGGTGTGGCGGCGGGTGCTGCCGCGGCGGCCTGGGGCCGCGATGCCGGTCGCGGGCGCGATGGGGGCCGTCCTGCCGGGCTGTGAATGCGCGTCGGTGCCGGTCGCGAGAGCGGGCTCATGGCCCGCGGCGTGGCCCCCGCCGCCGCGCTGACCTTCCTGCTGGCCGCCCCGGCGATCAATCCGTTCGTGCTGGTGGCCACCGCCGTCGCCTTCCCCGGCAAGCCGGAGATGGTGGTGGGCCGGTTCGTCGCCTCGCTGCTGGTGGCCGTGCTGGCGGGGTGGACGTGGCTGCTGCTGGGCAAGGGCGAGTGGATCAAGATCCCGTCCCGTCCCCAGGCGCACGGGGCGGCCGGGCGCCTGGAGGCGTTCCGGCAGGCGATGCGGCACGACATCATGCACGCCGGAGGGTTCCTGGTCGTCGGCGCGGCCGCGGCCGCCACCATCAACGTGGTCGTCCCCGCAGGCTGGGTGTCGGCGGTCGCCGGCATTCCCGTGGCGTCGGTGCTGCTGCTGGCGTTGCTGGCGGTGTTGATGTCGATCTGTTCGGAGGCCGACGCCTTCGTCGCGGCCAGCCTGTCGCAGTTCTCCACCACCGCGCGGCTGGCGTTCCTGGTGGTGGGGCCGATGGTGGACCTGAAGCTGATCGCTCTCCAGACCGGCTTCTTCGGCCGCCGCTTCGCGGTCCGGTTCATTCCGCTGACCTTCTGCCTCGCGGTCGGGATCAGCACGGTGGTGGGAGGGATGCTGTCATGACCAAGGCCGCGCAGAACCTGCTGCTGGTCCTGGTCGGGGCCGCGGTGGTGTGGATCACGCTGGGCAGTGGCGAGTACGTCAACTACGTCAGGCCCGGCTTCCGGTACCTACTGATTCCGGCGGCGCTTGCGCTGGTGGCGCTGGGCGCCGCCGGACTGCGCCGGGAGTGGCGGGACACCGCAGACGGGCACAGGGACGGCGGCCACGCACACGCTGACGACCATGCGCATAACGACCACGGGCATGACCATTCGCGTGGGCCGCGGGTGGCCTGGCTGCTCTGCCTGCCCGTCCTGGCGATCTTCGTGATCGCCCCGCCGGCACTCGGATCGTTCACCGCGTCCCGGCACACCGGCCGCGCGGCAGCGCCGCCGGCCGCGCCAGAGTCGGGGTTCGGTCCGCTACCTGCGGGCGGCGCGCCGGTCACGATGACGATGGGCGAGTTCATCGGCCGCGCGTTCGAGGCGCAGACCAGCGATCCCAAGCGATTCGAGGGCGTCCCGGTGCGGCTGACCGGCTTCGTGACCCCGGCCGGGAAGGGCAAGGACGGCTGGCAGGTCACCCGGCTCAAGACCGCCTGCTGCGCCGGCGACGCCATCCCGTTCCCGGTCGCCGTGCACGGCCTCCCCCAGCCGCCGGCCGACTTGTGGGTCCAGGTCGTCGGCGTCTGGAAGCCACCCGCGCCCGGTCGCACGGAGACGGCCGTGCAGGAGTTGCGCGACCAGTCGGTACAGCAGACCAAGAAACCCAAGAATCCGTACGAGTGACCGCAGCTCCCAAATCACGCTCTTCATCGTGCGGCCGCCGGTGAGGAGCGGCGCTCTCAGGCAGTGGTGTTCAGGTCGAGGAGGTCGGCGAAGGGGTCATCCAGGCCGGTGGCGGGCTCGCCGGGGCCCAGCAGGCACGAGTCGAGGAGCGCGTGGATCTGGTCAGGGTCGAGTTCGGGGCCCGTAAGGACCAGGTGCTGGACGCGGTCGCCGTGGTCGGAGGACCAGTCGAGCGAGGCGGCCAGCCTGCGGGCGGGCGGGACCATCTCCCAGGTGGCCTCGGGGAGCGCGGCCAGCCAGGGGCCGCTGTCCTCCACGGCGACGATGCCGGCCACCGCGTCCCAGGCCAGCATCCGGTCGGGCCGGTTGGCCAGCCAGAACCGGCCGCGGCTGCGCATCGACTCGGTGGCGAGGGTGTCCATGGCCTCGAAGAACCGCCCCGGGTGCAGGGGCGTGGTGCGGTGCCAGACCACGGTGTCCACCGCGGGCGTGCGCGATTGGCACGGCAACTGGGCGGTGGCCGGGTCGACGCGGGCGGCCAGTTCGCGGGTGCACAGTGCCGGGCCGGTGAGCGGCGGCAGCGGCCGACCGGGCATGGTGACCGGTGTCATCGGCGCGAGGTGCCCGAGCAGTTCCCGGCACAGCTGGAGATCGTCGACGTCGGGCGGGGGCAGCAGGGCGGGCAGCACGTCCGGGACGATGAGCGCGGTGGCGTACTCGATCTGGTGGGCCAACACCTCGGCCAGGTAGCGCTCGTCGCCGGTGGCCCCCGCCTTGCCGATCTCGGTCAGCCGTTCGCCCCGGCAGATATCGGTGGGCATCAGCTCGGCGTCCAGCCCGGTCAGCACGCCGGTGAGCCGGATGTCGCTCTTGCACTCGGGGTCGTCGAGCGCCTCGGCGACCGACCGCGGCTCGACGCAGTCCCACAGGTCCGCGACCAGCAGTGAGGCCTGGCCCGCGTACCGCAACAGCTGCGGGATGAGGTCCTGGCGGACCGTGCAGGTCACGCAGCCGTGCTCCAGCCGGATCACGGCCTGCTCCAACGCCGTGTCGGCGGTACGGACGGTGCGCACCACCAGCCCACCGGTGATCTCTCGCAGGTCGTGGTGGATCGCCAGGGCGCCGGGGTGCTCGCGCAGCAGCCGGTCGACGACGGCGGCGCGGGCGGTGCCGTGCAGCCCGGCCACGAGCACAACGGGAACGGACATCGAAGGCCCCCTCTGCAAATGAAAACGGTTATCGCTATCATGCCATGCGTCAAAGGAGGTTCGATGGCCCGCAACGAACTCCGGCCGGTGATCAAGCTTCGTTCCACCGCCGGAACCGGCCACACGTACGTGACCCGCAAGAACCGCAGGAACGATCCCGATCGGCTGACCCTGCGCAAGTACGACCCCGTTGCCCGCAAGCACGTGCTCTACAGAGAGGAGCGCTGATGCCGGCACGTTGCCAGCTGACCGGCGCCAAGCCGGGCTTCGGCAGGAGGGTGTCGCACTCCCACAGGCGCACCCCGCGCCGGTTCGACCCCAACATCCAGACAAGCGGTACTGGCTGCCCGGCGAGGGCCGGTACGTGCGGTTGCGGCTGTCGGCCCACGCCATCAAGACGATCGACAAGATCGGTATCGAGGCCGCCGTGGCCCGCGTCCGCGCCCGGGGTGAGAAGGTCTGATGGCCAAGAAGAGCAAGATCGTCGCCAACGAACGGCGTAAGGCCACCGTCGAGCGCCACGCCGCCCGCCGTGCCGAACTCAAGCGCCTCATCCGCAGTCCGCACACCGCCGATGAGATCCGCGCGGCGGCCGTGCGCGAACTGCGTCGCCAGCCGCGCGACGCCAGCGCGACCCGCGTCCGCAACCGCGATTCCGTCGACGGCCGGCCTCGCGGGCATCTGCGCAGGTTCGGTCTCTCGCGGATCCGCTTCCGCGAGATGGCCCACAGCGGGGAACTCCCCGGCACCACCAAATCAAGCTGGTAAGGAGACCCATGGCCGTCCCCAAGCGCAAGAAATCCCGCAGCAACACCCGCAAGCGCCGCTCGCAGTGGAAGGCGTCGCCCCCTGATCTGGTGCCCATCACCGTCGAGGGACGCCGGGTCCTGGTGCCACGCAATCTTGTCCGCGCCTACCACAGCGGACTCCTCCACCTCTGACCGCAGCAAAGCGGTGTGACGCGGAAGTGGCCCAAGGCCCGGCCCGTCCGCCGGCCGCCCGGCCATGACGATCGGCGCCCACGCTCGTGCTCGTCGAGACCTGCCATGAACACCATCAGTCGCTGACTTCGATGCCGTTCCTGCTGTCGGCCCGGCCCGAGCGCCGCGACACGCGCGCCGGAAGCGACCGCACCTACCTGACCCGAGAGGAGTGGCTCGCGTGTTCGACGGTCGCCGGGCTGTCACCGCTCCTCGACCTGCCCCGTCCCGATCATCCGCTGGCGGCGTTCTCTCAGCACCTGTTCGTTGCCACGCGGAATCCATGAGCGGAATCCATGAGGAGAGCCGAATGACCGTTCCGTCCACCGACGCCCCCACCAAGGCACGGGGTTCCGACGAGGTCGCCCGGGTTCTCGCCCGCATTTGGGCCGACCTGCTCGACCTGGACCCCGACGCGATCGACGGCAATGCCAGCTTCCTGCGGCTCGGCGGCGACTCCGTGCTGGCCGTACGCATGTCGGCACTGATCCGCAAGAAGTTGTCTGTCGAGCTCGCTCTGTCAGACGTGACCGTGGAGATCACTCTGTCCGCCCTCACCGATATCGTCACGCGCCGCAGCAGGGACGGCGCGACCGCGCGGGCCCTTCCGGTGGAGATCGAGCACCGCGCCGACCCGGACGCCCCGTTCCCCTTGATGCCGCTGCAGCAGGGGTACTTCGTGGGACAGCACGACGGGTGGGAGCTGTCCTACGACTCGGCGCACTTCTATGGCGACGTCGGCCTGCGGGACATGGACTCCGACGAGGCGGAAGAGACGCTGGCGGACGCGCTGCACCGGCTGGCGCAGCACCAGCCGACACTGCGGGGCCGGATCGCCCCCGACGGCATGCAGTACGTCCTGCCGCCCGACGCGCCCGGCGCGATCCCGCAACCTCGCGTCTACGACCTGCGCGAAGCCGGTGACGAGGAAATCCGCACCACGCTGGAGGCGGTGCGCCAGGAGATGGCCGCCACCGGCCCGAACCCGCTGACCGGGCCGGGACTGGACGTGCGGCTCAGTCTGCTGCCGGGCGGGCGGGGACGGCTGCACACCGCCATGAGCTTGATCTCGATGGACGGCTGGTCGGCGACGGTGCTCAACCGGGAGCTGCTGACGCTGGCCGCCGACTGGAACGCCGTCCTGGCACCGCTGGAGGTCGACTTCGGCGACTACGTGACCTCGGTCGGGCGGCTGCGCCAAACCGATCTGTGGGCGGCCGACCGGGACTGGTGGTTCGACCGGCTGGACGACGCACCCCTACCGCCCGCGCTGCCATTGCGCGCCGACCCCCGTGACGTGGCGCCCACCCTGATGGACACACGTGAGGCGCGTCTGGACTCGGCGCGCTGTGCGGCGTTGCGCGAACGGTGCGCCGCGCACGACGTCACCCCGTCGGCCGCGATGCTGACCGCGTTCGCCGTCGTCCTGGCCCGCTGGTCAGGGCACCGGCGATTGCTGCTCAACACCCTCCAGCTCAACCGGCTGCCGCTGCACCCCGACATCCACCGAACGATCGGCGCGTTCTCCTCCACCATGCTCGTGCCCGCGGCGCTGGACGTCGGCCGGACCTTCGCCGCGCTGGCGTCCGCACAGCAGCGGACCTTCGCCGAGCACGCCGCGCACAACCTGATCTCCGGGGTGGAGGTGTCGCGCGAGCTGGCCCGTCGTCGCGGCACGCCCCGGCCCGTCGCGCCCGTGGTGTTCCAGAGCACCCTCGGGATGGACGCGGCGATCGGCGAGCGGCAGGCCCGATCGGCCGGGCCGCTCGGGGAGCTGGACTTCGTCGACTTCTATCACCAGCTCCGCACTCCGCAGGTGGCGCTGGAGGCGCGGTTCTGGGAGATGGGCGAGGAGATGGTCTTCGCGTTCTCGCTGGTGGCCGAACTGTTCGAGCCGCAGGAGGTCGACGCCGCCTTCCGGGAGCTGGTGGAGCTGATCGAGGCGCTGGCCGACGGGCCCGGATGGGACCGGGAGGTCGAGTTGCCCGGCGCCCTGGAACCGGACCGGGACAGCGGGCTGTCGCTGGGCGGTCCTGCTGCGGCCGACGTCGATGAGGAGGCCGGCCCGCCCCGGGACGAGCTGGAGCAGCGGATCGCGCTGCTGTGGGAGGAGATCCTGGACGTCCCGGTTCTCGATCGGGCGACGCCGTTCTTCGCCCTGGGCGGCGACTCGCTGCTTGCGGTAAGGAGCCTGGCCCGGCTGGCGAAGGACGTCGGCGTGGCGGTACAGGTCCGGCGGTTCCTGGACGCGCCGACCGTGGCCGGGCTGGCCGCCGCCATCCGCGAACAGGGTAGGGACTCCACCGGATGACCACGATCGGGGTGCTCGGCGGCTCAGGAGCGGTGGGCCGGATCGTCGTCGACCGGCTGACCGCCTGGGAGTTGGGCAAGCTGCGTGTCGGAGGACGCGACCTGGAACGGGTGGCCAAGGTGTGCGCTCAGGCGCCCAAGGCGCACACCGAGCCGATGCGGGTGGACCTGAACGACCGAGATGAGCTGCGCGGGTTCTGCGCAGACTGCGACGTGGTGGTCAACTGCGCGGGACCGTCGTACCAGGTGCTCGACCGGGTGGCCCGGGCGGCGCTGGCAGCCGGGGCGCATTACGTCGACGCGGCGGGCGACCTGGTGGCCATCGACGCGCTGGGCGACGCCCCGCCCACCGGGCTCGCCGACCGCGCCGCGGTGTTCTCGGCCGGGCTGATGCCGGGGCTGTCCGGCCTGCTCCCCCGGCTGCTCGCCGTCGACGGGCCGCCGGCACGTCTGGACATCTACGTCGGCGGCGCGGCCGCGATCGGCCCGCTGTCGGCGGTGGACGCGCTGCTGACCCGGGGCCCCCGGTTCGGCACCGCGCTGGCCGCGTGGCGCAACGGCGGGATCGCACCGAACGCGCTGCGGCCGCTGCGGTCGGTCGCCCTGCCGGGATTCCGGGGCCGGGTGCACGCCTGGCCGTTCCTCTCGGCCGAGGCGTCCCGGCTCGCCGCCGAGCTCGGTGTGGAGGAACTGCGCAACTACACCGTCTACGTCACCGAGGCCATCCCGCGGGCGCTGGCGGCCGCCTGGGCCGACGAGGACGCGCCGCTCGAACGGCACGTTCCGGCGGTGGCGGCTGCCGCGGAGGCCGACCTGGCCGCCACCGGCCCGTACTACACGATGCTGTTCCAGGCCGTGCACCACGACCCCGCGCCGGGTCGTCCACGCCGCCTCGAACTGCACACCCCCGACTCCTACGCGTTGAGTGGGGTCGTCGCAGCCCTGACCGCCCGCGACCTGCTCGACGAGCGGATCCCGCCCGGCGTTCACCTGGCCGCCGAGGTGCTGAGCCCCCGCGAAACCCTGACCTTGCTGGCCGACGACCCATTGGTCACCGGCGTCGAGCTGATCTGACGAATTCGATCAAGAAAGGCCCTTCCCCAATGACCGACATTCCCGTTGATGAGGCGGCCAGAGCCGACCAAGGTCTGGGGTACGGCGTCAACGCGCCCTACTATGACCTGATCCTGCCCCAGGCCCACTGGGACGATCTCGCCGCCGCCCTCGCCGAGCTGTTGCCGGACGCACGATCGGTCGCCGAGATCGGGGCCGGGACCGGCTATTTCACCGAGGCGATGCTGGGCTTCCTCGCCCCGGAGGCGGAGATCGTCGCGATCGAGCCCGCGCGCGTCATGCGGGCGGCGCTGGTCACCCGGCTGGCGCGGCTCCCCGAGGCCGAACGGCGGGTGACCGTCCTGGCCGAAGACGCGGTGGGTGCCGAACTCGGCGCCCCCGTCGACGCGGTCGTGCTGCTCAACCTGATCATGCATTTCGCCCCGGACGAGCGGCCGCGGCTGTGGCGCACCTGGGCGGCGGCGCTGAGCCCGGGCGGGCTGCTGGTCGTGGAGGCGCAGTACCCGCAGAAGGCCGAGCCGGTGCCGGCCAGCGTGATCCCCGGCCGCACCCTCGGCCGCCGCCGGTACGAGACGGTGTCGCGGGCCGACGTCATCGGCGACGACATGATCCGGTGGGTGAACGCGTACCGAACATGGGAGGGCGACCGCCTGGTCTCGGAGGAGGTCGCCGAGTTCGACTGCCACGTCATCTCCGACGAGCGGCTCGCTGAGGAGCTGTCCGCCGCCGGCCTGACGCCCGTGCAGGGAGCGCCCGAGGGACTGCGCGTCTGGCGACGCTGAGATCAGCCCGCCCTGCCGACCGGTTGGGCGAGTACCCGCCGCAGCGCCGCGAGCACGGCATGGCGCTGCGGCATCAGGTAGAAGTGATCGCCCGGGAAGATCTCCAGCCGGGTGCGGCCGTGGGTGGCGTGCCGCCAGCGCGCCGCCTCCTCGGGTGTCAGGTCGGGGTCCCGGTCGCCCAGGAACACCGAGACCGGGCAGTCCAGCGGGGGCAGCGGCCGCGGCCGGTAGGTCTCGATGAGCCGGTAGTCCGCCCGGACATAGCTGAAGATCATCCTTCGGAGGTCGGGATCGTCCAGTACCTCGGGGTCGGTCGCGCCGAGACGCATCAGCTCGGCGTACAGGTCCTCGTCGTCGCCCCGGTGCACGTCGCCGCCCTTCTCCTCGTGCGGCGCCTCGCGCCCGGAGGCCACCAGATGGACCGGCCCGGGCAGACCGCGCCGGCGCATCTCCTGCGCGACCTCGTAGGCGACGGTCGCGCCCATACTGTGCCCGAAAAGCGCGTAGGGGCGGTGCGCCACCGCTGCGACGGCGTCCGTGAGCCCGTCGACCAACTCACCCATGTCGCGTGGCAACGGTTCGCCGAGCCGGTCCTCGCGCCCCGGGTAGCGCACCGCGAGCAGCTCGATCCCTGGCGGTAGCAGCTCGGCCCACCCCAGGAAGGCGCCGTCCGTGCCGCCGCCGTGCGGCATGCAGATCAGGCGCAGCCCGGCGCCGGGACGTGGCAGGAAGCGGCACAGCCACGGGCCGCCGGGTTCTTCGACCATGATCCCTCCCCTTCATCAAGATATGATAATCATTTTCACATGAAGAACGGCATGTACGACATGTACGACGTGATCGTGGTGGGCGGCGGGCCGGCGGGCCTGAGCGCCGCCCTGGTGTTCGGGCGGCAGCGCCGCCGCGTCCTGGTGATCGACGGAGGCCGCGTCCGCAACGCCCCCGCCGCCGAGATGCACATGTACCTCAGCCGGGACGGCTTCTCGCCCGCGCGCCTGCTGGAGCTCGGCCGCGAGGAACTGAAGGCCTACCCGTCGGTGGAACTGCGCCCGGGAACCGTTCTGGCCGCCCGCGGCGCCAAAGACGACTTCCAGATCGAGCTGGCCGACGGCACCCGTGTACGGGCGCGACGGCTGGTACTGGCCACCGGCCAGGTGGACGAGCCCTACGACATCCCCGGCCTGGCCGAAGGGTTCGGGCGCAGCGTCTTTCACTGCCCGTTCTGCCACGGCTGGGAGACCACCGGAAAGTCGCTGGCCGTCATCACCACCAACCCGCAGGAGGCGATGCTCGCCCTGTATGTGGCCGACCGGTTCAGCGACGACGTGGTCCTGTGCACCCACGGCTCGCTGGAGCTGCCCGACGAGATCGCCAAGAAGTTGGGCGAGCGCGGTGTCACCGTCAATTCCGAGCCCATCACCGAGGTCTCGGGCGAGGCGGGCGACGCCACCGTCCACTTCGCCGACGGGAGCGTCCTGCGGCGCGAGGCCGTCTACCACCGCGCCCCGACACGGCAGCACTCCGAGCTGGCGGCGCAACTCGGCTGCGAGATCCTCGACGACGGCACCGTCCGGGTCAACGAGCTCCAGGAGACCACCGTGCCTGGCGTCGCGGCGGCGGGTGACACCGCCAAGCTCCCGGCCGTCCCCGAGGCCGCCACCCTGGTCTCGCTCGGCGCCGCCGACGGCGTCCGGGCCGCGCTGTGGATGGAAGGCGACCTGTTCCGCTCCGGCCTCGGCTTCCCCTCCTCCTGAGCGCGACCGCATGAGCTGGTGGAGTCCCGGCGTCGGCGGCGCCGGGGCTCTGCCTACTCGCGGCGGGCCACGAACATGCGCAGGCCCGTCTCGGCGAGAGGATGGCCGTCGCGCGGAAGCGTGAACCACGGCCGCAGCCCCGCGCTCTTCAGCTCCTTCAGCCACTCGTCGTCGGTCAGGAAGACGCGATCGTCTTCCGCCCTCAGGTCGGCGGGGTGCAGGCGCTCCTCGCCGGGCCGAGCGGACATGAGGAACTGCATCGAGGTGAGGATCGAGTACAGCTCCCGGCTGGTCTCGACGAACACGAACAGGCCGCCGGGGGCCAGCAGGCTTGCGAGGCTCGCCAGCGCGTCCCCGACCTGGCGGGCATTGTGCAGGACGTTCGCCGACAGCACCACATCCAGGGAGGCTGGCGCCACGCCCTGGCCGGTCGCGTCGCCGTTGATGTCGAACATCGCGAATCGCACACCGGCGCGCCCGCCGAAGCGTTCCTCTCCGAGCGTCAGGAAGTAGCGGGAGACGTCGGTGAACAGGTAGTCGACCTCGCTCTCCGTGAGCGCCGCCAGTGCGTCCGCGGTCGTGCCGCCGACTCCCGCGCCGAGTTCCAGCACCCGCAGCGGGCCACCGTGGCTCGCGTTCTCCTGCGCCCACCGCATCACCTCGGCGACCGCTCCGTTGAGGTAGCGGTTCACGGTGTTCTCTCGGTAGGCGCCGTCGGCGGCCTCGATCCCGTCATCGCCGAACAGCAGGCTCTGCAACGTCAGGTCGTCGCGCAACAGATCCGGCAGCCGCGCCATCGCGGTCAGCATGAAGCCCGATGTCTCCGGCGGGTAGCCGATCTTCCCGCCCTCGGCCGCCAGCCCCTCCGCCGCGGCGGCCACCTCCCGTCGCGTCACCGGCCGCAGCCCGCCGTACCGGCCGTCGTCATGCCGGACGAGCATGCCCTCCGCCACCAGGACCGCGAGCCAGCGGCGCAGGATCCAGCGATGGCGCCCGGCGACCCGCAGGGCGTCGGCGATCTCCTCGGCGGTGAGCAGGTGGTCCGGACGGGTGAGACCTGCCGGACGCAGGGTGGACGCCATCGCCGGCAAGGCCACCGCGTCCAGGCGCCGCAGGAAGGCGGGCAGCGGAGCCGGATCGGTGTCGGTGGCCTCGGCGGCGGCGCGCTCGGCGCGTTCCGGCAGCGCAGCGGCCCATTCGGTCACAACGGCCGTCTCCTGGCGCAGGACGGCACGCGCGATCTCGCTGAGGCGGCGCTCGACGAACGGTACGAACGGGTCATGCGCCGTGCCCGGCCGTCCGGCGATCTCCTCCACCGGCACGGCCGCCGCCTCGGGCGGGACCACCACTCCGAGCACGGCCGGGTCGCCAGGATCCGCGACCACCGCGGCCCGCCCTTGCGCGATCTCCCGCAGACGTGCGGCCGGCAGCGATGCACGCGGTATGCCCTGGAGGTGCACCGGCTCGTCCAGGAGCACGGCCAGCGCGGCAGGTTGCTCGAAGTCCAGGTCATCCCAGCGGACCGGCCTCGGCGCGGCCGGAGCCGGGGCGTCGACGTACAGCACGGCGTCGAAGCGGTAGCGGGTCAGCTCCGTGTCATCCCGCATGGTCTTGGGGTGGACGCCCATCCGCACCGACCGGCCCGTCTCCGCGGCCGCCCGTGCGACCAGCCCCGCGAGCAACGGCGGGTCGAAGAGCAGTTCAGGGTCGCGTTCGGCCCGCTGCGCCGCGCGGCGAGCCAGTTCTCGGGGTTCGACGTCGGAGGCCTGCGTCCGTTCCGCCCAGTGGCAGAAGGCGGCGAGCAGGCGCGCGTCCCGTATGTCACCGACGACCACCGTGCCTCCCGGCACCACCAGCTCGATCGCATCCCGCAACACCGCGTCCAGGTACGCCACGCCCGGGAAGCACTGGGTCACCGAGTTCAGCAGTACGCAGTCGGGCCGGGCGCCGGGGAAGCCGCCCGCCTCCAGTGCGGCCCGGACCTGCGGCGACCATGCCTCGTGGGCGGCGGCCCGGACGAACACGGTCCCCGGCCGCGCGCCGGCGCTCAGCTTCCGCACGGCGGCCTCCGCCACGTCTGTGCCAACGTATCCGGAGACGTGGTCACGCAGCCGGTACATGAGCAGTCCGGTGCCGCACCCCAGCTCCAGGATCCATCGCGGACGCAGGCTCAGCACCAGGCCGACGGTGTGGTCCACCCATTCGCGCATGTGCTGCGGCGGGAACGGGCGGCCGGTGTCGGAGGCGCGCCACCCGGACAGGTCCAGGTCGTCGGCGTGCCGTTCCTCGCCCTTGGTGTACGTCCAGTCGTAGACCTCTCCCCAGTGCTCCAGGAACTCCTCGACCAGCCCGCCCAGGGCAGGACGCACTGCGAGGGCGGCTCCGGCCGGGCGGATGCGCACCGTTCTCCCGTCGGGCGCGAGGCGGGCGTCCTCGATCCAGGGGTGCTCGCGAAGCGGCTGCAAGAAGTCGTTGTCTGCGTGGTCAGCGGGCAGGGTCATCGGTCTCCGTTCGTGCGAGGGGCCGCGGGACGAGGGTGCGGTCGTGAACATGCAGGACGCGGTCGGCGCGTGAGGCCACCGCCTGGTCGTGCGTCGCCAGCAGGACCGCAAGGCCGCCGGCGCGCAGGTCCGCCAGCAGCCGCAGGATCGCGGCGGCGGACGCGGCGTCCAGGGCGGAGGTGATCTCGTCGGCGAGCAGGACCGCCGGTCCGGCGGCGAGCGCCCGGGCGAGTGCGACCCGCTGGCGCTGCCCGCCGGACAGTTCGCCCGGGCGGCGCGCGGTCAGTGCCGGGTCGAGCCCGACGCCGCGCAGCAGCTCGGGAACGTGCGCGTTCGCCTCCGCCCGGGTCATTCCGGCCGTCCGGCGGAGGGGGCGGGCCACGATGGTCCCGACCCGGTGGGCCGGGTTGAGGGCGCCCACCGGGTCCTGGCCGACGAACTGGATGGCGCGGATCTCCGCACGGCCACGTCGCTCCAGCGGCCACGTGACCGGCTGGCCGCGCAGCTTGAGGTGGCCCTGTTGCGGGACGTGCAGTCCCGCCAGGGCGCGCAGCAGCGTGCTCTTGCCGCTACCCGACGGCCCCGTCAGGGCGACGAGCTCACCGCGCCGCAGAGACAGTTCCTCAACGTCGAGAAGCGCGGTGGGCCCGTAGGCGAGACGGAGGCCGGCCACGGTCAGCACGTCATCGGCCGAGGGCGGCGGTCCGGCGACGGCCTCCGGGACGGGCCCGCAGACGGCGCGGTCTACGCCGGGCGGCGTCAGGTCGATGATCCGGTCGGCGACGCGGGCGACGAAGCCGCGATCGTGGGAGATCAGCAGGGTGATGGAGCGTCCGTCGCCGCGGCGCCGTTCGAGGGCGTCCACCACCAGGCCCAGAGCGCCCTGGTCAAGGCCGCTGGTGGGTTCGTCGAGGACGAGCAGTGGCGGATCGGTGAGGAGCGCCCTGGCGAGGGCGACGCGCTGAGCCTGCCCTCCCGACAGCCGGTGCGCTCGCCGTGACCAGAGCCGCCCGGCGTCGAGGCCGAGCTCGGCCAGCATGTCGCGGGCGACGGACTCCAGGCCGCGACGCCCGTCGAGCAGCGAGGCTCCCACGGTCATCAGCGGGTCGAGCGAGGCGACGGGATCCTGGTCGACGATGCCGACGTGGGCACGGCGCCAGCGGCGTCCGGCACGACCGGTCGGCACGGCCCGCCCGTTCCAGCACACGGCCCCGCCGGTCCGCTGAAGCCCCTCTCCCAGCAGGTCGAGCACCGCCCGCAGCGCGGTGGTCTTGCCACTGCCGGACGGCCCCACGATCGCCACGACCTCGCCCGGATCGGCACGCAGGGCGAAGCCGGCGATGATGGGCTTTTCGCGGGAGTCGGCAACGCCGAGTCCGGCCACGACGAGACCGCTCCCGGCGGGGCGCGCCACCTGTTCGACGTGCCTCACGGGCGCGGGTCGCGGGCGGCGGGCCTGGCCGAGCATCCGCGCGAGGGTGGCGGCGGTCACCGCCACGACGGCCAGCACGGCCGCTGGCGCCACCAGCGCCATGGGGTTCAGACCCGCTCCCGGCAGATTCTCCCGCAGCATCAGCCCCCAGTCGGGGGCCGGCGGCTCGGGGCCGATGCCGAGCATCCCGAACGCCGCCGCGAGCTGGAGCGCCAGGACGAACCGCATCACCAGGTCGGCGGCGGCCGCCCCCGCGATGGAGGGCAGTACCTCGCGCACGAGGATCGCGAGCGCTGTCTCGCCGCGGCCGCGAGCCGCCTCCACGTATCCGGAACCGCGGGCGTGCCGGGTCAGGTCGCGGATCACGCGCAGCCCGAGCGGCGCTCCCCCGCAGACCGTCCCGGCGATCACGGCGGCGGGCGCGGGCAGGGCGACGGCCAGCACCATCGCCTGCAGCAGGAACGGTACGGCGAGCAGAAGGTCGGCCAGCCCGGTCAGGAGCCGGTCGATCCGGCCGCCCGCCCAGCCCGCGGCCAGCCCGCCCGCCGTGCCGAGGGCGGCGGCGGTCACCGCCGCGACGAGCGCCACGGCGGTGAGCCCGCGCCCGCCCGCCAGAACGCGCGACAGCACGTCACGTCCGGCGTCGTCTGTTCCCAGAAACAAGCCGCCACCGGGCGGGGCCCAGGGCGCGCCGACCGAGGCCGCCGGATCGTGCGGCGCGAACACCCCGCCCAGGAACACCACAGCCAGGAGGAGGAGCGTCCAGAGGGTGAGCAACCTCCTCATGCGGGCCGCTCCGCCCGATGAGGATCGGTCAGCACGGCCAGCACGTCGGCGACGAACAACCCGGCCAGCACCGTCGCCGCCACCGGCATCGCGACCGCCTGCACGACCGGCACGTCCCGGTTGGCGATCGAGCTGACCAGCAACTCGCCCAGGCCGCTGTAGCCGAAGAGCGTCTCGACCACGGTCGTCGCGGCCAGCAGCCCACCGGTCACCACGGCGAACACCCGGACGGCCGGGGCGACCAGATAAGGCAGGACGTGACGCACGGCCACCCGGATCCCGGGCACGCCGCGAGCCACGGCGGACGCCACGTGCGGGCGGCGGACCGCGTCGGCGACCGCCCCGCCCAGCACACCGGCGCCGAAGGCGGCGGCCGGGATCGCCAGCGCCAGCGTCGGCAGCACGAGGATCTCCGGCCGGTCCAGCGGGGATCCACCCGCGGGCACCAGCGACACCGGCGGCAGCCAGGCCAGTACCCCGGCGAACAGCGCCACCAGTCCAGCGGCGAACACCACCTGCGGCACCGCCGCCAGTGCGGTGACCAGCATGGTCAGGGAGCCGCGCCGACGCGCCGGCGCCGTGCCGACCGCCCAGGCCAACGCGACCGTCAACGGCACGGCCACGGCGAGCGCGCAGCCCGCGAGGGTGAGCGTGGCGGGCAGCCGCTCGGCGACCATCCGCGCCACGGGCCGGTCGGTGAGCAGGGATTCCCCTGCGTCGCCGCGTGCCGCACGCGCGAGCCAGCGCGCGTAGCGCTCCCAGGCCGGGCGATCCAGACCGAGCCGGCCACGTAGCTCGGCCTCAGCCGCCGCGGTGGCCCTCCCGCCGGATCGTGTCTGCGCCGCGTCCGACGGGAGGAGTTCGGTGGCGCCGAACACCGCGACGGACACCAGGAGCAGCATCAGCGCGGTACGCGCGGCGGGAACGAGCACGGCGGACCCGAACACTTGGGTCGTCACCGCGTCAGCCGCACCCGCTCGACGAAGTTGCTCTCGAACCCGGCACCGGTGGGCAGGTCGGCCACGCGCGATGAGGTGAGGTCGAGGCCGTCGCCGACCGCCCAGACCACGTAGCCTCCCTCGTCGCGCAATTGCCGCTGCAGCGCGCCGAACTCCTCGCGCCGCTTCCGTTCGTCCTTCGTGGCGAGCGCCTTGTCGAACCCGGCGTCCCATGCGGGCCGCTTCCAGGCGGTCTCGTTGGTGGGCGCGTCGCCGAGCAGCGACACCCGTGCCACGTCCAGGAACGGGATACCGCCGAAGAAGCCGGTGTAGAAGTCGCTCTTGGCGAAGACCTTGGTCCAGTAGGTGTCCGGCGGCTCCATCTTCACCCGGACGGTAATGCCCGCCTCGCGGAGCTGCTGGGCGAACAGGTTCGCGGCGGTGTCCATGCCCGGGTAGGAGGTCGTGGTGGACAGGGTGAGGTTCAGGCTGCTGCCGTGCCCGGCCTGCCGGAGCAGTTCCTTGGCCTTGGCGACGTCGCGCGGGCGCTGCGAAATATCGCGCGGGCTGGACGGGTCGGCCGGTGTGAGCAGGTCGTCGCCGATCTTGCCGTAGCCGAGGAAGACCTTGTCGAGCAACTCCTGCCGGTTCGTGGCGAGCTTGATCGCCTCCCGGACCCGGGGGTCGTCGAACGGCTTGCGATCCAGCCGCATCACGAATGGGTACATCACGACGCCCGACCGATGCACGACCTTCACGTTCTCATTCCCCTGGGCCTGGCGGGCGGACGCGGGGCTTACGCTGGCGGCGACGTCGGCCTGGCCGGACACCACCGCCTGGGCGCGCGCCTGCGGATCGACCACGGCGCGCACCTCGATACGCCGCGTCGCAGGCTTGGGGCCCCACCACCGGTCGTTGCGTTCGAGGATCGCGTGCTGCGGCGTGCCCCGGGTCATCCGGTACGGGCCGGACCCGACGGGCGGCTTGTCGAAGGCCGTGGTGCCCTCGGGCACGACGAAGGTCACCGACTCCAGGGCCCTGGGTGCTTCGGCGTAGGGCTTGGTGGTGACCAGCTCGAGCGTGTGGTCGTCGACGGCGCGGGAGCGCGCCATGTCGAACATCTGCAGCCGGCCGAAGTTCTCGGCCGCCTTCTGGTGGACGCGCCGCAGCGAGAACAGCACATCCGCGGCGCGGACCGGACGGCCGTCGGTGAACGTCGCGTTCTGCCGCAGCCTGACCGTCCAACTGGTCAGGGCGGCATCCGGCGTCACAGAGGTGGCGAGGCGGTATTCAGTGGTGCCATCGGGCTTCGGCTTGGTCAGCACGTCGTACAGCAGCGCGAACCTGATCAGGTCCGACTGGTTGCCGATGCCGCCGTGCGGGTCGTTGATCGCGGTGGCGGGGGCACCGACCGCGACGTAGCGCAGGGTGTCGCCGCCGAACGGGGCGGCCGCGCCGTCGCCGTCGCCGCATCCCGACAGTGTGAGGGCGAGCCCGAGGCCCAACGCGCCGGCGGTCTTGAGGAGGGGTCTCATGCTGGAGGTTTCCGTTCCGTCAGTGGCGGGCGAGCGTCTGGTTGATGAGCTCGGCGAGACGTGCGACGGCGGGGGCGCGCAGCAGGCCGTAGTGGTCGGCGTCGATGCCGTGGACTTCGAGAGGGCCGGCCAGATGGCGCTCCCAGCCCAGGTCGGGCAGGCCGGAGGGGGTGTCGTCCACGCCCATCCCGATGCCGGAGTTGCGTGTCGCGGGATGGTCGGCACGCACCAGCAGCGTGGGGGTCGTCTCGTCGATGAGCCGCCCCGGCGTGTGCTCGGCCAGGCCGCGCAGGTGACGGGCGAAGACGGCCACCCGGCCATGCACGCCGTCGCGGCGGCCGAGGAGACCGTGGTCGCGCAGCCGCCGGGTGACCTCCGCGTACCGGCGATCAGGCGGCAGCGCGAGCATCGCCGCCCGCCCTTCCGGCGCGGCGACGCCCAGGTCGATGCCGCGGTAGGCCTCGAAGGCGCCCAGCATCCGCACCGTCACCTCGGCCTCGACGGCGTCCGGGGTCGGGGCGTCGATGGCTGTGATGTAGGTGGGGTCGTTGGAGTCGAGCATCACCAGCAGGTCGACGGTTTCGCCCTGTTCGTGGAGGTGGCGGGCGACCTCCTGGCCAAGGCTGCCTCCCATCGACCAACCGCCCAGCAGGTACGGCCCTGGGGACCGGCGCCGGATCACCTCCCCGTAGCCGCGGGCGAGGTCGGTGAGGTCGCCGGGGGCATCGCCGCCGATGAGGCAGGGGTCGGTGATGGCGACGATGGAGAACCGTTCGTCCAGCAGCCGGGACAGCTCGGCGTAGCACATGACGTCGCCGCCCGAAGGGTGCAACAGGTAGAGCGTGCGGTCGCTCGTGCCGTCGCGCAACGGAACCACCACATCCTCGGTGACGGTCACGCCGCCCTCGGGTCCGGGGATTTCGTCCCACGCGTCGGGGTCGGTGGCCAGGCGCCGCAGCCGCGCGACGTACCCGGCGAACACCTGATTCACCTCGTCGGCGGGCAGCACGCCCTCGACGAAGTCCCACTGCACGAGCAACTCGCCGCGCTGGACGAGGACCTGATGGTCCAGCCAGGTCTGCGGTGTCTGGCTGAGCGCGTGCACCTGCTCGCCGACCCACTGCAGATCGGGTTCTCCGCCGACCAGATCCTCCAAACCGAGCGCGCTGGTGAACACCACCGGCACCGAGCCGACCTCGCCGGTGCGCGCAGACCGTTCGGCGAACAGGTCCAGCGCCGAGTAGGCGCGGTGGTCGAGGTCGGCGAACAGCCGCCGGTGCGCGTCGCGGACGTGCTCGGCGAACGTGGCGGGTTCGCGGCGGTCCACTTCATGGACCAGCAGGGAGGTGAAGTCGCCGACCACCGCGTCGACGTCCGGATGCAGCGGCGGACGGTCGAACAAGGTCAGGGTCAACGCGAAGTGCGGACTCCCCGACCAGGCGGCCAGTGCCTCGGCATAGGCGGCCAGCAGCACGGCGGTCGGTGTGGTGCCGCGCCCAGCGGCCTCGGCGCGCAACCCGTCCCACTCGGCGGCGCCGAGCCTGTCGGCGTGGCGCACGAACCTCGGTGGTCCGTCGAGCTCGGTGACAGGCAGTGGCGGCGACCCGGGGAGGGTGTCGATGCGGTCTCGCCAGTAGGCGGCGGCCCGGCGCCATTCGTCGCCCTCTCGCGCGGCCTCGATCGCCCGCACGCAGGCGGGGAAGTCCACGCCGATCTCCGGCAGCGGCGCGTCGGGGTTCTCATAGAAGTGCCGGACCTCCCGGTCGATGATCCAGTAGCTGCCGGCATCGCAGATCAGCACGTCCACGCCGATGAACAGGCGCACCCGTCCGCTGGGCAGGCGAGCGGCCTGGATCTGCACCAGCGGCCAGCGGTCCGGCGGCCCCGGGTCGCGTGAGACGCGGGTGCGCAGCCGGGCCAGCCGCTCAGTGCGGGCGGGGTCGGCGGCCCCGGTCAGGTCGTGGACGCGTATCCGGTAGGAAGGTACGTGGTCGAGCGGCTTTAGACGGCCGTGGTCGGTGACGATCGCGCGGAGCATGGGATGCCGCGCGATCACCTTCCGCCAGGCGGCCTCATAGCGGGCCAGGTCGAGGTCCGCGCAGTCGTACTCCAGATAGAAGTGGCAAGCGATGTCGCCGAGCGCGTAGCCGCCGCCGCGCCCGATCCAGTACGCGTGCTGGACGCGTGTCATCGGGAAGGTGCCGTCGCTCGATTCCTCTCCGGTTTGCTCTGCCGACAGGAACGTCGGTGCGGGCTCCGCTTCGGCAGTGCCTTCCAGCAGCTCGGCGAGCCCGGCGACGGTGGGGCGGGCGAACAGGTCCCGCAGCCGCAACTCGACGCCGAGGGTCCCACGCAGGGTGGTGAGCATGCGGGTGGCCAGCAGCGAGTGGCCGCCGAGCGCAAAGAAGTCGGCATCGGGAGATGTCACCGGCACGCCGAGCAGGTCCGACCACAGTTCGGCCACCACTCGCTGGGGCGCGGTCAGTTCCGTGCCGTTCGTCGTGTCGCCGGTTCCGGTGGACGCCCGGGGCGTGGTGAAGGCCGACCGGGCCATCCGTTCCCGTAGGTCGGTGGTGGAGACCGCGACCACCGGCGAAAGCGTGCCTGACCTTCGGGCCGCCAGTACCCGGTCGAGGGCGCCCATCCCGGTTCGGGCGTCGAGCGCGTACGACAGCCGTACCTCGCGCTCTCTGCCGAGAGGGCCGACCTTCCAGGCGTCCCAGACGACGCTGACCCACCGGGTGCCGGAGGACGGATCGGACGCGAGCGCTTCGGCGAAGGCGTCCAGGTAGCGGTTGGACGCGCAGTACGGCCCCATGCCGATGCCGCCGACCAGCGTGCCCGCCGACGACATCAGCACCACCGTCGGCGGACGCCGGTCGGCGGGCAGCGCGTCCAGCGCCGCCCGCAGCGCCAGCACACCCTCGATCTTGGCGCGGACGTGGCCGGTGACATGCTCGACCGTCACGCGTCGCATGGGCTGCAGGTCGGCCGTGGCGACCACTCCGGCGGCGTGCACCACCAAGGCGATCGGGGCCTGTTCGGCGAGCTCGCCGAGGAGCGCCGCGGTGGTCTCGGCGTCGGCGGCGTCCACCTGCCGGACCTCGACGTCCAGCCCCCCGTCGGCGAGCAGCCGCAGCGACTCGGCGCGTTCGCCGTCCTGGGGCGTCCCGGACCGGGAGGTGATCATGACACGCAGGCCTTGGCGGGCCAGGTGCGCCGCGATGGTCAGGCCCACGTCTCCGAGCCCGCCGGTGATCAGCGCGATGTGCCCGGCCTCGGCATGGCCGTTCTCCGAGGGGGGCCGCCACGGCCGGACGCCGCGCGCCCACCGGCTGCCACCGCGCACGGCGACCTCGGCGCCGGACACACCAGCGGTGACGCCGTCGCCGAGTTCGGCCAGCACGGCGCTACCGAGATCCGCGCAGACGTCCAAATCCAGTGTGCGCCAGCGCAGCCCGGGCTGTTCCTGGGCGATGACGCGGGGAAGGGCATGGGACGCGGCCGCGACCGGATCGGGCCGGTCGGCGCTTTCGACCCGCTGCGCCGAGCGGGTCACGTGAAGCAGCACCGAGGGCGGCTCGTCGGCGGCCGCAATGACTTCGGCGACCCGTGCCTGGTGCAGGATCTCCTCGCTCACCAAAGCCGGCTCCTCCGGCCCGCCGTCGTGGGCAAGCGTGACGGCACCGGCCCACTTCCCGGCCGTGGCGTCGTCCACCAGCGCGAGCGGCACCGCCTCGGCACCGGCCTTGGCCAAGGCGGCACAGACCTCCGCGACTGCGGGTTCGTGGCGTCCGGCGACGAGCCAGCGGCCGTCGAGTCGTGTGACCGGGTCAAGCGGGGTGGCCTGGTTCCAGACGGGTATCTGCAGCGGTTCGGTCTCGTCGGGTGTCTCCCCGTCGGCTGGGACGGCGGAACGCTCCGGCGGATCGATCCAGAGACGACGCCGCTGGAACGCGTATCCCGGGGCGGCCACGCGACGCCGTCCCGGCCGGTGCATGGCGGGAAAGTCGACGTCCACACCGTGCGCCCACAGATGCCCGGCGGCGACCCGCAGAGCGGCCATGTCACTGTCGGAGGTGTCGACCGCCAGCGTGGTCAGGGCCGCGCGCAACCCAGGCAGATCGTGGCCGCGCGCCAGCGTGACCAGCGCCGCGCCCGGTCCGACCTGGACGAGCACCACCGGCACATCAGGCGAACCGCCCACGGTCTCGACGGTCGTGCGCAGGGCCTGGGAGAACCGGACGGTGTGCCGGAGCTGGCGCACCCAGTGCTCGGCCGTGCCAAGTTCGGTGTCGACGGCCGTTCCGGTCACCGTGCTGATCAGCGGAACGGCGGGGGTGCCCGCTCTGACCCGCGCGGCCGCCTCCCGCATGGCAGGCAGCGCGGGCTCCACGAGGCGGGAGTGCGCGGCACCGTCGAACCGCAGCCGGGTCGGTTCGAGGCCAGTGGCGCGCAGTTCGGCCTTCAGCGCGTCCACCTCGGGGTTCGGGCCGGACACCACGCAGGCGTTCGGGCCGTTGACCGCCGCGAGGTCGACGGCGTCGTGCCGGGCAAGCAGGGCACGCGTGTCGCGTTCGGGCAGCGGGACGGACAGCATCGCGCCGTCACCGGCCACCTCGGCCAGCGCGGTGGAACGCACGGCGATAAGGCGGGCGGCGTCCGCCAGCGGCAGGGCGCCGCAGGCCACCGCCGCGGTGTACTCGCCGAGGCTGTGACCGAGCACCGCGTGCGGGCCGATGCCCCAGGAGCCCAGCAGGCGCGTGGTCGCCAGCGACACCGCGAAGAGGGCCGGCAATCCGTGGACGGCCCCATGAGCCCGCGCCGCATCAGCCGACTCACCGCGGATGACCGTCCGAATGTCCAGATCCAGGAGGTCGGCGAACAGCTCCGCGCACTCGTCCACGCAGTCGGCGAACACCGGCTCTGCGGCGTACGGCTCCGCTCCCATGCCGGGGCGGGCGCTGCCGCCGCCGGGGAAGGCGAAGATGACGCGCGGCGGTCCGTACACCGGAGGGACCGGTGCCGCCGCACGCAGGGCGTGGCCGAGAGAGTCGCGGTCGGCCACGATCGCGAGCCGGTGCGGGTGATGCTCGCGGCCGGTCTGCAGCGTGTACGCCAGATCCGCCGCGACGGCGGAGTCCTGCTGTTCGGCCCATGTCGCCAGTTCGGCGGCGGTGTCGTGAAGGGCCTGTGGGCTGTGCGCCGCCAGGATGACGGTCTGCGGTCGCGGATCGGGCTCGGCGGGCAGGGATTCTGGGGCGGGACCCACGATGACGTGCGCGTTCGTGCCGCCGATGCCGAACGAGCTGATCCCGGCCAGGCGGGGTCCCTCCCACGTACCGGTCTGGGTGACGACCTCGAAAGGGGACCCGTCCAACCCGAGGAGTTCGTTGACCGGCTCGGCGTGCAGCGAGGCCGGCAGCATCCGCGCGCGCACCGCCAGCACGGTCTTGATGAACGAGGCGATCCCGGCTGCGGAGTTGGCGTGGCCGATGTTGCTCTTGACCGACCCGAGCCCGCACCAGGCCGGTCCGGTATCGCCGAAGACTCGGCGCAGCGCCGCCACCTCGATCGGGTCGCCGATGCGGGTCGCGGTGCCGTGCGCCTCGACGTACCCGATCTGCCGCGGCCCGACGTCCGCGACCGCGTGCGCCTCGGCGATGGCGGCCGCCTGTCCGTGCAGGGACGGGGCTGTGAAGCCGGCCTTGGCGGCGCCATCGTTGTTCACCGCCGAGCCGAGCACGACGGCCAGGATCGGATCGCCGTCGTCCAGAGCGTCCCGCAGCCGGCGCAGCACGACCACGCCGACGCCCTGGGTGTAGACGATCCCGCTGCCCTGCGCGGAAAACGGGCGCACCTTGCCGTCGCGAGAGTAGATCCCGTCGGCCATGGACAGGTATCCGCGGCCCTGCGGCACGATCAGGGACACCCCGCCCGCGAGCGCGGTGTCGCACTCGCCCGACAGCAGCGACTGAGCCGCCATGTGCACCGCGACCAGAGAGGTAGAGCACGTGGTGTTCACCGCGATCGCCGGGCCGGTGAGGTTCAGGCGGTAGGCGGTCTGCAGCGGCATGTAGTCGGTCTGCGTGGCGATCGCCGTCTGCAGGCTTCCGGCCGGGTCGGCCCCGCCCCCGGTCGGGTCCCAGCGGTCGGCCAGGTTGCCCGCCAGATAGGCGCTCTGCGCCGCTCCGGCGAACACCCCGACCGATCCTGCCCCGCGTCCTCCGCCGTGGCCCGCCTGTTCCAGCGCCCGCCAGGCGCACTCCAGGAACAGCCGGTGCTGAGGATCGAGCAGCGCGGCCTCGGCATCGGCGAGCCCGAACGGCTCGGGGTCGAACAGGTCCTGGCCGTCGATCAGCCCGGCGACCGGCACGTAGGCGGGGTCGCGGCGGAGCCGGCGAGGCACGCCGCGCTCGGCGAGTTCTTCGTCGATGAGGCGGGTCAGTCCCTCGCGGCCCTCGACGAGCATCTCCCAGAAGGCGTCCGCGTCCGGCGCGCCCGGAAAGCGGCAGGCCAGCCCGGTGACGGCGACGGCACTGTCCGGATCGGCCGTGAACTCATGCCGGCTCATCGGGCGACCTCGGCGGCCTTCCGGCGGGCGAGACGGCGATTCCGTGCCCGCCGTGCCCCAGGATCCGCGGCAGCCGGGGCTGGAGCGTCACCCTCGCGGGTCGCGTCACCTTCGCCGGTCCGGGAGGTGATCCAGCTCGCCAGCCCCCGCACGGTCGGCCGGGTGAACAGGTCCACTACGGACAGGCCGGGGTCGAGCCGTTCGGTGAGCCTGGCATGGGCCCGCACAAGGGTGAGCGAGGTGGCTCCGAGGCGCAGAAAGGGCATGTTCACGTCGATCGGGGCACCACCGAGCAGCTCGCCCAGCGTCTCGGCCACAACACGCTCGATCTCCGGGTCGGTCTCCGTGGCGGCCTGGAGGACGGTCTCTGGGGAAGCTGGAGGAGGTTCGGGTGCTGGCATTGGTTCAACAGGTCGTTCGGGTGCCGGTGCCGGTGCCGGTGCCGCGACGACGCTGAGCTCGATGAGCCCGTCCGAGGGCAGTCGTTCGTGCAGGGCGACCCCCTGGCCCGCCGCCGCGGCCGACAACCGTCCGGCCCACTCACCCGCGGCCGTCAGCGCCCGCGCCGGGGTGAGCACGCCGCCGGAGATCCGCACCGCCACGTCCAGGCCCTGCTCCCCGGCCTGCCGGAGCAAGGCCGCCAGCTCCTCCGCCTCCTTCACGGGGGCGGGAGGCGCGACCTGCTCACGCGCGGGCTCGGTGGAGGCCGCACGGCGGTAGGGATTGGCCAGCGCCTTGTAGTCGACCTTGCCGTTGTCGGTGACCGGGAACTCCTCCAGCCACAGGATCCGGCTCGGCACCATGAAGTCGGGCACGCGCTCGCGCAGGTGGGCGATCAGCTCTTCATCGGACGGCCGGCCACCGGGCCCGGCGGCGACCAGGTAGGCGATCAGCCGCGGCCGGTCGTCCGGGCCGCGGACCGACAGGGCCACCGAATGCCGCACGCCCGGCGCACGGTTGAGGGCGGACTCCACCTCGCCCAGCTCGATGCGATGCCCACGGATCTTGACCTGGCGGTCGAGCCGCCCCAGGAACTCGATGTTCCCGTCCGTCCGCCACCGGCCAAGGTCCCCGGTACGGTACAGGCGACGTCCCAGCACCGGGTCGACCACGAACCGCTCGCGGGTCTGTTTCCCATCGCCGATGTAGCCGCGAGCCAAGCCGTCTCCGCCAATGTGGAGCTCACCCGCCTCGCCGACCGGACACGGCCGCCCCTGCTTGTCGACAATGTGGAACGACTGGCCCCGCAGGGCCCGCCCGTACGGGATGCTCGGCCACGAAGGATCGACCTCGCCGATCGGATAGCAGATCGACCAGATCGACGCCTCGGTGGCCCCGCCCAGGCTCACCAGCCGCGCCTCGGGCGCCAACTCCCGGACCCGGTCGGGCAGCGTGACCGGAATCCAGTCGGCCGACAGGAACACCAGGCGCAACGGGGCCAGCACCGCGCGGGCGCGTTCCGGCTCGATCTCGGCATACTCGACGAGCATCTCCAACAGCGCCGGCGCGGTGTTCCAGACCGTGACCCGGTGCCGTTCCATCAGATCGAGCCAATGGCCCGGGTCGCGCTGGCGGTCGGCATCGGGCAGCACGAGCGCGGCCCCGGTGCCCATCACGCCGAAAATGTCGTGCACCGACAGGTCGAAACTGAACGCCGACAACGCCAGCATCCGGTCGTCCGGCCCGACCGGGAACCGATCGATCAGGTCGTCGATCGTGGTCCGGGCGGCCCGGTGCTCGATGGCCACGCCCTTGGGACGTCCGGTGGAGCCCGAGGTGAAGATGACGTAGGCAAGGTCGTCGGGGGCGGCCGCACGAGGACGGGCCACCTCACCCTCAAGCGATCCCAATGCCGCCACTGTGTGCACGCTGACATGGGCAGGCCACTCGACTGTGGAGCCCTCGGGTACCAGCGCCCTCCGCACGCCCGCCTGCTCGCACACCGAAGCGATCCGGCCGGCGGGCCACGACGGCTCCACCGGGACGTATCCGGCGCCGCTCGCGCACACACTCAGCAGCGCGGTCACCTGCTCGATGCCCTTGTCGAAGGCCACCGCGACCAGGTCGCCCGACCCGACTCCCTGTGCGGCCAAGACACCGCCGATGCGCTCCGTACGCTCGGCCAGCTCCCCATGGCTGAGGCCTCCGGCGGAGTCGAGCAGGGCCGCGTTGTCCGGCACGGTCTTCGCGACGACGCGCAGCGGATCGTTCAGCAGGGGCCCGGCATCACCGAATGGGCGGCAGTCCAGGGATTTCTCCGACAGGAAGGTCGGGTCCCAGCCGAGGCCGGGGTCGTCCCAGGCACCGGGCTCGGCGGCGAGCCGCCGCAGCAGCCCGAGATGCGCATCTCGCATGCCCGCCACGAACCCCTCGGCGAACGCGCCGTCGACCGCGTCCCACGCGATGCGCAGCCGTCCGCCCTCGTCGTGGACGATGTGGTCGAGCGCGACCTGCGGGGTCTGCGAGATCCCGAAGACCTCCTCCCCCAGCCATGCCGCCGGGTCGCGTTCGGGGTCGGACAGGCCGAGGCCGCTGGTGAACACGACCGGATGCGTCGGGGTCAGGTCGGTGGCCCCAGCGTCGCGCAGCACCTCGACTCCCGACACGGTGCGGTACTCCATGTCCGTCCAGAACCGCCGGTTGACCCGAGCCGCGAAGTCCCCGAAACCGCGCGGCTCCGGCTCGGGCACCTCCACCAGGACCGTCGAGGTGAAGTCGCCCACCAGGTGCGCCAGCTCCGGATCATCGGGCCGGTCGAACAGCGTGGTGTTGAGACAGAACGGCGTGGCCGCGCCCCACCGAGCCAGCACGAGCCCGAACGCCGCCAGCAGCACACCGGTCGGGCTCAGCCCGCGTTCGGCCGCCCGTTCCCGCAGCTCACGCCACTCTGGCGCGGACAGCTCGGCGGACCAGCGGCTGAAGCGGTGCGAGCGCAACTCGGCCAGGTCGGCCGCCCAGGGCAGCCGCGGCCCGGGCGCAAGCGTCTCGGCCCGCCGCCGCCAGTACTCCCGGTCGCGCTCCTTCCGCCGCGCCTCCGCGGGGTCGGCAGCCCGGTGTTCGACCAGCTCGGCGAAGGTGATCGGGGCGACCGGAAGCTCGGCAGCCGGATCCGCGACCAGCGCCCCCCATTCGGCCAGAATCTGCATCCAGCCCGCCAGGTCGAGGGCGAGCACGTCGATGCCCAGGAAGATCCGCGTTCGGCCGTCAGAGAGGAAGGCCGCGCGGACGTCGAACAGCGGCCACCGCGCCGCGTCGCGCACCTGGTGCGAACATTCGCGACGCAGCGCGGTCAGGCGCACGTCCGTCTCCTCCGGCGTCGCCGACCGCAGGTCCACGACCTCTATCTCATACGACGGGACCTCGGGCAGGATGTGCTGCCGCCCGTCACCGTCGACGATCATGCGCAGCATCGGGTGGTGGCCGACCAGGCGGTTCCAGGCGACGGCGAGCCGGGCCAGATCCTTCTCCGGCCCCTCGGGCCCTGGCGTCCGGTCGTACTCCCGGTAGTAGAACGTCGCGACGCCCCCGAGCGGGAAAGCGGGGCTGCGGCCGATCCAGTACGCGGCCTGCAACGGCGTCAGCGGAAAGCCCTCGGCCGCAGCACCCGGCGCCTCTCCGGGATCGGAGACCCCCGCCGCCACGCTCCGGACAGTGGCCGCCCCAAGGAACGCCGTCATCGGCAGGTCGAGCCCCAGGTCCCGCAGCCGGCGGCGCAGCCGGACGGCAGTGAACGAGTCCAGGCCCAGGACGGTCAGAACCGCATCGTGGTCGACCGTATCCGGCGCGACGCCGAGCACCTCGGCGACCACCCTTGCGACATCGTCGACCGACACGGACAGGGACGAAGACGGCACATCACGCATGAGTCTCCTTCGGGAGGACGCGGACGAGGAGCATAAATACGATAACGGTTATCATAACCATAGGAGATGGACCGAGCGTTGCCCACGTGGCCGGGGCGCGGTCATGCCAGCTGCTACCAACGGGAGTGTCACGGGCGTCGCCCCTGAGACCGCGCGGGGTTCAGACCGCACCAATGTGGTCAGCTACAACAGCGGAAGAGTCACGCTCACCTTCCCAGCCGGTGCCGGGCGCGCGGCGGTGGCCGACCCTTGCGCGAGTGATGCGTGCTGCTTCTACGACAGACCAGACTTCACCGGCCGCAAGCTCACCTTCCGGAACTGCGGGGGCTGGGGTCCAGTCCGTGCTGACGGAACCGCAGTGGGCCAACCGGCTCACCGACGCCGACCGGCGGGCCCTGTCCCCGCTGTTCTGGTCGCACGCCAACCTCTACGGCACCATCTTCATCGACATGGACACCCACCTCGACCTCGGCCTGGCCGCTTGATCAGCACGCCCTGATGCGGCGCTCGGGCGGCCGCTGGTAGGGGGCGCGGGTGAGGAAGTCGCGGTAGCGGCCGCTCATCTCCACCTGGGCCTGCTCCTTGGCGGGGTCGGCGTACCCGGGCGGCACATACGGCCAGGGCTGGGTCTCCAGGAAGCGGTGGGCCTGGAAGATCCGCGCGGAGACGGCTGGTGCGCCAGCGCCCTGTCCTCGGCCCGCGCCGCGGCGAGCGCGGCGTTCAGGGTCGGGTTGATCCGGTGCAGCTGCACGGGATCGATGATGGCCAGCACGCGTCCGCTGGCGTACGAGGGCTCCGCGCACAGCCCGACATGACCGGCGAAGGTGACCAGGAACAGGCCGCGCCCTCCGCCCGGGGGTTGCGGCCAGGACGCCCTCCCAGTCCGACCCCAGCAGCATGTCCCGGCGTTCGGCCATGGCAGGCCACGGCATGCCCTGCCGCTGCTTGGCGACCTCACCGGGAGCGATCTGCGTCCAGTAGGTCTCCTCGGCATCCAGCCGCGCCTCCTGCAGCATCTGGAGCAGCGACGCGGCCTGCCGGGCCGGGACCACCAGCCGCATCGGCTCGTCCTCCTCCAGGCCCATCCGCATCGTGACCATCCCGGCGCGCGCTGGCCCACTTCCAGCGTCTCCACGACCACATGACGTCGCGATCCCGGACGGCCCGTGGCAGCGCGGCGCTCACCGGCGTCACCGCGTCGTGCCCGGTTCGTGGCTGCCTTGCCCATCGCTGTGCCCTTCTCCCCGCGCCAGTGCAGGTGAACAGCATCGTGCCGGCCATGTCCGCGGCCACTGAGGCGCCGCCGTCGTCCTCGTGTTCGCCGTCCGCACTGATCCGCAGGCCCGGTCACGGCGTCGGCAGTGGGCGCGGTGGGCGAATCGGGCATCGACGGGGCGGGTTTGCTGGGTTTTGCGAACACCTATCGCCTGGATGTGGGCCGGTTTGCCGGGGCCGGGTAGAGGTGTGGCGTGGTTCAGGCGGACCTGGTGCAGGTGGATCTGGCCGCGGTGTTCGATGTGGAGCCCGTGGCGTGTGCGGTGATCTCTCCTGACCTGGTGTACGTGGCGATGAACCAGGCCTACGAGCGGCTGGCGCGCCAACCCCGTGGCCAGATGATCGGCCGGAACGTGTTCGAGGTGCTCTGCGGAGGGGGCTCGGGAGAACACGCCGCGCACTGGCGGGAGGCCCTGGAATGGGTGCTGGCCGAGGGCAAGCCCTACGTCATGCCGTGGGGACGCTACGACCTTGAGGTCCCCGGCCGGCCGGGGGTGTTCGAGAAGCGGTATTGGAGCACGGTGAACGCCCCGATGCTGGATGCGCAGGAGCGGGTCACGGCGATCATCCACCGGTCCGAGGACATCACGGCGTTCATCGAGCAGCTGGATGAGCATCGGGCGCGCGAGCTGGGCATGCCCGCCGACCTTCTGGGGTTGGAGGTGGAGTTGTACGCCCGGTCACGGGATCTGCAGGAGGTGAACGAGCGGCTCCGCCACGCCCGGGCATGCGAGCGCCGGGCCATGGCCGCGTTGCGGGACAGGGTCGAGCGGCAGCAGCAGGAGGTCGCCGACGCCTCCCACGACATGCGCAACCCGTTGGCCGGTCTGCAGACGCGGCTGGAGGACGCCCTGGCCGACCCCGACACCGATTCGCGTCAGGTGCTGCATGCGGCTCTGCAGGACGCCCAGCACCTCAGCGATATCGTCTCCGACCTGCTGGAGCTGGCCCGCCTGGACGCCGAGGCCCCCATGCAGACCGAACCGCTGGATCTGTGTCAGCTGGTCCGCGACACACTGACGCGGCTTTCCGGTCGGCTCCCCTGCGACAGCCGCCTGGGTGCACCGGCCGTGGTGCACGGCTGCAGGCCGCGGCTGGTGCGGCTGCTGAGCAACCTGCTGGACAACGCTGAGCGGCACGCTGACACCCGGATCGAGGTGTCGGTCACCGCCGCGGGCGGCGAGGCGATGGTGCAGGTCACCGATGACGGGCCCGGTATCCCCGCCGACGAGCGCGAAGCGGTCTTCTGCCGCTTCTACCGCCGGGCTGATGCCCGCCGCGCCGATCCCTCAGGCACCGGCCTGGGGCTGGCGATCGCCCGCCAGATCGCCCAGGCCCACCACGGCAGCCTGCACATTGCCGACCGTGCGACCGGCACCTGCATGGTCGTGCGCCTCCCCCTGCACACAGCAGCGGACTGAGCCGGACCCGCCGATGAGGGCATGTCGAGGGGCACCGAATGGGGCGCTTCGCCGTCTGTTGCGCGGGAAGGGCCTTGGCCGGACATGCCGGTCACATGATGGACGCGGGGCCCGACATCTCCGACATCGCCAATCCGTTCGAGCTGGCGGAGGCGGCGTCGGACGGGTTGAGCGGGCTCCCAAACCAGGCGATGGTCGAGCGGGGTCTGGCGCCGCTGATCTGGCGGGTCCTGGATGCGCACGGCGGGGTCTTCACCGAGCGAAGTGATGACAACTTTCGTGCTGGGCCCGGTGGAGGTCGAGGTCTGGGGGACCGTCGAGATCGAGGACTGGCCCACAGGTGCCGCAAGCTTTGCCCAGCCAGGGGCTTGGGCTGCGGGGACGCACCTAACAATGATCATGTGACGCTGCGCCGCGCGAACCCTACCGATATCGGGTTTCCGCCCGGTGGCCACGCCCCCCCCGCTGTCCGCCTGGAGCATCACCGGCGGCAGGTCCCCGAGTCCATCCAGGCCGCAGGGCGCCCCGGTCAGCAAGCAACCGCCGACATCGCGCGATGCCGGTCCGGGCCCTCAGCGGCCCTGTCGTGCGCCCCGGGGAGTCCCTGGACTGGTTCACCACCCCGTCTGCGGTCGCGCTCGCGATCGCGGTGCAAGAGGGCATCGTCGCCTCCTGAACGGGGCATCAGGCGCATCGGGCTGTCAGGCGCGCGGACGACCGGGTGAGCGGTGCAATCCCCCTCAGTCCCTTCCTCTCAGTCCCTTCCCCTCAGTCCCTCCCACTCAATCCTGAGGTGGTGCTGCCAGGCGCCGCCGTCATCGGGGACGATGGCGGCCATGTGGATCTCCACGCCTCCTTGAAGCGCTCTCCCGCTTGAAGGCGGGAGATTCCGGCCTAGCTTGCGGTGGTCGGCTTGACGCCACGGGTGCGCCTGGCGACTGCCCTCCCGGCAGCCGGGACGGCCACGAGGGTCGTCCGGTATCTGTGCAGGACATTGCAGGCACCGTTCAGGTCTGCGTTCCGGGTCCACCCACACAGTGGGTTCTTGCAGGCGAACACCGCCTGGGACTCGCGTGAGCCGGGTGTGGTGGTGTGGCAGCGCGAGCATTCCAGTGAGGTCCCGGGCGCGGGCACCTCGTGCAGGGCGGCGCCGTGCCGGGCCGTCTTGTAGGCCAGCATCGTGATGGTGCCGCCCCACGCCTCCTGGGCGATCGACCGGTTCAGCCCGGCCTTGGCCGCCACGCCTGTCCCGGGCTCTTCGATCGTGCCCCGGGCGGATCTGACCATGCCCGCGATGTTGAGCTGTTCCACCACGATCACCCCGTAGGTGCGGGCGAGATCTGTGGTGGTCTTGTGCTGCCAGTCCAGGGCCCGCCGCTTGGCTGTCGCACGCAGGCTCTTGATCTGGTCGTAGGTGTTGTGCAGCCGCGCCGAGGTGCGCTCGTTCGGCTTGCGGAAACCCTTGCGGTGCGCCGCGCGGCGTTCCAGGCACAGCAGCTTGGCCTTCTCGGCCTCGTTCAGCCACTTGTCCCGATCCGCGCCGCCCGCCGGCAGGCGCAGCGGGCGGCCATGATCCTGATGGTTGCCGTCGGAGAGCGCGAGGGGGATGTTCACCCCGGCGTCCACCCCCGCCTCCGGACCCTTGTGGGCCTCGGGCTCGGGCTCCAGGGCCTGGATCCGGAACGCGATGTGCCAGCCGAGCGCGTCCTGCACCAGCCTGGCCCCGGTGATCCGGTTGTTGTTGTCGGCACGCTTGCCGACCGGCAGGTCCCTGGTCCAGCGGAACCGGACCCGGCCGACCTTGGGGATGTTCACCATCCCCCACCGCCGGTGCACCCTCTTGAGGTGGAGATCCCGGCCCTGCGGGACGTCCACCGCCATGACGGTCCGGAACCGCCTTGAAGCCGGGCTCCTCGGCGCGACCGTCCCAGCAGTTCTTCCACGTCTGAAAGTAGGTCTTCAACACCGCCTGCGCGGCCCGCGCGGGCAACACCCCAAGCCAGTCGATCTCCCTGCGGCCCCGCCGGATCTCCGCATCCGCCGCCTGCAAAGACCGGCGGCAGCGCGGCGCCATGGTCCCACCCCATGTGGGTGACCTCTTCCCGCGCAAGCGCCTCGGTGAGGCCCTCCTCCTTGATGATCCCGGCATCGCCCCAACCGGACGGCCAGTTCGAGGTGATGTCGGCCAGCGCCGCGGTGCCGGCGGCGCCGAAGTAGGCGAAGCCCTTCGAACCTGCGCTGACGTTGTCTGTGTTGCCCATTCCGTTCCTTCAGGATGTGCGGGCATGCGAAAACCCGCCGGGTCGGCGGGAGTCGGTGCTCGCGGGTGTGGCTGGGGCGCGGGTTGAAGGTCTTCCCGAAGCTCGGCATCGCCGGCGCTGGGCGCCCTGCCCTGACCGACCCATCCTGATTTGCCCGCCGCGCCGCGTACACGGGACGCGCCGTACGCTGGCGCGGCACCGTCCCAACAGACAAGCCGACCAGGACCGGCGGCCAGGCAGGGGCGGGTCGTCGCAGCACGGTGCGCCATATCGGAGCACAGTCGCCACATCCTTGCTTTCTCGGTGACTGAATCCCCTTCATTACCAGGACAATAAGCAGCATCGGATCAGTGGTCGGCATTGACCGACCGGGACGGCGCTCGCGGACACATAAAGATCACTCGCGAATATCGATCTAGAGGAAGCGCATATTTCTCTCCGGGGCCGATTTGATACCGGGCGGTAGCTACGCGAGATGGCCGCGCCTGGCCAGCTTGCCCGGCGGGACAGCCGCGAAAGCGCAAGCTAGGGTTACTTAAGAAGCGACCGATTATGTCGCGTGATCGGAGGCGCCGGGAACGGAGTATGTGACCGGATGCTTCCTGCGCTGCCGCACGAGCACGCAATCCAGTCAATGAGCCTGGACACGTCAGGCACGGCAAGAGAGTGGTACACAGAATGGAATTCTCCACCGAGCAGGTGATCGATGCCGGCTACGGACAAGACGATCCCGAAGTCGAGAAGGCCTATAAAGCGCTGGAGCGTTACCTCGGAGACACGGCGCCGCGTTTCTATATTCCACATGGGGCGAACTTCGGGCACCAGGCTTCCACTCTGCAGTTCCTCAAGCGCTTCATCGCTCTCGGGATCATCAAGCGGGCGGAGATCGTCTACCACTCGGAAGAGACCTTGGAGAAGCTGAGGAAGCTGCTGCCGCAAATGGGCGACGGCGCCCTCCCGTTCGACGTATCCAGCGGAGGAAGGACCGTCCCGATCACCGTGGTGGCCGTGGAGCATGTGTCCGGACAGGCCAGACTGGCCATCAGTGGCGGCTGGGACTACACGCCCGCGCCCGAGCAGGGCTTGTTCGAGGAGTTGAAGAGGAAGCGGAAGCCGGTCGACGCAGACCCGCCGAGCGCCTCCGAGGGCGCGAAGAAGCCGCCCTTCCTCGACGAGGAGATCGCGGCCTTGAAATCCACGGTCGTCATCGCCGTCCAGCCGTTCACCTGGGAGACCGAGACGACGAAGATCAACAGTTTCGTCCACGTCGCCTCGCGCAAGAAGCCGTTCTTCCTCGGCGAGGAACTGAAGGAACAGAAATTCGAGTACATGTTTTACCGGCGCCCCAGACCGCAACTGGCCGATACGGCCTGGAAGACCCTCCTTGAGATGCCGGGGAAGAGGGAGACCGTGGCAGCGGCCATGGCGGTGCTCGAAGGAGTGCGCGGGAGGCGGCTCTTCTGTCCGGTGTACGGGATCGCCGATGGGCCGGCCGCCACCCGTAACTCGCCTCCCGTCACAGTGGCCCTCTTCAATCTGGCCGGAATGATCCGTGTCCTTCAGGAGGACGAACCGCAATTCAAGAAGGGTGCGGTCGTCCTTCTCCTGCGCGGCTTGAAAGACGAGACGTGGACTGCCGTCAAGACCAGATTCGAAGAGAACCCTCAGGACGATCCTGTGGTCCGTAACTTCACCCTCAAGTACCTGCATGCTCACGGCAAGGCGAACGTCATCGTGAGGCAGGACGAGCGGGACGCCAAGGCGATCTCGGAGGCGATCGAGAGCCTACAGGCCGACGAGGTGCTGATTCTCAGCCTGGACGGATTGCCGCAGGACGTGTTCGACCTCATGTACGCGGAGGCCACCCTGCCCTCGCTGTTCGAGGGAGCGGGCACGGCGGGCCTGGCGGTCTCACTCGGACTCCCCTACATCCGTTTCAGCCCCATCGCCTGCCCGGTGCTGCCGCTCGGCGGGGAACCGACGAAGGAGTCATCGGCCGCGCAGAAAGCCGCGGAGTCGATCGCCACGACACCGAATTCGTGGAAGACCGCGGAAGTCATCCCGCCGGTGGCCCTCGCCGGCCACGTACGCGACTCCTATGACCAGGCGAAGCCGCAGCACGCGTACTTCGCCGCACTCGGCTCACATCTGCAGAAGAATCCCGTGCAGGACAAGCTGACCGCGGCACTGAAATGGGTGGTCGACAAGCAGCTGCTTCCCAAGTACGACTAGGCCAGGTGTTCAAACCAGGCGCAGCGGGATCGTGGTGGTCCTCCCGAGCCGGGTGATGTTCTGGGACACGTCCGGGCGCCGCCGCGGCCCGGAGATGTTGCGGACGCGGCCGGCGGCCGCGCCGTGTGCGCGGTAGCCGAGCATGGCGACCAGCGCGGCCCTGGCATGCGCTGCCGTCGTCTGGCCGGATTCGAGCGAGGCGGCCCAGATGTCGAGGTCCATGGACGGCTCGTCGACGAGGTAGCCGTCGGCCCAGGTGCCGGTGGTGTGGTCGCCGCCGGTGCGGGTGACGTCGATGATCGGGAGCCGCTCGTTGAACAGCTCGACGGGCGGGATGGTGTTGCAGGTGTGCACGCCGGGCGGCGCCGCGGTGAAGTAGTCGATGAGGACGAGTTCGGCGTCGGGCCAGCCGACCAGCTCTGCCACCGCCACCCCCGTTCACTCGTGGGCCGGGCTACTGGGCCGGGGCGTACTGGGCGACGAGGTCGGCCTTCGGCGTGGTCTTCGCCTCGTCCTCGGCGATCCCCTGCGCGACGGCGTACGGCACCCACTCGGGCTCGCCTGCTGCCCGGTCCGGGAGCGGGACCGCCACGTCGCCCGCCAGCGGCTGCCCGTCTCCGGCTGGCGTCCCGCTCGTGTCTGCGGCATCTAGCCCGCTGCCAGCCAAGGGCGCCTTGGGCGGCGCACCGTCAAAGACCGGTGTCTGGCTCTCGCCCGGCGAGGGCTAGTCGGGGTCGTCGCGACGGCGACCCGGACCGATATTGGAACTCCGACTGAGTCAGGTTGGTGGCCAGAACGTCTCGCTGGGGGCTGACATCATTCATGCAGCGAGACCATTCCCTTCTCAGCTGGCCTGATGGTTCGGGGTGAGGACGGGACTTCGGCGGCTCAAGCACATCGCCGCCGGAACCGTCGCCGAGGATAGTCACCGGAACTGGTCATCTCTGCGGCTGCGGGTCCATGCGGCCCGCTGCTTCGGATGGGGACATCATCGAGGCGTGAATGAAGCCCTTGCCATCGACGAGGCGGGTAACGAGCTGCTGGGGTTCTTGCCCTTCACCGCGGAGGGATCTCACGTGCTGGACCCGCCTCAGCCGCTGCCTTTGGCGCTGGCCGCGGTTTGGGATGGTCCGCGGCTGCTGTTGGTGTTCAACCGGTTCCGTCGGTGCTGGGAACTGCCGGGCGGCTTGATCGATCCTGGCGAGACCCCGTACCAGGCGGCAGTCCGGGAGCTGTCTGAGGAAACCGGCTTGGATCTACCCGCGCTCGCGCTCGTTGGATACGCACGCTTCCAGCTCGTTGCGCAGCAGCGCCCCGAGTACGGTGCCGTCTATCTCGGCGAGGCGAGGCCGCATGACGGCTTCGTCCCGAACGACGAGATCAGCGCGATCTGCTGGTGGCATCCCGCCAGCCCGCCGCCGGGCGATGCCCAGAGCCTCGACTTGACCTTGGCCCGTTTGATCGATGTCGCCAGGTGAGCTCGCCGAGCTGGCGTCCTCCTCCCGAACGTGGCCCACGCCGCCAGGTAGCAGAGCGTGACGCGCGGCTCGACATAGTGCCCGAACCCGACCACTGCCAGGGCCTCGCCCGGCCGCTGCGAATCCGCTCCTGACCTGCGCAGGTTTCATAGATCCGACCGCAGACGAGGCGCGTCCGCACGGTTATCCGGCCGGGCGGCGTGTACACCCCGTGACCTGCGTCGACCGATCCACTTTGGCCCTGGGGCCAGGGAGTAGGGCGCCGATTTGTCGTGAAGCCTCGGCCGCCACCGCGCCGCCACCGCGCCGCCTCGCGGTGGCGGCGCTCGCGGCGGCGCCGGGCGCGTTCTCCGCGGGTGCCTACGCGGACCAACCGGTCGGCGTCAGTCCCGGTTGCCGGGACCGTTGTACGAGCCGCTACCTGGGCCGTCGGAGCCGGGACTCAGCTTAGCGCCACCGGGCACCCTGACGCAGGGGGCGACCGGGCCGGTCGCCAGCTGGGTACGACCCTCCGACGCTTCGCCCTCGTTGGACTCGACGAACCACACGGTGTATACGAGGGTCTGGCCGCGCGGAATCAGGTCGGGTGCAGGATGAAGGCCGCCGCCTCTGCGCTGGTGGCGGCCGGGTCCTCGGTCCACAGCCCATTGTCGACAGGCGCGTAGGTCGCCCGGGGCTCCCTGCACTGCGTCCCCGGCGGCAGGTAGTCGATGACGGCTGACACCCCGAAGTCGCGCAGCTTGCGTTCGAGGCCGTCGGGGTCCTTGTATCCGCGGATGAGCACCTTGATGGAGCCGTCGGGTTCCCGGGACACCGCGTACGCCGGGCTGAAGTACGAGCCGAGGGCGACCGGGACCGCGACGGCCAGCGCGATCGCCGCCGCCCCGCGGCGACCAGCGACAGCCGTCCCAGGCGCCATCGCGGTCGGCGTCTGGGCGCCGGGACGCGACCGTCGCCGTCGCCGATGGTCTCGACCGACTCGGCGGGCAGGCTCCGGGTGTATTCGATCAGTTCGGCGAGCATCCGCTGCTGGCCCGCGAGCTGGTGGTCGGGGCGGTCGGTGGTGGTCATGACGTTCCCTTCCAGGACGCGACGACGGATGCGGCGCGACGGTCGAGAGCGGCGCGGACGGTCTTGCGGGCCCGGTGCAGGCGCACCCCGGCCGCGACCGCGGACATGCCGAGGGCGGCGGCCGCCTGCGCGACCGGCAGGCCGTCCACAGCGACCAGCTCCATCAACACCCTGCTGTCGTCGGGCAGCTCGTCCAGCGCCCGGTACGGCGCGCGACAGCCTCGGCTTCGATCTGCTCCTCCAGCCGCATCAGGTCGTCGCTGGCCAGGTACCGGCGCCCACCGGCACGACGGGCCGCCGTCTGCTCGGCCGCTGCCCGGCGGCGTTCGGCCGCGACCACGTTGCGGGCCACCCCGTACAGCCATCCGCGCTCGTTGCCGCGCTCGGGACGGTAGAGTGCGCAGAATCGATCACGGCCAGGAAGACCTCCGCGGTCAGGTCCGCGGCGGTGTGCGGATCGTCGACACGTCTGGCCACGAACCTGCTCACCGTGTCGACGTGCCTCCGGTAGAAGGCCTCCAGGGCCGCGGGATCTCGCCTGATCCGGGTGAGGTCACCGCTGGTGCTCCTCGATTCGGTCATCATCGGTCCTTCTCGTAGGCGATCACCCCTTGTTGGGACGAGAACACACCCGTGTTACGCGCATTGCGATGATTTCTGGCAAATCAGCCTGATCGCGCACGCCGCTCAGGACGGCCGGCTCAGCGCGGGTCCCCGGACGCCATCAGCTGATTGTCGGACCCGGCCTCGGCGGCCCGATCGGGCCGCCGAGGCATGCGCGACCGCCACGCGCGATCGCCACGGGCTCGGCCTTGGTCGGCCCGTTACCGGTAGGCGGTGAAGAACTCGCGGATGTCGTCGACTAGCAGGTCGGGTGCCTCCATCGCGGCGAAGTGGCCGCCGCGGTCGAACTCCGACCAGCGCAGGACGTTGTTGACCTTTTCTTCATCCCGGCGCAGCGCAATGTCCTGGACGGTGAACAGCGCGACGGCCGTCGGCACCGGGGAGGGCTCCTGCTCGCCCCAGCTCTGCGCGTCCTCGTAGTAGAGCGTCGCGGAGGAGCCCGCCGTGCCGGTCAGCCAGTAGATCGTGACATCGGTGAGCAGCAGGTCGCGGTCGATCGCCTCGTGCGGAAGCTCCTTGGCCAGGTCGGTCATGTCCCTGATCTTGTCGACGATCCAGGCGAGCTGGCCCACAGGCGAGTCGGTCAGGCCGTAGGCGAGGGTCTGCGGCCGGGTGGGCTGGATGGCGATGTAGCCGCCGGCCTCGCTCATGAACTTGTGCATGCGCCGGACGCGGGCGCGTTCGAGGTCGGTGAGCGTGGGGTCGTCCTCTTCGGCGCTGGGGTAGGTCGTGCCGCCGTTGACGTGCACGGCGACGACGTTGCCGGGGGCGGCCAGGCCCAGCGCGCGGGAGATCCCCCCGCCGAAGTCGCCGCCCTGCGCGCCGTAGCGGTCGTAGCCGAGGCGGCGCATGAGCTCGGCCCAGGCCGCGGCGATGCGCTCGGTCGTCCAGCCGGCCTCGCCGGTCGGGCCGGAGAAGCCGAAGCCGGGGATCGACGGGATGACCAGGTGGAAGTCCCGCGACAGCGGCTCGATCAGGTTGCGGAACTCCACGACCGAGCCGGGCCAGCCGTGGGTGAGGATCAACGGCAGAGCGTCGGGGCTGTCGGAGCGGATATGGAGGAAATGGATGTTTTGCTCGTCTATCTCGGTGGTGAACTGCGGATAGGTGTTCAGCCTCGCCTCCCAGGCCCGCCAGTCGTAGCCGTCGGCCCAGTAGGCGGCCAGTTCCTTGAGGTACCCGACCGGGACACCGCGGCTCCACCCCTGACCGTCGATCTCGCTCGGCCAGCGAGTACGGCCCAGCCGGTCGCGTAGATCATCCAGCTCCGCTTGCGGGATCTGGATGCTGAATGGGTGAATCTCGAAGTCGTTTGCCATGGCCCAGACGCTAATTGCGGGCTAGGACAGGATCGGTCCTAGGTGTGTGGCAGAGTCGAAGGCATGGTGGAGACCTCGGCTCGTCTACTCAAACTGCTGTCGTTGCTGCAGACCCATCGCCAGTGGTCGGGGGGCGAGTTGTCGAGCCGGCTGGGTGTGAGCACGCGCACCGTCCGCCGCGACGTGGAACGCCTGCGCGAGCTCGGCTATACCGTGCACGCCGTCGCGGGAGCGTCCGGATACCGGCTCGGCGCCGGATCCAGTCTGCCGCCGCTGCTGCTGGACGATGAGGAGGCGGTGGCGGTCGCGGTGGGGCTGCGCACCGCCGCAGGCGGCACCGTGACCGGCATCGAAGACAGCTCGATGCGGGCGCTGGCCAAACTGGAGCGGGTGCTGCCGTCCCGGCTGCGGCACCGCGTACGCGCGCTGCAGTCGATGACGGTCCCGATGACGGCCGGCGGGCCCGAGGTCGATCCGGACACGCTGACCGTGATCGCGGCGGCCTGCCGCGATCACGAGAGCCTGCGGTTCGACTACCGCACCCATGATGGAGGCCGGTCCAGGCGCCTGGCAGAGCCGTACCGCCTCGTGACCACCGGACGCCGCAGGTACCTGGTCGCCTACGACACCGACCGTGCGGACTGGCGCACCTTCCGCCTCGACCGGCTCCACCTGCGCACACCCAACGGCCCGCGGTTCGCCCCTCGCGACCCGCCCGACACCGGTCTCGCCGGATACACCTCACACGCGATCTCGACCGCGCCCTACCGCTACCAGGGCCGCTTCACCGTGCACGCGCCCGCCGCCACCGTCACCGAGCGCATCGCTCCGACCACCGGCACGATCGAACCCATCGACGCACAGACGTGCATGCTGACCTGCGGCTCCAACTCGCTCGACGAACTAGCCCTGTGGGTGGCGCTGATAGGCACTCCCTTCACCGCGCACGAGCCGCCCGAACTGGTCGAACACATCCGAACGCTCGCCACCCGCCTCGCGGAAGCGACGGCCCCACCACCGTCCTCACCCACTGAAAGCGCCCCTGAGCGTGACCGTTGATCTATGGGAGTGTCGTCACCAGGATCAGCCGGTGAAACGCCGTAGCCCTCATGAAGGCGGAGCATTGATCCTCTCTCAGCGCACCCTCAACCGTACGCTCCTGGACCGGCAGTTCCTGCTGAGCCGTACCTCGCGCGCGCCCCTGGAGATGGTTCGGCATTTGGTCGCCGTTCAAGGGCAGGAGCCCAACTGGCCGTACGTCGGGCTGTGGACGCGCATCGACGGCTTCCGGCACGACCACCTGGAAGCGCTGATCCACGATCGGAGCGTGGTGCGTTCGACGGTGATCCGCAGGACCGTGCACCTGGTGTGCGCCGATGACTTCGCCTGGCTGAGGCCCGCGGTCGAGCCCATCGTCGGCGTCGCCCTGCGGCACGCCTACTACGCCCAGGAGATCGAGGGACTCGATCACGACGAGCTGGCGCGGATCGGCCGGGAGGTGCTCGGCGGCCGGACGCTGACCCGGCGCGAGCTCGCCCGGTCCCTCGGGGAGCGGTTCCCCGGACGCCACGCGAGGCGGCTCGCCGATGCGGTGGAAATCCTGGAGCCGCTCGTCCACGGCACGTCGGCCGGTGTCTGGGGAACGTGGCGGAACCGGTCCTCGATCGAGGTGGCCCTCGCGGAGGAATGGACGGGCATCCCCATGGCCCCGCAACGGCGGCTCGAGACGATGATCCTGCGGTACCTGGCGGCTTTCGGGCCGGCGAGCGTCATGGACGTGCAGGCCTGGGCCGGTGTGACGCGCCTGCGCGAGGTGGTGGAGGGGCTCAGGCCGCGCCTGCGCGGCTACCGGAACGAAGACGGCAAGGAGCTGTTCGACGTGCCCGAGGCGACGCTCGCCGACCCCGATCTGCCGGCCCCGGTGCGGTTCCTGCCCGCGTTCGACAACGTCCTGCTCGGCCACAAGGACCGTACGCGGATGATCAGCGAAGAGGATCGCAGGCGCATCGCCCCGGCGGCCTCGGGCGGCGTTGCGACGTTCCTTGTGGACGGCTTCGTCGGCGGCACGTGGGCGCTGAAGGAAGGCACCGTGCTCATTTCGCCGTTCCGTCCCTTGACCGACCCCGACGCGGTGCTCGAAGAGGCGGAACGCATGCTCCCATTCATCGAGGCGCGCACCGCCCAGATCGCCTGATCGAAGCGGGCGGATTCCAGGGCGGCGGCGCGGTCGGCGGTGACGGGCCGCGGAATCCGCTCGATCGACTTTCGTGAACTCATGGCCGACGAACGACGGATGGCGGTGAAGTCCCTGGTCAGGCTTTGCTCGACAGCATGATCGAGACCAGACGGCTCCAGAAGCGCTACCGCGGGATCCCCGCAGTCGATGACCTGTCGTTCACCGCACCGGCCGGGCAGGTGACGGGCTTCCTCGGGCCCAACGGTGCAGGCAAGCCCACGACCATGCGGATCGTGCTGGGCCTGGACCGGGCCAGCTCGGGTAGCGCCACGATCGACGGTCGCCCGCTGCGTGAGCACGCCGCCCCTCAACGTGTCGTCGGGGCGGTGCTGGAGGCGGGTGGCACGCCGGCGGGGATGACCGCCCGAGCTCATCTGCGGTGGCTGGCCGCCGCGGGCCGCATCCCTGACACGCGCGCCGATGACCTGCTTGAGGAGGTCGGCCTCGCCCCGGTGGCCACGCGGCGCATCGGAGCTTTCTCGCTGGGGATGCGCCAGCGTCTGAGGATCGCCGCCGCGCTGCTGGGCGACCCCGGAACGCTGATTCTCGATGAGCCGGTCAACGGGCTCGACCCCGATGGCGTGCGCTGGGTCCGCCATCTGACACGGAGACTCGCCGCGGAAGGCCGCTGCGTGCTGGTCTCCAGCCACCTCATGGCCGAGATGCAGCAGACCGCCGACCGCATCGCCGTTATCGGCGCCGGAAGGCTCCTGGACCAGTTCGACATCGGAGACCTGGCCGACGACACCACCCTCGAAGACGCCTACGTCAGGCTCACCGCCGACGCGGTCCGTTACCGCGCCGGCGAAGCGGACGGCAACCAGCGGTGAGCACCGTCATCACCGAGCAGGCGAGCGCGGTGCCGGGTCCCACCCGCGCCTTGGCCGGCGAATGGCGCAAGATGCGCGCCCTGCCAAGCAACCCGATCGGCGTTGAAGCGCCCCGGTTTCGGTAGAGGCTCTTGTGGCGTCGGGTGGTGAGCGGTGGCTTGGCGTTCGGGGTCGGTGGCTTCTTCGCGCAGCTGAGGGGCTTGGTCTCGCCGCCTGTCTGGTCGTGATGCGTGCGGCGGGTCCTCGAGTGGTTCGTCGTCGTGGAGGCCTTTGGTTTCGGCCTTGAGGATGCGGACGGATCTGCCAAGTGAGCGTGCCAGCTGCGGAAGTTTGGTGGAGCCGAACAGCAGCATGATGACGAGGAGGACGATGAGGATCTCGGTGGTTGCGAAGTTGGCCATGCGGATTCCTTTTTCTGCGTTCTCAGGGGTGTAGGTGGTAGTCGGAGGGGTCCAGACGGCGCGTCCTGAGGCGGTAGCCGGTCATGTAGCCGGGCCAGTTGTTGGTGTTGCGGTGGTCAGCGTTGAGGTACCAGCTGTCGCAGCCTCCCTGGTTCCAGACCGAGGTGGCCAGGCGGTGCTGGGCGGCGACGTCGAAGCGGTCGTGGACGTCCTGGCGTAGGTCCATGTTGTTGACGCCGCCGGCGAGTAGGCGGGCGGCTTGCACGATGTAGGCGGTCTGGCTTTCGAGCATGTGGACGATGGAGCCCGAGCCCACGTTGGTGTTGGGCCCGTACATGAGCAAGAAGTTGGGGAAGCCGGGGACGGCGAGGCCGAGGTAGGCGCGGGCGCCGTCCTTCCAGGCGGTGGACAGCTCGATTCCGTGCAGGCCTGTTACGCGCATGGGCGCGACGAAGTCCTGGGAGCGGAACCCGGTGGCCCAGATGATGGTGTCCACGGTGTAGTGGTCACCATCGGCGGTACGGACCCCGTGGCGGGTGACCTCGGCGATGGGACGGTCGACGACGCGGACGTTGGGCCGGTCCAGGGTGGCGTAGTAGTCGCTGGAGGTCAGGATGCGCTTGCAGCCGGGCTCGTAGCGGGGTGTGAGCCGCTCACGCAGAGAAGGATCGCGCACGGACTGAAGGGCCAGGTTGCACAGGGCGCGGACCGGTGCCGACAGCAGGCGGCGGCCGCGCGGGGAGACCAGGGCGGGATTGAGCACGAGTTCGAACCACAGGAACAGCGCAAGGCGGGAGAGTCGCTGCACGGCGGGGACGCGGCGGTTGAGGGCGCGCCGCCAGCGGGTGTACCGCTCGCCTATTGGGTCACATGGTCTGACCTGTGGTTATGCGGCGTGGTGATATTCGCTGATCAAGCCTGTGACGACACGTTTTCGGCGGATGCGGCGTAGGTCGATGGGTTCGGCAGTTGCCCGGATCGGCTGCGGTTCGGTGTCCGGCGGGCGCTGCTGTCGGGACTGGTGCGGCCGGTGGCGGTTGTAGTGGATCAGGTATTCACCGATCACCAGGGCCAGGTGGCGTACGCCGAGGATCAGGGTACGGTCCAGAATCTCGCGGCGGAGGGTGCCGATGACGCGCTCGCAGATGGCGTTTATCCGCGGCGTCCGCGGCAGGGTGGTGATGACCCGCAGCCCGTCAGCCCTGAACACCTCCCCGAACGCGGTCGTGAAGAGCGGATCACGATCGTGAATCAGACACCGCAGCGAGTCGATGCGGTCGCCCAGCTCCATGGCCAGGTTGCGGGCCTGCTGCACCACCCAGGTCCCGGTCGGGTGCACCGTCACGCCGCCCAAGTGGAGTCTGCGGGTTCCGTGCTCGATGAACACCAGCACGTACAGCCGCTTGAGCAGTACCGTCTCCACGACCAGGAAGTCGCAGGCGATAATCGCGTGAGCCTGGGCGGTCAGAAACTGCCGCCACGTCGGGTCTGCACGCCGGGGAGCGGGACCCATGCCGGCGGCGTGCAGGATCTCCCATACGGTGGACGCGGCGATCGTGTACCCGAGCCGGGCGAGTTCACCCTGGATTCTCCGGTGCCCCCAGGTCGGGTTCGCCCGCGCCATGCGAAGAATCAGCATCTTGATCGAAATGCCGGTAGGCGGCCGTCCCGGCCGGCGCCGGTCGGTGTAAGTCCACTTCTGGGCGACCAGGTGACGGTGCCAGCGCAGGATCGTGGCCGGAGTGACCGGAAAAACTTCGGCCCACCGGCGGCGGTGAACCAGCCGGGACAACGCCGCCGACCAGAGCCGGTCGAGGTGATCCCGCTGTGGCCGGCTGGGTACCTGCCGGCGCAGCTCCTGGTTCTCGTGCCGCAGCACCAGGAGTTCGACCTCCTTGGACAAGTCTGACCGAAGCAGCATTATCAGCAAGCCGAGCAGACATCTGAGCATGCGGTAGATCAGCGACAACAGCACCTCGAGAGATGGTCCCAGCAAGGACACTGATCCCGCATCGAAACCCCCAGGTCGCGGCAACCCACCGAGTTTTCGAGCGGCACACGATCTCACATGCGTTTCGTCCACATGACCGTGAAACATCTCATCCTGGACGGCGGGGAACCTTCGACCGCGGCGGGCGTTCCAGCTCGGGGGTTCGTCCACGCGGCGGCGGCGGACCACGCGCGCCGGGTCGCTTCCGTCCGGAGGCTCGGCCTCCCTTCGAGGTAGGTGAACTTACCCCGGGTTGCGGCAACTCTGACATGACCGTCACTCATGGCGACTTTGCGGCCACTATGCGTCGATCACCGCTACTGTTACTTTTCGCAGCGGTTCGAATACGCGAAGTTTCCGCCGGAGCCGGGGATCCCCGGCTCCGGCGAGGTGGAGGTCCCGCGATGGAACGAATGATTCTCCTCGCCGTCGACGAGCGGCCCGACGCCGACTCGGCGATCGCCGAGCAGCTGCGCCGCGTCGGCGCCGCGATGGACGAGCACGGGCTGCGGGTCCGCTGGACGCATCGCGGCGCCGACGCGCTGGCGGTGATCCGCTCCGACGCGACGCTCACCGCGGTCGTGGCCGGGTGGGAGGCCCCCGGAGCCGAAGAGGTGATGAAGGCGGTGACCAAGCGGTTCCACCGCCTGCCGGTCTTCCTGCTGACCGCCGAGCACGAGCCGCGCGACGTGCCGCTGTGGGTGTACGAGGTGATCCAGGGCTATGTCTTCCCGCTGGAGGACACCCCCGGCTTCATCGCCGGGCGCATCGCGCACGCGGCCGAGGAGTACGCCCACCGGATGCTCCCGCCGTTCTTCGAGGCGCTGCGGCGCCTGGACGAAAGCCACCGCTACTCCTGGCACACCCCCGCCCACGCCGGCGGGGTCGCGTTCCTGAAGTCGCCGGTGGGCCGGGCGTTCTTCGACTACTACGGCGAGCGGCTGCTGCGCACCGACCTGTCCATCTCGGTGCCCGAACTGGGATCGCCGCTGGAGCACACCGGCCCGATCGGCGACGCCGAGCGCAACGCCGCCCGGATCTTCGGCGCCGAGCGGACGTTCTTCGTCGTCAACGGCAACTCCACGGCCAACCGCATCGTCGGCCATCACGCGGTCGCCCGCGACGAGCTGGCGCTGGTCGACCGCAACTGCCACAAGTCCGTCCAGCACGCCCTGGCCATCAGCGGCGCCCGCCCCGTCTACCTGGTCCCCGAACGCAACGGGCTCGGCCTGGCCGGCCCGATCCCGGCCGGGACGCTGTCGGGACCGGCCGTCGCCGGCCGGCTGGCGGGCCATCGGTTCACCGCCGGGGCGGCCGGCCGCGAGCCCGCCTACGCGGTGATCACCAATTCGACCTACGACGGCCTGTGCTATGACGCCGTCCGGGTCGCGGAGCTGCTGAGCGCGTCGGTTCCGCGGGTGCATTTCGACGAGGCGTGGTTCGCCTATGCCCGGTTCAATCCGCTGTACGAGCGCCGCTACGGGATGGCGGTCGACGAACGGTCCCTGGCCGGGCCGCAGCGCCCGACGGTGTTCGCCACCCAGTCGACGCACAAGCTGCTGGCGGCGCTGTCGCAGTCGTCGATGCTGCACATGCGGCCGTCGCCGCGGGCGCCGGTGGACCATGACCGGTTCAACGAGACGTACCTGATGCACGCCAGCACCTCGCCGCTCTACCCGATGATCGCCTCGTTGGACGTGGCGGCGGCGATGATGGACGGGCCGTCGGGGCCGTTCCTGACCGGTGAGGCGATCCTGGAGGCGGTCCGCTTCCGGCAGGCGATGGTGCGGCTGGCCGGCCGTATCCGCGAGGAGGGCACCCGCCCTGACTGGTTCTTCGGCGTGTGGCAGCCCCCGCAGGTGACCGATCCCCGCACCGGTTACACGGTGCCGTTCGAGGACGCCGGCCTGGAGCTGCTGTCCTCCGAGCCCGGTTGCTGGACGCTGGAGCCAGGGGCCGCCTGGCACGGCTTCGACGGCCTGGACGACGGCCACTGCATGCTCGATCCGATCAAGGTGACGATCACCTGTCCCGGCGCGGACGCCTGTGCCGGCACCACCGAATGGGGCATACCCGCCCGGATCGTGGCCGCCTACCTGGAGCGCCGCGGCATCGTGGTGGAGAAGACCGGCGACCACACCCTGCTGGTGCTGTTCTCGATCGGCATCACCAAGGGCAAATGGGGCACCTTGATCGACGCGCTCATCGACTTCAAGAACGCCTACGACGGCAACGTGCCCCTGGCACAGGCCCTGCCCGGGTTCGGCCCATCCGGGGTGACCCTGCGCGGCCTGTGCGCCCAGGTCCACGACAAACTCCGCGCGGCGAAGCTGGATGTCCTGCTCGACCAGGTCTTCACCGATCTGCCCGAACCCATGCTCACCCCGGCCGACTGCTACCAGGCCCTGATCCGGTCGAGGACGGGGCGGGTTCCGCTGAGCGAGCTGGCCGGCCGGACCGCGGCCGCCACCGTCGTCGTCACCCCGCCCGGCATCCCGATGCTGATGCCCGGCGAGTCGACCGGCCCCGGCGACGGCGCCCTGATGAGCTATCTGCGCGCCCTGGAGGACTTCGACCGCGCCTTCCCCTTCCTGGCCACCGACATCCACGGAGCCCACCGCGACTCCGGCGGCCGCTACTGGATCGAGTGCATCACCACCTGATGCGGGTGGGACGTCGGTCATCGTCTCGGTGATCGGGGGGCGCCCGCCGGCCCCCGGCGCCCGCACGGCCTTCACCTCGTCCAGGCGCGCGATCGGCGACCCCGCGACAAGGAGCTCCTGGAGGGGCATTGAGGCACGGGCGGCAAACCCGCGCAATGATCGCCACCATGCCGTGACGGCCCCGCGAGGCGAGGGATTGTCCCGGCCGGCCCAGATCTCCAGGGGCACGCCCTGGAACGTGCTGCGCGCCGAACCCTTCGTCCAGCCGATGTAGCGTTCGACGTCGACCGAGATCTCCAAGTCTCCTTCGGTTCTTGGTCGATTCGAAGGATCACACGGTGGCCTCTCACGTCACGACGCCGCGCTCTTCACCTGCGGAAACTCGTACACCACCCCCGTGGACGCACCCCCCGGTTCCACCTGCACTTCACCCCGACCAGCTCGTCCTGGCTCAACCTGGTCGAGCGCCGGTTCGCCGAGCTCACCAACCGCAAACTGCGCCGCTCCGCCCACCGCAGCGTCATCGAACTGGAACGCGACGTCCGCAGCTGGGTCAACGAGTGGAACAAGGACCCAAAACCGTTCGTGTGGACCAAGACCGCTGACGAGATCCTCGAAACCCTCGCCGCATACTGCCAACGAATTAACGACTCACGACACTAGGGCCTTTTAAGCACACTGGCGAGTTCAGCCATGTCTGAGACCTTCACATCAGCCGGGTAGCGACTGTTGCCGAATGGGCGCTTGCGGCGGTCGATGAACGCCGACCGCAGGCCGGCGGCCTTCGCGCCGATGCAGTCGAACGCGTGGTTCGCGACGAACAGAATCTCGCCCCGGCCGAGACCGAGCAGTGACGCGGCGGTCTGGTAGGTCTTCTGGTGCGGCTTGAACGAGTCCGCCTCCGCGACCGAGATGACCCGATCCCACAGGTGATCGGTGCCGGAGAACGGCACACCGGCGGCGAGGAGATCCGGGTCACCGTTGGACAGGAGGTAGAGCTTCAGGCCGTGATTCTTCATGTCCGTGAGCGCCTGGACGACGTCCGGGAAGGGGTCGAGGCGGGTGATCTCGTTGACAAGTTCGCGGACCTCGACGTCGTTGTGCTCGATTCCGGCCCGCTCAAGGGTGTAGTCCAGGGCCTCGAAGCCGATCTGGCGGTACGGGGTGTGGTCGCGGTGCAGGAGAGCGTCGATCATCGAGTTCTCGAAGTGCGTGCGGCGCCACCAGGTGACCAGGCGCCCAGGCGGGTTTTTGTCGTACCCCTTTTTCTCCAGGTACGGCGTGATGGCGCGCGTCAGACTGCCCTGCATGTCCACGACGGTGCCGTAGAAGTCGAACATCACGGCCTTGACGTCGCGGATGTCTTCGATGCTCACGAGTTACTCCCTTGTTAATGCGGCTCGCTGCATCACGACGCTATGAATGCCCGGGCCTCTACGGCATTGGACAAAGGCACACTCCCGGCCCGGCCACGTGGTGCGATGTTCCATAGGTCCGGATCGTTGCTGAAGCCAGTATGGGCTCATGCCCGCGCACACCAGTTCTGGCGATATCACCGCCTCGATCCGCTGCGATCTCGCCTCGAGCGCCCAGACCGGAGCACCCCCGCTTGGACACCTCGCCGGATTGCACCGGAAGCCCACGGACGTCGGCGGCTACACCCTCACGCTGGACCCTGGCCGGCCACTGATGGCCGGCGGTGCCGGCATCTTGGAATTCGCCATGCTCGCCGACCTCGCCCTGGGTGGAGCTATCCGTAATCGGGTTGGCCTCGCGCTCCCGATGCCGACCATCTCGATGACCCTTCAGCTGGCACCCGGCCGGATCCGCGAGGTGGAGTGGGCCGATGCCGAGCGCGCCGTGCAGCTTGAGCGCACCGCGACCGCCCGCACCCGGCTACACACCGCTGACGGGGAGGTCATCGGCGACGCCGTCGGCGTATTCGCGCTCCCGAGACTGCCGTACGACGGGCCCGGACGCGCCATGCCATGGGATATCCCGCTCGTCGAGGACGCCAATGCCCCATTGCGGGCGGTCGACGACGTGGACGCCGCCTCGGCTCTCGGCGACGAGTCTCTGGTCGCGTGCATCGCGTCGCACGCCGCCGGCACCCCTGACTGCGCTTGGGGCACGAGACACGTTGCTGAGCAGCTGACCGCTGTCACCGAGTTGGCACTCACCCCCACCCCTCTGATGGCCAACCGCCTGGGTCACATTCAAGGGGGTGCGTTGTTCACCACCGCCGTGCTCGCAGCCGGGCAGGCCGGCGCGTTCCCGGTCGACGCCTTGGTGACGGGCACCATCGAGTTCATCGATGGCGCCGACCTCGACGACCTTCTCGTCCCCGAGGTCACGATCTTGCGCGCGGGCGGCCGTTCCCTGATCGCGAGCGTCGTCCTCGTCCAGGACGGTCGGGTCCGCTGCCACGTCACGACCATTTTCAGGCGGTGACCACCGCGAGTATGAAGCCCGAACAGGACAACCGCGAAGTCGTCGATGCTCTCAAGCGCGCCGGACTGGAGGTACGCGCTGATGCCGGCACCCGCGGCATGTACGCCTCCGATGCCTCCCTGTACCGCGTTCCGCCACTCGCGGTCGTCCGGCCGCGACACGTCGACGAAGTCGCCGCGACCCTGGCAGTGGCCCGCCAGACCGGGCTGCCTTTGACATCGCGTGGCGCCGGAACGTCCACAGCGGGGAACGCGGTCGGTCCGGGTATCGTGCTCGACTTTTCGCGCCATCTGAACCGGGTCCTCGCGGTGGACCCAGAGGCACGGACCGCGGTCGTTGAGCCCGGCGTCGTGCACGCGGTGCTGCAGCGTGCGGCCATCGCGCACGGGGTTCGGTTCGGCCCCGACCCGTCCACCCACGCCCGTTGCACCATCGGTGGAATGATCGGCAACAACGCCTGCGGGTCCCGCTCGCTTGCCTACGGCCGGACGTCCGACAACGTCGCCGGCCTCGAGCTCCTCACCGCCGCGGGCGATCGGCTCACCACTGGGTACACGACCGGTCGCGCCGCGACCGGTAAGCCGACCTGGTCCGGCGCCGACGCCGTCATCGAGAACGTCCGCAACGTCATGGCAACCCATCTCGCGACGGCGCGGACCGAACTCGACCGGTTCGGGCGGCAGGTCTCCGGCTACGCCGCCCAGTACCTGCTACCTGAGCGTTTTGACCTCACCCGGGCGCTCGTCGGGTCCGAAGGCACGCTCGGAGTCATCACCCAGGCGACCGTGAACCTCATCGTCGACACCCCCGTCCGGATGATGGTGGTCCTCGGGTTCCCCGACATCGTCGCCGCCGGTGAGGCTGCCCCCGCCGTCGTTGCCCACCGCCCGACCTCCTGCGAGGGACTCGACTCGCGCCTACTCGACGTGCTCCGAGCACGCCGCGGCACCGCGGCGACGCCTTCCCTGCCGATGGGACGCGCGTGGCTGTTCGTCGAAGTCGCCGGTGAGGACCAGGACGAGGTCTTCGCCCGCGCCCAGGCACTCGCCCGCTCAGGGATCGCCGACGACGCCGCCGTCGTCACCGATCCCGCCACCCAGGCACGGCTGTGGCGCGTCCGCGAGGACGGCGCGGGGCTGGCTGGACGCTCCCCGGCCGACTCTCCCGCGTGGCCAGGGTGGGAGGATGCTGCCGTCCCGCCCGAGCGGCTCGGCGCGTACCTCGCCCGGTTCGATGAGCTCGTCGCCTCCCACACGATGACCTCCGTGCCGTACGGGCACTTCGCCGACGGCTGCGTGCACGTCCGACTCGACTTCCCACTCAACCGGCCCGACGGCACCACGGTGCTCCGTGAGTTCCTCACCGACGCTGCCCGCCTGGTCGGCGAGTTCGGCGGCTCCTTGTCCGGGGAGCACGGCGACGGCCGTGCCCGTTCCGAGCTGCTGCCGTACATGTACTCCGCCGACGCCATCTCCTTGTTCGCTGGCGTCAAGCACGCCTTCGACCCCACCAATCTCCTTAACCCAGGCGTCCTGGTCGACCCCGACCCGGTTGACGCGAACATCCGGCTCTCCGGGACGTTCCCGCTCAGTCGGCTCGCGATGGCTTACCCCCATGACGACGGTGACCTCGGACAAGCCGTTCACCGCTGCTCTGGCGTTGGGAAGTGTCGCGCCGACAATTCCGCTGCTGGCGGTGTCATGTGCCCCTCCTATCTCGCCAGCCGCGAGGAGAAGGACTCCACCCGCGGCCGGGCGCGGGTGTTGCAGGAGGTCGTTCGTGGTGAGCTGCCCTGGTCGCACCCGTCCGTGCGCGACGCCATGGATCTGTGCCTGTCTTGCAAGGGCTGTGCCTCGGACTGCCCGACCGGCATCGATATGGCCACCTACAAGTCAGAGGTCCTCCACCAGACGTACCGGCGGCGCCTGCGGCCGCGGTCGCACTACACGCTAGGGAGGCTGCCGTTCTGGGCGCGGCTGGCGGGCCGCACCCCCCGCCTGGCCAACGCCGCAGTCCGGCTCCCCGTTATCGGGCGTCTGCTGCTGTGGCTCGCCGGGGTCGACAAGCGCCGTTCTGTTCCTGCGTTCGCGCGGCGGCCGTTCCACCGCACCTTCACCCCCGCTCGACACGGCAGCCAGACTGACCTGAAGCCGGTGGTGCTGTTCGCGGACTCGTTCTCCGACGCGTTCTCACCCGAGGTGGCAGAGGCGACCGTTCGGGTCCTGCACGCAGCGGGCTACGAGCCGCGGCTCGCCTCCCGGCCGGTGTGCTGTGGACTGACCTGGATCACCACCGGACAGCTCGACACCGCCCGCAAGATCCTCAGGCGCACCGTCGGCACCCTTGCCGCGGACGCCCGGGCACGGGTTCCGATCATCGGCATCGAACCTTCGTGCATCGCCGTGCTCCGCTCCGACATCCACGAGTTGCTGCCCGACCATCCCGACGGTGCCATAGTCGCCGGCGCCGTGACGACGCTCGCCGAGTTCCTCACCTCGACGCCCGGCTGGAGCCCGCCCGACCTGACCGGCGTCGAGGTCATCGCCCAGCCCCACTGCCACCACCACGCCGTCCTCGGGTGGAGGACCGACGCCGACCTACTCGCCAAGACCGGCGCGACCGTTCGAACCCTCGCAGGCTGCTGCGGCCTCGCAGGCAACTTCGGTGTCGAGCTCGGCCATTACGAGGTCTCCGTCGCCGTCGCCGAGCAGAATCTGCTCCCCGCGCTTGACGCCGCACCCGACGCGGTGGTCCTGGCGGACGGCTTCTCTTGCCGCACCCAGGTCGCCGACCTACGCGATCGACCCAGCGTGCACCTCGCCCAACTCCTGGACCGCTGACCCTCAGCTCTCCGCGCTGCGGGGTTTCTCGATGTGAGCCCCGCGCAGCACGATGGCCGCAGCGAGGCGCTGGTTTGAGTCGTTGAAGTCGAAACCGGAGACCTCGGTGATGCGCTGGATACGGTGCCGCAGCGTGTTCGGGTGCAGGAACAGTCTCGACGCCGAGGCTGAGACAGACCCGAACTCGTCGAGGAACACCGCGAGCGTCCCGACCAGGTCGGAGTCGCTGCGCCGGTCGTGCTCGACGAGCGCCTCGATGGGGCCACGGGAGACACCGCCTTCGGCCAGGCCGCGACACGCGGCAGCCAGGACGAGCTCGGCCCAGCTGCTGTCTGGCGTCATCACTCGGCCATTGCCGCCGGCGGATCGGGCGGCGGCCAGGAGGTCCTCGACGATGCGTTTGGCCGCCGGCACCATGTCAGGCCTTACGGCCCGGGGTCCGAGCGCCGCATTCGCGCGCACCCCCATAAGGCCCAGATGGCCAAGCGCTGCCCCCGCACTCTTCGCGAGCCGCTCGGCAGTGGCCTCGCCGGCTGGCACGACCGCCCAGTAAACGCCATCGAGTTGGGCAACCAGGGCCGCGGGCTCGATGGTGCCCAGGTGCAGCGACAGGAAGTGCACGAACCGCTCACTGACCAGTTCGTCGCTCGGTCCGCTCCTCGGCTCCGGCTCAGAGTGGAGACCGAACCCGAGGACCAACACCTCGTGAGCTTCCTGCCTGTCGCCGAACGTGTGCGCCGACAGAACCCCCTCCCAGAGTAGCTGCCGGACGGCGTGCTCACGGGTGGTCCTCTCCACATCCTGTGCGCGGCGGTGTCGCAGCATCACCGGCACCGCCAGCCGTGCAGCGCGCTGCAGCGCGTGCTCGGCGTGCGACGGGAACGGGTTGGCACCCTCCGCGACCGAGATCTCCCCGATGACCTCATTACCGGTGTGCACTGCGATACGCAGCCTGGTGTGAAGGCCCGCGTAGTCGGCGACCCGCACGACCTTCCCAGGCTCGGAGTAGGTCTGGTAGGCGGTCCGGTCGATCGTGAACCGTCGGATCCATTGGTCCGGAGTCCGCCGGCCCAAGATGGCATCGCGACGCACGTGGTCGATCTCGTGGCCCTGGACGGCGTACGCGATGACCCGGTGGGCGCGGTCGTAAAGGACCACCGACCCTCCGACCATCACTGCGACCGCATCCGCCAGGCCGTGGACCGAGGTCGGGCCGCTGTCGTCTATGGCCTCGTCGTGCGAGGCGAGCAACATGGTTCGCACCAACACGAACAGCTGCGTCCACGCCACGTCGGACTCGAGCACCACGACGCCCTCGCGCGGTTCGGCTGCCGCGCCGGTTGCGACGACCACGGCCTGGCAGCCTGCCGCCACGGCCCGGTCGAGAAGGTGCTGCTCGGTGCCCGGCCGGATGCCCAGGACGACCTGCCCGGGGCCGAGAGGAGTGACACCGTCGTCGAGAAGGACCTCGTTCAGGTCGAGGTCGAACTCCGCCTTGCCGCGAGTGCGCAGCGGGCCCTCGCCGATGGCGTGCAGGAGTTCTGAGAGCAGCACGACCCACCTCCAGCCTTCGTCGGCCAATCGACCATCTACCAGGACGGTCAGGCGAGTGTAGGCGCGGTGGTGATCGTCGGTCACCCCTGTCCAGCCCTTTGGAGGAAGCCCCAACGCTGCGATGTCGACGTCGTAGTTCTGCCCGTCGTCCCTGCCCGGCGGCGTTCATAGTGTGACTGGCAACACATCCAGCAAGCCGGGCGGGAGCCACGCGTGATGACACACTCCAGGGTCACTCCGACCATCAGCACGACTACCGCCGGCACGACGATCACTGGCGGCGACTCGCGCCGCGAGCTTGGGACGCCACTGCAGGGCATCAAGGTGGTCGAGGTTGGGCACGCCGTCTCTGCCCCCCTATGCGCCCGGCATCTGGCCGACCTCGGCGCCGACGTCGTCAAGATCGAGGCGCCTTCTGGCGATTTGGCCCGCGGGTACGACTCGGTCGTCTCCGGTGACTCCGCGTACTTCGCGTGGGCCAACTACGGCAAGCGGAGCGTCGTCCTCGACCTGCGCTCCGAGGACGGGCGCGCCCACTTCGAGCAGTTCGTCGGCCGGGCTGACGTGCTGGTTCACAACCTCGGGCCCGGAGCGATGAACCGACTCGGGTTCGACTCCGACCACCTCGCCGCCCTCAATCCGCAGCTGGTCAACTGCCAGATCACGGGCTATGGCTCGACCGGCCCGATGGCCGAGCGTAAGGCGTTCGACCTGCTCGTCCAGGGCGAGTCGGGACTGATGGCCGTCACCGGCACCGAAGACAGACCAGTCAAGGTCGGCATCTCCGTGGTCGACATGTGCACCGCCATGTACGCCCTCGCCGCCGTCCAGGCCGCGCTCTTCGACCGTTCGAGCACCGGCGCCGGCAGGTACGTCGAGATCTCGATGCTGGACTGCATTTCCGAATGGATGATGGTCCCGGCCTTCCACCAGATCCACGCCGATAGCACTCCGCGCCGCGAGGGCGCCCGGCACAACATGATGGTCCCCTACGGCGTGTACCGCACCGGGGTTGGCACGTCGGTCAACTTCGCCATCCAAACCACCTCGCACTGGCAGTCCCTGTGCGACGTCCTCGAGGCGCCCGAATTGGCTGAGCACCCAGACTTCGCGACCAACGCCGACCGGGTCCGCAACCGCGCCACCCTAGAGCCGCGCATCGAGGAGCTCCTAACAGGTATCGGTCACGACGAAGCGGTTCGGCGGCTCCTCGCCTCGGCCATCCCGTGTGGCGAGGTCAACGACCTCCAGGGCCTGGTCGACCACCCCCAACTGGCCGCGCGCGAACGGTGGATGTCGATCCGGACCCGCGGCGGGGTCGCCCCGACCGTCCGCTCTCCGTTCAACCTCCGCAACAGCCACCAGCCGTCACCTGCCGTGCCTGGCCTCGGTGAGCACACCGACGCCGTCCTCGCAGAACTTAGCGAAGACGACACCGCCCCTAACGCTGTCTCGGACAGCAGCCGCAGCGAATCAACCCCCTCTGGCCCGCCCCGCAGTGAAAGCAAGCTGCCTTCGGGCAACCGGAATGGTGAGCACCATGCCAGTTGAAGTCCTCGCCCTCAGCGTGTTCGTAGTCATCTTCTTGTTGGGCACGCTGCGCCCGGTGAACATGGGCGCCATCGCCCTAGTCGGCGCGTTCCTCGTCGGATGGCTCATCTACGACGTCGACGTCGAGACCGTCCTCGCCGGGTTCCCCGGCTCGATGTTCGTCATCCTCGTCGGCGTCACCTATCTGTTCGGCATCGCCGGCTACAACGGCACCGTTGAGAAGCTCGTCCAGGCGGCCGTCGTTACCGTCCGAGGCCGCACCGGACTCGTCCCATGGACGATGTTCCTGGTCCCCGCCGCACTCACCGCCGTCGGCGCCGCCGCCCCGGCCGCCTGTGCCATCGTCATCCCGATCGCGCTCAAGTTCGCCGCCAAGCACCGGATCAACCGCGTGATGATGAGCATGATGGTGATCCAGGGGACCACAGCCGGCGGGTTCTCGCCCATCGGCATCTACGGCGTAATCGTCAACGACCTCGGCGACAAGGCCGGACTGCCCAACAACCCCGGGCTCCTGTTCGCCGGCACATTCTTCACCACGTTCGTCCTCGCCGGCATCGCGTTCCTCACCCTCGGCGGCCGCGACTTGATGTCCCGGCGGACACACTCCACTACCACCGCCGTCACCAAGACCGTCCCCGTCACTGCCGGTTCTGTCGGCGGCGAAACGATTGTCGCGACCGGAGGACCCGCGGAAAACTCCACCGGCCACACCGCCGGGAGCGGCACTACGTCCGGAGACGCGAACGAGCCCACCGGCAACGGGCGATTCAGCCTCGAGCAGTTGTGCACCATGACAGGCATCCTCGGCGTGGTCTTCATGACCCTCGTCTTCGACCTCGACGTCGGGTTTGTATCACTGACAATCGCCGTCGCGCTCTCACTGATCTTCACCAAGTCCGCCCAGGAGGCCGTCGGCAAGGTCGCATGGCCCACGGTGCTGCTGATCTGCGGAATCATCACCTACGTCTCCCTGCTCCAGGACCAAGGCACCATCGACTGGCTCGGCAGCGGCATCGCCGACTTCGACGCCCCCCTCCTCGCGGCCATCGTTATCCTCTTCATCGGAGCGGTGGTCTCCGCCTTCGCGTCCACGACCGCCCTTCTGGGGGTCGTGGTTCCGCTCGCCACGCCGTTCCTGCTGACCGACCAGATCGGTGTCACTGCGTTCATCATCGCGCTCGCTGTGTCAAGTTCGGTGGTCGACTGCAGCCCGCTGTCGACGATGGGCGCTCTGGCAGTCGCGAACGCCGAGGAGGACAAACGCTCGAAGGTGTTCTCCGGGCTCATGCGCTGGGGGCTTTCCCTCATCATCATTGCTCCGATCGTGACATTCCTGGTCCTGGTGCTGCCGTCGGCTGCCTGACCCGCCGCACCTGGTCGCAGGGGACGGGCACAGTCACACAGTCCCCGGCGACCACAGCCGAGACCACGCCGCTCGCACCATCGACGCCAGTCGGTTGAGCACGCTGCCGCCCGGACAGAGCCGCCCAAGCAGCAGAAAGGAGGCGAACGAGGTGTCCACGATCGAGGTCCTGCACGTGGGGCGGCCTGATGGCGCCCGTCTCGAGGTCCAAGTCGCAGGTCCGGCCGGTGGACCCGCACTATTGCTCCTCCAAGGGCAAGCCAGCTCCCACGACTGGTGGACTGGATTACGGGACCGGCACCAGAACCGGTACAGGACCGTCACCATGGATTACCGCGGAACCGGCCAAACCACCGCGCCCAACGGAGACCTGACCACTCAGCTGCTTGCGGACGACGCCGTCGCCGTTCTTGAAGACCTCGGTATCGATACGGCGCACGTATACGGAACCTCCATGGGTGGTCGTGTCGCGCAGATCCTCGCAGGCCGCCACCCATCCCGGGTGCTTTCCCTCATCCTCGCTTGCACGTCCCCAGGAGGGCCGCACGCGACCGAACGCGACAACGACGTCCGCAGGGCACTCGCGAACCCCGACAAGCGCGCCCGACTGGCCACCATGGTCGAACTCTTCTACACCCCCGAGTGGGGCAACGACCCAGCCCGGTCCCGGATCTTCGGAGATCCGACCATGACATCCGCCGAACGGCAGCGACACCTCAAGCCGTCCTCCCGGGCCTAACGGCACCTCGTGCGATGAGTTCCCCTTCGCGCACGCCTATGAGGGCGCCGCATACCAGGGCCGGGGAGACACCTCCGTCCGAGACATCAACGCGAAGCACAACTCCAACTCCGGCAACGAACTGGCAATCTTCTTCGGGGCCTACCGGATGCTGGATCGAGACTACTTCTGGGTGAGGATCGACCCCTGATCGACCCGGACGCAGCCAGAACGCAAGCATCCGCATGAGGTGTGGGCCGGGCAGCCTTGGGGTATTCTCCAGGCCGCCCAGCCCACACCTTTCAGCCCATCGGGAAATACCATGGAATACCCTCTGATATTCACCGGATCAGTGAGAGTTTCCTACAGCCAGTATTACCTGATGTGCACCGGGGCCAGCACGCCCGAACCCCCCGGAAAAACGGACACCATACTCAGCAACGACGCCGACCCTGGCTCCGTGTACATCACTTCACGAACCGACTACGGCCACGTCCTCCTCACCGTACGCGTGCATGAAGGGCAACCCGATTTCCTCACCGGATGGGACCGGTCCGAAGACAGCGAGATCGAGACCGAAGATAGCGAAATCAACATCACAAAAATGGGGCGGCGGCACTCCAGAAGAATTTTCCAACCTGGCAAACTTTGGCCCCGGCATCTATCCTGTGCGCATATACATAAGAGATCAGCCAGAAAGACCCCAAGAAGACAGTCCCGGCCGCGCAGACCGCGGCAGCAACATGGGCACAGAGCCCCACGAAGAACATCTCATCGACCTCTGGCCCACGGAGATATGGCCAGAGGACGACTAATCGGCTGATGTCAACCGTGCGACCCGCAGCACCTTCCCGGGCACTGGCCACTCAGCCTGTGGACCGCAGCGCCCGAGGTCAGCGCGGGCCCGTTCAACGGCCTCGAAGTATGGACTGGGTTTTTGCACTCGGCCAGCGCCCGGGCCTGAACTTCCCCCCGGAGCGCGGCCAGCTGGGGTGAGATGGGTCAGTGACCGGTCTGTGAGGCTTGGTACTGTTCCTCGAAGGTGACCGGGCTGAGCATTCCAATGCTGGAATGCCGTCGGAACAGGTTATACCAGCACTCGATCCACTCAAACATTACGGCGGCCAACTCGGCGCGTGATTGCCATTCTTTGACGTCGAGCAGTTCGAGCTGCATCGTTCCCCAGAACGACTCCATCATGGAATTGTCGTAGCAGTCGCCGACCGTGCCCATCGATCCGAGCAGCCCGGCATCCCGCAGACGCTTCCCGAACGCCCAGGATGTGTACTGCTTAGGTTCAAGGAGTCGTCGCACGGGCGGTCGGTTCGCGGCGTGCCACCGCCACGGCCATCGCGTCGATGACCAAGGTGCTGGTCTGTCGAATATCGATGGAATGGCCGATGATCCGCGGGAGAAGCAGTCCAGCACCACGGCGCAGTACAACTTTCCCTGTCTGGTGGCGTGCTCGGTGTAGGGGTCGGACCGCAGCGCCCTGCCGGTCTTTCGACCGGTGGGTTTCTGCGGCCCGCCCTCCGAACCGGACGTGCGACTCGTCGCCGCATCCGGCTCTCCACGTGTTCATGCCGCTGGTGCGGGTGTTCCTGGCGTCTCGGCTGGCGACCATGGGGTGGGGATGCGAGTGCCCCGGTATCGGTAGCGTTCGATTACTACCGTCTCGGGGCGGAACATCTCGATCCCTTCGGCTTGGATCTGCCAGCCCGGCGCGAAGCGCCGGATGAGGGTGTGCATGTTCAGCCCGAGGTGGCGTTTCCGGAGCCAGCCGACCACTCGCCAGAAGGCGAAGTGGTCGATGTAGCCGAATGTCCGGGACGAGACCCCGTGGCGGAAATAGTTGCACCATCCCCGCAGCACCGGGTTGAGCCGGCGCAGCAGGTCGGCCAGTGTTCGATGACTCCGGCAGCGGGTGAGCGTCCGTATCTTGTCCACGATCGAGGCCAGGGCCTTCTTCGAGGGGTAGGTGTAGACAGCTCGTTTGCCGCTTCGGTTTCGCCAGGCTCGGCGCTGGATGCGCCAGCCGAGGAAATCAAAGCCCTCGTCGATGTGGCAGACCCTGGTCTTCTCCGCCGACAGGCGCAGGCCCATCGGTGCCAGGACCGCGCTGACCTCGTCCCAGAGCGCTTCGGCGTCGGCGCGTTGCCCGGCGAGCATGACCACGAAGTCGTCGGCGTAGCGGACGATCTTCATGACCGCACCTCCGGCGCGTCGGTGCTTGGCGCGTGTCCATTCCGGGCCGAGCGCCTTCCACTTGGCGGCAAAGTGCTCGTCCAGGACCGACAGGGCGATGTTGGCCAGCAGCGGTGACAGGATCCCGCCCTGGGGTGTGCCGGTGATCGTCTCGCGGTTCAGGCCGTCCTCGGACAGGACGCCCGCGCGCAAGAACGCCGCGATCCAGGCCAGGACACGTTTGTCTGCGATACGTGCCCGCACCCGCCCCATCAGGGCCGGGTGCGAGATCTCATCGAAGCACGCCGTGATATCACCCTCGAACACCCACTCGTAGCTCCGATTGGGTGAGGCGAGGTAATGGATCTCGGCGATCGCGTCCTGAGCCCGGCGTCTCGGGCGGAAGCCGTAGGAACACGGCTGGAAGTCCGCCTCGAAAATCGGCTCAAGCACCAGTTTCAACGCGGCCTGCACGATCCGGTCCGCGGTCGTGGGGATCCCCAGGCGCCGGACCTTGCCCGACGCCTTGGGGATCGCCTTCTCCCGCACCGGACATGGAACGAACCGGTTGGCCTTGAGGTCGTCTCGCAGCCCGCCCAGCAGTTCCGCCGCGGCGAAGCCGATATCGCGGGGCGCGATGCCATCGACTCCGGCCGTTCGTGCGCCCTTGTTGCCCCGCACCCGGCTCCAGGCCACCACCATGAACGCCGGGTCATAGACGAGGTTACGCAGATCATCGAAGCGACGGCCAGGATCGGCCTTCGCCCATCGGTGCAGCTTGCGTTGCATCGCCCGTACTCGCACCTCGGCCTCATCCAGACCGGGCCACGACGCGCCGGTATTCACCAGCGGCCTCCGGGATCAGCACCCATGCCGCGAACATGCTGGACCCCTTGGCCATGTGACCGGCTTTCCCGGTCCCGGACTACTACGGGTCCTCCGCCCCACCCCGGCGGCGTCAGCCGACGGCGGGCCTTCCCACCAGATCGCCGGCTGCGATCCAGGTCGGGGGCCACCAGGATGGTTCCCACGTTCACTGTCGAACCGTTCGACGGGGTCGGCGCCCAGCTATGCCCCTGCAGCATCGCCACGGCTACGCCGCAGACCTTCACCGCGGCCTCCCGACCGGCGACATCAACCGGCCCAGAAGTTCCCCGCACCACAGTGCCGTGCGGGTGCGCGCTGCTACCCAGCCCCGATCCGCCAGGTTCGAGCTGGTGGCTCTTGAGGAGCGTTCAGCCGCTGGTTCCTGACGTGCGCCTTTCCGTCTCGCTTGCCGAGCACGGGCCATCTGGCAGTTCTGACCCGCCTCGTCGTTGACAGGGCTGCTTCCCGCCCTCCCCGGCACCTCCCGGTTCAGGCTGCCCTCTGCTTCACCCGGCCCGCTGCGACAGACCAGGGGCGGTGTCCTTTCACCACCGCACGATTCGTCAGCGCCTCGTGGCGCTCGATGTCGGTGACCCACAGCAGGTCTGGCGCGTCGACGGCGAAGTCGCGGCTGACCAGGTCCTCCTCGGTGGCCTCGTTCACCTGGTTGCGGCGGCCCCGGCGCCGGTGGATCCCCTGAATGCCGGCCTGGCGCATCAGCCGCTCGACCCGCTTGCGGTTGATCGGCTCACCCAACCCCAGCGTCAACTCGGCATGCACCCGCGGCGACCCGTAACTGAACCTCGACTCTTCATGAATGGCGCGAACCATCTTCACCAGCTCGGCGTTGCGCTGCTCACGCAGCGACACGGGCCGGCCTGCCCAGTCCTTATAGCCCGAACGGGAAACACCCCGGGACTCGGCAGGCCACCGCGACAGGAACACCCTGAGCGGCCAACTCGTAGACCAGCGAGTACTTTATTTTGGGACCACGTTCTCACGCGCGAAGTAGGCGGCCGCCTGCTTGAGGATCTGGTTCTCCAACTCCAGCTGCCGGGTCTTGCGGCGCAGCTCGACCAGTTCTTTCTTCTCCTGGCTGGTCAGCCCGTCCGAGCGGCCGTCACCGGCGTCGGCCTGGCGGACCCAGTTACTCAAACAGGACTGGCTGATTCCCAGGCTCTTGGCCAGCGCTGAAACTTTGTCACCGGTCCGGGCCAGCACGGCCAACTCAGGTCACGTGGCCGCCGAACGGGGGGAACCTCAGGCCTGGATGGCGGTGCCGTGAGTCATGCGGATCCCTGAGCTGATTCCATCCTCAGCTGACTTGGCGGTGAAGAGTGAGAACGGTCTGAACGACGGTGGTCAGGTGGCTGGGTGAGCACCGGGCCTTGCGCCGAATGCGCCATTGCTTGAGCGCGGCGGCGCCCCGTTCGCTCAGGGCGCGGACCGCAACCATGCTGCGACCAGCAAGATCAAGATAGAATCGGCGCACTGGAGCGCCTGGGGACGGCGGGGTACGTCCAGCGGCTCACCGCCGCACCATCTGGGAGGCCAGGGAGGCCATCCTCGCCGGCTTACGACGTTCTTCGGCTGCCTCCCCGGCGCCTCTGAGCTGCCGCTGGGGGATGGCCCTTCAGTCTCTGCGTCAAGCCGCACGATTCTGTGGCGACAACCAAGGGAGTGGCTGTACTGTCCCTGACGAGGCACTTGCCGAGCGGTTCGCCGCCTTCGCCGCCGCCGGGCTGCTCGACGTCCCCGACCCCCGGCTCGCGGCCGACCAGTTCATCGCGCTGACCTTCGGCGTCGCGCTGGACAGGCTCGGTTCCGCGAATGCCGCGGAGGACACTCGCGTCCGGCCACTCATCGTCGAGGGAGTGCGGACCTTTCTCCGGGCATACCGAACCATGTAGGGCTGGGACAGCACGAAAGAACAGTGCGCCGTCAACCCACGTCTCCTCCCTCTTCGCGATTATGAGTTCATCTCAGTGGCGCTCACGCCACGGCTCGGCGGTCTGCCGTTCGGGCCTGGTGATCGGGTCACCAGGGTTCATCGCGCCCGAACGTCTGGCGGGCGAGCAGGCCATGCCAGCCTCCGATCTTTGGTCACTGGGGGCAGGTCGGGGACGAGGCCGGTCGCCACCTGACCTGACACAGGCATCTCGATCCGGTGCAGATACGGCTCACCCTTGGGTACCGCGCGCCGCAGGGCGTCGAGCATCATGCGGAGAAGAGGGTTGCTGTTCTCCCGGCCGTGCAGCGCCATCACGTGGCGATGCGCGGCGTGCTGAGTGAGCCGGGTGGCCTCGATCGCCGCGCTGGGTACGTGGGCGAGCGCCGGGACGACCGCCACCCCGAGCCCGGCGGACACCAGTTCCCTTACGACGTCGTAGTCGTTGCTGCGGAAGGCCACCGCCGCGTCGAATCCGGCGGCCGCGCAGAGCCGCACGAGCGACAGCGCGCCTGCGGTGCCCTCCCGGCTGGTGATCCAGCGTGCCTCGGCGAGCTGGGAAAGATCCGTGCCCAGGCCGCTCTCCCTGGCCCTCAGCAGAACGAGGTCTTCATGGAGCAGGCGGTGGCAGGCCAGTCCGCCGGGCCACTGCCGGGGGCTGAGCCCGTACTCGTAGACCAGGGCGATGTCGAGTCGACCGCTGGCGAGCAGGGCGGCGAGTTCCTCAGGTTCGCCCTCCTCGAGCTGGATCCGCGCCCGGGGATGGGTTTCGACCAGTACCGACAGTGCGGGGGGCACCAGCCGGACGCCGGCCGTCGGGAAGCTGCCCAGCCTCAGCCGCCCGGTGGCACCGGTGGCCAGTTCCCGCACCTGGTAGGACAAGTCGTCCATGGCGGCCAGCACCTGGGTACTGAGTTCGACCAGACGTCGGGCCGCGGCAGTCGGACGGATCCCGTGCGCCTGCCGCTCGAACAGGACCAGTCCGGTCTCCCTCTCCAGAGCGGCGATCTGCTGCGAGACCGCGGATGCGGTGTAGCCCAGGTCGCGGGCCGCGACGGCGAACGAGCCGGTGTCGACGACGGATCTCAGCGTGATGAGGTGCGGGGGCTTCAACACTGCGGGCTCCTGGGGCGCTCGGCGCGGCCGGACAGGAGCCGAGCATAAGCATTCCTTGCCCTCATGCGTAAAACCATCGGTCTGCTGGCCCTTGTGAGGCGCCGCGGTCCCCTCTCATGGTGGGACGGCCAGGCCGGACATGACCGGTGAGGACAGAAGGAGCGAGCGCCGTGACCATGACAGCACCAGGGCCCGACGCGGCCGCCGTGGCCGAAGCCCTCGCCCGGGGTGACTGCGGCGACGTCGCCGGCGACGCCGGCCGCCGGGCGCAGTACTCGGCCGATTCCTCCAACTACCGGCAGGTCCCGCTCGTGGTGGTCTTCCCCAGGGAGCGGCGGCAGGTCATCAACGCGCTCTCCGTTTGCCGCCGGATGGGCGTACCGGTCACCGCCCGTGGAGCGGGCACAAGCACGTCCGGGCAGGCCGTCGGCCCGGGCGCGGTGCTCGACCTCTCCCGCTACTACAACCGGTTGATCGCCCTGGATCCGCAGGCGCGCACGGCGACCGTGCAGCCGGGCATCGTCCTGGACGATCTGCAGACGGCCGCCGCCGAGCACGGCCTGCGCTTCGGCGCTGATCCGTCCACTCACAGCCGCTGCACGCTCGGCGGCATGATCGGCAACAACGCTTGCGGGACCCATTCCTTGGCTTGGGGCCGCACGGCGGACAATGTCGTGGAGCTGGAAGTGGTCACCTACCGCGGCACCGTGGTGCGCCTCGGCGAGATGACCCCGAGCGAGGTCGACGAGGCCATCGCCGCGGGGGACGACCGTGCGCGGCTCATCGCGTCGCTCCACCTGCTCGCCCAGCGGAATCTGGCCGCGCTGCGCACGAACCTGGGGCGGTTCCCGCGCCAGGTGTCAGGTTACGCGCTGGAACACCTTCTGCCTGAGCGCCGCTTCGACCTCGCCAAGGCTCTCGTCGGCAGCGAGGGCACGCTGGCGGTCGTCCTCTCGGCGACGGTCCGCCTGATTTCACCCCCGCCCGCGGCGGCGCTGGTCGTTCTCGGCTTTCGGGACGCCTGCGCGGCCGCCGATGCGGTGCCCGCTCTCCTGGAGCACCGGCCGCTGGCGATCGAGGGACTCGACCAAGCGCTGACCGACATCGTCGTCCGCCCCGAGACCCGCGCGGCCATCGACACTTTGCCCGCCGCGAAGGCCTGGCTGTTCGCCAAGCTCGGCGGCACCGGAGAAGAACTGACCGGCCGCGCCCAGGCGCTCGCCGAGTCGGCTCGGCAGGCCGCCGGATTCACCGGCGGCGAGGTCATCACCGAGCCGGCACGGGCCCGCCGGCTGTGGCGGATCCGCGAGGATGGAGCAGGCCTGGCCACACGTCTGCCCGACGGAGCCGAGGCTTGGCCCGGATGGGAGGATGCCGCCGTCCCGCCTGACCGGCTCGGCTCCTATCTGCGCCAGTTCACCGGCCTACTGGACCAGTACCGGCTCCAGGGCGCCGTCTACGGGCACTTCGGCGAGGGGTGCCTGCATGTGCGCATCGATTTCGACTTCACCACCGAGGAGGGCACCACCGTCTTCCGCGCCTTCGTCACCGATGCCGCGAAGCTGATCAGCGCACACGGGGGTTCGCTGTCCGGCGAGCACGGTGACGGCCAAGCCCGCTCCGAGCTTCTGCCGCTCATGTACGGGCCTGACGTCATCTCCCTGTTCGAGGAGTTCAAGAGCATCTGGGACCCCGACAACGGCCTCAACCCCGGCATGATCGTGCGGCCGCTGCCCGTCGACGGCAACCTGCGGGTCAGTCCGCGCCGCACCCCGCTCCCCCTGAGGACGGTCTTCCCCTTCCACGCGGACGGCGGTGACTTCGCCAAGGCCACCCGCCGCTGCGTCGGCGTCGGTAAATGCCGGTCCACCGGGCACCACGGCGACGTCATGTGCCCGAGCTATCGGGTCACCCTGGACGAGAAGGATTCCACTCGCGGTCGTGCCCGCCTGCTGTACGAGATGACCCAGGGCGAAGTGATCACTGAAGGCTGGCGGTCCACCGAGGTCCTCGACGCCCTCGACCTGTGCCTGTCCTGCAAGGGGTGCAGCGCCGACTGCCCGGTCGGTGTGGACGTGGCCACGTACAAGTCAGAGTTCCTGCACCATCACTACCGGAGGCGCATCCGGCCGGCCTCCCACTACACCATGGGCTGGCTGCCCCTGCTGTCCCGGCCGGCCGCCCGCGTGCCGCGGTTCGTCAACGCGCTGACCTCGTCGCGGCTCGCGCCTCTGATCAAACGCCTGGGCGGCATCGCCACGGAGCGGGAGATACCTCGCTACGCCGACGAGACCTTCCTTGCCTGGTTCCGTGCCCGCACCTCCGAGGGCGACGGGCAACGCGGACCGGTCATGCTGTGGGTCGACTCGTTCAACAACCACTTCACTCCGGACGTCCTCAAGGCCGGGGTGGCCGTGCTGGAGGACGCCGGCTTCCGCGTCCGGGTCCCCGACGGCATCCAGTGCTGCGCATTGACCTGGATCACCACCGGCCAGCTCGGCATCGCCCGCCGTATCGGCCGGCGCACCACTGCCGCCCTCACACCCGCGGTCAGCGCGGGTATTCCGGTCGTCGGCCTGGAACCCAGTTGCACGGCGGCCCTCAAGAGCGATCTTCCCGAACTCCTCGACGGCGACGAGAACGCACGCGCTCTCGGCCGGGCCACCGTCACCCTCGCCGAACTCCTCGTCCGCCACGCGCCCGGCTGGGAGCCCCCGCGCATCGAAGCCCGGTCGATCAGCCAGACCCACTGCCACCAGCACGCGACGTCCGGCTTCGGCGCGGACAGAACCCTGCTGGACCGCATGGGCGTCGACAACACCGCGCTCGAGTCGGGATGCTGCGGCCTGGCCGGCAACTTCGGCTTCGAACGCGGTCACTACGACGTGTCCGTCGCAGCCGGTGAGCAGGTTCTGCTGCCCGCCGTACGCGCGGCCTCTCCGGACACCCGCATCCTCGCCGACGGCTTCAGTTGCCGTGTCCAGATCGCGTCGCGGACCGGCCGCACCGGGACGCATCTCGCGCAGCTCATCGCCCACGCCCTGACGCCGTCCGACGCCCCTCCCTGACCCGCACTGTCCTTCGCCGTCCACGCTGACTCAGCGGTCCGGTCCGTCGCGTCGCCGACCAGCCTTCATGACGGGGCGAGCCGGGGATCCTGCAACTCGCCGCAGACGTCGGCGGCGAGCTCGAGCAGGGCGGCCGCCGCCGGGTGCAGGGGGCGGTCGGCGTGCCACGCCACGCCGATGATGAACGGTGGCAGTTCCTCGGACGGCCGAGTCACGGTGATCTTCTCGTCACGGTCGTCCACCGCGAAGGCGGGGACCAGCGCCGCCCCCATGCCGACGCCGACGAGACGTTGGATGGCCTCGTTGCCATCGGTCCGGAAGACCACCTGGGGCGTGTGGCCGTGGGCGGCGAGGTACTCCTCCATCCGCAGTGCCTTGCGCAGGTTCTGGTAGCCGATCAGCGGGAGCCGGGAGATTTCCGCCAGGCCGGTGTCACGCGGTACGGCGTCGGTGGCGGTGATCAGCACGTACTCGCCGTTCATCAGGTGCCGCCAGGCGAACGGCCCGTCGCCGACCGGCAACAGCGCGAAGGCCAGATCGAGGTGGCCGCGCTCGACGAGGTCCAGCAGACCCTCGTCGCCCGCGTGCTCGACCAGCTCGACGGTCACATCGGGCCGCCTCTCCTGGAAACGTCGGAGCAGGGTGGGCAGAACGCGCACCGCGACGCTCTGGAACGTGCCGAGCCGCACTGTCGGGGCGCCCTCGTCCAGGGTGGCGCGGACATCCGCCTCGGCGAGCTCGGCCCGGCGCAGGATCGCCCGCGCATGGTCCGCGAGCCGTTCGCCCGCGGCCGTCAGGGAGATGGGCCGCGGACCGCCGGGCCGATGAACCAGCCGGGCGCCGAGCAGGCGTTCCAGAGCGGCGATCTGCTGGCTCACCGCGGACTGGGTGTAGCCGAGCCGTTCGGCCGCACGGCCGAAGGAACCGGTCTCGGCCAGCGCGATCAGGGCGACGAGATGCCGGAACTCCCACGAAGGTCCATTAGCCATGCTGATACACCCTTGATGAGATTGAATTGTGATAATGGTGCGAGGTTCCTAGCGTGGACGCAACTCGACGTTAGGAGCCCGTCCATGACCGACCTCGCTGAGACCACCACGCCGCTCCGCCCGGTGGCCCGCCTGCTGCCGCCGCTGGCGGACGAGTTCGACGAGCCGGTCGCGGACCTGGTCGTACCACTGGCGGACGCGACCCGGCCGGCGGCGGTGCTGCTAGGGGTGCCGTTCGACGCGACCACCATGGGCCGGAGCGGCAGCAAGCACGCGCCGGCCGCGGTCCGGACGGCGCTCGCCGGGCTGCTCGGCTACCACGCGGGCTTCGACATCGACCTCCGCACGGGCGGCGTGCTGGCGGACGCCGGTGACGTCGACGCGCTGCAGACCGATGTCGAGGAGACCTGGCGGCGGATCACCGAGGCCGTGACGGTCCGGATGTCCACCGCGGACGCTCCGCTCGTGGTGCTCGGCGGGGACAACAGCCTCACCTTCCCAGTGCTCCGCGGCGCTCTCGCCGCCCGGACCGGCCGGCTCGGCGTCGTTCACTTCGATGCCCACTTCGACGTCCGGGACTCACACCACGGCGAGCCCGCCTCCGGCGTCCCGTTCCGCCGGGCGCTGGAGGATCTGGACGGCCGGATCCGCGGCCGGAACCTGACCCAGATCGGCATCGCGGGCTGGGAGAACACCAAGGCGGCCGCGGACTACGTCGCAGCGCAGGGCATCCGGGTGTACTCCGCGCGCGAGGTTCAGACCACGCCCGTCGAGCGGCTGGTGGACGAGGCGGTCTCCCGGGCTCTCGACGGTACCGGCGGCCTGTGGATCAGCATCGACATCGACGCCGTCGACGGCGCGTTCGCCCCCGGCACGAACTGCCCGACCGTCGGCGGGCTCACCTCGCACCAACTCCTCGAACTGGTCTGGCGGCTCTCCCAGGTGCCCGAGGTCGTCGGCCTGGACCTGTCCGAAGTGTCGCCGCCGCTGGACCGCGACGGCGTCACCGTGCAACTGGCCGCGGCGACCATCCTGACCTTCCTGGCGGGCCGGGCGAAGGCCGGGCGCACCGCGTGATCTCGCGGGTGCGCGCCGCGCTGGACGCCATCGACCCCGAGCTCGGCGCCTTCATCACGGTCGATGCCGACGGGGCGCTCGCCCGCGCGCGCAACGCTCCCAGCGGCCGGGCCGAGGGCCTCGTCGTCGCGGTCAAGGACCTGATCGACACGGCCGGCCTGCGGACGACGTACGGATCGATCCGGTACGCCGACCACTTCCCGCTCCGCACCGCACCGATCGTGGCCGATCTCGAACGCGCGGGTGCGGTGGTCATCGGCAAGACCAACCTCAACGAGTTCGCGTACGGCGTGTCCGGCTACAACCCGCACCACGGTCTGATGCGCCTGCCACTGGACCGGTCCCGTACCCCGGGCGGGTCCAGCGGTGGCTCCGCTATCGCGGTCGCCACGGGCGCCGCCGACGTCGGAATCGGTACGGACACCAGCGGATCGATCCGGATCCCGGCGGCCTGCTGCGGGATCGTCGGGTTCTGCTGCGCGGCCGGCGCGGTGAGCATGGACGACGTCCAGCCGCTCGCCCCCGCCTACGACAGGGCCGGGTATCTCACCCGGACCATCCCGACCCTGCAACGCGTCCTCGGCATCCGCCGGCTGCCGCAGGTCCGCGGCCTGCGAACGGTCTTCGCGGCAGAGCTTCCGCTGCCCGCGTTGCCCGACGAACACTGGACCCTGTTCCGCGAGCAGGCGCACGAGATCCATCGGGAGCCCGCGGCCCGCGAGCCATGGGCCTACGGCGCCGACCTTCATGTGAAACTCGACCAGCCGGTCGGCGACCGGGTACGGGCCCGCGAGGTCATGCGGGCCTGGCGCGCCGAGGTCGCGGCCACGCTTCGCGACGTCGACCTGCATGTCGGCCCAGTGATCGACGGTCCGGCGCCGAGGGTGTCCGACGTCCTGGCCGACTACCGCAACGGAACCCTGCACTCGTCAGCACCCTTGCTGACCCACGCGCCGGCGGCGAACGCCCTCGGCTGGCCGGCACTGGCGGTCCCCACCCCTGACGGCCCACGGCAGATCCTGGGTCGTCCCGGCGCGGAGCCAGCCCTGCTCGCCCTCGGCGCGGAGTTGTCCCGGGCGGTCGTATCGCCGAGCCCGTTCGACCAGCCCTGATTTCTTCTGATTTCTCCTGATTTCGGACGACCATCGGTCGTCACTGGAAGGACCTCCATGTCTCCTCCACCGGAGAAGCCTCTGCAGCCACGGCACATCACCATGATCACACTCGGTGGCATGCTCGGCGCCGGTCTGTTCGTCGGCAGCGGTGCCGCCATCAACCTCGTCGGCCCCGGAATCCTGATCTGTTACGTACTGAGCGGACTGCTCCTCATCCTGGTGATGCGGATGCTGGCCGAGCTGGCCGCCGACAATCCCAACAGCGGGTCTTTCTCGACCTACGCCGAACAGGTCTTCGGCCAATGGGCCGGATCCGTGGTCGGCTGGCTGTACTGGTGGTTCTGGGTCGTCATCATCGCGTTCGAGGCCAGTGCCGGCGCGTCGATCGTGCACGACTGGATGCCGGCGGTCCCGCAGTGGACGATCGCACTGCTGCTGATGGCGGCGCTGACCCTCACCAACCTGTGGTCGGTGCGGTCCTACGGCGAATTCGAGTTCTGGTTCGCCGGCATCAAGGTGGCGGCGATCATCGCGTTCATCGCGATCGGAGTGATCGTCCTCGTCGGGCTCTTCCCCGGCCATCCGTCGCCGGGACTCGCCAACCTCACCGGACACGGCGGGTTCCTCCCCCATGGAACCGGATCGATCGCCAAGGGCATGCTGATCGTCTTCCTCACCTTCATCGGCCCGGAGATGGTGAGCATCGCCGCCGCCGAGAGCGACGAGCCCGCCCGAGCGATCCGCAGAACCACCAACAGCATCATCTGGCGGATCCTGTTCTTCTACACGGGTTCCATCGGCATCGCGGTCACGCTGCTGCCCTGGAACTCCTCTGGGATCGGCGAGAGCCCGTACGTCGCCGTGCTGGACTGGACCGGATTCCCCTCGGCCGGCGCGGTGATGGCGGTCGTCGTGCTGACGGCGGTGTTGTCGTGCCTGAACTCCGGCCTCTACACGGCGTCCCGAATGGTCTTCTCGCTCGCCGAGCGGGGCCAGGCTCCAGCGGCACTCGCCCGGCTCAGCGGTCGGAGGGTGCCCCGGCCGGCCATCCTGGCCTCGGTCGCCGTCGGGTTCGTCGGCGTGATCTTCAACTATCTCTCGCCGGACAGGGTGTTCCTGTTCCTGCTCAACTCCAGTAGCGCCACCGCGCTGTTCGTCTACATCGCCATCGGGGTCACGCAGATCGTGAGCAGGTACCGGGTCCGCAAGAGGGGAACCGAGCAGGCCCTGACCATCCGGATGTGGTGCTTCCCGTGGCTGAGCCTGCTCGCCGTCGCCGCGATGGTCTACATCATCGTGGCGATGCTGGCCGATCCGTCCGTCCGGTCACAGATCGTCGCCGCACTCGTGGTCGCCGCGGTCTTCGTGGCCTTCAGCGGGCTCAACCGGTTCCGTTCCGGGCCGCGCACCACACCCGGAACGGGCGCCTCCCCATCCGCCCACCCAGAATCGGGAGCCGAACATGTCAGATGAGCTGTTCTCCCTTGTCGACGAGTGGGGCCCGGAGAAGATCGTGTGCGTCTCCGACCCGCGGACCGGGATGCGCGGCGTCCTCGTCCTGGACAACACCGCGCGCGGCATCGGCAAGGGCGGCACCCGAATGGGCCCGGCCGTCACCGTCACCGAGATCGCCCGGCTGGCGCGCACGATGACCTGGAAGTGGGCCTCCGCCGACCTGTTCCACGGCGGTGCCAAGGCGGGCATCGTCGCGGACCCGCGGGAGCACGACAAGGAAGCCGTCCTGCGGGCCTTCGCACGGGCCCTGTCGAACGAGGTGCCGCGCGAGTACGTGCTCGGGCTCGACATGGGTCTGTCCGAACCGGATGCCGCCATATTCCTGGACGAGTTGGGTGACCGCGGCGCGTCGGTCGGCCTGCCCGCCGCGCTCGGGGGGTTGCCGTACGACGAACTCGGGGTGACCGGTTTCGGGGTCGCCGAGGTGGCCGACGCCGCAGCCGCTGGAATCGGCCTTCGCCTCTCCGGCGCACGGGTCGTCATCCAGGGCTTCGGTGCCGTCGGGGCCGCCGCCGCGGCGCGGTTCGCCGAACTCGGCGCGACCATCGTCGCCGTCTCCACCACCACCGCCGCCGTCCACGACCCGAACGGTCTCGACATCGGGCGCCTGCGTGAGCTGCGCGCGGAGCTGGGCGACGACTGCGTCCGCGCGTACGGCGGCAAGCAGCTCGACGCCGGTGCCGAGCTCGCCCTGGACACCGATGTGCTGATTCCCGCCGCCACCCAGGACGTGATCAACGCCGCCGTCGCGCGCGAGGTGACCGCCCGTCTCGTGGTGGAGGGCGCGAACCTGCCCACGACTCCGGAGGCGAGAGTGGCGCTGTCCGTCCGGGGGGTCACCGTCGTACCCGACTTCATCGCCAACGCCGGCGGTGTCGTCGCGGCCGCGTACGCGATGGACGCGCGCCACTCGGCCTTCCGGCCCGATCCGGAACGCGTCTTCGCCAGCATCGCCGAAAGACTGCGCTCGAACGTGGTGACCGTGCTGGAGCGCAGCCGCGCGCTGGGGGTCATCACCCACGAGGCGGCATTCCGGCTGGCCCAGGACCGGGTTCGCGAGGCGATGCGGCTGCGCGGTCGGCTGCCGGTCGCCACAGGGGGCCGGCGATGACGCGAACGGTTCCGGCCTGGGAGCTGCGGTCACGGTTCGCGAACAGCCTGTCCGCCTTGTACGGCACCGAGGTGCCGGCGTACGCGACGCTCGTCGAGGTCGCCCAGGAGGTGAATTCCGCGGTTCTGCGCGAACGGGGCGCGCAGGCCGAACGGCTGGGCAGCATCGATCGGGTGACCGCCGAGCGGCACGGGGCCATCCGGATCGGGACACCGCATGAACTGCGGCAGATCGCCCGAATCTTCGGCGCCGTCGGGATGTACCCGACCGGCTTCTACGACCTTCGGGAGGCCGCGCCGACACCGATCCCGGTGGTGTCGACGGCCTTCCGCCCGATCGATCCCGGGGAACTTGCCCGCAACCCGTTCCGGGTGTTCACCTCGATGCTCGTCCCGGGCGACCGCCGTTTCTTCGACGACGACGTACGCACTGGTCTGGAGGGGGCGCTGGCCCGGAGGCGGCTGTTCTCAGACGAACTGCTCGAACTCGCGGACGCCGCCGAGGCCGAGGGCGGTCTGCCCGAGCCCGCCGCCGGACGGTTCGTGGAGCTGGCCACACAGTCGTTCGCGCTGTCCGGCGCCCCGATCGACCGTGCCTGGTACCGAACCCTGGAGAAGATCTCCAGCGTGGCCGCCGACATCGGCGGAGTGAGCACCACCCACATCAACCACCTCACCCCGCGGGTGCTCGACATCGACGAGCTCTACCGGCGCATGCAAGCACGGGGCATCGTCATGATCGACCGGATCCAGGGACCGCCGAGGTGGCACGGCCCCGACGTTCTGCTGCGGCAGACCTCGTTCCGCGCGCTCGCCGAACCACGCCGGTTCACCGAGCCGGACGGAACCATCGGTGACGGCGAGCTGCGCGTCCGGTTCGGCGAAGTGGAGGCTCGCGGTGTCGCTCTCACCCCGGCGGGACGGGATCGCTACGACCGGCTGATGTCCGAGACCGACGGGTCGGCCGCCGCGTGGGCCGCGCGGATGCCACCCACCGAGCGGGCCATGGCCGAAGAGGATCTCGCCTACTTCACCGCCACCCTGAACCGAGCCAGGCCGCGCGACGGGCACGCCCCTCCCACCGACCTGCCGGGGCTGGCCAGGGGCGGCTGGGTGAACCTCGAACCGATCGTCTACGAGGACTTCCTGCCCCGGTCCGCCGCCGGCATCTTCTCCTCCAACCTGACCGGCCAGAGCAGCGTCGACCACGAGCAGGACGGCGCGGTCCGCGACGCGGAATGGCTGGCGGGCGTGCTCGACCGGCCCCTGCACGACCCGTTCGTGCTCTACGACCGGCAACGCGCCGACTCGCTGCGCGCGGTCGCCACGGAACTCGGCACTATCCCATGAGCGTCCGCGATCGCGGCCGGAGAGGGGCACGGCACGATGGACCGCCGGCCCGAGGATCACCGCGCGGTTGGCTTTACCGGGAGCCGCAGCGCTACAGCACGGCACCTTGTCCATGGAGCCGCGCCGCCGTGTCCGGCACCGCCGACTCGTCCAAGACCTCGCCCGCCACCTGCTCGAGCGCGGTCAGATAGGCGGCGACGGCCGGGTGCGTGGCGCCGCCCCGCCGGACCGCCGCGTAGACATGCCGACTGATCCGTTGCGCGATCGGGACGACCCGCACCGAGGCGGAGACGGGAAGCCTCGCGCTGGAGGGAACCAGCGCGAGGCCCAGCCCGGCCTCGACCAAGGCGAGGATCGCCGTCCAGTCAGCGGCGCGATGCCGCACGGCGGGCCGGAAACCCGCCGCCAGGCAGGCGCCGTGCAGCAGCTGGTCGCACGCGTCGCCCTCGATGGTGCCGACCCACTCCTGGTCGGCGAGCTGAGAGAGAACGGCCACCGAACCGTCGGCAACCGGGTGGTCGACCGGGACCGCGAGCAGGAAGTCGTCCACACCGAGCGGAAGCCGGACGTACCGGTGGTCGTCCGGCGAGGGGGCCCCGACACCTTCGACACCGACGACCACATCGAGATCGCCGGTGGACAACCGGTCGAGCCCGGCCGGTATCTCCACCTCGCGCACGTCGACCCGCAGCCGTGGATGCCGCTCCCGCGCCAGCCGGACCGCCGGGATCAGGACCGTCGCGATCGCGGACGGAAAGGCTCCGACGGTGAGCTTCCCGAGCTCACCGTCGGCGGCCGCCTGTACATCGCCCTGCGCGCGTTCGAGCTGCGCGAACACCGCGTACGCGTGCTCGACCAGGATCTTGCCCGCATCGGTCAGCTTCAGCCGGCGCCCGTCCGCCTCGGTCAGGCGGACTCCGGCCTCCGCGGTCAGCGTCGCCAATTGCTGTGACGCCGCTGACGTCGAGATATGCAGCACAGATGCGGCGGCCTGCAGTGTGCCTCGCTCGTGCAAGGCCACCAGCAGGTGAAGCCTGGGCAGGCTTGTCGTGAAGGTCACCTTCACAGTATCGGCCATAAAATCCGCCTTGTCTTCATCATCCGACTCATGTCAGCGTGGTGGCACCAGCTCCCCGCCAGACGAAAGTGATCGAATCAATGAAGGTCCTTGCCCTGAGCTCCAGCCCCCGCAAAGACGGCAACTCGCGCCTGCTCGCCCAGTCGGTCCTTGACGGGGCGGCCGCCGGCGGACACGACGTCGAGCTCGTCGACCTCGCGGACACGGTGACGGCTCCCTTGCGCGACTGCCGGGTCTGCCGCCAGGAGAGCGGCGCCTGCTCGATCGAGGACGGCTACGAGCATCTGATCCTGAACAAGGTCCTGCCGGCCGACGCGATCGTCTACGCCACCCCGCTGTACTGGTACGGGGTCTCGGGCCAGCTCAAGATCTTCATCGACCGCATCTTCTGCTACATGAAGTCGGACTACCGGGACTGGGAGTCGGTCCGCGACGGACTGATCGGCAAGCGCATGGTCGTCGCCGTCAGTTCCGAGGAGACCTACCCGGGGGCCGTGGCCGGCATCACCGCCCAGATGCAGGAGTTCGCCCGGTACCTGCACAACGATCTGGTCGGTGTCCTGCGCGGGATCGGCAACACCCGCGGCGAGGTGGAGCGTGATCCCTCGCGACCGCTCGACCAGGCCTTCGAACTGGGCGCGCGACTGTTCGAAGAACGTTCCACCGACTATCGAGTCGACACATCGCGCAGCGGCGTCGTCTGGCCGACCCCCCTTTAGGGGCGCGGGGGGTTCGGCCCGGGGGTGACGAGACAGCGGACGAGGAGACCGATGGGTGCCCCCCAAATCTCAGGAAAAACGGTGAGGCAGCAAACTGTTTCCCGGTATCTCCACGGGGCGCTACGCGATCAGTTACAGCGTGACGGCGAAGGATGCTGATCCGGTAACTGGTGAAGTGCCGTTCCGGGTAGTGGGAACATCACGCCCCGAAACCCCGACAGCCAGGCACCAGAAAATAGAGCCCAGCACTGATGGACAGGGGCGCCTGCCAACCGGTTCCCGAAGGCCTTCGCCACCCGCGTATGCCACCAGCCCGCTAACGCCGGGCACCCCTCGGGTGGTACGGCATGACAGGAAAGAGGCACGGTGACTTGTCCCCGTCGGTCTTGCCACAACCGTACTCGCAGCCGCAGTGGGAATGGTTTGGCGAAGAAGGCATATCGGCTGAAGCCAAGCAAACGCCACAATCGCTTCCAATCGATTTGGGTCAGCCAAGGCGGTGTCTGGGGGCTAGACCGCGGTCAACGTCAGATCACCACTGGGTGATGAGCGGCGTGTCCGGTTCGTGCCGCCGCCAGGCTTCGGTGAGGCGGGCGAGGCGGGTGGGGGCGGCGATGCCGCGCACGGTTGCGATCTTGCCACCTGTGATGTCGAACGTCACGGCGCCGACGACCCGGTCGCCGAGCACGACGAGGATGGCCGGGGAACCGTTGACGAGCGTGTAGTGGATGGCGGGCGTGCCGCCGACGAATCGCCGTTTCGCGGGTGTGGGTTTGAAGCCGGCCCGTGCGACGGCGGCGATGCGCTGCGGAGTGTCGTAGCGCAGCAGCTTCTCGGTCAGGCCGGCGCCGTCGGAGATCGCGGTCGCGTCGTCGGTGAGCAGCGCCACCAGCCGTTCGGTGCGGCCCGAGGAGGCGGCGGCGAGGAATTCCTCGACGACCCTGCGGGCGGATGCCGGGTCGACTTCGCCGCCGCGGCGCGCGGCGGTGATGCGGCGCCGGGCCCGGTGGAGGTGCTGCTGGCTCGCGGACTCGGTGATGTCGAGGATCTCTGCGATCTCGGCGTGGCTGTAGGAGAACGCCTCGCGCAGGACGTAGACGGCCCGCTCGAGGGCTGACAGTCGCTCCATGAGCGTCAGCACGGCCAGGGAGACCGATTCGCGCTGCTCGAAGGTGTCGGCCGGGCCGAGCATCGGGTCGCCGTCCAGGAGCGGTTCGGGCAGCCAGGCGCCGGCGGTGCGTTCGCGGCGGGCTCGCGCCGAGCGGAGCCGGTCGAGGCACAGGTTGGTGACGACCTTGGTCAGCCATGCTTCCGGCACCTTGATCCGTTCGCGGTCGGCGGCCTGCCAGTGCAGGAACGCATCCTGCACGGCGTCCTCGGCGTCGTTGGCGGAGCCCAGCAGCCGGTAGGCCAGTGAGGCCAGCCGGTTCCGGTCGGCCTCGAACCGACTGGTGTCGAAGCGATCAGTGGCGGTGCTGTCCACGCGGACCACCCAAGGGGAGGGGTTTCAGAAGTGAATCGAGGGGTCGGCTGCGGGGGTCAGAGCGTCGCGTGCGTGGCCGGCTGTGCGGCCCTGTCTGCGACGGTGGCGGTAGAGCGGGTGCGCAGGCCGCCGGCCAGGCACAGCACTACACCGAGTGTGAGCCAGGTCGCCAGGACGGTGGCAGAGTGGGTGGCGCCGTGGCCGTCGAAGAAGGCGGTGGAGCGCAGCAGTTGGCCACCGGCCCCGGGCGGTAGCAGTTGGCCCAGGGTGCCGGACCAGCCGGGCAGCATCTCGGGTGCTGTGGCGGTGCCCGACAGGGGGTTGCCAATGAGCATCATGGTGGCGGCGCCGAGGCCGAAACCGGCGTACCCGAGCAGTGACTCGAGCCCGAGGATGCTCAGGGAGGTGGCCGCGATGGTCAGGGCGATGGCGCCGCTGTTGGCCCAGTAGGAGCCGTTGAGTGAGCCGAGCCAGAACTGCAGGATCGCTGCCACGGCAAGTCCGCCGGTGATGGCGAAGGCGAACGCTCCGGTGACGCGGCGGACGGTGCCGCGGACGAGCCTGGTCAATAGCACGGCGGCGAGCAGGCCGCCCATGACCAGCGGCAGGGCTCCGGCGGCCAGTCCGGTGCCGCGCGGGTCGTCGGCCGGCAGCGGGATGAGGTCGCGGGCGGCGACCGCCGTGCCGGTTCCGCGTGGCTGGCTGAGGCCGGTCGCGATGCTGTTCAGGGTCTGGACGACGGCGGCGCTCCCGGCGGATGCGGTGATGACCTGTGGGGTGCCGGAGCCGAGGTCGATCGCCCCGTACACCTTGCGGTCGCGGATCAGCTGCTCGGCGGCGGCGGTGTCGGCGACCTCGGTGACCTCGAAGCCGTCGGGAAGCCGTTGGTCGAGTACGGCGGTGAGCCGCTTGACGGCGGGGGCGGGCCCGGCGACGGCGATCGGCACATCATGCACCGATGAGCGTACCGACGGCCAGGCGAAGGCGGTGAGCAGCAGGCTGATGATCATCGTGAGCAAGGCGACTGCCCCGGCCACGGTCGGCCAGGGGGAGGGCGACGCGTTGGCTGCGGGCGCGGCCTGAGTGGACATGCCTTCTCCTTCAGAGGGGGGAGTTCATCGCCGGGTGAGCGGGGTTTCGGACTCGACGCGGGTCGGCTTCTCCGGATTGCGGACGTGGTAGATGCCGCTGATGCGGGCCTTCCCGACACGGACTGCCAGGACGCCCTCGAATTCGCCGTTCAGGCGGAGGATGAGTGCCGGGTTGTCGTTTACCACGGCACTCACAGCGGGGTCCTCCTCGTTCAGCGGACGGCCGGCGCCTCGCCGCGCTCGGCCTGCAGCCGCTCCGGGCGTTTGGCGTCCTTGAATTTCCAGGTGTACGAACCCGGCTTGTGCGCCTCGTGCGCCAGCTGCTCGATCAAGCCAGTGAAACTGGACTTCTTGATCTTCGCTCCCAGGCGGCCGCCGAGGGAGAATCTGTTCGCGATGTCGTTCTTGGAGGCGAGTTGCACGGTGGCCACGCCATGACCGAGGCTGATGCACTGCCCGAAGAAGCCCACCGAGATCGTCGCGGGTCGCTGACCCGCGATCCGGGCCAGCACCGTGTCGGCGGCGTGCGCTCCCAGCGGGTTCGCGGACTGGCAGCTCATCCGCAGCGGCAGGTTTGAGGGTGCCGCGGAGTCCCCGGCGGCGACGATGCGGTCGTCGTCGACGCTGGTCAACGTCTCGTCGGTGAGCAGACGCCCCGCGGCGTCGGTGCTGAGCCCGCTACGGGCGGCCAGGTCCGGGACGCTGAACCCGGCTGTCCAGATGGTCACTTCGCTCGGCACCGTGCGGCCGTCGCCAAGCCGTACGGCGTCGCGGGTCACTGCGGTCACCTTCGCCGAGGGTCCTTCGATGACGATCACACCGAGCTTGTCCAACCGCTTGGCGATCTTGCGGCGCACCTGAGGATGCAGATACGGGTTGAGCCCCTTTCCGCACACCAGTGTCACGGTGCGGCCTTCTTCCGCCAGCTCGGTGGCGACCTCGATGCCGGTCGCACCGGCTCCGACCACCGTCACAGCTGCCGTCGCAGGTGCGGCATCGAGGACCTGCCGCAGCCGCTGCGCCTCCTCCAGGCTGGCGATCGGATAGGCGTACTCGGCTGCGCCGGGCACGCTCGGATCGGCGCTGCCGCTGCCGACCGCGTAGATCAGGTAGTCGTAGCCGAGGGTTCCGCCGTCCGCCAGCGTCACGCTGTGCCCGGTCGCGTCGATCCGGGTCACGCTGTCAACGACCAACCGGAGTCCCTCGGCCAGGATCTCTCGATAGCCGACGACCGCGTCGCCGGATCCGCCCACCAGTTGGTGCAGGCGGATCCGGTGAACGAAGCCCGGCCGCGGGTTGATCAAGGTCACGGTCACGTCGTCGCGCTGCGTGAGGCGATTGGCCGCCATGACGCCGGCGTATCCGCCGCCGATCACGACCACCTCGATGTTCTTGGTCATGGGTTGCCTCTTTCGGTTTCTCGTGTGCGTTCGGGCTCAAGACACCGCTCGATCGGACGTTGTGACCGCGTGTGAGGCGGCTCACTCGGCCGAGCCGGGCGTGCGGTGCCGGGCTACGAAAGGCCGTGGTAGCCGAGGTGCACGGCCAGGGCGGCGGACTCGGTGACGAAGAAGACGGCCCAGCCGACCAGCTTCCGGGAGCCCACCCGGAGGTGGGCGATGAACGCGCCGATGAAGTACAGCTCCAGACCGATCGCGGCGAGCAGCCCCAGCAGCGGCACCGCGAACCCGGCCACCAGCCCCAAAGTCCCCGCCGCCAGCAAGCCGCCCAACATCGGTCCCCACGACAGGGGCAGCCGCTTCATCTTCATTTGCGCCTTGGGGTAGTCGTGGCCCATCAGGTAGAAGCCGGCGGCGCTGCCGGTGAAGACGGCGGCCAGGATGGTCACCGTGACGTAAGCGATGAACATGATCTCCCTTCCAGGAAGAGCGCTGCGGGGTTCGTTCTGGCGACACGATCCGTGTCGTGTAGTCAGATGCCGGCGACGCTATACGGCGCATGGTCAAACTGTCAACACGACACGTTCCGTTTCCTGATAGGGTCAAAGCCATGCCCACACCGCCGAACCCGCTGCGCCGCAATGAATCCAGCCGCCGGGCCATCCTCGACGCGGCGTTGCAGCTGTGTGCCGAGGACGGCTACGGGCGGCTGACGATCGAGGCCATCGCCGCCCGCGCCGGCGTCAGCAAGAAAACGATCTATCGGTGGTGGCCCTCCAAAGGAGCCGTCATCCTGGAGGCGATCGACGATATGGCGGACCTGTTCGCCGACCACGTCGATACCGGCGACCTCGCCGCCGATTTGCACACCCAGCTGTCTGCCGTCATCGAGCTGCTCACCCCACCGAACAATTCCGCCGTCACCGGGCTCATCGCCGAAGCCCTCCACGACAAAGAACTGGCGAACGACCTCCGGGAACGACTTATCCGGCCGCGCATCACCGCGTTCAAGGACCGCATGCGCATAGCCCAGGCCGGCGGGCAACTGCCCCCCGACGCCGACCTCGACGTCGCCCTCGACCTGATCTACGGGCCCGTCTACCACCGGCTCCTCTTCCACCTCGGTATGCCCGACGCTGAGCAACTCCGCACGCTCATCGCGCACGCCCTGCGCGGCATTCAGCCCGCCTGATTCACGCCCTGTTCGTGCTGTGGCACCGAAATCATCGACGGGCTCCAGGCGGCTACGCGATCGCCTTCTCGGCGGTCGCGTCCGGCGCGGCGGCCAGGTGGTGCTTGCGCTTGGGCAGGCCGAAGGTCGGGTGCGAGGTGGCCCACAGCGAGGTCTTGAGGATGCCCGCCTTGATCCGCGCGGACTTCCGGCCGCCCATGTACTTCGGCTTCGCCCGCCCTTCGTCGTCGACCATCTGGAAGATCCCGTCCCGCCGCCCGAGGCTGATGTGGTTGTAGGTGTAGACCAGCTTGGTGTTCGCGATCTCGCGGCCGGTCAGGCGTCCCACGATCGCCTCGATGGCCTGCCGGCCGGTGTAGCCGGCCGAAGCGCAGGACATCGGCAGCGGCCGGCCGTTGTCGCCGATGGCGTGGGCGCTGTCGCCGATGGCGTAGACGTTCGGGTGCGAGACCGACCGCATGGTGCGATCGACGACGATCTGACCGTTCTCGGTGACCTCCAGCCCGCCGGCGGCGGCGATGGGGTCGACCGCGAACCCGGCCGTCCACACGGTCGCGTCGGACGCCAGGGCGGTGCCGTCGGCGCACAGCACCCGCGTCGCTTCGACGGCTTCGACGCTGGTGTGCTCCAGGACGGTGATGCCCAGCCGGTCGCAGGCCTGGCGCAGGTGGCCGCGGGCTCCGGCGGAGAGCCGGGCGCCCAGCTCGCCGCGGGCGACCAGCGTCACCGGCAGGCCGGGCCGGGATTCGGCGATCTCGGTAGCGGTCTCGATGCCGGTCAACCCGTCGCCGACGACCAGCACACTCCCGCGTTCGCCCCGCCCGCCCAGGCCGTCCAGGCGCTCGCGCAGGCGCAGCGCCGAGGGCCTGGCGGCGACGTCGAAGGCGTGCTCGGCCGCGCCGGGGACGGCGCGGTCGGCGCCGCGGCTGCCGAGCGCGTACAAAAGCGTGTCGTAGCCGAGCTCGCCGCCGCCGTCGGCGTCGGCCACGGCGACGACCTGGCGCTCGGGATCGACGGCGGTGACACGGGCCACGCGCAGCCGTATCCCCGTGCCCGCGAAGACGTCGGCGAGCTTCGGAGCCTCGATGTCCTGGCCGGTCGCCAACTGGTGCAGCCGCATTCGCTGGACGAAGTCCGGCACGGCGTTGACCACGGTGATCTCGGTGTCCGCCGGGGACAGCCGGCGGGCCAGGGTCCCGGCCGCGTAGGCCCCGGCATAGCCAGCGCCGAGGACGACGATGCGGTGCTTCATGTGATGCTCCTGTCGGTTCGCTTGCTCTCGGTGACTTGAGCGGAACAGCGCCCCGATTCCTGACAGGAACTGCATGTGGCATGGGTCACAGAGCGGCAGGAGCGTCGCCCGACGATGCTCGCGCCGCCGAGGCGGCGCAGATGCAGGCCGAGCCGAACGAGGTGATCTGATCCCGATCAGCTACGAGGCCGGGGCCTGGACCTGCTGACCCGCTGTGCGGTGGACGAGACCCATAAGCACCCCTAGATCGTTGATGGGAAATGTGTTCATGCGGCCGGTGGGCCCCTTTCGGCACGGTGCAGCAGAGACGGTCGCGGTCGACGCCCGAAGCGGTCGGGTGCGGTGGGCCAGCGGGGCGCGAGATCAACGCATCTCAACCGAACCGAGCTGGTGCGGTACCGCGCACCGATATCTGTGCCTGACGACCACCGATCGACACGGCCGGCAAATCCGGAAGGTGGACGCCGCCACCGGTCGAGAGGTGGCCACCGCGTACCCGGACGACCCCCGAGAGCAGCGCACGCACCCGCAGTCGCAGTGCCGTAGCGGCGGGTGTCGGTGGTCGTCACCGCATGCTCGGTGCCACAGGTGGCCGGGTCGCCGAAGCAGAACTCGCCGCCGTGCTTGGGCGGTCGGCCTCCTTTGGAGGTCGTAGATGCGCGGCGGGTCGGCCGGCGCATCACCCCGGTCGGAGCAGGCGGCCAAGGACCAGCACCCGGCATACCTGGTGAGCATGTGGGCGACGCGGGGTGTGTCGTACCGGCGTCCAGCACAATGCGGATCTCTGGGTCGTCCCGATGCCACTGACCGGCGATGATGAGGCGTTCGACGAGGTAGCGGAACTAGGCGGTGGTGACGGCGGCCAGGTCGGCGCCGGGTTCCAGCCGGACGGCGTCCAGGATCGCAGTCCAGGACGTGCGGCCGGTCTCCAGCGCTGCGACGATCGACACGGGTGCGGTCCGCCCGCTGGCCCCGCTGAACTCGACCGCAGCAAGCCCAAGAGGTCTCCGCTCCGACGCCAGCCCGTCTGACACGTGCGGCTGCGACTGTCTCGGTACTTTCACCCGCTCAGCGCCTTGATCATCAACTCCGCTCGTGATCGAAGAGGCAGCAGCTATTCGGGAGGCCGTGATACCGGCCTGCGTTCTGCCGGCAATGCGCAGGTCGGAGTGGAGCCGGGCATCCGGTCCCGGTTGTTTGCGGCGAGTCGGTAGACGCCGTGGGCGATCCAGCGAAGGGGAGGCAGGGTCAGCATTCCGCCCAGGCATGCCCACCCCTTGCCCGCGTGCAGCAGTAGCTTGGCGACGGCCTGCGCACCGCCGTGCACAGCCCCGGTCGGCGTGATCCACAGCAACTCGTACTCCGCTCGTTGCCGGGTGGTGCCGAGAGAGGCCAAATCCGTGCACTGCCATGGGGTGATGGCGCAGCGAAGCCGTAGATGCCGCTTCAGGAAGGTCGCTGAGGTCGTACAGAAGGCGCAGTCGCCGTCGTAGACAAGCACAGGTTGGGTCTGCATGACCTCATCATGCCGTCGATGAACACGGTCATCGGATGAAACCCGAACGGCTTCTTCCAGGTCGGCGCCGCGGCCTCCTTCTGTGAATGCGTGACAAACGATGGTGGCCTCCAGGTCCACCGGGACCAGCGCGCCACCCGCACCCGGCGCGCGTTCGCCCGCCGTCAGGGGGGCCGTCCGCCCCGCGCGGGGATGGTCCAACGGCGCCAGGGGGATCGAGGAGCCGCATGTCCTGCTGCTCCCCGCGGCCACCAGGTCATGGAGTAGCACCGGGGCATGTTTGCTCGTTGTTAGCTCGTCGGCATTGGTACGGATCGGCATGCCATGACAGAGGGCGGCACGAAAATGCGACTGAATGTGGACAGAGTGGCACCGTCCGATACCAAGAGCACCGATCTGATACGAGAGCTTCGGACTTTTAATCCGCAGGATGTCGGAGCTTCCAGGGCTCCGTCCCCCTGCAGCCCGGTCATGCCGCGCAGAAGCAGCGCTCGCGTTCATGAGCAGTGAACAGCCCGTGGGCAGTGATGACAGAGACTCTCTCGACGCGACTCACCGAAGCCTCACGCTCCATCGAAACTGACAGCAAGACAATGATCTTGCTTGCCCATGCTCCGCTTCCTGAGGGGAGCCATCGTGCTCCTACTCCCCCGGATTCGCCGCAACTCCCCCAGACATTGCTGCAGGTAAGAGGCTCCCCGCTCGGCTCCGCTCGACCTTGATCGACTGGCCTGGGTGTGGCTGGGGGGCAATCTTTGACTCCAGCATGCACCGATGTCAAGGCGTGGAGTGCCGCGACCGAGAAGGAGTTTTCACACTTCGTTCATGGTGACTGGGCCGGGCCAGCGGCACGATCAGGATGTCGCGGCCGAACAGGCGTTTTGAATCGGCGCACATGTCCTCGACGCGCCGAAGTCAGGACATCTTGATGACAAACGATCATGGAGCGCTGAAGATGATCTGCAATCTGGCCTATGACGTGGTGGTTCTTGTAGCCGGGACGGGGTTCGAACCCGCGCCTTCCTCATTGAAAGTGAGGGGACCTTCCGTTAGTCGACCCGGCCGTAGCGCGTACGAGAATCGAACTCGTGTCTCCACGCTGAGAACGTGGCGTCCTGACCACTGGACGAACGCGCCGCAAAAGAAAGAGCCGCCGTTCCGAGAAGCTCGGAAGGCGGCCGGGGCTGACGGGTGTCACCCGGTCAACCGGCTCCCGAGGCGGGGTGTTCGCGTTCTTCCTTCATGCCCATGACGATGCCCGATCGGGCGAATGCGGGCAACTTGTTTTCACGACCTCCACATTTCACCGCCGAAAGGTCCACGCCCGGTCGGTTGAGTGGGCCGGGCGACGACGAGGTGGAGGACGGCATGGTGACCGACACGAAGGCGGGCGGGTTCGCCGGGTGGCTGCGGGATTTCGAGGAGCAGGCGCGGGCCCGCGCGGCGGCGGGCGACCCGGAGTGGGCGCGCGGCGCGCGGCTGGAGCCGTGCGTGGTGCGCAGCCTCCAGCGGTTCCAGGTCGGGGAGGACGGAGACGGCGCGTTCCTCATCGGGAAGGCGGAGCGGGCCGGAGACGCCGAGTACGCGGCGGCCGTGCGGCTGTTCATCGCCGAGGAGCAGAACCATGCCCGCATGCTGGGGCGGCTGCTGGACGCGGCGGGCGCGGGGACCATCGGGGCGCATTGGAGCGACGCGATCTTCGTGCGGGCGCGGCGGGCGATGGGCCTGCGGGTCGAGCTGATGGTGCTGCTGGTCGCCGAAGTGATCGCGTTGGGCTTCTACCGGGCCCTGTACGAGGGGGCGGGCGACCCGCTCGCCGCCGAGGTGGCGGGACGGCTGCTGGCCGACGAGCGGCGGCACGTGCCGTTCCACTGCCGGCGGATGCGGCAGGGGCTGGAGCGGGTCCCGCGGCCGCTGCGGGCGGCGGCCCTCCTGGCCTGGCGGGCGGCGGTCGCCGGCGGCGCGCTGATCATCGTCGCCGACCACGGGCGGGCGCTGCGCCGGCTGGGCCGGGGCCGGGCCCGCTTCGTCCGGGACGTGCTGGCCGAGGCCCGTGCGGCGGCCGCTGAGATCAGTAGACCTCCGGGCCGCGGCGCATGGCCTCGGCGCCGCCGTCCAGGTAGACGACCTGGCCGGTGATGTGGGAGTTGGCGGGGCCGATCAGCCAGCGCAGCGCCTCCGCCACCACCTCCGGGCCGGCGTAACCGTTCAGCGGCATCGGCACCGCGTCGTCCATGCTCTTGCGCGTCGCCTCGTCCTCGAACAGCGGGGCGGTCATCGGGGTGCGGACGACCCCGGGCGCGATCGCGTTGAGCGGGATGCCGGCGCCCGCCCACGCGGGCGTGACCGCGGCGGCGCGCAGCCAGCGGGCCAGCGCGGACTTGGAGGAGGGGTAGAGCGTCCCGCCGCGCGCCTCCCCGGCGAGCCGCACCGCCTCCTCCTCGGTGCCCTCCAGGCAGGCGGCGACCACCGCGCGGTCCACCGGCTGGGTGCCGGAGATGGAGCCGACGACGGCGGCGCGCGGCGCGGGGGCCGCGGCCAGGGCCGGGCGGAGCCCTTCCAGCAGGCCGACCGCGCCGTAGAAGTTCACCCGGATCGTGAGCGGCTCGGGGGCGGAGATTCCGGCGCAGGCCACCAGGCCGTCCAGGACCCCGCCGCAGCGTTCCAGCACGCCCCGCACGGCCTCCGCGCGCCCTTCGGACGCCGCCAGGTCGGCGCGCACGTCGGTCTCCTCGCGGTCGACGCCGATCACCCGGTCCCCGTTCGCGCGCAGCAGGTCGGCCAGGGCCCGGCCGATGCCGGACGCCGCGCCGCTCACCGCGATCGTGCGTGCACCGTCGGTCATGTCGTTCCTCCGCGCGCGAGTGCGGGCCCGGCCCCGCTGGATCCCCCGACCCTACAAGGCTTGATCGTCGGTAGCATCCGGAGAGGGGGCCGCCGGTGCGGCCGGAGGCCCCGGCGTTCTAGGTTCGTGTCCTGACCCGTACACGAGCACCGAGGTGAAACATGACGGCCGAGCCCCGGCTCCCATCGGATCTGGACGATCCGCCCCCGCCCACCCCGCAGGAGTTGCGGCGGGCGATGGGGGCGTTCGCCACCGGCGTCACCGTGATCACGGCGCTGGACGGCGACGAGCCGCTGGGCTTCGCGTGCCAGTCGTTCGCGTCGGTGTCGCTGGAGCCGCCCCTGGTGCTGTTCTGCGCCGATCACGGGGGCCGCACCTGGCCGCGGATCCGTGCGGTGGGCCGGTTCTGCGTGAACGTGCTGGGCGAGGACCAGGAGGAGGTCTGCCTGCGCTTCGGTTCCAGCCGGGGCGCCAAGTTCGAGGGGCTGGAATGGGACCGTTCCCGCTGGGGCGCCCCGTCCCTGCGCGGGGTTCCGGCTCGGGTGCACGCCGAGATCCAGGACGTGCACCCCGCCGGTGACCACGATGTGGTGATCGGGCTGGTGCGGGAGGTGGAGACGCCGAGCGACGGCGGTCCGCTGATCTTCTTCCGGAGCGGGTTCGGGGTCGACCGGAGGGAGACCCCGGCCGTCCCGGAGGTGGATCTGTGGACGTGGGGCGACCACTGGGGTTGACGGGGCGGCGGGTCAGCCGTCCAGGCCCAGCATGCCCAGCGCTCCCAGGGCGAGCGCGATGAAGGCGATCATCCTCAGCACGCGGCGGCGCCGCGGGACGTGGACCGCGGGTTCGGCCGAACCGACCGGCCGCCGCGCCCCGGGCACGGGCGCGGGCACGGGCCGCCGCAGTTCGTCGAGCAGGCGGAGCCATCGCGGTCCGACGCGGTCGAGATGGTACGCCCCGGACGAGGCCAGCGCGCTCTCGCCGAGCCTGTCCCGCAGCGCGGCGTCCTCGATGAGTCCGCGCAGCGCGGCGGTGAGCCCGGCGACGTCCCCGGCGGGCACCAGCAGCCCGTTCCCGCCGTCCTCGATCATCTCGCCGGGGCCGGTGGGGCAGTCGAAGGCCACCACGGGCAGGCCCTTGCTCATCGCCTCGATGATCACCATGGGCATGCCCTCGAAGCGGGAGGACAGCACGTACACCGAGGCGCGCTCCATCTCGCCCGCCAGATCGGGGGTGCGGGCGTGCAGCACCACCCGGCCCGTCAGCCCGAGTTCGGTGATCAGGCGCCGCAGCCGGTCCCGCCGCGCGCCGGAGCCGAAGATGTGCAGGGTCCAGTCGGGATGGTCGGCGGCCAGCGGTTCGTAGGCCCGCACCAGCAGGTCGAAGCCTTTCTGCCGGGTGAGCCGTCCGGCGGCCAGGATCACCTTGCGCTCGCGCGGGGACGGCCCGCCGGGCAAGCCGGGGAGCGCGTTGGGGATGCGCACGACGCGGGTCGGGGCGCCCGCCAGCGCGGCCGTGTAGTCGGCGCGGGACCGCTCGGTCAGCACCGACACCGCGGTCAGCCGCCGGTAGGCGCGCTCGATCTCGCGGCGCAGCCCGGGACGGTAGGACGCCAGGTTCATGTGGTCCTGCCCGACCGTCACCACGCCGCGCGGTGCGAGCTCGGCGACCAGCAGGTTCAGCGAGGGCCGGGTGCCGATCAGCACGTCCGGCTGCCGTCCGCACAGGGCGCGGATCAGCAGCAGGTCGGACCAGAGGGTCATGTGGCGGAACGAGGCGTCGTCGACCGGGGTGATCACGCTGGGCAGCCGGGCCAGCAGCCGGGCGGCCCGGCCGCGCGGCGGGGCCGTGCGGTCCTCCACGAACCGGATCCGCACCCGCGGCGGGGCGGGGAAGAACGGCTCGGCGCTGCCCCGGAAGACGCTGAGGATCTCGACGTCGTGCTCCCCGGCGAGGTGGCCGCTCAGGTTGAGGACGGTGCGGATGGTCCCGCCGGTCCCGTGGGCGTGCTGCAGCAGGATGCGCACCCGCAGCCGCCGGCCGGGACGCGGCGGGGGACGCCGCAGTGCCAGGAGCACCCGGACGATCACCAGCACGGTCAGCCGGAGGGCCCGGTGCGCGGGCCGTGCCACCCTGTGCGCGCCCGTCCGCATCCGCGCGCGCATGGCGGGCTCCCGGCCGGTCGATTCCCCGCTCATCGACGTTCCCCACTTCTGCGAAGAATGCCTCGTATCTCACCTTCTCCCCGCATGTGGGGGGTTTCAACAAGTGGGGACGGGCCCGATCCGGCCCGAGAATGACGCGGACGCCCGCAGGAAAGGACCTGGGGGCGTCCAGCGAACTCCGTAAAAGCGCTGCGTAAAACTCCGTGCGTGCCTCGGGGCGGCCCCGGATCAGGCGGTGCTCACGGCGCGGTCGAGGGCGCTGCCCTTGACCCAGCGGTCCCACGGCATCTCGTTGAAGCTCCAGCCGTTGTTCCAGTCCAGGCGGCGCTTGCTGCCGGTGATGATGACGATGTCGCCCCGGTAGGCCCAGTTGTAGAACCACTGGGCGGCGGCGGGCGGGGAGTTCAGGCAGCCGTGGCTGACGTTCTGCCGGCCCTGCGCCCAAGTGGTGGAGGCCATCGAGTGGATGTACTCGCCGCTGTTGGAGATCCGCACCGCGTGCGGGATGACCTCCTTGTAGCCGCCGTTCTTCTTGTCCTTGGGGTCGACGCCCATCCACTCCGAGGTCATGACCGCGGGGTTCTCCTTGCCCATGGTCAGGTGGACACCGCTGGTGGTGAGGAAGGTGTCCACCCCGTTGACCACCCGGCCGCCCTTGCCCGCGCTGATCGGCCAGCTCTTGATCTTCACGCCGTTCTTCTTCACCACCAGCCGCTTGGTCTTGGTGCTGGCGGTGATGATGTGCGAGTCGCCGATGGTGAAGCGGCGGGTGATGTCGGCCATGCCGTAGGTGCCGGCGCCGGACTTGACGCCGCCCAGCTTCGCCGAGAAGGTGACCTGCTGGTTGGGCTGCCAGTACGCGCCGTTCTTCGGGCGGAAGATCACCTGCTGGGGGCTCGCCCAGAACCAGGCGCCGGTGGCCGGCTTGGTCGACTTGACCTGGAGTGCCTGCTCGACGGCCTTCTTGTCCTGCACCGCCCGGTTGAACGTGACGATGATCGGCATCCCCACACCGACCGTCTCGCCCGGCATCGGGGTGATGTCGGCGACGCCCAGCTGGTTGGCGGGCTTCAGAGTGGAGAACTTGCTGGTGACCGTGGTCGTCTTGCCCTGCGAGCTCTTGGCGGTCGCGGTGACCTGGTATTCCGAGCTGGGCCGCAGGCCACGCGACTTCCAGTTGGTCTTGTCGGGCGACAGCGTGCCCTCGACCGGCTTGCCCTTGCGCGTGAGCGCGACGTTCTCGAGCACGCCGCCGGCGGCGGTGACCGTGACACCGGCCTCGGGCTTGACCTTGCCCGCGCCGTCGCCGGGTGAGACGGTCACCTGCGGGCTGCCGGCCTCGCCCTTGCCCCCGACGGTGACGCCGTCGCCGTCGTCCCCGCCACCGCAGGCCGCCGTCGCCAGGAGCAGCACGGCTCCCGTCAGACCCGCGCCCGCCCGAACCCCTGCGGAAAGCCTCCGCTGCACCGTGAACCTCCCGAACCCCGCCGCTACCAGGGAGACATTAGCGACAAAGAGGCCTTGACGAGGTGCCGACCGAGACTTTGCCCGCCGATCGAGATCAAAGCGTCGCCGCGACCAGGACCACCGGGGCCGGCGCGTGTCCGGCCCCGGCCAGGATCAGGCGAGGGCGCTGCCCTTCTTCCAGGTGTCGAAGGGCATCTGGTAGAAGCCCCAGCCGTTGAACGGCTCGAGCTCGCGGTCGCTTCCGGTCAGCTCCATCACGTCGCCCCGCTGCATGATGTCGTAGTACCACTTGGCGTTGGCCGGGCTGAGGTTGAGGCAGCCGTGGCTGACGTTCGCACTGCCCTGCACGCCGACGGTGGACGCCATCGCGTGCGTGTACTCACCGCTGTTGGAGATCCGGACGCCGTAGTTGACCACGGTCTTGTAGTAGCCCGGCTCGCCCGGCTTGCGGCCCGGCGACACCATGGTGACCGGGTTCTCCTTGCCCATCAGCAGGTGCACGCCGCTGGTGGTGGTGTACTCGCGGGTCGTGCCGTTGCCCGCGCTGAACGGCACCCGGCGCAGCTTCTCGCCGTCCCGGGTGACGGTCATGTGGTGCTTGCTGATGTCGCCCGTGGTGACCTGCTTGGCGCCGATGGTGATGGTCTGGTCGATGTCCTTGGCACCGTACATCCCGCCGCCGGCGTTCAGCCCGGCCAGCTTCGCGGTGAGGCGGACCTTCTGGTGGGGCTCCCAGTACGTCTTCGTCCGGTAGATCACCTGGTCGGACCCGACCCACCGCCAGGCGCCCTCGACCGGCTTCTCCGGCGTGACCCGCAGCGCCCGCTCGACCGCGGCCTTGTCGGCCACCGCCCGGTCGAACCGGACGATGATCGGCATGCCGACGCCGACCTTCTCGCCCTTGAGGCTGGGCGTGACATCGGCCACCGACAGCGCCTTCTCGGGCTTGAGCGTGCTGAAGGTGCTGGTCGCGGTGTTGGTCTTGCCGTCGTGGCGGGCCTGGGCGGTGACGGTGTAGGAGGCGCCCGGGGACAGCGTCCGGTCCGACTTCCAGCTCTTTCGGTCGCCGGCCATCTTCCCGGTGACCGCGACGCCCTGGCCCTGGACGGTGACGTTCTCCAGCGTGCCGTCGGCGACCCGGACCTCGATCGGCCCGTCCGGCTTGACGGACGCGGTGCCGTTGGCCGGCGTGATCGTCACCGCGCCCGACTTGTTGGAGGCCAGCTCGCCCTGCTCGCCGCCGCCGCCGCAGCCGGCCGCCGTGAGGACGAGGACCACGCCGGCGCCTCCGGACACGACCATGCCGAAACGACCTTTAAGTCCCACGAATACTCCCAAAACCCCTGGTTAACCCCGTGTCGGATGAATCCATCCGACCCTGTGAGACGCCCCATACGGCGGAAAAGTTGCCGTTCAGGTCGACCGAATCGGATTTCTCATGGACCAATGCGCGGCGCCCGCGGCTCCGGGACGGCACCTCCTGCTGGGCCGGCCGGCCGAGCCGGCGGAAGGCACCGCGGGCTCAGGCGGCCGCGGGCCGGGGTTCGGCGGCCAGGGCGGGCTCGGCCTCGCCGTTCACGTGCCGCAGGCAGCGCCTGAAGCCGGCCACCGAGACTGCCACGGCGGCGGCGCCCAGCAACGCCACCACGCTGGTGCGCACCCAGAGGAAAACGCCGATCGACTCGTTGAAGAGCATCCACAGGCTGAACAGCGCGTTGGCGAAGAAGACCAGCGACCACAGCAGCGAGATGCGCAGGAAGAACTGGCGGACCCGGGCGTGCTTCAGGAACGCCTCCGGCATCGGCACCATGTCGGTGGCCACCTTCTGGGCCAGCGGGCGCTGCAGCGGCACCGAGGCCAGGAAGGCCATGCTCACCAGGAGCGTGCCAAGCGTGGGCTGCAGGAAGTACACGACCGGGCTGCCGGTGACCGCGGCCAGGACCGCCCGGACCGTGACGCCCAGCGCGGCCAGCACGAGCATCGCCGAGACGCCGTGGCCGCGCCAGTAGCGCCAGGCGATCCCGCCGTACACCCAGGAGACGGCCGCGACCAGGGCACCGTTCAGGCCGAGCAGCGCGAACGCGGCGTAGAAGACCGCGACCGGGGCGATCACGCCCTCCACGAAGCGGGGCAGCGCGTGCCGGAGCATGATGGTCAGCCGCGGCAGCTCGAATCCGTGCTGGGGCGTGCGGTCCATCTGCGGCGGGACTCCTGGGGCGGGGGCGGGGGCGGGGACTCGCTCCACCGTACGTGAAGATCCTCGTTCCGCCGCCCCACTTCGCCCGAGATCGCCCTCCGATGCCATATGCGCTGGCCTCCCCGACGTCCTCACCGTGGTCGATCTCACGCCCCGGGCCGATCCCGGGGCGGGTCGCCGGGTAGTTCGGATCGGGCCGCGCCGCGGTGCGGGCCGGGGCCGTTTGCGGCCACGGTTGAACCATCCCGGTCAGTCCTCCGGCGGGGCGGGCTGGACCTCCCTGGCCGCCGCGTAGATCGCGCGCAGGGTCACCGCCACCGAGGGCCTGCGCACGCTGGCGACCCGGGTCACCGCGTACACCTCCCGGGCCAGCACGCAGTCGGGGATGCGCCGCACGGCGACGCCCTGGTCGCCGGCCGCCAGCGCCAGGGCCGGGATCGCGGTGATCCCGATGCCCCTGGCGACCAGGCTCAGGATGGTGTGCAGCCCCTCGAACTCCCACGGGACGGGACGGGCGCCGCCCACGGTGTCCAGCAGGCGTTCCACCGCCTGCCGGGACGGCTCGCCGGGCGGCGCGGCCATCCACGGCTCCTCGCGCAGCTTCTGCAGGTCGACCTGCTGGTGGGGTTCGGACATGGGGTGGGACTCGGGCACGGCCAGCACCAGCGGGTCGCGGCGCAGGTGGAAGAACTTCAGCGCGGCGGGCGACTGGTCGGGGAGCTTGCCGGTCCAGTCGTCGACCAGGGCGATGTCGACCTCGCCGCTCTGCACCTGGCGGATCCCGTCGCCGGGCGTGGTCTGGCGGAGCACGAACGTCAGGTCGGGGTGGTCGCGCAGGCTGTGCGCCAGGGCGGGGGCGAAGGCGACGGCGGCGGTGGGGAAGGCGGTGACCACCACCCGTCCCATGGGGGTGTCGGCCTGCGAGGACAGCTCGGTCTCCGCGGCCTCCACCAGGACCAGGATCTCCTCGGCGCGCTCGGCCAGGCGGCGCCCGGCGTCGGTCAGCTCGGCGCTGCGCGCGGTGCGGTCGAGGAGGGCGACCCGGGCCTCCCGTTCCAGCGCGGCCAGCTGCTGCGAGACCGCGGAGGGGGTGTAGCCGAGGGACGCGGCGGTGGCGGCGATGCTCCCGCGGCGGGCGAATTCCGCCAGCAGGCGCAGGCGGCGCAGCTCCAGCATCACACCATCTTACGGTCAGCATCGACGAGACTCGCTTGTGATGATGCTAAGCCCTTGGGCAGCATGAAGGTTGAACCCGGCCGGGTCGTCTCGGGGATCGGGCTCCCGTCCCCTCCCACCCCACAGAACACCCTCTTTCGTCATGCCTGGAGTTGTGCGATGCCTGTCCTGAACCCGTCCGCCCGGCCGGTCCCGCTGTCCCCCACGCTCGCCATCAATGAAGCGATCGCTCACAAGAGACGCGAGGGGAAACCGGTGCTCGCGCTCGGTTTCGGCGAGGCCGGCATCCCGATCCACCCCGCGCTGACCCGGGAGCTGGCCGGGGCCGCCGATCGCGGCGCCTACGGCCCCGTCGCCGGCTCGGCTGCGCTGCGCGAGGCGGCCGCCGGGTACTGGGGCCGTCGGGGTCTGCCCACCGACCCCGACCTGGTGGTGTGCGGGCCGGGCAGCAAGCCGCTGCTCTTCGCGCTGATGACGGCGCTCGGCGGTGAGATCGCCATCCCGGCGCCGAGCTGGGTGTCGTACGCGGCGCAGGCGGCGATCACCGGCGCCGGGGCGGTCCCGGTGGCCACCCCGCCCGGCGAGGGCGGCGTCCCCAATCCGGCGCTGCTGGCGGACGCGGTCGTACGCGCCCGGGCCGCGGGACGGGCGATCCGGGCCGTGGTGGTCACCCTGCCCGACAACCCCACCGGCACGCTGGCCTCCGAGGGGACGGTCCGGCGCCTGTGCGCGGTCGCCCGCGAGCACGACCTGGTGATCATCTCGGACGAGATCTACCGCGATCTGCTGCACGACCCCGCCCGGGCGGTGCCGAGCCCGGCCGCGTTCGCGCCGGAGCGGACCGTGGTGACGACCGCGCTGAGCAAGAGCCTGGCGGCGGGCGGCTGGCGGCTGGGGGTGGCCAGGCTTCCGGAGGGGCGGTTCGGCCGGGAGCTGCGGGACGGGCTGCTGGGCATCGCCAGCGAGCTGTGGTCCAGCGCGCCCGCTCCGATGCAGCACGCCGCCGCGTACGCCTTCGGCGAGCCGTCGGAGCTGGTCGGGCACATCGACCGCAGCCGCCGCCTGCACGCCGCCGTGACCGGCGCGGTGGCCCGCCGGTTCGCCGAGGCGGGGGCGCGGGTGCGGGAACCGGAGGCGGCCTTCTACGTCTACCCGGACTTCGCCCCATTGCGCGATCACCTTCGCGAGGCGCACGGCGTCCGTACCGGCGCGGAACTGTGCACGCTGCTTCTGGATCGTTACGGGGTGGGAGTCCTGCCGGCCTCCGCCTTCGGGGAGCCCGCCGATGCCCTGCGGATGCGGGTGGCGACGAGCCTGCTGTACGGGGACACCGACGAGCAGCGCCTGACCGCTCTCGCGGACGCCGATCCGGTGTCCCTGCCTTGGATCGCCTCCGGCCTGAACCGGCTGACGGAGGTGCTCGCCGATCTCAAGGCCGCTTCCGGCCACACGCTGGCGCCCGCGCTGGCGGGCTGATTCAAGGGCCGCGGCGGGCACGTCCCGACGCGCGAACGGCGCCGGCTCCGGTCCTCCCGCGGGAGGACCGGAGCCGGCGCCGATGCGCGGAGGGTAAGGGATTCGAACCCCTATGAGTTACCTCAACGACAGTTTTCGAAACTGCTGCCTTACCGTTCGGCCAACCCTCCCGGGGCATCGCCCGCACCGGGGCACGGGCCGTGGACGAGCCGTAGCCGGGATTCGAACCCGATTCTCCAGATTGGAAGTCTGGTGCCTCACCGGAAAGGCTTCTACGGCGCGGTCCGGCGGCCGCCGGACCTTTTCACCGGTCCCCCGCCGACCGCCTGGCGAGGGCGGTCGGCGGGGAGGACCGGCCGGTGGACCCGCAGGGAATCGAACCCTGATCGTCTGCGTGCAAGACAGAAGTGTTCCCGTTACACCACAAGCCCGGATGGATCTTTCAGCAAGGGTGGTAGGAGTCGAACCTACTTTTCGCTGGTTTTGGAGACCAGCCGCCTAACCGGTGGCTCACCCCTTCGCGCGTTCTTTCGCGTTTCCGTTCTGTTCGATGTCCATAATCATGCGGTGGTTCGAGGGCGGACGCAATGCATTTTTCCCGGCCCCGGCGGGAGCCGGGGCGGCGGCGGGCGCGGCGGCTCCGCCGGCACGACCGGGAGTTGCGTTCCCGCGCGCGCCGCGCACGCGCCGGGGCGTGGACGGGCGCCCGGACGGTCCCGGCGGCGGCGATCACGGCGCGGCCGTCCCGGTCCGCCGTGGTCCTCGCGAGCACACTCCGTGAGCACCCTCGGAAAGGGCCATCTCCCTGGATGCGCCTGACCGTCCGAAATAAGCGTGGTGTAAGGTCCAACGTCGCACGGGGTGACCACCGCTCAGCGAACCGGTGCAGGCCAACGGGCGTCCTGCCGCTCGTCCCCGTGATAGACCCGGATGATTACGTCGTCACGCTCGTGATGGTTGGAAGGCGAGGGGGCCCGCCATGAGGCACGCACAGGATGGGGCTGCCGCGGCGATGAACGCCGCCTCGCGGGTTCTCGTCGCCCGGGGCAAGAACGAGCCCCAGGAACTGGAGAACCCCGACGTGGGTTGGGGGCAGCGCGCCCGCGACGGGGTCTGGGTACCCACCAAGGACGGCCAGCGCATCCACATCGGCATCGACGTCACGGCGGCCGACACGGTCGCCCAGGTGCTGCGGCCGAGCCTGCGGGTGTTCGTGGGCGTGGACGTCGACACCGACATCGTCGCGCAGACCACCGCCAGCGGGGTGCGGTTGCTGACGGTGATCCACGGGCCGGACGCGCCGGGCGAGTTCCGCTTCCCGCTGTCGCTGGCCGACGGGCTGGCCCTGGAGAGCATGCCGTCGGGCGGCTACGACGTCGTCCACCTGCGGTACGGCGCCACGGTGGGCCGGCTGTACAACCCGTGGGCGTCGGACTCGATGTTCCGGCAGGTGAAGGCCGACTACGCGCTCGAGGGCCAGGTCATCACGATGCGGGTGCAGCATGAGGGCGCCTTCTACCCCGTGGTCGCCGATCCCCACTACTCGCGCTGACCGCCCTCGCGGTGCCGCGTCCCGGCACGAATCGGCGCCCGCTGAGGCGTCCTGGGGGCGCCGTGTGGGCGCAGCGTCATATGGTGAAGACGAACCGCGAGCGGCATCCGGCACCGCCGGGTCCGGCCGCCCGGTCCCCATACTGGAGTCACCGTGATCTTCACTCATGACACCGAGCACGCGCTCGCTGTCGTCGTCGACCTGATCAATACCGGGCCCGCGGCGGCCGGCGTGGAGGGCCTGGCCGGCCCGGAGGAGCTGCGCGCCTTCCTGGTGCGGCGCCGGTTCAGCGACGTGCGCGAGGTGACCGGCCGCGACGTGGCCGAGTTCCGCGAGCAGCGGGACCGGTTCCGCGCGGTGTTCGACGCCCCGGACGAGCTCAGCGCGGTCCGGCTGATCAACGAGATCATCGGCGCGGTGCGGGCCACCCCCCATCTCAGCGACCACGACGGGTACGACTGGCACGTGCACTTCTTCGCGCCGGGCGCGCCGCTGGCCGAGCATCTGGCGGCCGACTGCGGGATGGCGCTGGCCTACGTGGTGTCGGCGGGCGAGTTGGACCGGCTGCGCACGTGCGAGGCGCCGGACTGCTCACGCGTCCTGGTGGACCTGTCCCGCAACCGCTGCCGCCGCTACTGCGACAGCCGCACCTGCGGGAACCGCATGCACGTGGCCGCCTACCGCGCCCGCCAGCGCGAGGCCGCCCACTGAACGAACCGCACTGAACGAACCGGCACGATCTGCCGCTGAACCGTCCGGCACTGAACCGACCGGCTCCGTGAACCGCTACGGGCCGGGCACCGCCGGGACGTCCCGGCCCAGAGCGTCAACGGCGGCCAGGGCATGGCGGGCCCCGGCGACGTCGTGGACGCGGAACACCCGGGCGCCCAGCCAGGCCGAGACGCCCAGCACGGCCATCGTGCCCACGCCGCGCTTCGCGACCGGCTGGCCGAGGGTCTCGCCGATGAAGTCCTTGTTGGACACCGCGACCAGGACCGGCCTGCCGGTGGCGGTCAGCTCGTCCAGCCGCCGGCTGATCTCCAGCGAGTGCCGGGTGTTCTTGCCGAAGTCGTGCGCGGGGTCGATGAGGATCGACTCGCGCGGCACCCCCAGGGCCTCGGCCCGCTCGGCCTCGGCGAGCACGTGCCCGATCACGTCGGCCACCACGTCGTCGTAGGCCACCCGGTGCGGCCGGGTGCGCGGGTCCAGCCCGCCCGCGTGCGCGCAGACCAGCCCGACGCCGTGCGCGGCCGCGACCTCCGCCAGCCGCGGGTCGGGGCCGCCCCAGGTGTCGTTGAGCAGATCGGCGCCGGCGGCGGCGACCGCCTCCCCCACCTCGGCCCGCCAGGTGTCCACGCTGATGATGATCTCCGGATGCCGGTCCCGGACGGCGGCGACCACGTCCACCACCCGGCGCAGCTCCTCGGCCACGTCGACCTCGTCGCCCGGACCGGCCTTGACCCCGCCGATGTCGACGATGTCGGCGCCCTCGCGGGCGGCGCGGTCCACGGCGGCCAGCGCGGCGTCGAAGCCGTAGGTCGCGCCGCGGTCGAAGAAGGAGTCGGGGGTACGGTTGACCACGGCCATGATCGCGTGCCGGCCCAGCTCCCGGCCGCCCAGCCGGAGCGGCGCCTCAGGAACTTCCATGATGTCCACACGTTGGCACAACGGCGCCCCGTCCGCCACGTTCCACGCGGCCCGGCCGGGACGCGGGACGGTGAACCCGAAACAAATTCGGATCAAACGGCGCCCTCCCTCGTCAGTTCGCACGAGTGGTCGCTAACCTCGGATTTCACACTCGCCGCGGGCCCGGGCCGCGCGGGGAGGCCGTCGTCTGATCTATCAGCCATGGAGGATCCGCTGTCCAGGCGAGCGCTCATCACCGGCATCACCGGGCAGGACGGTTCGTACCTCGCCGAACACCTGCTCGCCGAAGGGTATGAGGTCTGGGGCCTGGTGCGGGGTCAGGCGAACCCGCACGTCTCGCGGCTGCGCAAGCACGTCGGCGAGGTCCGGATCACCACCGGGGACCTGCTCGACCAGGGCAGCCTGATCTCCGCGGTGGAGCGGGTCCGGCCCGACGAGGTGTACAACCTGGGCGCCATCTCCTACGTGCCGATGTCCTGGCAGCAGGCCGAGCTGACGGCCGAGGTCACCGGGATGGGCGTGCTGCGGATGCTGGAGGCGATCCGGGTGGTGTCGGGCGTCAGCACGTCCCGCACGCCCGGCGGCGAGCAGATCCGCTTCTACCAGGCGTCGTCGTCGGAGATGTTCGGCATGGTCCGGGAGACCCCGCAGAACGAGAAGACGCCGTTCCACCCCCGCAGCCCCTACGGCGTGGCCAAGACCTACGGGCACTACATCACGCAGAACTACCGCGAGTCGTACGGGATGTTCGCGGTCAGCGGGATCCTGTTCAACCACGAGTCGCCGCGCCGCGGGGCCGAGTTCGTGACCCGGAAGGTGACCCTGGGGGCGGCCCGGATCAAGCTGGGGCTGGCCGAGGAGCTGCGGCTGGGCAATCTGGACGCCCGCCGCGACTGGGGGTTCGCGGGCGACTACGCGCGGGCGATGCGGCTGATGCTGGCGCAGGACGCCCCCGAGGACTACGTGATCGGGACGGGCAAGACGCAGTCGGTGCGCGACCTGGTGGAGTTCGCGTTCCGGACGGTCGGGTTGGACTGGGAGGAGCATGTCGTCCTGGACGACAAGTACACCCGTCCGGCCGAGGTCGACCTGCTGTGCGCGGACCCGAAGAAGGCCCGCGAGCAGCTCGGCTGGGAGCCGGAGGTCGGCTTCGAGTCGCTGGTGAACATGATGGCGGAGTCGGACATGCGGCTGCTCTCGGAGTCGGCCCGGCCCGAGGACGAGCCGTTCAGTCCCGATCACTGGTGATCCCGGTGGCGGCGGCCGGATCGTTGGTGATGGATTGACCGCCGGCGTGGCACGATGCAGGCATGGGCACCTGTGAGCATGTGAAGACATTGCCGGACAGTGACCCGTCGCCGCGCACCCCGCAGGGCTGCGAGGAGTGCCTGGCCGAGGGCGGCCGGTGGGTGCACCTGCGGCTGTGCCTGGGCTGCGGGCATGTGGGCTGCTGCGACTCCTCGCCGATGCGGCACGCCACCGCGCACCACCAAGGGACGGGCCACCCGATCGTCCGCTCGTTCGAGCCGGGCGAGGACTGGCGGTGGTGCTTCGTCGACGAACTGATCGTCTGATGGCCGCGGTGCGGCTGGGCACCCCGCCCGGCCGCTGGATCCTGCTGGCCACGGTCCTCGGGTCCAGCGTCGCGGCGCTGGACGCCACCGTGGTCAACGTCGCGCTGCCCCGGCTGGCCCGCGACCTGGACGCCGACATGGCCGGGTTGCAGTGGACGGTGAACGCCTACACCCTCACCCTGGCCGGGTTCATCCTGCTCGGCGGCTCGCTCGGGGACCGTTTCGGCCGCCGCCGGGTGTTCGTGATCGGGGCGGTCTGGTTCGCGCTGGCCTCGCTGCTGTGCGGCGCCGCGCAGGACGTCGGGACGCTGGTGGCGGCGCGGGCCCTGCAGGGCGTCGGCGGGGCGCTGCTCACCCCGGGCTCGCTGGCGATCATCCAGGCGGCGTTCGTCCCGGACGACCGGCCCCGGGCGGTCGGGGCCTGGTCGGGGTTGGGCGGGGTGGCGGGGGCGATCGGACCGTTCGCCGGGGGCTGGCTGGTGGAGGCGGGCTGGCGCTGGGTGTTCCTGCTGAACCTGCCGCTGGTGGCGGTCGTGGTGCTGGTCGCTCTCCGGCACGTGCCGGAGAGCGTGGATCCGGAGGCGCGCGGCCGGTTCGACGTCATGGGCGCGGCGCTGGCGGCACTGGCACTGGCCGGGACGACCTACGCGCTGACGGAGGCGCCCGCGGCCACCGCCGATTCGGCGCTGGTCGGCGCGGCGGCGGTGCTCGGGCTGGCGGCGGCGGCCGGGTTCGTCTTCGTCGAGCGCGCCCGGGGGCGGGGCCGTGGCCGGATCCGGTTGCGCGCGGGGCGCGGCGGCCGTGCGGCGCGGGAGGCGCCGCGGCCGATGCTGCCACTGAACGTCTTCGCCTCCCGGGAGTTCTCCGCCGTCAACGGGGTGACCTTCGTCGTGTACGGCGGGATGGGCGTGATGTTCTTCCTGTTCGTGCTGAACCTGCAGGTGGTGTCCGGGTTCTCGGCGGTGGCGGCGGGCACCGCGCTGCTGCCGGTGACGGTGCTGATGCTGCTGCTGTCCTCGCGGGCGGGGGCGCTGGCGCAGCGGATCGGGCCGCGGCTGCCGATGACGCTGGGGCTGCTGGTGGCGGCGGGCGGCATGCTGCTGGTCGGCCGGATCGGGACGGGCGCGTCCTATGTCCGCGACGTCCTGCCCGCCGTGCTGGTGTTCGGGCTGGGCCTGTCGGCGGTGGTCGCGCCGCTGACCGCCACCGTCCTGGCCACCGCCGACGCGCGGCACGCGGGCGTGGCCAGCGGCGTCAACAACGCGGTGGCGCGGGCGGCGGGGCTGCTGGCGGTGGCGGCGATCCCGCCGCTGGCCGGGCTGACCGGGGACGCCTACGACGATCCGGCCGCGTTCTCCGCCGGCTTCGGCGTGGCGATGCCGGTGTGCGCGGTGCTGCTGGCGCTGGGCGCGGTGCTCAGCTTCTTCACGGTCGGCGACGACGCGCTGCGCACCGCGCCGGAGGAGCAGAAGCCTTGCTGCAAGATGCACTGCGCGGTCGGTGCCCCGCCCCTGGAGCCGGACGCGGCGCAGATCGGGGACGCGTCCGGGCATGACCGCCGGTCCTGACCGTCGCGGCCGGGGCGGGCAAATCCCTGGTCCGATTCCGGCTATGTCCAGGACCCGGTGAGCGGGTTGGCATACGGTCAGGGCATGAATCTGCGGCAGCTGCGGTATGTCGTGGCCACCGCCGACCACGGCACGATGACGTCGGCGGCCCAGGCGCTCTACGTCGCACAGCCTGCCCTTTCCCGCGCCGTGCGGGAGCTGGAGCGCGAGCTGGGCGTGGAGCTGTTCGCCCGTTCCGGCCGGGGCGTGGTGCTGACCGCGGTCGGCGAGCAGGTGGTCCGGCAGGCGCGGGTGGCGCTGGACGCGGTCGACGCGATCGAGGGCCTGTCGGTATCGCGCGCCAACGGCCGCGGGGCCGAGTTGCGCATCGCCGCCACCGCGTCCCTGGAGCCGGAGCTGACCGGCCGGCTGATCCCGCGGTTCGCCCGCGACCAGCCGGCTGTGCGGGTCCGGGTGATCCGCTGCGATGGCCGGGAGTCGGTGGCGGCGGCGCTGCGCGCGGGCCGGGCCGATCTGGCGGTGACCGACCTGCCGGTGCCCGGGGATCTGGCCGCCCATCCATTCGAGCAGCGCGAGGTGGTGCTGATCTCGCCGCCGGGGCTGCGGTTGCGCGAGCCGCTGCCGCTGACCGCGCTGGACGGGATGCGGCTGGTGCTGCCGGCCCGGGGCAGCGCCCGGCGCGCGGAGATCGACGCGATCCTGGACCGGGTGGGCGCCAAGCCGGTCCCGGCGGTGGAGTCGGACGAGCGGGGGGCCTGGCTGGGCTGGGTGCGGGCGGGGATGGGCTCGCTGCTGTGGTATCGCAACCAGCTCGAGGACACCGGGGGGCTGGCGGTCCGCTCGTTCATGCCGCCGATCACCCGGTTGATCGGGCTGGTGCACGCGCATCGCCAGCTGCCGCCGGTGGCGCGCGACTTCCTCGCGTTCGCGAAGGAGACCGCCCGCGAGTCGCGGGTGCGCGACCACCCCTGACCCGGCCCCGGCGCGCGGCGGCCGGACGTGCCATTATTCGGGGAGTGGAGGCTACTCACGCCCTGTGGCTGCTGGCGGTGCCGCTCAGCGCGCTGCTGGTGGCGGCGGCGTCCCGGCGGGCCGGGCTGTCGGCGCCGCTGGTACTGGTGATCGCGGGTCTGCTGATCTCGTACGTGCCGGGGGTGCCGACGTTCGAGCTCGACCCCGAGTTCGTGCTCTTCTTCTTCCTGCCGCCGCTGCTGTTCGCGGCCGCCTGGGAGAGCTCGTACGTCAACCTGCGGGAGAACACCGCGTCGATCGGGCTGCTGTCGGTCGGGCTGGTGCTGTTCACCACGGTCGCGGTGGGCTACGCGGCGCACGCGCTGATCCCCGAGCTGCCGCTGGCGGCGGCGTTCGCGCTGGGCGCGATCGTGGCGCCGCCGGACGCGGTGGCGGCGGTGAGCGTGGCGCGGCGGCTGGGCCTGCCGCGCCGGCTGGTGACGATCCTGGTCGGGGAGAGCCTGTTCAACGACGCCACCGCGCTGACCTTGTTCCGGGTGGCGGTGGCCGCCGCGGCGGGCGCGGGCTTCACGATGCTGGACGGGCTGGAGCGGTTCCTGATCGCGTCGGCGCTGGGCTGCGCGGTGGGCCTGGTGCTGGGGCCGGCGCTGCACTGGCTGCGGACCCGGCTGCGCGATCCGGTGGTGGAGAACTCGGTGACGCTGCTGACTCCGTTCGGCGCGTACCTGACCGCCGAGGCGCTGCACGCGTCCGGGGTGATCGCGGTGGTGGTGAGCGGGCTGTACCTGGGGCACCGGTCGTCCGAGTCGGCGGCGGTGACCCGGCTGATCGGGCACTCCTTCTGGAAGGTCGCGATCTTCATTCTGGAGTCGGTGGTCTTCCTGCTCATCGGCCTGCAGCTGCCGCCGGTGGTGGACGGGCTGTCCGAGCACCCGTGGACGGAGCTGGCCTGGTGGGCGGCCGCGATCTTCGGCGTGGTGGTCGCCGCCCGGTTCCTGTGGGTGTTCCCCACCTCCTCCGTCCTGCGGTTGACCTCGCCGTCGGCCCGGCGCGGAGAGGAGGGCGTCGACTGGCGGGGCCAGGTGGTCATCTCCTGGGCCGGGATGCGCGGGGTGGTGTCGCTGGCGGCCGCGTTCGCGATCCCGCTGGCGGGCGAGTCGGGCCGGCCGTTCCCGGGTCGCGACCTGATCCTGTTCCTGACCTTCACCACGGTCCTGGCGACGCTGCTGGTGCAGGGCCTGACGTTCCCGATGCTGATCCGCCGGCTGGGCGTCGCCGGCGACCGGGAGCGCTACACCGACACGGTGTCGGAGGCGGGCGCGCAGCACGCCGCCGCCAACGCCGCGCTGCGCCGTCTGGACGAACTGCTCGCCGAGGAGCCCGCGCCGCCGGACGAGACGGTGGTGGAGCGGCTGCGGCAGCTGGCCGAGCACCGGCAGCTCAAGGCCTGGGAACGGCTCGGCGGCGGCACCGGACCGGAGGGTGCGGAGGTTCCGACGACGACCTACCGGCGGCTGCGCCGGGAGATGCTGGCCGCCGAGCGCCAGGTGTTCATCGAGATGCGCAACGCGCGCCGCATCGACGACGAGGTCCTGAACCGCGTCCTGCACGAGCTCGACCTGGAGGAGGCCGCGCTCAGCCGCGGCTAGGCCGTGTTTTCGCAGCCCCGGCCCAGGGCGCTCGCCTGGCGGGCTGTGAATCCCGGCCCAGGCTGCTCGCCTGCCGGCTCGCACCCTGACCGGGCTTGGTGCGAGCGCGACATCGCTTCGCGATCTGCCCGATGATGCTCGCCTCCGGCATCGCCCCCACCGGCCAGGTAACGCGCTCGCGCGGTACCTGAGGCCACTTCGAGAGTGGCCCCTAGGAGACCTGGGGGCGGGCGGTTTCGTGGCGTAGCTCGCGGGGGCTGACTCCGTAGCGCTGCCGGAAGGCGGTGCTGAGGGCGCTGACGGAGGAGAAGCCCGAGGAGAGGGCCAGCTCGGTGATGGTCATGTGCCGGTGGCGGCGGCTGTGCAGGCGGTCGCGCACCAGCCGCAGCCGTTCCTCCCTGATCAGCTCGCGCGGCGTGGTGCCGGCGTGCTGCAGGGCCAGTTGCACCTGGCGCAGGGACCAGCCGAGCTCCCTGGCGACGACGGCGCCGTTCAGCTCGGGGTCGGCGGCGTGGGCGCGGACGTACCGGCGCACCATCGACTCGACCTCGGCCAGGTTGCCGGGGGCCTCGGGCCGGTCATCGCAGTAGGCGAGCATGCACAGCAGCTCGACGATGCGGTCGCAGACGACGTCGAACTGGTGGGCGGTGAGGCGGCCGCGCTCGCCGTGCACGTTGATGACCATGCCCTGCACCACGTGGCCGAGACCGGTGGTGAGGTCGAGCCGGGAGGGCGGGCGTTCGAGCCGGCCGCGCGCCTCGTGCGCGGGAATGGTCATGAGCAGGCCCCGGGCGGGCGCCTCCTGGACGAACTCGAACGGCTCGGCCGCCGTGAACAGGCCCCCGGCGCCGCGTGCGACGAGGATCTCCGCGCCGCTCTGGCGCAGCGCGAGCCGCCCGTCCAGGAGCAGCAGGAGGCGGTGGTCCTCGTCGGTCTCGCCGTAGAGGAGGCGCAGCACGCGTGCGGGCTGCTCGGGCCGGAACTCGACGATCTGGTACGTGGCGGCGCCGCGGCGGGCGCTCCGGCCCCGGTGGCCGCCGGTGCAGGAGCAGGGGTGGCCCAGGCGGTCATGCGGGACGGTGCCGTCGCTTCTCAGGCCGGGCCGTTTCTGGGGTATTGGGGCCGCTCCGGACGTGAACGCCGCCGGTGACGCCTCCACGGCGTTGGCTCCCTCGGCCACCGACGACACCCTCCGACATCCTCCGACATCCGCCCTGCTTGAACGGCGGCTTCGGCGGCAGACTAATACACGCGCCTGCGGCCCGTACGGGCAACGGCGCGGAACGTGGCCGGATCCGGACCGTCGCTAACCGAAACCCGAACGACGTTCACTTCGGGCGTCTAACGATGAATCCGTAGATACCCTCAGGGCCTCCTGCGCTCCACGACAAATTTTATGCGCACGAACGCAAGTCCCACGACTCCGGGCGTCCTATCGTCTGCAAACCGCCCCCGTCCGAATCCCCTGGGTAGTCATCTCTTTTGGGGAGATTTCGGACATAAAGGGCATTGTGCACCATGTTCAGGACGTTACTAAAGGAATGCCGCGATGACCCCAAAGACCGATCACGCCCGCGCTTGCGACGCCCGCGGCGCGAGCCCGCCGGCACGGGCCGGGGTCCCGCGACGATCCTGACGAGGCCCCGGACGACCACGTCGCCGCCGCGCTGACCGCAGCGTCCGGCCGCCCCCGCAGGCAGGCCGGACGTTCCGCGTGCGCGCCCTCGCACCACGCCGTCCCCCGGAGCCTCCGGGCGCCCGGCCCAGCCCTCCCCCGTCCCATCCGCACCGCCTGTTCTCGAGGACCCGATGGAGCAATTCCTGTTGGCCCTGGCGATCGTCTGCTCGCTGGCCGGCCTGGGCGCCTTCGGCGTGCTGCTGTTCCGCCAGCGCCAGGTCACCCAGGTCCTGCGCCGGCAGAACGCCACACTGACCGACGGCCTGACACGACGCGACGAAGAGATCCGCCACCTGGCCGCCACGCGCCTGCCAGAGCTGATGGAGTCACTGCAGAACCCCTCCGTGACCGTCTCGGGGCCGCTGCACGACCCGCGGCAGCTCGGCCCGTCCTACGAGCGCGGCATCAAAGAGCTGATGGAGGTGTTCTCCAGCACCGTCGAAACGGTGCGGGCCCGCACCGACCAGGCCGCCAAGTCCACGCTGCGGTCCACCATGCGCGGCGTGCAGAGCCTGGCCAACGAGCAGCAGCTGGCCATCACCACCATGCAGGAGCGGCACGACGACCCCGACATGCTGGAGGACCTGCTGCGGCTGGACCACATGAACGCCCAGCTCGGCCGGCGCGCGCAGGCCACCGCGGTGCTCTCCGGCTCGTGGCCCGGGCAGCAGCGCTCGGCATCGTCGCTGAGCGACGTGGTGCGCGGCGCCACCTCGCGGATCCGCGACTACCTGCGGGTGCGGGTCCACTCTCCGGTGAACGCGGCGGTGGTCAGCCGTGCCGTCGAGCCCGTCGTGCTCGTACTGGCCGAGCTGCTCGACAACGCCGCCCGGCACTCCCAGCCCGACACCTCCGTCGAGGTCAACGTGCAGACCACGCACAACGGCGTGGCGATCATGATCGATGACGCCGGGGTGGCGATGGACGCCGAGGAGCTGGCGCACGCGAGCCGGCTGCTGAGCGGGCTCGGCACGCTGGACATCAACCAGCTCGGCGACCCGCCGCAGATCGGGTTCGCGCTGGCCGGCGTGCTGGCGGCGCGGTACGGGTTCACCGTCTCGGTGGACACCCGGTCCCCGTACGGCGGCGTGCGCGCCGTGGTGTTCCTGCCCAGCGTCCTGATCACCACCGTCCCGACCGACGACGAGCCCGCCCCCCAGTCCCAGTCGTCGTCCAACGCGCCGTCGCGGAGCGGTTCGGCGCGCGACTCGTCCGCGCGCACCGCCGGGCGCGCCGCCAAGACCACCGCGACGCCCTCCGCCGGAGCCGCCCGCGCGGCCGGCGACCCGCCCGCGCCGCGGACCGCCGCCGGCGCGACCAAGACGGCGGGAGGGCTGCCCAAGCGGCGCCGCGTGGAGTCCACCGAGACGTTCCAGCCCGAGGGCGACGGTCCCGCCGAGCCCGCCCGGCCGGCGAAGGACACTGCGGCCGGGCTGGGCGCCTGGCAGCGCGGCACCCGTTCCGGCCGCGCCGCCACACCGTCCGACGGCACCGCCGCACCGACCGGCCGCCCAGCGGCACCGTCCGAGGGAGCGCCCGAGTCCGACGACGCGCGCGCAGCAGAAGGAGAGGACCAGCGGCCATGAACGAGCTCACGCACCACCCGGGGGACAACAAACTCGGCTGGATGCTCGACGAGACGCTGCGGATGCCCGAGACCCGGTACGCGATCCTGCTGTCGGCCGACGGGCTGCTCATGGCCCACTCCGAGCGGATCGGCCGGGACGAGGCCGAACGGCAGGCCGCCGGGATGGCCGGGCTGCAGTCACTGGCCCGCGGCACCGCCGAGTTCTGCGGCGATTCGGACACCACCTGGCGGCAGACGATCACCGAGTTCGACGACGGCTACGTGTTCCTGGTCGCGGCCGGACCCGGCGCGTACCTGGCGGTGTCGGCGAGTCCGCGGGTGGACATGGAGGCCGTCGCGTTCCGGCTGCAGGAGCTGGTGCAGCGGCTGGGCAAGGAGCTCACCTCGCCGCCGCGGCACGGGCCGGCGTCATGACGGCCGGCTTTGGCCGGGGGGCGCCGGAGGTCGGGAGGCGCAACGCATGACCCCGCGCAAGAACGAGCGGGCGCTGGTCCGGCCGCACGTGGTGACCGGCGGCCGGGCGCACCCGACCCGCAACGTCTTCGACCTGGTGACGCTGGTGGTGGCCATCCGCGACCAGCTGGCCGGGCTGAGCCCCGAGGAGCGCCGCATCGTGACGCTCTGCCGCGGCGGCGCGCTGTCGGTCGTCGAGATCGCCGGCCACCTCAAGCTGCCCGTGGGGGTCACCCGGGTGCTGCTGTCGGACCTCATGGACAGCGGCCACATCACCACCCGCGCGCCGGGCCCGGCAGCCCGGCTCTCCCGGACCGAGATCCTCCAGGAGGTGCTCGATGGACTCCGCGCCCGTCTCTGAGGCGTCCGCTTCGCCCGACTACCTGCCCGACACCGTGCGCACCGCGGCGAAGCTGCTCATCGTGGGGCACTTCGCGGTCGGCAAGACCACCTTCGTCGGCACGCTGTCGGAGATCCGCCCGCTGAGGACCGAGGAGCGCATGACGCAGGCGGGGGCGATCATCGACGACCTGGCCGGGGTCCGCGACAAGACGACCACGACCGTGGCGATGGACTTCGGCCGGCTGACCCTGAGCGACCACCTGGTGCTCTACCTGTTCGGCACGCCGGGGCAGCATCGCTTCAAGCAGATGTGGAGCGATCTGGCGCGCGGCGCGCTGGGCGCGCTCGTGCTCGTCGACACCGAGCGGCTGGAGCAGTCGTTCGAGGTCATGGACCTGCTGGAGTCCTACGGGCTGGCGTACGCGGTGGCCGTCAACCAGTTCGACCAGGCCCCGGTGTTCCCCGACGAGGAGATCCGGGAGGCGCTGGACCTGCTGCCCACCACCCCGCTCGTCGTCTGCGACGCCCGCGACCACGCCTCCTCCGCCAAGGCGCTGATCGCCCTCGTCGACCACCTCCTCACCCTCGACCAGGAGTCCGCGTGACCGCCGAAACACCGTCGTCCCCCGAAGGACCTGGCTGCCCGCAGGGCCACGTGCCCCTGTACGGGGAGGACTTCGCCGCCGACCCGCAGCGGGTGTACGACGGGATGCGCCACCGCGGCACGGCGGTGCCGGTGGAGCTGTCACCGGGCGTCGAGGCGACGCTGATCCTCGGGTACGACGCCGCGCTGGAGGCGCTGCGCGACCCCGGGAGCTTCCCCAAGGACGGTCGGGCCTGGGAGAAGACCGTCCCCGAGGACTGTCCCCTCAAGCCGGTCCTCGGCTACCGCCCCAGCTGCCTCTACGCCGACGGCGAGCGGCACTCGCGGTTGCGCTCGGCGCTGCAGGACTCCCTGGCGCGGATCGACGTCATCGACCTGCGCCGGCATGTCGAGGAGACCGCCGACGAGCTGATCGCCTCGCTCGGCCCGCGGGGCGAGGCCGACCTGGTCGGCGAGTACGCCCGGGTGCTGGTGGCCCAGGTGTTCACCCGGCTGTTCGGCTGCCCGCCCGAACTCGCCCAGCGGGTGATCGTCGCGCTGAGCGGGGTCATCGACGTGGAGCACGCCGACGAGGCCAACAAGATGCTCGGCCAGGCACTGGCCGATCTGGTGATGCTCAAGCGGCGGGAGCCGGGCCCGGACGTGGCGTCCTGGATGATGGCGCATCCGGCGCGGATGACCGACCAGGAGATGATGGACCAGATCGCGCTCGTCATAGGCATGGGCGTCGAGCCGCAGCACAGCCTCATCGCCAACGGGCTGCGCCTCCTGCTGATCGACGACCGGTTCGCCGGCGACCTGTCGGGCGGCAACCTGGCCATCGAGGACGCCCTGGACGAGATCCTGTGGACCGACCCGCCCCTGGCCAACCTCGGGTTCAGCTTCCCGGTCCGCGAGACCGACTTCGCCGGGGCGCGGCTGCCCGCCGACCAGCCCGTCCTGGTGAGCTTCGCCGCCGCCAACACCGACCCGAGCCGCGCCACGGGCAGCCGGGTGGGCAACCGCGCGCACCTGGCCTGGGGGGCCGGGCCGCACACCTGTCCGGCCAAGCGCCCCGCCCGGCTGATCGCCTCGGTGGCCATCGAGCGGCTGCTGGACCAGTTCCCCGACATGGAGGTGGCGATCGACCCCGCGGAGCTGCGATGGCGTCCGGGACCGATCCACCGTTCCCTGACCGCGCTTCCCGTCCGCTTCTGAGCCTGGACGTGCCGGAAAGGCGTTAAGAAACATGCCCCCTCCTCCCTCAGGTCCGGACGACCCCTCGCAGCCGCCGCGAGCCCCCGTCCCGATGTACGGTGCCGACTTCGCCGACGCCCCGCAGGCCGTCTACGAAGAGATGCGCCGGCACGGCCCGGTCGCGCCGGTCGAGCTGGCCCCCGGCTACCCCGCGACGCTGGTGCTGGCCTACGACACGGCGCTGGAGGTGCTGCGCGATCCAGGCACATTCCCCAAGGACCCGAGCCGGTGGGAGAAGACCGTCCCGTCCGACTGCCCCGTGCTGCCGATGATGCAGTCGCGCCCCAACTGCCTGTTCACCGACGGCGAGGTGCACGCGCGGCTGCGCTCGGCCGTCAGCGGTGCGCTGTCGCGGCTGGATCCGGGGGCGCTGCGGGAATCGGTGGAGCGGGCCGCCGACCTGCTGCTGGACGAGTTCGCCGGTGCGGGCGAGGCCGACCTGGTCGGCGATTTCGCGCGGCGGCTGCCGCAGCTGGTGTTCAACGAGATGCTCGGTTGCCCGGCCGGGATCGGCGAGCGGCTGGGCCGCGGCATGAGCGGCATCTTCGAGGCCGAGAACGCCGAGGAGGCCAACAAGGTCCTCTCCGAGGCCGTGTTCGAGCTGGTCATGCTCAAACGCCGGGAGCCCGGCGCGGACGTGGCGTCCTGGATGATGGCGCATCCGGCGCGGCTGACCGACGAGGAGATGGCACACCAGCTGATCGTCATGATAGGGGCGGGGACCGAGCCGGAGCAGAACCTCATCGCCAACGCGTTGTTGCTGCTGCTGGCCGACGAGCGGTTCGGCGGCGAGCTGTCGGGCGGCAGCCTGCCGATCGAGGACGCGCTCGACGAGGTCCTGTGGACCAATCCGCCGATGGCCAACTACGGGGTGACCTACCCCCTCCGCGACGTCGACCTCGCGGGGACGCGGCTGCCGGCCGACCAGCCGGTGGTGATCAGCTTCGCCGCCGCCAACACCGACCCGAGCCGGGCCACCGGCAGCCGGGTGGGCAACCGCGCGCACCTGGCCTGGAGCGCCGGACCGCACACCTGCCCGGCCAAGGGACACGCCCGCCTCATCGCCTCGGCCGCCATCGAGCGGCTCCTGGACCGGATCCCCGGGGTGGAGCCGACCGTGCCGGTGGAGGAGATCCGGTGGCGTCCGGGGCCGTTCCACCGGGCGATGATGGAGCTGCCCGTCCGCTTCCCGCCATCGGCCTGACGCCGTATCGCGTTCCCAGCCCAGAAAGCGCCGCCCAGGCAGTTGCGGCTCCGGGCGCCACCGCATCTGCGCGGTGGCGCCCGGGGCACGGCTCTCGCCGGGCGTGCCTCAGGCTCCGTTGAGGGGCTTGTCCGGCAGCTCGACGGCGTAGGACTCCTTGACCACGTCCAGGTGGTGCCACGACTCGCGCACGGTGGCGCCCGGGACGGCGCGGATGGCGTCCAGTACCGCCACCATCTCCGCGCGCGAGGGCGCCTCCGCCTGGCCGACGATGTCGTACCGGCCGAAGCCGGTCGCCAGGTAGCGCACGCCCTCCTGCGCGGCCACGGCCTCGGCGACGCGCCGCAGGCCGCCGGTGACCACGAGCCCGAACCCGCCGAGCTCGGCGGCGCCCAGGGCCAGCGGGTCGGCCAGCCCCGTCACCTGGATGACGCCCGAGCGCATCAGCCTCACCACGCGGGCGCGGGTGGCGGCCTGGGAGAGGCCGATGATGTGGGCCAGCCTGGTGTAGGGCGCGCGGCCGTCGCGCTGCAGTTCCTGCAGCAGCCGCCAGTCGATGTCGTCCAGGGCGATGTCGCCGAGCTCCCGTACGACGGCGTGGGTGTCGCGCACGGTGGCGACCGAGCGGAACACCTCCGCCGAGCGGACCCCGCTGACGGTGCGGATGTGGTCCACCTCGGCGGCCAGCGTGCCGTCGTCGCGGGTGCGCACCTGCGCGACCAGGTCGTGGGGTCCCGCGGTCAGCGCGGTGAAGCTGACCGCCGGGCGCTCGGCGATGGCCGCGGCGACCTTGCGGGCCGAGCCGTCCACGGTGACCGAGACGTGCCCGATGGCCTCCGCTCCGACGACCGCGGCGTGCACGATGCCCACGACGCGGACGACCTCGGTCTCGAGAAGGTTCTGCACCCGTGCCCGCACGGCCGTGCGGGACAGCCCCACCCGGTCGGCGAGGGCCTGGAACGTCGCCCTGCCATCCCGCTGGAGCTCGCGGACGAGCACGGCGTCGACCGCATCCAGCACGGCTCTCCTCCTCGGGGTGCGATGACTCGTTTAGCTGACAATTGCAAGATCATTCCATTTCGGGACGGTCCGTCGTCAAATATTGATCTTGCTCGTGTTCGTCGTGCCCGCCGACCGTCGATGCGTCGGCATTCCGTCCCGGCGGCGCCGAATTCGGTGCCGGGGGAAGCGTCGCGGTATCGCAACGCGACCGGGATCAGTACGCGCGGGCGAGGCCGCGGGGCATCGGCGGGGCACCGCACCGCGTGGTGATGATCACGATGCGGGGCGGGCCGGCCGGCCGCGCGGCCACCGGGACGATCACCGCACGGCGGTCGCCGGCGGCGGCGCGAAAGGACGCCGCGCACCGGTCTCACCTGCGTGACCTGCATGCGCCGCTCCCGGTGTTCTGCTGTGACGCCTCCTACGGGGGGTGGATGTCCGCGCGAGGCACATGTAAGAAAACTGCATCGCGCGCGCAGGATCGTCAAGAGGTGACTTTACAGAGAGCTAAGCCTCACCTTGCACTCGGAACCACTTCGTCCACACCGTCTCCATGGTTACGCGCGCGGCGCCCGGATCGTTCGTGGCGGGCACTGCGCCGCCATGTCATCGTCACCTCGGGGCATTCCCGCCGGTCCGCGGCGGTCCGGGCGATGACAGGCCGTGTCCGGCCCGGCCCTCGATCAACATCCGCCGGGGTTCCGCTTCGGCCGGAGCAGGCGCGGGTATGCCTGAGAATGGACTGTGGCAAAGCCACTCTCATCCGCGATTGGTGTGTTGTACAGCCGTGCGCCTGCTGAACGGTGAGCATGCCGCTCACGACCTCACCTACAACGACGTCTTCATGGTCCCCCGCCGGTCCGCGGTCGGGTCCCGGCTGGAGGTGGAGCTGGCCACCTCCGACGGCAGCGGCACCGCGCTCCCGCTGGTGGTGGCCAACATGACCGCGGTGTCCGGGCGGCGGATGGCCGAGACGGTCGCGCGGCGCGGCGGCATGGCGGTGCTCCCGCAGGACATCCCCGTCGAGGTCGTGACGGACGTGATCAGGTGGGTGAAGGAGCGCCATCTGGTCTACGACACCCCGATCCGCCTCTCTCCCGGCGACACCGCCGGGGAGGCGCTGGCGCTGCTGCCCAAGCGCGCGCACGGCGCGGTCATCGTGGTCGAGGACGGCCGGCCCGTCGGGGTGGTGACCGAGGCCGACTGCCACGGCGTCGACCGGTTCTCCCAGCTGCGCGACGTCATGTCCCGCGACCTGGTGACGCTCCGGGACGGCGTCGACCCCCGCGAGGCGTTCGACCGGCTGCACGAGCGCGGCCACCGGCTGGCGCCGGTCGTGGACGCCGCGGGCCGCCTCACCGGCATCTTCACCCGCACCGGCGCGCTGCGCGCCACCCTCTACACCCCGGCGCTGGACACCGCGGGCCGGCTGCGCGTCGCCGCGGCGGTCGGGGTGAACGGCGACGTGGCGGCGAAGGCCAAGGCGCTGCTGGAGGCCGGAGCCGACCTGCTGGTCGTGGACACCGCGCACGGGCACCAGGAGAAGATGGCCGCCGCGCTGGCGGCGGTGCGCGGCCTGGACCCCGGCGTGCCGGTGGTCGCCGGGAACGTGGTCACCGCCGAGGGCACCCGCGACCTGATCGAGGCCGGCGCCGACATCGTCAAGGTGGGCGTGGGGCCGGGCGCGATGTGCACCACCCGGATGATGACCGGCGTCGGCCGCCCGCAGTTCTCGGCGGTCCTGGAGTGCGCGGCGGAGGCGCGGCGGCTGGGCCGGCACGTGTGGGCCGACGGCGGGGTGCGCCACCCGCGGGACGTGGCGCTGGCGCTGGCCGCCGGGGCGTCCAACGTGATGGTGGGCTCCTGGTTCGCGGGCACCTACGAGTCGCCGGGCGACCTGCAGCGCGCCGCCGACGGCCGCCTCTACAAGGAGAGCTTCGGGATGGCCTCGGCACGGGCGGTGCGGCTGCGCACCGCCGAGGACTCCCCGTTCGACCGGGCGCGCAAGGCGCTGTTCGAGGAGGGGATCTCGACCTCCCGGATGTACCTGGACCCCGAGCGGCCCGGCGTCGAGGACCTGATCGACTCGATCGTGGCGGGGCTGCGCAGCTCGTGCACGTACGCGGGCGCGCGGACGCTGGAGGAGTTCCACGAGCGGGCCACGGTGGGGGTCCAGAGCTCCGCGGGCTACGCCGAGGGGATGCCGCTGTCGAGCAGCTGGTGACACGGCCCCGTTGCGGGGTAGTCAGAGCATGACCGAAACTCGCCACTGAATGCGTCCATGGAGCTACCCAACGGAGTCATGCCTGGCCATCGCTCCGCCGAGGGGACGGAGGCGGCCCGTCCGGGCCCGCCCGCCGCGGCGCGCCGGGACGGGAAGATCACCAAGATCGCCGGACCGCGGGTCCCGCCACCGCTAGTATCTCGGGATGATCCGGGCCGCCGGGCAGCGCCCCGGCCGACCGCGCGGGCCGCGGGGCCCCGGATCGGGCTCCCGTCGCGGAGCCGGGACGACTGGGCCGGGCGAGAGCCGCGGCCGGCGGCGCACGGACCGCGCCTCCACGGCGCCGCCGCGGCGCCCGATCGGAGGCGGGCCCGCGCGCGTCCGGCCGCCGGGCAACTCTCCGCGGGTTTCGCGCGTCCATAATGTAGGCGAGGGTCTGAGTTCACCGTACGTGGGGATCGGAGCGTAGATGGCGAGTCGATTCGACGTGCGGGATGCCCGGGGTGAGGACCCCGAGCGAAGCCTGCCCCACGCCCTGGCCCTCACCCTGGCCTCCGCCCTCGTCTGGGGCGTGGCCCACCTGGTCACCGGCCGGCGGATCGTCGGCGCGCTCCTGGTCGGCGCCTTCGTGCTGCTGGGCGCGGCCGCGGCGGTCGCGGGCCTGTTCTTCCGCCCGCGGCTGATGGAGCTGGCGGTGCAGCCGGCCTGGCTGTCGGGCACGGCCGGCGGGATCCTCGCGATCGGCCTGGTGTGGGTCACCGTGGTCATCCGCTCCTACCAGCTGGTCCGCCCCGGCGCCCTGTCGCTGGGCAAAAGCACCGCGGGCGGCGTGGCGGTGACGGTGCTGTGCTTCGCCGTGGCGGTACCGGTCTCCTGGGGCGCCTACAACACCTACGTCTATCGGGACGCGCTCACCAGCATCTTCCAGACGGGCGGCGGCAACGGCCGTCCCGTCAACACCAAGGACCCCTGGAACGGCCAGAGGCGCGTCAACGTGCTGCTGCTCGGCGGCGACGCCGCCGCCAACCGGCAGGGCGTGCGGACCGACAGCATGACGCTGGCCAGCGTCGACACCAAGACCGGTGACACCGTGCTGCTGAGCCTGCCGCGCAACCTGGAGAGCATCCCGATGCCGGCCGGGCCCGCCCGCGACCGCTTCCCCTACGGCTTCACCGGCGACGGCGGCGGCACCCCCGGCCTGCTCAACGAGGTCTACCAGTACGCCGAGGACCACCCCGACCTGGTGCCCGGCGCGCGCAAGAACCAGCGCGGCCCCGAGCTGCTGAAGGCCACCATCAGCGGGATCCTCAACCAGCCGGTCGACTACTACATCCTGGTCGACATGTTCGGGTTCGCCGACATCGTCGACGCCATGGGCGGGGTACGGCTCAAGATCACCGAGCCGATCCCGTTCGGCCAGCGGGGCGAGGTGCTGCAGCCGGGCAACCGGGTCCTCAAGGGCAAGGAGGCCCTGTGGTACGGCCGATCCCGCACCCTCAGCAGCGACTACGCCCGGATGGGCCGGCAGAAGTGCCTGCTGGCCGCGATCGCCAAGCAGGCCGACCCGCAGACCGTGCTGACCAGGTTCGACAAGCTGGCCGCCGCCACCAAGCGGGCCATCTCCACCGACATCCCGCAGGAGCTGCTGCCGGCGTTCGTGTCGCTGTCGTCCAAGGTGAAGGACGGCTCGCGGATCGACAGCCTCCAGTTCGTCCCGCCGCTGATCTCCACCGGCAACCCCGACTTCGCGCTGATCCGCAAGCTCACCGCCCGGGCCATCGCGGGCGAGCGCGCGCAGGCCTCGGCCTCGCCGTCCCCGACCGGCACCAAGACGCGGCCGGCGGCCGGTGCCTCCCCCTCCCCGTCGCCGTCGCCGTCGCCGTCGACCAAGCCGGTCTCCCTGGACGAGGCCTGCCCGCACTGACCGGGCCCGGACGAGCGACCTGGCGGGGAGCGACATGAGGGCCAAGCACCGCCTCCGCCAGGCGGTCAACCTCGTCAACCTGTCGACCCCGCTGGGCCTGCTGCTCGCCGCCGCGGGCACCCGCGGGCCGCGCCGGGTACTGCGCGGCCCCGACGGGCTGCTCATCGCCGGCGGCTACCGGCTGCCGCTGCCGGTGGCATCGGCGTTCACGGTCGGGAACGTGATCCTGCTCCGCCGCGAGGCGCGGTCGCTGCTCGACCGCCCCGCGCTGCTGCGGCACGAGGCCCGCCACTCGACGCAGTACGCCTGCTGCCTGGGCCCGGTCATGATCCCGGCGTATCTGGTGTGCGCCGGGGTGTCGCTGCTCCTGTCTGGCGACCACGCCTCCTACAACCCGTTCGAGCGGCTGGCCGGGCTCGCCGAGGGCGGTTACGAGAAACGGCCCCTGCGCCGCCCGTGGCCGTGCCGCCACTGATCCGCGCCGACGCGATGTCTTCGCTGGTCCCCAGAGGGGGGATCATGGGAGAGAGCGATTCTCGAACGTGAAGGGCGGAAGCCGGTGCCCCAGATCCAGGGCTGCGACGCGTTCCGGGTGGCGATGCCGCGCGGACGGCGGCCGGAGAGCGTCCTGGTACGGCTGACCGGCCAGGACGGCGCGGTGGGCTGGGGCGAGGCCGCCGTCACTCGCGACGGCGCGGCCCGCGGCGACGTCTGGGCCGATATCGAGGAGCGGATGGGCCCGGCGCTGATCGGGCTGGAGCTGGACCGTCCCGAGGACGTGTCGGCGGCCGCGGAGCTGGGCTGCGCGGGGGCCGCCGCCGCGATCGACATGGCCTGCTGGGACCTGTGGTGCCGGGCCCGCGGCGAGCCGCTGGCGCACGCGCTGGGCGGCACCCGCACCTCGATCGTCACCGGTGCCCGGATCACCCCCGAACCGCTGCTGGAGACGGTGGTCGGCCGCGTCAACCAGGCGGTCGGCGCCGGGCACACGCGGATCGCGGTGGACGTGCGGCCCGGCTGGGACCTCGAGCCGGTGCGGCTGATCCGGCAGGGGTTCCCGGCCCTGGCGGTCGTCGCCGACGCCCGGCACTCCTACCGCGAGACGCCCGAGCACCTGGCCGTGCTGGAGGCGCTGGACGGCTACGGGCTGCTGGCGATCGTGCGGCCCTTCCCCGCGGACGACCTGTCGGCGCACGCCCGGCTCCAGCGCCGGATCGGCACCGCGCTGGCCCCCGGCGTCGACGGCCTCGACACCCTCGACGCCGCGATCTCCCAGGAGGCGGGCCGGGTGCTGGACCTCGGCGTCGACCGCATGGGCGGGCTGACCGTCGCGCGCAGCGCGCACGACCTGGCCTACGCGGCGGGCTGGGACGTGTGGTGCACGGGCACGGGCGCGTTCGGCATCGGGCAGGCCGCGGCGGTGGCGCTGGCCGCGCTGCCGGGCGTGACGCTGCCGAGCGAGGTGTCCGATCCGGCGGGCGGGCCGGCGTTCGTGTCGCCCCCGGTGCGGTCCTCGGGCGGGGTGGTGGGCGTGCCCTACACCCAGCCGGGGCTCGGCCACGAGATCGACGCGGCGCGCATCGAGCGGCTCGCCAGCCGCCGCCTTCGCATCCCCGCATGAGCGGCCGTACATGAGCAGTACTGCGCCCGGCACGGTCTGGGTGGTCGCCGGTCCTCCGGGCGGCGGCAAGACGACGGTGTCGGAACTGCTGCTGGCCCGGCTGCGGCCCGTCCCCGCGCTACTGGACAAGGACACGATGTACGGGCCGTTCGTCGCCGCGGTCCTGGACGCCCACGGGCGCGACCCGGGCGAGCGGGAGGGCCCCTGGTACGACGCGCACATCAAGCGGCACGAGTACGCGGGCATGACCGCCACCGCCCGGGAGATCCGCTCCCACGGCTGCCCGGTGCTGCTGAGCGGCCCGTTCACCGGGCAGATCCGGTCCCCTGAGCGGTGGGCCGCGTGGGTGGCCGATCTCGGCGGGCCGCCGGTTCGGCTGGTGTGGATCCGGACCGACGCGGCGACGCTGCACCACCGGCTGACCGCGCGCGGCTCGTCCCGCGACACCGGCAAGCTGGCCGCCTTCGAGGCGTTCGTCGAGCGGATGCGCCCGGAGGAGCCGCCGCCCGTCCCGCACCTGGCGGTCGACAACCGGCTGGACGCGCCCGTGCCGCTGGCGGAGCAGCTGGGCCGGCTGACCGGCTGACCCGCGCCCGGGGCACTTCAGCCGGCGCCGGGGCGGACCAGGCCGGTCTCGTAGGCGTACACGGCCGCCTGGGTGCGGTCGCGCAGGCCCAGCTTGGTCAGGATCCGGCTCACGTGCGTCTTCACGGTCTGCTCGGCGACGACGAGGCGCGCGCCGATCTCGGCGTTCGACAGGCCGCCGGCGACGAGGGCCAGGACCTCGGTCTCCCGCTCGGTCAGCTCCTCGACGACCTTCAGCGGCCGCCCGCCGGCCCCGCCGAGCCGCGCGAAATGGGAGAGGAGCCGCCGGGTGACGCTGGGCGCCAGCAGCGCCTCCCCGCCCGCCACCACCCGTACCGCCTCGGCCAGGGCGTCTCCCGTCGCGCTCTTGAGCATGAAGCCGCTGGCACCCGAGCGCAGCGCCTCGTACACGTACTCGTCCAGGTCGAAGGTGGTGAGGACCAGGACGCGGGCGGTGCCGGCCGCGGTGATGAGCCGGGTGGCCTCCAGCCCGCTCATCACGGGCATGCGCACGTCCATCAGCACCACGTCGGGGCGCAGCGCGGCGGCCCGCTCGACGGCGTCGCGGCCGTCGGCGGCCTCCCCCGCGATATCGATGTCCGGCCGCGCCCCCAGCAGCACCGAGAAGCCCTCGCGGACCATGGCCTGGTCGTCGGCGATCAGCACCCGGATCGTCATCGCGGTCCTTCTCTCTGGGGCGTCACCGGCTCCACGACCGGCAACTCGGCCGGGGGCCTGCCGGACGGCGCGGTGGGCAAACGGGCCAGCACCGCGTACCCGCCTCCGGGCCGCGCGCCGGCCGTCAGCGTACCGCCGAGCATCGCGGCCCGCTCCCGCATGCCGACCAGCCCGTGCCCGCCGCCGGAGGCCGCGGCCCGCCCCGAGGCACCCGCTCCGGTGCCCGCGGTGTTGGTCACGTGCACGTCCAGGCGGTCGGGGGAATAGTCCAGCGTCACGGTCACCTCGGCGCCCTGGGCGTGCCTCAGGACGTTGCTCAGCGCCTCCTGGACGATCCGGTACGCCGACAGCTCCACGCCCTGCGCCAGCGGCCGCCGTGTCCCCGCGACCTCGACCGCCACCGACAGGCCCGCGCCGCGCACCCCGGACAACAGGTCGTCCAGGCGGTCCAAGGTGGGCTGCGGCGCGTCCTCCTCCTCGGGAACGGGCGGGCCGTGGTCGCCGCGCAGCACGTCCAGCACCCGGTGCAGCTCGGTCAGCGCCTCGACCGCGTTGCCGCGGATCGTGGCGAACGAGCGGGTCAGCTCCCCTGGCGGGTCGGGCACGCGCAGCGGCGCCGCCTCGGCCTGAATGGCGATCACCGACATGTGGTGGGCGACGACGTCGTGCAGCTCACGGGCGATGCGGGCGCGCTCCTCCAGCAGGGCCCGCCGCGCCCGCTCCCGCTCGCTGATGCCGCGCTGCTCGGCCAGCCGACGCATCGCCTCGCCGCGCGAGCGCAACGCGCCGACCGCGACCAGCACCACGGCCGAGTACACGCTCATCGACAGCACCCCGGTGAACGGATCCCGATCGGGGAACGCCACCGCGAGCGCGATGCCCGCCACCAGGGTGAGCGCCCACATCTCCACCTGCGCGCGGAGCCGCACCCGCATCCCCACCAGGGCCAGCACGCTGAGGTGCGCGGCCAGATCGGGTCCGGGCCACAGCGCCACGGTCTCCCGCGCCACGGCCCATCCAGGCGCCGCGGCCGCCGCGACCGCCGCGGCCACCCCGGCCGCCAGCGACAGCCACCAGCCCGAGAGCGGCCAGTACAGCGCCAACGGCAGCGCCAGCGCCTGCGCGAAGCCCAGGCACGCGGCCACCTGGTTCGGGACGCCGAAGTCCTCGATCAGCGTGTGCCAGATGAGACCGCAGAAGCAGATGGCGTACAGGGCGACGAACACGTGCGGCGCCCACGCCGTCCACCCCGCACGCCGCAGCGGCAGCAGCGGCTCGCCCGCCGCCGGGGCCAGGTCGGCGGCTGTGTTTTTTGCAATCACGGCCCAGGGGCTCGCCTGGCGGCTCGCACCCTGACCGTGCTTGGTGCGAGCGCGACATCGCTTCGCGATCTGCCCGATGATGCTCGCCTCCGGCATCGCCCCCACCGGCCAGGTAGCGCGCTCGCGCGGTACCTGAGGCCACTTCGAGAGAGACCCTAGGCGAACCCGGCGAGCGACGTCGTCACCCGGCAGAGCGACTTGCCCGCGTGGCTCCTAAGAGGGACGCGGGACATCAGCGGGCCGACTCGGGCCCGCCGCTTGTGGGCCTCGACGAGGCTCACTCCGGCTCCTTCCCTTCGGCGATGACGGCGAGGACGGCGCCGGCCTCGACCTGGCGGCCCGCGGCGACGTTCAGCTCGGCGACGACGCCCGCGGCCGGAGCCGTGATCCGGTGCTCCATCTTCATCGCCTCCAGGACCAGGAGGGTCTGCCCCTCCGCCACCGCGGCCCCCGGCTCGGTCTCGACCCGGACGACGGTGCCGGGCATGGGCGCCAGCAGCGACCCCGGCGCGACCAGGTCGCTCGGGTCGGCGAAGCGCGGCAGCGCGCGCAGCGCCACCGGCCCGAGCGCGGAGTCGACGTACACCCCGGCGTCCGGGACGGTCCGCACGTCGAAGCCGTACCGCACGCCGTCCACGTCCAGGGTCACCGCCGAAGGGGACGCCGCCACGAGCCGCACCCGGTCATGGTGGCCTTCGGCGCTCAGGACGCCGCCGCGGCCGAGGCGGTAGGCGACCTCGATCGTCTCGCCGCCCGGCCCCGCGTAGGACTTGCGCTGCGGCTGCGACGGCACGTTCCGCCAGCCGGACGGAAGGCCGCCCAGGACCGGGGCGGCGGCCCGGTTGGCGGCGGCGTCCGCGAGCGCGGCCGCCAGCGCCGACAGCCGCACCGCCGCCTCGTCGGCCAAGGGCCGCGCCAGCACGTCCAGGCCGACCTGGTCGAGGTAGCCGGTCGTGGCGTCCCCGGCCAGGAAGACGCGCTCGCCCAGCGTCCGCACGAGCAGATCCCGGTTGGTGGTGACGCCGTGGATGCGCGCACCGGCGAGCGCGGCGCGGAGCCTGCGCGCCGCGGCCGCACGTGTCGGACCCCAGGCGATCAGCTTGGCCAGCATCGGGTCGAAATGGACGCCGATCTCGCCGCCGCTCTCGACCCCGCTGTCGAGCCGCAGCCCGAACCCCGGCGGGACCGCGAACTCGGCGTCGACGCCCGGCACCTCGAAGGAGTGCAGCGTCCCGCTGCCCGGCCGCCAGCCCGCCGCAGGGTCCTCGGCGTACAGCCGCGCCTCGATCGCGTGCCCGCGCGGCTCCGGCGGCTCGGCCGGCAGCCGCACCCCCTCGGCGATCTCGAGCTGGAGCCGGACGAGGTCGAGCCCGTACACGCACTCGGTCACCGGATGCTCGACCTGAAGCCGGGTGTTGACCTCCAGGAAGAAGAACCGGCGCCCGTCGCCGGCGAGCATGAACTCGACCGTGCCCGCGCCGACGTACCCGATCGCGCGGGCCGCGTCCACCGCCGCCCGGCACAGCTCCGCGCGCAGCCCGGCCGCCACCGCGGGCGAGGGCGCCTCCTCGATGATCTTCTGGTGCCGGCGCTGCACCGAGCAGTCCCGCTCCCCCAGCGCCCACACCGTGCCGTGCGCGTCGGCCAGCAGCTGCACCTCGACATGGCGGGCGCCCTCCAGCAGCGGCTCGCAGAAGACGGCCGGATCGCCGAAGGCCGAACGCGCCTCCCGGCGGGCGGCCTCGACGGCGTCCGGCAGGTCGGCGAGCGACCGCACCACCCGCATGCCGCGCCCGCCGCCGCCGGCCGACGCCTTGACCAGGATCGGCAGGTCGGCCTCGGTGACCGCGTCCGGATCCAGCTCGGGCAGGACGGGCACGCCCGCCGCCGCCATCAGCTTCTTGGCCTCGATCTTCGAGCCCATCGCCTCGATGGCCTCCGGCGGCGGCCCCACCCACACCAGCCCGGCGTCCAGGACCGCCTGCGCGAACCCGGCGTTCTCCGACAGGAACCCGTACCCGGGATGGATCGCGTCGGCGCCCGCGCTCCGCGCCGCGGCGATGATCAGGTCGCCGCGGAGATAGGTGCGGGCCGGGGACGTCCCGGGCAGCAGGACGCCCACGTCGGCCTCGCGCACGTGCGGAACCGCCTCCGTCGGCGCGCCGGGCGCCGCCAGGGTGTCGGCGTGGGAGAACACCGCGACCGTGCCGATGCCCAGGTCGCGGCAGGTGCGGAAGACGCGGCGGGCGATCTCGCCGCGGTTGGCCACCAGCAGTCTGTCGATCATTCGGCCTTCGCTCACGGAGTCGAGGGGGCGGAGAGGGGGCAGCGGGCTCGCGGGACGGCTCACATTCGGAAGACGCCGAAGCCGCCCTCGGCACCGCGGATCGGGGCGTTGTGCACGACCGACAGGCAGAACCCCAGCACGGTACGGGTGTTGCGCGGATCGAGGACCCCGTCGTCGTACAGCCGTCCGGACAGGAAGAACGGCAGCGACTCGGCCTCGATCTGGTTCTCCACCATCTCGCGCATGGCCCGATCCTGGTCCTCGTCGTACACCTGGCCGCGCGCTTCGGCCGCCTGCCGCGCGACGATCGACAGCACCCCGGCCAGCTGCTGCGGGCCCATCACCGCCGACTTGGCACTCGGCCAGGTGAACAGGAACCGGGGGTCGTACGCACGGCCGCACATCCCGTAGTTGCCCGCCCCGTACGACGCCCCCATGACCAGCGTCAGGTGCGGGACCCTGCTGTTCGCCACGGCGTTGATCATGAGCGCGCCGTGTTTGATGATCCCGGCCTGCTCGTACTCCTTGCCGACCATGTAGCCGGTCGTGTTGTGCAGGAACAGCAGCGGCGTGTCGGTCTGGTTGGCCAGCTGGATGAACTGCGCCGCCTTCTGCGCCTCCGCGCTGAACAGCACGCCCTGCGCGTTGGCCAGGATCCCGACCGGGTAGCCGTGCAGCCGCGCCCATCCGGTGACCAGGCTGGTCCCGTACAGCGGCTTGAACTCGTCGAACTCGGAGGCGTCGACGACCCGCGCGATCACCTCGCGCGGATCGAACGGGATCTTCAGGTCCGCCGGGACGATGCCCTCCAGGTCCTCGACGGCGTACAGCGGCTCCCGGACCGGGCCGGGAGCCGGCCCGGCCTTGCGGTGATTGAGCCGCCTGACGATGCGTCGGCCCAGCCGGAGCGCGTCGGCCTCGTCCACCGCCATGTAATCGGCCAGCCCGGACGCGCGGGCGTGCATCTCCGCGCCGCCGAGCTCCTCGTCGTCGGCGTCCTCGCCGGTGGCCATCTTGACCAGCGGCGGACCGCCCAGGAACACCTTGGCGCGCTCCTTGACCATGACCACGTGGTCGCACATGCCCGGGATGTACGCGCCGCCCGCGGTGGAGTTGCCGAACACGAGCGCGATCGTGGGGATCCCGGCCGCCGACAGCCGGGTCAGGTCGCGGAACATCCGCCCGCCCGGGATGAAGATCTCCTTCTGGGTGGGCAGGTCGGCGCCGCCGGACTCGACCAGGTTGATCAGCGGCAGCCGGTTCTCGAACGCAATGTCGGCGGCCCGGAAGCTCTTCTTGACCGTCCACGGATTGCTGGCCCCGCCCCGGACCGTCGGATCATTGGCCACGATCACGCATTCCACGCCCTCGACCACGCCGATGCCGGTGACGACACCGGCGCCGACCTGGAAGTCGCTGCCCCAGGCCGCCAGCGGGCTCAGCTCCAGGAACGGCGAGTCGGGGTCCAGGAGCAGCTCGATGCGCTCGCGGGCCGGCAGCTTGCCGCGCGCGCGATGCCGGGCCACGTACTTCTCGCCGCCGCCCAGCAGCGCCTTCCCGTGCTCGGCCGCCAACTCGGCGATCTTGGCGAGCATGGCCTCGCGGCGCTCCCGGTACTCGGGGTCGCGGGTGTTCAGGGTGCTCCTGATCTTCACAGGATCGCCTCCGGGACGTCGACGAGGCGGGCCCGCAGCCATTCGCCCAGGGCCTTGCCCTGCGGATCGAAGCGGGTCGACGCCGAGACTCCCTCCCGCAGCAGCCCTTCGACGACGAAGTTGACCGCGCGGAGGTTGGGCAGGGTGTGGCGCGTGACGGCCAGGTCGCGCGTCTCGGGGAGGAGCACGGCGAGCCGTTCCACGGTGAGGAAGCCGTCGAGCCAGCGCCACTGCTCGCCGGTACGGGCCCAGACTCCGATGTTGGCGTCACCGCCCTTGTCGCCGCTGCGCGCCCCGGCGACCCGTCCCAGCGGCACCCGCACAAGCGGCCCCGCCGGTCGGTCCTGCCTCGCCGGACGTGGGGCTTGGTACGGGGGCGGCGCCGCGCCCTCCCACGCCGGGATGCCCCGGCGCGTACCATCGGGCAGCACGGCGACGTGCTCGATCTCCCCGTTCGGCACGAACGCCGGCGTGTAAACCCCGTACGGGCTCCCCTTCCCCGGCGGTGACGTCATCGTGAAGCCCGGATACCCGGCCAGCGCCAGCTCCACGGCGGCGCCGCTGAACACCCGCCCGACCTTCTCCGGATCAGGGTCCAGCACGGCGCAGCGCAGCAGCGCGGTGGCCTCCCCCTGCGTCCGCGGGTCGGGCCCCGGGGCGCCGATCAGCGTCCACTCCACCGTCGCCGGACGATCGGCGCCGAAGACCGCCTCCAGCTGGGCCCGCGCGAGGTCGGCCTTGGCCTGGACGTCGAGCCCGGTGAGCACGAACGTCATCTCGTTCCGGTGGCCGCCCAGATGGTTGAGGCACACCTTCGTCGTCACGGGCGGCGGGGTGCCCTTCGTGCCGCTGAGCGCGACGCGGTCGGGCCCGTCCTGCCGCAGCCGGATGGTGTCGAACGCGGTCGTCACGTCGGGGCCGGCGTAGGCCGGGGCCCCGATCTCGTACAGGAGCTGGGCCGTCACGGTCTCGACGGTGACGGCGCCGCCGGTGCCCTGGTGCTTGGTGATGACGCTGGAACCGTCGGCGTGGATCTCCGCGATCGGAAAGCCGACTGCCTTTACATTGTAGATTTCTTGGAAGAAGGCATAGTTGCCACCGGTCGCCTGCGCGCCGCATTCCAGCACGTGTCCCGCGGCGGTGGCGCCGGCGAGGGCGTCCCAGTCCTCGCGCGACCAGCCGAAGTGCGCCGCGGCCGGGCCGACGACCAGCGAGGCGTCGGTCACCCGCCCGGTCACCACGACGTCGGCGCCGTCCCGCAGGCACTCGACGATCCCCCACGCGCCCAGATAGGCGTTGGCGGTCAGCGGGACCCCGTAGCGCGGGTGCTCCAGGCCCAGGTCCCCGGCCCGGTGCAGCAGGTCGTCGCCCTCCACATGAGCGACCCGGACGTCGACGCCGAGCCGTCCGGCCAGTTCCCGCAGCCGCTCGGCCAGGCCGCGCGGGTTGAGCCCGCCGGCATTGGCGACGATCTTCGTCCCGCGATCGGCGGCCAGCCCCAGGCTCTCCTCCATCTGCCACAGGAACGTCGTGGCATAGCCCCCGCCTGGGTCCTTCAGCCTCCCCCGGCCAAGGATCAGCATGGTCAACTCGGCCAGGTAGTCGCCGGTCAGAACGTCCAGCGGGCCGCCCTCCAGCATCTCCCGCACCGCCGTGAAGCGGTCACCGTAGAAGCCAGAGGCGTTGCCGATCCTCAGCGGACGACTCCGGGGTCGCGTCATGTGCTGCACCCTGCCAGCCCGCCTGGAAAAAATCAATCGCGCTTGATTGTTTTTCGATGCCGCCGTTTGGTTGACTGAAAGCGATGACCACGCAGGCACTTCCCCGCGAACCGCGGCAGAACCGCAGCCGCGCCACCCGCGCGCGGCTGCTCGAGGCCGCCATCGACTGCCTGGCCTCGGTGGGCTGGGCCGGGACGACCGTGACCGTGGTCGCCGAGCGCGCCGGCGTCTCCCGCGGCGCAGCCCAGCACCACTTTCGCACCCGCGAGGAACTGGTCACCGCGGCCGTCGAGTACGGCTCGCAGGTGCGCACCGCGCGGATGCGCGAGCACCTGGACGCCCTCGCCGGACGGCGCCCGTCCACCCTGGAGGTGCTGACCCTCCTCGGCGAGCTGTACACCAGCCCGCTGTTCAGGGCCGCCCTGCAGTTGTGGGTAGCCGCCAGTTCCGACGAGCAGCTCCGCGCCCGGGTCGTCCCGCTCGAGGCGAAGGTGGGACGCGAGGCGCACCGCCTCACAGTCGAGGCGCTGGGCGCGGACGAGAGCGTGCCCGGCGTGCGGGAGAGCGTACAGGCCACCCTGGATCTCGTCCGCGGCCTGGGCCTCGCCGATCTGCTGACCGACGACTCGTCCCGCCGTTCCCGCCTGCTCCGGCAATGGGCCGAAACCCTGGAAGCGGCCCTCACCCGGACCACACCGCCGCACTGACCGGCCATCCGATGCGGCTCGGTCTGACGCCGGTGTCGAAGACGATCAGCATGACGGCAAGGAGAGCGAGCAACGCGGACATCACGCTGATAGGGCGGACGCGATCCTCACAGAGAATCCGCATAAGCCACAAAATGAGTAAGGCCCCGCCAGTTTCCTGGCGGGGCCTTAAACCCTAATATAAGTCCGGCGGCGTCCTACTCTCCCACACAGTCTCCCATGCAGTACCATCGGCGCTGGAGGGCTTAACTTCCGGGTTCGGGATGGAACCGGGTGTTTCCCCTCCGCCAAAACCACCGAACGACCCACGCACACCCCCAAAAACAGGGGGTGGCAAACTCGTCCGAGCCTCAACGGCCCAATATTCAAGAATCAAACACGGCCAAAACCCGTTTGTTTTCTGAGAACTACACAGGGACGCGAACACCACAGCA